>JBJEPX010000079.1:0-4379 GCA_051881455.1 Candidatus Fimenecus sp. | reverse complement strand
GATGTCTCTATTTTACACCACTTTGAAGGTTTACACAAATTTTGAAACGGTCTCTAAAAACCCTTTCACCTGTTTTCTTTGTAAATTCAGAGTGGCAAGCATATTTTGACTTCAAGCCCACCATATTCACTATGTCCTATTTCTACTGTTCCTTTGTGGGCAGCAGCGATTTGTTTAACAATTAGCAATCCTAAACCGTGGCGTTGTTCTGATGTGTTTTCATCACAGACCATATAGTGAGGCGAATTGTTTAGTTTGTCGATTTGTTCGTCCGTAGCTCCAACGCCATTATCTGAAACACCTATTTTACAGATTTTGCTGTGTTCTTTCTCGACAGCAACATAAATCGTACAACCGTTTTCATTATGGTTTATGCTGTTTTGTATCAAATTGCTGACAGCTCTTTTTATCAAATCTTTATCTGCATTTATGATAAGAGTATTTAAGCTGCTGTCGGTTAGCCATTCAACGGGATATTTACCGCCAATATCCAAATTGATGAAATCTACAACCACTTGCCGAACGGCAGAAATAACATTCACCTGTTCAATATGTGTGGGCTGCATATTATATTCCAACTTTGAAGCAAGGTTCAGGTCGTTTATGAGGTTTTTCATTCGCTGACTCTGCTTAACGATAACCGCTGCTTTTTTTCGTTCATCTTCTGGCAACTGTTTGTTGCTTTCCAACTGGCTTGCATAACCCATAACCATTGAAAGAGGTGTGCGTATGTCGTGCGATACTCCTGCAATCCAATTTGCTCTTGCTGTTTCTTTTTTCTTGAGCTGATAATTTTGACTTTGCAATACTTCGGAAGTTCGATTGATGTTCGCTGATATTTCTGAAAGTACACCTTTTTCTTTAAGTACAACGGGTTGCCCTGTGTGCAATGCTTGAATACCGTCCGTAATTGGCTTAATAGATTTCAGTAGTTTGGTGTTTGCTGCCATATAAATGAGAAAAACAATAAAAATATTTATAGCTAAAACGATAAGGACGGTTTTGGGCAAGTTGGCAATAAATTGATAATCCCAACTCGGCCACATATGCTTCCAGTAGCTATCTTTGGGATAGCCAAGAACCATCAGCCCGTTTTCGCCTTCTCCCGTAAAAGTCGGGTATCCGTCAATATATCCACGGGTAAGATTAGCTATATCGGAAACTGTATATTCCAAAGGAACGGTATCGGGAAGATTGTCCGAATGCCAGACGCATTCTCCCGTTGCGTTATCAATATAAACAGCCCATACATTTTGAGCGTTTAGTTCCTCAATCATTGTATCGGGCATCACATAGCCTTGTTCTGTTTTTTTTATACTTTCTGCGGCTTGCTCCGCCGTTTTCCACGGAGAGCCGTTCGGCGCTTGTGTGGCAGCTATGATGGCTAAAATAATAAAATTCATAAAAAGAATAACAAGAGAGCTTAACATCAAAATGCCAACAAAGCGTTTAATTAACTTTGGTACGCTTTTCATATTATTTATCTCCCACGATGAGCTTATATCCCAATCCCTTAATCGTTATCAGAGAAACAGGCTGCGAAGGGTTGATTTCAATTTTTTCACGAATGCGGCGAATATGCGCCATTAGAGAATTTTCATACCCATATGGATTGTCGCCCCAAGCCGCTTCGCATAAGGCATCGAGTGTAACAATGCGCCCTGCGTTTCGGTATAATGCCGCAAGTATATCGTGCTCTTTTGCCGTGAGCGCAATATGTTCTCCATTTTTTATGACTTCGGCACGGTCAAAATCTATCTCGCTGCCCGACAACTTGACAATCGGATTTTCGCCTTTATAACTTCTGCGGAGAATGGCGTTTACTCGATAGATAAGCTCTTTGGGCAAGAACGGCTTAACAATATAGTCATCAGCACCGAGCCCAAATCCACGGAATTTATCTTCATCTTCTCCACGAGCAGTTAAAAACAGTACAGGATAATCAGACTTGTTTTTTAATTGCTTCATAAGGTCAAAGCCATTGCCATCAGGCAGCATTACATCAAGAATTGCAAGCTCTGGCTGAAATGTCTCAGCTATACAAAGTGCTTCTTTAACCGTTTTTGCAGTTTTTACATTGCAAAAGCCCTCGTTTGTAAAGATGGAAGAAACCATATCTAAAAGCTCCTGCTCATCGTCAACAAGCAAGATGCGTTTTTGCTTTAAGTAGCCAAAATCCATTTTAACGCCCCCTTTGTGTATCTCATTATAACACAAATATGCGCTTCTTTTTAGTGTGCAATTAAAAAGTAAGGTAAATGTAAGGTAGGGAGAAGGTTATCACAAGGTTGGCAAGTTAGAATGAGCTTGCAATGATGAGAAAGGAGCAAAACACTATGAATATCATTGAAACTCAAAATTTGACAAAATCATACGCTGACTTTACAGCCGTATCGAATGTCAATCTGCATATTCCCAAAGGAGCTGTATATGGCTTTCTCGGCCCGAACGGTGCAGGAAAATCTACAACAATGAAGATGTTTTTGGGGCTTACAAAACCTACAAGCGGCTCGTTTACCATTGATGGGAAAAAGTACCCTGAAGCAAGAGTAGAAATTCTGAAGGAAGTTGGCTCATTCATTGAAGCCCCTGCTTTTTACGGGAATTTAAGCGGTGAAGAAAATTTGGAAATTATCCGCAAGATATTAGGACTGCCGAAGTCCTCTGTGTCTGAAGCACTGGAAATCGTAGGGCTTACACAATTCAGGAAGCGTCTTGCAAAGAAATATTCCCTCGGAATGAAGCAGAGGTTAGGGCTTGCAAGCGCTTTAATCGGTCAACCGCCGATTTTGATTTTGGACGAGCCGACCAATGGACTTGACCCTGTGGGCATTCACGAGATAAGAACGCTTATCCGTTCTCTGCCTGAAAAATTTAACTGTACGGTGTTTGTATCATCACATTTGCTGTCGGAAGTTGAACTGATGGCGGATACAGTCGGCATCTTAAATCACGGGCGTTTGCTGTTTGAGGGAACGCTTGAACAGCTCAGAAGCGGTGCCGCCGCACAAGGGTATCCTACCGATAACTTGGAAGATACATTCCTTGCTTTGATTGACGCAGACAACCGCCAGAGAGGAGCAGCAAAATGAGCCTATCTCTGGAATGTAAAAAAGCAAAACGAACAGGATTTATCCCCGCATTTTTATGCGGCGGCATTTTGGCGGCGGCTGTTCCGATTGTCAATATGGCAGTCCGTTCTGAAATGTATCTCGGACAGCAAAACTCCCCGATGCAAATTCTAATGGGAGCAAATTGGCAAATGATGGCGATGCTTAATATTCTGCTTATTGTTGCGGGAAGTTGCCTGTTGTATCATACAGAGTTTGCTGATAATGCAATGCAGAAAATGAAGTCACTTCCTATCAAAGAAAGCACCATTTTCTTTGATAAGCTTGTTTTAACCTCAATTATGAGTGTAGTTGTACTTGCCATTGAAGCCGCTTCGATTGCGTTTTGTGTATCACACTGGTTTGAAATTGGAAATGATTTTTGGTTGGAATTAGGTAAGAACTTCGGATATTCATTTTTACTGATGCTACCTTGTGTGCTGTTATCTTTGTTGATTTCATCGGCTTGTAAAAATATGTGGGTATCTTTGGGAATTGGTGTTGTATGCGTGTTTACTGCAACAATGCTGCCGACAGATAACTTTGTTCTTTCCCTTTTCCCCTTTGCTACGCCATTCCAAATCTTTGTGACTACGGAAATGACACAGGCAATGCACTATATTTATGCGGCGATTATTGAAATCGTTGTTATCGGCATTGCCGAGCTTGTATTTATAAAGGTTAGGAGGTCGTTTGAATGAGTTTTTTATCTCTCGTTGGCGTTGAGTTTAAGAAAATAAAGCGCTCAAAGATATTTCTTATATTGTTTGTAGCAACGGTCATTCTATGGATACCATCAATACTTAATGCCGATATGAATTTCAATATGCAGGCAGAAGGAATTTCTCCAGAAAACAATTTTTTCATTCAAGGTTTTATGGGAATGGCGTGGTTTATGTTCCCTGCAAGTATGGTAGTGGGTACTGTTCTTTTAAGTCAAACCGAAAGAACAAATAAAGGCATCTTAAAGATGCTTGCTTTGCCTATCAGCACAGACAAACTTTGTTTGGCAAAGTTTGTCGTGTTGCTTGCTTTAGCTGCATCGCAGATTTTGATGATGGTTGGAATGTACTACATTAGTGCCGCCGTAGTGACAGGGACGCAGGATTACAATTTCATTTTGTCCCCGCTATTTGTTTTCAAAGAGGTTGGTTTTATAGCTGTTTCAACTATACCAATGCTGGCGTTTTTCTGGTTGCTCTCAGTAAGTATTCAAACGCCGATTTTTTCCATCGGCATTGGATTAGCTTCCATTGTACCGTCAGTCCT
>JBJEPX010000078.1:0-4457 GCA_051881455.1 Candidatus Fimenecus sp. | reverse complement strand
TATAACTTATTATTATCCTTTACTAAATAATAAAACTTTTCTATTTCTAAATAGCATATAAAGCAATTTGTGTCTATATAAAGAGTAAAATTGCATATTTTTCGTGCAAAATTGCACATTTTTTTCAAAACATACGTCGTTTTAAATTGACTTTTGGCTTGTTCTACGCCATTATGCAATTATCATTTAAGTGCGATTTTTTAGTTTAATTTAACTAAAAAAACAAATGTTTAGTTGCTTATGAGTCCTTAAAAGGTTTAAGTGATTTAACCCTCAATGCATATAAAATTGCTTGCGTTAAAGCGTTTTATCGGTATATTGAAATTGAGGGCATTATTGCTTGCAACCCGTTTAAAAAAATTACTATTGAATAAAAAACTTTGAAGCGACAAAAAACATTATCTCTTAACAGCATTGAAGAAATACTTTTGTAACTGAGCCCGCAATGAAGATGTGGATATAAGATACATTCAGCAATTTTTCGGGCATAGGTCAATCGCAACAACACAGATTTATACTCGCATCAGTACAAGCAAAACCTGAGAAATAATGGAGTCAAAATATCTGAAGAATAAAATGAATTTTTCTTTATATAATACAAGTGTCGAAAAACATAAAAAGTAACAGAATAAATGTATTTCTTTGAAATATTTTGAGTTTTGCAAAAGAATAATGAAAAATCATGATATAACGAACATAAATAAGGAAGGTGATATTATCAGAAAACAAAATCAAACCGAATATATTGTGTTCACGGATGAACAGAAGCAGAGAGCAGCCAGCACAGACCTGGCTGCTTTTTTAATTTCTCAAGGAGAAAGTTTGAAACGATGTGGTTCGGAAATGCTTTGGGAAAACGGTGGCAGAGTTACAATCAGAGAAAATATATGGTACAGCCATTATGAGCAGACAGGCGGTAATGCAATACAGTTTGTTCAAAGGTTTTACAACAAAAGCTACCAGGATGCAGTACAAATACTTTTGGATGAAAAAATAGAACCCTTGAGTGTTGAACTTAAGAAGCAGAAAAAGGCGAAAAAACATTTTGAATTGCCAAAAGCCAATAACGATATGCGTCAGGTGTTTGCTTATCTTTTGAAATCTCGCTTTATTGACAGAGATATAGTGGAATACTTCGCTCACGAAAAGTTGCTCTATGAAAGCGAGGAATATCATAACTGTGTTTTTGTCGGTATAGACAAAAATGGTATACCTCGCCATGCTCATAAGCGTGGTACATACACTCTCGGTGAATCCTTCAAAGGAAATGTAGATGACTGTGATTCGGAGTATAGTTTCCATTATACAGGGACAAGTGATACTATATATGTTTTTGAGGCACCGATAGATATGCTATCTTTTATTACATTACACAAGAAGCACTGGCAGGCTCACTCCTATGTTTCGCTTTGCTCTGTTGCTGACTGTGCTTTAATGCGAATGCTTAAAGACAATCCAAATATAAGCAAGATTTATCTCTGCCTTGATAATGACGCTAAAGGTATTGAGGCTGAATACAGAATACGGAATAGCCTTAAAGAGATCGGATACACAGATGTATCATTCCTGCGGCCAAAGTATAAAGACTGGAATGAGATTTTAAGAGCACGAAACGGTCTCGTACCTCTCCCGGCAGTTGAGCATCCAACTCTAAACAAAATGTGTGAGCTTCTGCGTGAAACAGTACCCGAAGCTGTTAAATCCAACGCTCTTCTATTTCCTTTTAAAACTCTGTCTGCCGATTATCAAAGGCTTATTGCAGCTCAAAATGATGAACTGACAGTAAAAAATGCACATCTCCTTGCAAGAGATTCAATTCGCATGGCAAAGGCTTTGCTTAATGCTAATGAAAAAGAGTTAATGTACGGTGTGTTTGAAAAGTATTTGCCTCACACTGACGCTACTTGCTTTGAAAATAAAATGAAAAATATCAAATACGATATGGAAACAGTTGAAAGACTGTTCGGCAATGACCAAATTCGAATCGCAAGTGTACTTGAACAGGATGTTCAAAGCCTTTACCAACTTGCCTGTGACAGCTTGAAAATGCAATTGCATATTGAAATGGGATTATCCGAAAATTTTATAAACGAACAGGAAGGAAGTGATAGTGGACGGGCAATCCGGCAGGCTTGATAATTGTTGCCGCAGTGATGTTTTGCGTGCTCGGTTTGATTTCTTTACTTGCACATATCTATAACCTTAATAACATTAAGGCAAAAACCGTTGGTGATGGTCAGCACGGCACAGCGAGATTTGCGAGTAAAGAGGAAATTAAAAAGACATACAAGCACATACCGTTTGAACCACAAAAATGGAGAGAACAGGCAAAGTCAGGCGAAACACCCACAACCTTTGACGGCAAACCATTGCCGCAAGGAATAGTTGTTGGGTGCAAAGGTAAAGGTAAAAACAATACAACCGCACTTATTGATGATCAGGATGTTCATGCCTTGATGATTGGTGCAGCAGGTGTAGGCAAAACAGCATATTTCCTTTATCCGAATATCGAATATGCCTGTGCATCGGGAATGTCTTTTATATCTACCGATACAAAGGGTGATATCTACCGAAGCTACGGAGATATTGCTCAAAAGTATTATGGGTACAAAATATCAGTTCTTGATTTGCGTAACCCCACAAAGTCACACGGAAACAATCTCCTTCACCTTGTAAACAAGTATATGGATTTATACAAAGAAAGCGTGGAGAAGAAGAAAGAAAACATTTCCTACAAAGCAAAGGCAGAAAAGTATGCAAAGATTATTGCAAAAACGATTATTCTTTCGGGCGGTGACAGTGCAAGCTTCGGTCAAAATGCTTTCTTCTACGATGCTGCCGAAGGCTTGCTCACCTCTTCAATTCTTCTTGTTTCCGAATTTGCACCCGAAGGGAAAAAACACATTGTTTCAGTTTTCAAGATTATTCAAGATTTACTTGCTCCATCAAAAATAAAAGGACAGACGCAATTCAAACGGCTACTTGATAAACTACCGCCGGCGCATAAGGCGAGATGGTTTGCAGGCTCCGCACTTAATTCAGGAGAACAATCAATGCTCTCCGTAATGTCAACTGCAATGTCAAGACTCAATACCTTTCTTGATACAGAGCTTGAACAAATCCTTTGCTTTGATACAGAAATAGATGCAGAGAAATTCTGTAACGAGAAATCCGCCATATTCATAGTTATGCCGGAGGAAGATAATTCAAAATACTTTATGGTATCTCTTATCCTCCAACAGCTATACAGAGAAATACTTGCGGTAGCAGATGAAAACGGCGGTAAACTAAATAACCGTGTTATGATGTTTCTTGATGAATTCGGTACATTACCAAAGATAGAATCAGCAGAAATGATGTTCAGTGCATCCCGTTCAAGAAAAGTGAGTATTGTGCCGATTATTCAGTCCTTTGCCCAGCTCAACAAAAACTACGGAGCAGAGGGCGCAGAAATCATAACCGACAATACACAGCTCACTATATTCGGTGGCTTTGCTCCGAACTCAAAATCTGCTGAAGTGTTATCCAAAGCAATGGGAAGCAGAACGGTTATGAGTGGTTCCGTAAGTAGAGGAAAGAATGATCCGTCACAGTCATTACAGATGATAGAAAGACCTTTGATGACTCCCGATGAATTAAAGTCAATGCCCAAAGGACAATTTATTGTTATGAAAACAGGACATAATCCGATGAAGGTCAAGCTCAAATTATTCTTTAAATGGGGAATAGAATTTGAAGAACCATTCGGACTTGAAGGAAGGTCCATCCGTACAGTTGAGTATTTCAATAAAGAAGAACTCGAACATGCAATAGATGAGTTATATCCGAGTCAGTCAAAACAAAGTGACACTACTGAAGATGAAATCTATGCTCAAATAACAAAGGAAGAAGAGTTTCTCAATGAACATCGGGCGAAAACTCATGAACGGCGAAGAAACAAAAGCACCGAAAAAGCAACAGATACAGACAAAAGCAATTCAAATGGCGGCGGTCAGTCAGTGACTAAAAGTAACATACCACCGCCAAGAATGAATAATGTCAAGTGAGGTGGTTAGATGAGCCGATTAGACATCCTTTTCAATTCAGAACTCCCCTCAAGAGCAGTAACCGTTTATCTTGTATTAAACGAATATGCAGACAAAGATGGTTACTGCTTTCCGTCATTAAAAACCATAGCCCAAGGGAGCAGTCTGTCCATAAGTACGGTAAAAAGGGCCATCAATGATTTGCTCGATTCAGGCTTTATAACGAAAGAACAGCGCCTCCGACCAAATGGGGCACTGTCTTCATGTCAGTATCATTTGCTTTATAGGTGAACATAGGGTAGGTTCACTATGAACATAGAAAGTGAACCTACCAAAAGAATTATATATCTATATATAACAGAGAAATAACATATAAGAACATTTATCTTTTACTTATTTTGCCTTGTTAATAAAGGATAACTAAGAATTATC
>JBJEPX010000077.1:0-4517 GCA_051881455.1 Candidatus Fimenecus sp. | reverse complement strand
TCGTAACACGGATGCTTAGATATTTCGTGAACGAGGGTGCGGTCAGGCTGTCACGCGGAACAATTGAAATTGTTGATGAAAGCAAACTTGCAAACATTGCGGAAGGGTAAATTATGGAGCTTGTATTACTAACCGCCCTCGGTGTGGGCGGCGCTACCGTGATCGGTGCGCTGATAGGTTTTATTTTCAAAAAATATCGCATAAATTTTCGGATATCGTTCTGTCATTTGCCGCGGGCGTGATGCTTGTTACGGATGTGTTGTTGGGATAGAAGAAAAGCGCCAAGATTTCCGTAATGGATTTCCGGGCGCTTTTTTCATTACACCGTTTTCTTCTCCTGTCAGATCTCCATTCCGCAAGGAGTGGATTTTTTATTTAGCGCTTTCTCCTGATGCACCGCATCGTAGAAGCGGAAGCCGCCTGCAAAGTTGTAGCAGTCTAAACCGTTGCCTGCAAGAATTCGGGTGGCGATATAACTGCGAAGTCCGCTTTGACAGATAACATATACCTGCTTTGTCCTGTCAAGTTCGCCAATGCGTTCACGAAGTTCGTCGACAGGAATATTGATAAATCCCTCCACGTGGCCTCTGCTGTATTCCGTCGGTGTGCGCGTATCGAGAAGTGTGACGTTCTCATCTCGTTGCAGACTCTCAGTATCCTCGTAGTACCACTGCTTTACCACGCCGTTTTTGATGTTCTCTACAATATAGCCTGCCATGTTCACGGGGTCCTTTGCCGAGGAATAAGGCGGAGCGTAAGCAAGGTCCAGTTCCGCAAGTTCGTAAGCTTTCATTCCGGCACGGATAGCGGTTGCAATGACATCGATCCGCTTGTCAACACCGTCAAAGCCAACGATCTGAGCACCGAGCAAACGATAGGTGTCTTTTTCAAACAGTACCTTCATGGTCATCATCTTGCCGCCGGGATAATATCCGGCATGGCTCATGGGAGAAAGAATGACCTTGTCGGTAGAAAGTCCGAGTGCCTTCGCTGTTTTGTCATTAATGCCGGTAGAGGCGGCGGTCATGTCGAAAATCTTGATAACCGAGCTGCCCTGACTTCCCCGGTAGTGACTGTCAATACCGCAGATATTGTCAGCGGCGATTCTGCCCTGCTTATTGGCAGGACCTGCAAGGGAGATCAACGCACCCGTATCGGTTACAAAATTTCTGATCTGAACCGCATCACCGACAGCATAAATGTCGGGAACGGAGGTTTCCATTCGGTCGTTCACCACGATACTGCCCTTGATACCGAGTTCAAGACCCGCATCCTTTGCGAGCGTGGTTTCCGGAGCAACGCCGATCGCCATTACGACCATATTGGCGTGGAGCGTAGGTGAATTTTTTAGTTTCACACAAATGCCGTCATCAGTGTCGGCAAAGCCTTCAACGAACCTGCCGAGCATAAGATTAACGCCGTTTTTGCGTAGCTCTGCATAGATGAAGGATGCCATATCGCTGTCAAAAGGAGCCATGAGCTGGTCGGCGGCTTCAACGAGTGTGACGTCTATCCCAAGCTCACGGAGATTTTCCGCAACTTCGATTCCGATAAACCCGCCGCCGACAACAACTGCGGATTTTGGATATTTCTCATTTATAAATTTCTTGATTTTCAGCGTGTCCTCAACCGTGCGGAGCGTGAAAATCTTATCGCTGTCAATGCCTTCAAAGTTCGGCTTGATCGGCTTTGCACCGGGCGATAATATGAGCTTATCATAGGTTTCGGTGAAAACCGTACCGTTCTCAATATTTTTTACGGCGACCATTTTGCTTTCGGGGTAAAGTGCCGTTACCTCGTGGCGCACATTCATTTTGACACGGAAACGCTTATAAAAGCTCTCCGGTGTCTGCAAGGTCAAGTCACCCTCGTCCTCAATCGTTCCGCCGATGTAATACGGAAGTCCGCAGTTGGCGTAAGAAATAAAACCGGAACGCTCAAAGACGACGATTTCAGCTTTCTCGTCAAGCCTGCGTATTCTTGCCGCCGCAGTCGCGCCGCCGGCAACACCGCCTATTATTACAACTTTCATCTATCTCACCACCTTTCCTCGGTACGACAGAATGCCGCCGATATCCTCTACATTTGTGTATCCCATTCTTTTCAGGATGCTTGTTGCCTGTGCGCTTCGTGCGCCGCTTCTGCAATATACAAAAAGCGGTGTACTTTTATCTTTTATGATTGACTCTACTTGCTCTATGCTTTGTAGGGGAATATTTTTGCTTCCCTCAATATGCCCCTCGGAATATTCCTCCCGTGTACGAACATCCAAAAGCACCGCTCCTTCGGTGGAAAGAAAACTTCTCACACCGCTGTTTATATCTTTTGTTTGCAAAAAACTGAAAAATCCCATATCACACCTCACAGCATAGCAAGGATCTGTTCCTTCGATCGAGCACCAATCGCTTGATTGACGATCTTGCCGTCCTTCATGACCACAAGGGTTGGAATGCTGTACACACCGAACGCTTCGGCAAGCTCGTTTTCCTGATCAACATTTATCTTGCCCACCTTAATATCGTTTCTTTCCTCTGCGATTTCATCTACTATGGGACTGACCATCCGGCATGGACCGCACCAATCCGCATAAAAGTCGAGAAGTACGGGCTTGTCGGAATTTTTCACTTCATTTTGAAAATTAACTTTATTGATTTTGATAACTGACATTTTTATGTCCTCCTTGTTTGATCTACACCCGAAGTATACCGCAATTCTTCTGCTTCTTCCGTGATGTTATCACTTTTCGATCTCACCTTTCCAATCGTTGATGCCACCGAACTCTACGACATTCGAATATCCGAGTTTAACAAGCTTTTGGGACGCTTGCTTGCTGCGGTTACCGCTTCGGCAATATACCAGAATCAGCTGATCCTTATCGGGGAGCTCGGATATTTCATCCGTGCCGATGCTTTCGTTCGGAATATTGATCGCATTCGGAATATGCCCTGTGGCAAATTCGTCGGGACGGCGAACATCAAGTATGATGTAATCGCTTTCGCTTGCCATCATTTCCACAGCTTCGCTTATGGTTCTTTGCTTATACGTTACATCTTTATCTGTCGAAACGGCACATCCTGTGAGGAGCAAAACAACAAAAAGGATAAGGAATAATCTGTGTTTCATGTTCTTTACCTCGTTCATTACACTTTTGATTTATTATACCACAGCATCAAGTTTGTTCCGTGATGTTGTTACATATGATCAAAAAGTGGTAATAAAACAAACCGCATTTCATTTTCCGTTTTTGACGGGGACTACTGCAACAAAAGTGCAACTAAAGAAATACGAATAATAAAAAAGGTCGGACAATACGAACGATTATCCGACTTTAAGTTATCATTAGCGGCAAACAGAATCACGAACGTCATCGTCACGGACATCTTCGTTCTGATTATATAGATAAAAAGAGAATCCTATTTCTCGGACTCTTAAAAACGAACTCGCTATTTGCATATTTTGAATTTGATTCTTTTTCTAAATTCCCCACGAATATTTAGCTAAATGCAGCTGTTAAATCGAAATATTACTCAAAACAGTCAAAGCACAATATATGGCAGAAAAAAAGCACAAGATACGCAACATATTGTGATTTTTGTCTGTTTTAGCTTTTTCGTACAACAAAGATGGCTGCCCCTGGCAGACTCGTGAGGAGCGTAGCGACGGAATAGCGCATCGTTGCGCGTGCGCCGATCGCGTCACGGTCGACTCGTAAAGTTCATCTTTGCCGAGGCGTACGCAAAAATACCGCATACCCTTCATGGGTACGCGGTATTTTTCTGGCTGCCCCTGGCAGACTCGAACTGTCGACACTGCGGTTAACAGCCGCATGCTCTACCGACTGAGCTAAGGGGCAATAAAAGGTGGCAACTACCTATCCTGCCGAGCGGTGGCCCGCTGAGTACTTTCGGCGTAAGAGAGCTTAACTTCTGTGTTCGGGATGGGAACAGGTGGATCCTCTCTGCTATCGTCACCACCATGGTATATTTGAGCCTTGCGGCTGAAATATCATGGGTATAACCGTTAACGATCCCCCTAACGGTTATAAATTTTCGGAGCGACTTTTCCGTCTTCTCCTCATTGTCGGTTTTCCCGAACAATGACAACTACACAGCAAAAACGTTTACGTATTGCAAGAGCTCGTAAAAATCATAGATTTTCGTAAAAAAGATTCTGTATTCGACTTTTCTCAACAATCGTTGAGATCAAGCCCTCGACCTATTAGTATCGGTCAGCTGCACGCATTACTGCGCTTCCACCTCCGACCTATCAACCTTATCGTCTTTAAGGGGTCTTACTATCTTACGATATGGGATACCTTATCTTGAGGTTAGTTTCACACTTAGATGCTTTCAGCGTTTATCTAATCCGCACTTCGCTACCCTGCCGTGCCGCTGGCGCGACAACAGGTGCACAATAGGTGCGTCCATCCCGGTCCTCTCGTACTAAGGACAGATCCTCTCAAGTATCCTACGCCCACGATGGATAGGGACCGAACTGTCTCACGACGTTCTGAACCC
>JBJEPX010000076.1:0-4524 GCA_051881455.1 Candidatus Fimenecus sp. | reverse complement strand
AATTCATCCGTACTCTCTGCATTTTCGGTGCAGAGCAGTTTAAAACGAGGAGATTTTTGTTTGAACAAGGCACAAAATCGCCGCCATACTGCCGATTTTTAACGCAGTTCAGGCGGAAATATGCCGTTTTAAACCATATCGGGTTCAACTCCCCTCACCTTACCTTAATCATATTTTCCCTGTATCTTATAAATCAAAACAAAACAGTTGTTAAACCGTGAAAAGTATGGTAAAATAAAATGATATTTTATGTCAGGAGCAGAAAAATGGCTGTTTTGAAGGATGTTAAGCGTATTGTAGTCAAGGTTGGAACCTCAACTCTTACATACAGTACGGGCAAAACGAATATTAGAAGAATGCACAAGCTTGTGAGCGTACTTTCCGATATCGCTAATTCGGGAATTGAGGTAGCCCTTGTTACAAGCGGCGCAATCGGCGTAGGCGCAGGCAAATTGGGGCTTCCCGAGAAGCCTCGCGATACTGCGGGAAAGCAAGCGGCGGCAACAATCGGTCAATGCGAGCTTATGTTTATGTATGATAAGCTTTTCGGAGAATACGGTCACACCGTAGGTCAGCTTCTTATTACAAAAAGCGATGTTGAGAACGATGAAAGACGGCAAAATCTTATAAACACCTTTAACAGGCTGTTCGATTTCGGAGCAATTCCCGTTATAAATGAAAATGACAGCGTTGCAGTTGAAGAAATTGTGTACGGCGACAACGATTCCCTTTCGGCTATCGTTGCAAAGCTTATCGGTGCCGACGCTCTTATTATTCTCACGGATATTGACGGTCTTTACGATGCAAACCCCCACGAAGATGAAGACGCAAAACTTATTCCCCTTGTAACTGAAATAAATGACGAGCTTTTCGCCATTGCAGGCGGTCACGGCTCACGCTTCGGCACAGGCGGAATGGTAACAAAGCTCCACGCGGCGCAAATTGCCATGGACGCGGGAATTGATACTATCGTTATGAACGGTGAAGACCCCACGGAGATTTACAAGGCGCTGGACGGCAAGCAGATAGGCACATTTTTTAAGGGCAGGAATTAGATATGCTTAACGAAATCGGTATAAAAGCTAAAAACGCCGCGGCGGAATTAGCCGTTACCTCAACGGAAGATAAAAACAGAATACTTAAAGCCATGGCGGACGCATTGCGTGAAAACCGTGGAAAAATTCTTGAAGCAAACTCCAAAGATATAGAAAACGGCAGAAAAAACGGTATGGCAGACTCCCTCATTGACCGCCTGATGCTTAACCCTGAAAGAATTGAAGGTATAGCACAGGGCATTGAGGGCGTTATATCCCTCCCCGACCCTGTTGGCAGAGTTCTTTGGGAAACAGAGCGGCCAAACGGTCTTAAAATTCAGCGCGTCAGCGTACCATTGGGGGTAATCGGCATAATCTATGAGGCTCGTCCAAATGTTACAAGCGACGCGGCGGCTTTGGCGGTAAAAGCAGGAAACGCCGCAATTCTCAGAGGCGGTAAAGAGGCTTTTTGCTCCAACGCCTGCGTAATGGATATAATGAGAAGCGCCGTCGAAAAAGAGGGCTTTAACCCCGATATTATTGAGCTTGTCCGTGACACTTCAAGAGAGAGCGCAACGGCAATGATGAAATTGAACAAATACATTGATGTGCTCATACCCCGTGGCAGTGCTTCACTCATAAATGCGGTTGTGGAAAATTCAACCGTACCCGTTATTGAGACAGGCGTGGGGAACTGTCATATTTATATTGACCGTGACGCGGATATTGATATGGCTGCGAATATCGTATTTAATGCGAAAACACAGCGCATTTCCGTTTGCAACACGGCGGAAAGTTTGCTTATCCACAAGGACATTGCGGAGCTTGCATTGATTGCTGTTAAAGCCCGTCTCGACGAAAAGGGCGTTACACTTTACGGCGACGAAATATGCCGTGAAATATGCCCCGATATTGAAAAAGCCACCGAGGAGGACTGGGCAAGAGAATATCTGGACTATAAAATGTCCGTAAAAATAGTTTCTTCTCTTGACGAGGCAATGGAGCATATCAGAAAATACTCCTCGGGCCACAGTGAAAGCATAATTACGGAAAACAATGACGCCGCTGAAAAATTCCTTACAGGCGTTGACTCGGCGGCTGTTTACCACAACGCCAGCACGCGGTTTACCGACGGCGGCGAATTCGGATTCGGTGCGGAAATCGGTATTTCCACTCAAAAACTTCACGCAAGAGGTCCTTTAGGACTTCCCCAGCTCAACTCTTTTAAATACAAAATATACGGCAACGGTCAGATAAGGTAGGTGCTAAAAGATGTCAGAAACTAAAAAAGTCAAACACAGCGGCAGTCACAAGGCGGCTTTTCCAATAGGAATGCTGATTATTCTTCTCGCCGCCGTGGGCGTTGTTACAATTGTCATTTCAGCGGTAAAGGGTATCTCAACCGCAGTTGAAAACCGCAAAAACTTTGATGAATTCAACCGCCTTTTAACTCCCGTTGTCCTCATCGACCCCGACACCTTTGACGATATTACGAAGGCGGATATGAACCAGCTTATTGAAATCTCGGTGTGGTCGCTTTTAAAAAGCGATATTTCTCCCGATAAATATGCAGGTACGGGCAGCGGACTTTCAATTCCCAAGGCAGATGTTGAAACGGAGTTTAAAAAGCTTTTCGGTACGGAGACAACCCCCGTTCACGCAACTGTTGAGGGTTACGGCTATGAATTCACATATGACGAGGCGGCAGGCACATACACAATTCCCCTTACGGGAATCGTGCCCATATACACACCCAAGGTAGTTGACAAAAAGGCTTCCGACCATACAGTTGTGCTGACTGTTGCATGCCTTGCAGGTGATGCATGGGAACAGGGCGATAACGGCGAGATGATTGAGCCCTCCCCCGATAAGTATCTCAAAATAACACTGCGTGAAAAGGACGGCAGTTTGTTTATTTCCGCAATTCAGAATACAACAACTCCCGAAACGGCGACAACCGTGTCTCAAAGCGAATCAACCACTGAAAACAAGGACTTATTGGCTCAGGCAGAGCAGGTTGCAAGCGACACAACTGCCGCAACCGAGGGCGAAAGCTCGTCTGAGGAAAGCTCTTCCGCCGCATAGCAAAATCGGAGCATCTCTTTTGAAACGCTCCGACCGGATTTATATCATATCTGCACGGGGTTGTACAGGCTGTTTTAAAAAGCAAAGCTTACCTGTGTCCGCTTTTGCAGTTATCTTATTACATAGTATGCCTTTTTGCGGACAAGTGACAGTTTAAAAATTAAGAAAACACATATAATACAAAGAACATATTAAGCGAGGTAAATTTATGCTTCAGTATGAAGAATTAAGATTACGACTTTCAGGTCATGAGGATGAGCTGAAAAACTTGGCGGAGGCTTTGGGGCTTGAAAAAATGAAGGCTGAAATCGCATCCTTGGAACAGCAGGCGGCAGAGGACGGCTTTTGGGACGATATTCAAAATTCCCAAAAGGTGCTTCAGCGCACAAGCTCATTGAAAAACAAGGTGGCAAGCTATGAAAAGCTGAAAACCGATTATGAAGACGCTCTTGTAATGATTGAGCTTGCCGACGAGGAAGAGGACGAGAGCCTTTTGGACGAGTGCACCGAGAGCGTTGATGCGTTTGAAAGAACACTTGACAGCCAAACTCTTGCAACGCTTTTGACGGGAGAATACGACTCTAAAAATGCCATTCTCACCTTCCACGCAGGCGCGGGCGGAACAGAGGCTCAGGATTGGGCTCAAATGCTGTTCAGAATGTATAACCGCTGGGGTGAGCGCCACGGCTACAAGGTTTCAACCCTTGACTATCTTGACGGCGACGAGGCAGGACTTAAATCCGCAAGTATTCTCATTGAAGGTGAAAACGCCTACGGCTTTATGAAAAGTGAGGCAGGTATTCACCGTCTTGTGCGAATTTCTCCCTTCGACGCCTCTGGCAGACGACATACCTCCTTTGCATCCTTGGAGGTTATGCCCGAAATTGACGAGGACACAAATGTTGAGATAAATCCCGACGATATTGAAATGGCGGTTTACCGTGCCAGCGGCGCAGGCGGACAAAAGGTTAACAAAACCTCCTCGGCAGTCCGTCTTACCCATAAGCCCACGGGCATTGTTGTTTCCTGTCAGGTGGAGCGCAGTCAGCACCAAAACCGTGAGGTTGCCATGACAATGCTCAAATCAAAGCTTATTGAGATTAAAGAGCGTGAGCACCTTGCAAAGATTGAAGATATTAAAGGTGACCACAAAGAAATCGCATGGGGCAGTCAGATACGCTCATATGTTTTTATGCCCTATACCCTTGCAAAGGACCACAGAACCTCCTTTGAAAACGGTAATATCAACGCCGTTATGGACGGCGATATTGACGGCTTTATAAACGCCTACCTTAAAATGCAGTCACAAAAACAGTTGGAGAACGGTTGATTTTATGGATATATCCACCATTGTAGGGGACGATGAGTCTCACTGCGGTTCGGTCACGGCTCGGCTCTGACAATC
>JBJEPX010000075.1:0-26007 GCA_051881455.1 Candidatus Fimenecus sp. | reverse complement strand
ACTTTATGACAGAACAAAGCGTAGTCCCATGGTTCTGCCGATTATCACATCAGTATAGCTCAAAGGTGACAAACTATGAAAAAACATGAGCGTGTGAAAAGTAAAAAAAGCCTGAATTTTTTCAGCGTATATCCCGTTACAAGCATAGCGGCGGCATTGTGTACCGTTATGTGTGCCGTTATGCTTTTCTATAACAAAATTGTTGCGTTGGCAGGGCTCGCTGTATTACTTTTAATAATCGCTTTTGCCTTTTTTATTAAAGAGGTTGAATTCAGAAGGCTTCAGGGAAATGTAAAATTCCTCGAAAAAAAGCTTTCCGCCGATGAAAACGGCGAGTTGTTAAACTTTCCTTTACCGATTCTGCTTTTTGACAGTTCCGACCGTATGGTATGGTATAACAACCTTTTCAGGAAGAACTTCATTTCCGAAAAAAATGTTCACGGTCTTGATATTAAGCAGTTCACATCGGGCAAAGGCCTTTCCGAAATCAGAAACGGAGTTTGCTTTGAGTGCGAATTCGGCGGAAATTCTTATACTGTTTTTAACAGTACAACCGTTTATAAAAAAGAAACCTTCTATGCGCTGTATTTTGTTGAGGATACGATTCTTAAACAGTACAGGGCAAAATACATAAATTCCCGCCCCGTGATAATGCTCATAAGCCTTGATACGGTTGAAGAGTATCTTCGCGATTTCCGTGAAAGTCAGCAGGCTGAAATAATGGGCGGCGTTGAAACTATAATTGAAAATTGGTTCGCGGGATATAATTGTATCGCGCGAAAGCTTGGCAGCGGAAAGTTTATCGTCTTTGCCGAAAAAGCAGAGCTTGATAAAATGAAAACAGATAAATTCTCTGTTCTGTCTCTTGTAAGGTCATATGCGTACAGCGAAAAAACACTTGGACTCACTCTTTCCGTGGGCGTGGGCATGGGAACTGATATTCCCGACTGCGAGTCAAATGCCCGTCAGGCGCTGGATATGGCTCTCGGCAGAGGCGGCGATCAGGTTGCAATAAAGGACGAAAAGGGAGAGTATGAGTTCTTCGGCGGCGTTTCAAAGGGCGTTGAACGCAGAACAAAGGTACGAACAAGAATAGTAGCCTCCGCAATAGGCGAAATAATAAGGTCAAGCAATAATGTTCTTATTATGGGGCATCGCTTTTCGGATTTGGACGCACTCGGTTCTGCGGCAGGTGTTGCTATGATTTGCGAGGCGCTTGAAAAAGAGGCAAAAATTGTTGTTTCCTCCAAAACAACGCTTGCAATGCCCCTTGTTAAGCACCTTCATTCAAACGGATTGGGCGATTTGCTCATAGAACCGCAGGATTGTGAAAAGTATTTAAACGACGGTACATTGCTAATTATTACTGACACTCACAGAAAAAGCTTCTTGGAATATCCGGAGCTTTTCGATATGGTTGGCAAGGCTGTTGTAATTGACCACCACAGGAAAACCGTTGACCATATAAGCAAGGCGGTTATTTTCTACCACGAGCCAAATGCTTCCTCGGCTTCCGAAATGGTAACAGAGCTTATTGAATATATGAATATGAATATAAAAATTCCGCAAGCGTGCGCTGAGGCTCTGCTTTCGGGAATTACCCTCGATACAAAGAACTTTGTAATGAACACAGGAGTGCGAACTTTTGAAGCGGCGGCTTTTCTTCGCTCAATGGGTGCGGATACCGTGGCCGTAAAACAGCTTTTTTCAAACAGTATGAAAACGCAAAAGGCTAAAAGTGAGGTTGTTAAAAACGCCGCAGTTTATAAGAACTGCGCTGTGGGTGTTGTTGATTTTGAGTCGGACGATGTGCGTATTGTTGCAAGTCAGGCGGCAGACGAGCTTTTGAATGTTTCAAAGGTTGCGGCGTCCTTTGTACTTTTTAAAACAGACAATACAATAAATATTTCCGCCCGTTCTTACGGTGAACTTAATGTTCAACTCGTAATGGAGGAGTTGGGCGGCGGCGGTCATCAGACGATGGCGGCATCACAGCTTGACGGCGTAACATTTGAACAGGCGCTGAAAGAACTAAGTGCCGCAATTGATAAAGTTAATGAAACAAGTGTAAAGTGAGGTATAAAAAATGGATGTAATTTTAAAAGCAGATGTAAAAGGCTTGGGTAAAAAAGGAGAAAAGGTTAAGGCCTCGGACGGCTACGCAAGGAACTTCCTTTTCCCCAAGGGACTTGCAGTAGAAGCTAATGCCCAGAGCCTTACAGAGCTTCGTAACCGTGAGCAGTCAAATCAGCATAAAATTGATACCGAAATTGCCGCTGCAAATGCGTCAAAAGATAAGCTTCAGGGCAAAACGGTAAAGCTTACCGCAAAAGCGGGACAAAACGGTAAAATTTTCGGCTCTGTAACCGCGAAAGAGGTTGCGGCAGAAATTTCAAAGCAGTTCGGAGTAACTGTGGATAAGCGTAAAATAACCATGGACGATATTAAAAATTTCGGCTCATACAAAATCGAGGTTAAGCTCTATACAAATATATCCGCAGAAATGACGGTAATGGTAGGCGAATAATTTTTCGGGGCGAAGAGATATGGAAAACAGTGTAAATTCAATTGAAAACTTGACTTTGCCTTACAGCCTTGACGCAGAGCAGGCGGTGCTGGGCGCAATACTGAAAGACCCGGCGTGTCTGCCCACGGTTTCGGATATGCTCAAAACGGAGCATTTGTATCTGCCGCAGCACAAGGCAATTTATTCGGCAATTCTCAATATCGACGCAATGGGAACTGGAATTGACCCTCTCGTTGTGCTCGAAGAATTGAAAAAAGACGGGGTTTATGACGATATCGGCGGCAAAACATATCTTATGAAAATTGCCGACGCCGTTCCCTCAACCAAAAATGTTGAATCATATATCAGAATAATTATCGACAAATTTTATCGCCGCACCTTGATTATGACAGCGCAGGAAATCCTGGACGAATCAAACGAAGGCGCCGAAAATGCCGATACGCTCCTTGATATGGCGGAGCAGAAGATTTACGATATTCGCCGCGGAAAAAACACATCGGGTCCTGCAAAGGTCAGCGATATAATTATGTCCGATGTCATTGTCCGCCTTAATAAACTGGCAAGTGCCGACCCCAAGGAAAAAGAACAGTATTTGGGAATTCCTACTGGATTTTCATATCTTGACAGGGTGCTTGCGGGCGGATTTCACCGTTCAGACTTAATACTTATCGGCGCCCGTCCCGGTATGGGTAAAACAAGCTTTGCACTCAATGTTGCAAGAAATATTGCTATGAAGGGCAAAAAGGTGCTCTTCTTCTCGCTGGAAATGTCAAACGAGCAGTTGGCTCAGCGTATAATTTCCACCGAGGCAAGAATTATCAGCAGTAAGTTGAGAACAGGCGAAATAAATGATGCGGATTGGGAAAAAATCGGTCTTGCCCTTCAAAATCTTGTAAATGCAGAGCTGTATTTTGATGATACCGCAAATATAACCGTACCCGAGATGAAAGCAAGAGTCCGCAGAATGAAGAATGTTGACTGTGTTGTAATTGACTATCTTCAGCTTATGTCGGGTACAAAAAGAACGGATAACCGCGTTCAGGAGATTTCTGAAATTACAAGAAGCTTAAAGCTTATGGCAAAGGACCTGAATATTCCCGTGGTAACTTGTTCACAGCTTTCCCGTAATACGGCAAAAACTGCGGACCACCGTCCCCAGCTTACGGATTTGCGTGAATCGGGTTCAATCGAGCAGGACGCAGATATTGTTTTGATGCTCCACCGTGAGGATTATTATAATAATGGCGATGATAATGCCGAGCCGGAGAGAGCAACCGCCAATACAGCAGAGGTAATTGTTGCAAAGAACAGACACGGCTCAACCGAAAAGGTAGAGGTTGCATGGAATGCTGAGTTTACAATGTTTTCAACGCTTGAAAGGATAAAGGATGACAGATAAGGTTTTAAAAACTATATCAAAGCATCGTATGCTGTCTGCGGGAGAAACTGTGGGAATCGGTCTTTCCGGCGGTGCGGATTCCGTTGCACTCACGCATATTCTTTCTCAAAATCAAGATGTATTGGGAATAAAGAGCATAAAAGCAATACATATTCACCACGGTATCAGGGGCGAAGAAGCCGACCGTGATATGGAATTTTCCCAAAACTTATGCGAAAAACTGAATATCGAATTTCTCTGCTTTAAGGCAGATGTGCCTGCCGAAGCCCGAAAAACAGGGGAAAGCCTGGAAGAATGTGCAAGGCGTATAAGATATTCGTTTTTTGCAAAGTGCGGCTGTGATAAAATCGCTACCGCCCACAACCTTAACGATAATATGGAAACCTTTCTGCTAAATCTTGCAAGGGGAACTTCCCTTTCGGGGCTTTGTTCAATTCCTTATACAAGAGATATTTATATAAGACCGTTGCTTGATTGCACACGAGAGGAAATTGAAGGCTATAACCGTGAAAACGGGCTCAGCTTTGTAACGGACAGCACAAATCTGTGTGACGATTATTCAAGGAATAAAATTCGCCATAATGTTCTGCCGCAGTTGTTCTTAATAAATCCGTCCTTTGATAAAGCCTTTCAAAGGTGCCTTGACTCCGTATATCTTGCGGAGGATTATCTTACCGAAACCGCAAAAGAACTTTTAAATTCGGCGCGGCGAGGAGAGTATTATGACTGTACTGTTTTTGAAAACAGTAATACTGCCTTAAAATACCGCGTTATTTCAATGATTTTAAAAGAGAAAAATGCAAAAAATATAAACCGTAAGCATATTGAGTCTGTCGCCGCTGTAATTAAAAATGGCGGAAGTGTTGATATTAACAGCGGACTTACCGTTACCGTTGAGCGTAAAAAGCTCTTTTTCGGCAAAACAAAGATGACGGATTATTTTGAATTATCAACCGATATAAAAAGCGGAATAATTGAAACTCCTGTGGGAAATTATTCGGTTAACATCAATTTCAAAAAAGATTTACAAAAACTTAATAAAGAAACTGTGGACAATTTTATAGATTGTGATAAAATAACAGGTGTTCTTTCTGTTCGTAATCGCCGTGAAGGTGATAAATACCGTCAGGCGGGCAGGGGAGTTACGAAAACGCTTAAAGACCTTTTTAATGAGTCTAAAACCCCCGTTTGCGAACGCTCAAAAATGTTAATACTTTCAGATGATTGCGGAATTGTCTGGACTGAATTTTTCGGTGTAAGTCAGCGATGCAGAATAACCGATAAAACCGAAAAATATATTAAAATTGAAAAAGCGGGGGAATAATAAGTGCTTAACGATATTGAAAAAGTGCTTTTATCGGAAGATGAGCTTAAAAAAATTGTAGAGGATTTGGGAGCGAGAATCACCGAGGATTATAAAGGGAAAAATCTCGTTGTTGTCAGCGTTTTAAAAGGCTCTGTGGTTTTCATGGCAGACCTTATGCGAGCAATAAAAGTACCGTGCTCAATTGATTTTATGGCGGTTTCCAGCTACGGCTCGGGAACTAAAACATCAGGCGTTGTAAGAATAATAAAAGACCTTGACAGTGAGGTCGTTTGCGGTTCGGATTTGCTTATTGTTGAGGATATTCTTGACAGCGGCGTAACGCTGGAATATTTAATGAAAATTCTGTCCGCAAGAAATCCCAACAGTATAAAGATTTGTACCTTGCTTGATAAGCCTGAAAGACGCAAGGCAAATATAAAGGCAGATTATTCGGGAGCGCAGATTCCGGACGCGTTTGTTGTAGGATACGGGCTTGATTACGATGAAAAATACAGAAATTTACCCTTTGTGGGCATTTTAAAGCCTGCGGTTTACGAGAAATAAAACAGGAGTGAAAAAAACTTGAAAAAATTTAACTGGAAGGTCATTATTCCCTATGTTCTCATTCCTTTGATGTTTATCGGCGTTCTTTATATGTATATGGGGCGAGGCACTCAGAAGGAAGTAGAGTATTATCAGGTACTTCAATACTTTGATGAGGGAAAAGTGACCGAGTACGAGGTCAATCTTAACAGCGGCGCTATGACATATAAGCTTGTGGGCGATGAAACAGAGCATAAATATACCGTGCCGAATGTTACAATATTTGTAAATGATGTTCACGAAAAGGTACATCAGTATAATACCGAGCATCCGGATGCTCCAATTAAAATGAACTATAAAGCGGGAACACCCAATTCTTGGTGGGTAAGTTTGCTCCCGTCTGTTTTGATAACGGCATTGCTCATTGTTTTGATGTTTGTAATGTTCCGAAAAATGAACAATTCGATTACAAGCGAAAATAACCGCGCAATGAGCTTCGGAAAAGCCCGTGTAAAGCGTGCCGAGGATGAGCAAAACAAGGTAACCTTTGAAGATGTGGCAGGAGCCGACGAAGAAAAGGAAGAGCTGACGGAAATTGTAGAGTTCTTGAAAAGTCCCGAAGAATTCAGCAAGCTTGGCGCAAGAATTCCCAAAGGTGTATTGCTTGTAGGCCCTCCCGGTACAGGTAAAACTCTTCTTGCCCGTGCTGTGGCAGGCGAGGCAAACGCACCCTTTTTCTCAATTTCGGGTTCAGATTTTGTTGAAATGTATGTAGGTGTGGGTGCATCCCGTGTCCGTGACCTTTTCAGAGAGGCAAAGAAAAATTCCCCCTCAATTATATTTATTGACGAAATCGACGCTGTGGGCCGTCACAGAGGCGCAGGTATGGGCGGCGGTCACGATGAGCGCGAACAAACTCTTAACCAGCTCCTTGTTGAGATGGACGGATTCGGCGCAAATGAAGGCGTAATTGTAATTGCCGCCACAAACCGCCCCGATATTCTTGACCCCGCATTGCTCCGTCCCGGCAGATTTGACCGTCAGGTAACTGTTGGCTATCCCGATATAAAGGGTAGAGAAGAAATTTTGAAGGTTCACGCAAAGAATAAGCCCTTGGCTCCCGATGTTGACCTTCATTCAATAGCCGCCACCACCGTAGGCTTTACAGGCGCAGATTTGGAGAATCTTCTTAATGAGGCTGCCTTGCTTGCCGCCAAGAGAAAGCTTATGGCTATCACAATGGCGGAAATTGAAGAGGCAACAATGAAGGTAGTTGTGGGCAGTGAAAAGAAATCACGCAAAATTACCGAAAAGGATAAGCGCCTTACGGCGTACCACGAGGCAGGTCACGCAATATCCTCTTATTACCTTGAAAATAAAGACCCCGTTACTCATATTTCAATCGTTCCCAGAGGAATGGCAGGCGGATTTACTCTTTACACTCCCGAAAAAGACGAAATTCATATGATGAAATCAAGAATGCTTGACGATATTGTGTCTCTCCTCGGCGGCCGTGTTGCGGAAAAAATTATTTTCAACGATATTTCAACAGGCGCTTCAAACGATATTCAGCGTGCTTCCGAAATTGCCCGTAATATGATTACAAAATACGGTATGAGCGAAAAACTCGGACCTATTGCTTTCGGTTCAGGCAACGATGAGGTGTTCCTCGGCAAGGATTATAACCATATGAGAAACTATTCTGAAAATATCGCCGCGGCGATTGATGAAGAGGTTGAAAGAATAATCAGCGAAGCATATGCAAGAACTGAAAAAATCCTTACCGAGCATATAGACCAGCTCCATTTGCTTGCAGAAACCCTCGTTAAGCTTGAAAAAGTTAATGAGGAGCAGTTTAATTCTCTTATGGAAACAGGCAAGCTTCCCGAAACAGAAGAAGAGAATACCGAAAACCCCGTTGATGAAAAAGTCCAAGAGGCTGAAAATACAGCCGAAACAGAAGTAATCAGCGAAAAATCCGATGATGAAAGCGAAGGTTCGGATACAAACAGCGATAATATATAATATTGCATAAATAAAAAAAGCGGCAGAGGTAATATTCTGTTGCTTTTTTTGTCGTTTTTTGATTGATTTTTTTATGTATATAGTATAAAATTATTATAACTGATTTTATACATTAAAGCGCTGTAATATTCAGCGCAGGTAATTTGGAGTGAATTTTCAATGCAGCTGAACGGCTCAGAGATTTTAACAGAAGTACTTATAGAACAGGGTGTTGACACCGTTTTCGGTTATCCGGGCGGCGCAGTCCTTAATATATATGATGCTTTGTATAAATACAGCGACAGAATAAAACATATTCTTACCGCTCACGAACAGGGTGCTTCCCATGCGGCGGACGGTTATGCAAGAGCAACGGGAAAAACAGGTGTTTGCATTGCCACAAGCGGCCCCGGTGCTACAAATCTTGTAACGGGAATTGCAACAGCCTATATGGACAGTGTTCCCATGGTTGTAATAACAGGAAATGTCGGCACAGGACTTATCGGCCGTGACGCGTTCCAGGAGGTCTATATAACCGGTATTACAATGCCCATTACAAAGCATAATTTCATGGTTCAGAATGTTGATGAGCTTGCCGATACAATCCGTGAGGCTTTCCGCATTGCCAACACAGGCAGAAAAGGCCCCGTTCTTATTGATATTCCCAAGGATGTCACTGCGGCTGTAACGGAATTTACCAATAAGGAAAAAGTTGTAATAAAAGACGATACCGTTATTGATGAAAGCGAGCTTAAAACCGTTGCAAAGCTTATCAACGAGGCGAAAAAGCCTGTTATTCAGTTCGGCGGCGGCGTTGTTTCTTCAAATGCTTCGGAGCTTGCTTTGGAACTTGTTGAAAAAGCAAATATTCCGTCTTGCCATACTCTTATGGCGGCGGGCGTTATAGGCTATAACAATCCCCTTAATCTGGGACTTCTCGGTATGCACGGCGCATATGTTACTAATAAGGCGGTTGACGAGGCAGATGTGCTTATTGCAATCGGTACCCGTTTTTCCGACCGTGTTGCCCTTAATACAGATAATTTTGCAAAAAAAGCAAAAATAATTCAGATTGATATTGATTTGAGCGAGATAAATAAGAATGTGGCAGTTGACCATTATCTTATCGGCGATGTTAAAAAGGTTCTTGAAAACCTTTTGCCTCTTATAAAGAAAAAAGACAGAACCGTTTGGCTTAATACACTCAATGAGTATAAAAAAGACGATTATATCCCCGTTGACGATGATTCCAGAATTACTCCCCATCAGCTTGTCAGCAGTATCTGCGAAATGGCAGGGGAGGATGCAGTTGTTGTAACCGATGTCGGTCAGCATCAGATGTGGGCGGCACAGTATGTCCACCATATCCGCCCGAGAGGCTTTTTAACAAGCGGCGGATTGGGCACAATGGGCTATGGCTACGGTGCGGCAATCGGTGCAAAGGTTGCCTTGGGTGATAAAGCTCCTGTTATACATATAACAGGCGACGGCTCGTTCCATATGAATCTTAATGAGGCATGTACGGCAGTAAGCTACAATCTTCCCGTAATCACCGTTATTATGAATAACAGAGTTTTGGGAATGGTTCGTCAGTGGCAGCGTTGTTTCTACGGTAAGCGTTTTTCCGAGACAGACCCGGAGCGTAAAACGGATTTTGTAAAACTTTGCGAGGGATTTGGCGGAAAGGGCTACCGTGCTCAAAATATAGAGGAGTTTAAAGCCGCATTTGCCGAGGCTCTTAAACAGAACGGTCCTGTTTGGATTGACTGTGCTGTTGACAAAGACGAGCGCGTGTTGCCCATGATACCGTCGGGAAAAACCGTAAACGATATTATGCTTCCCGGATGTAAAAACTGCAAAACTCCCTGTGAACTGAAAAATTCAAAATAACAAATATGCTTTGTAGGGCGGGGGCTTGCTCCCGCCGTTTTTATAAATAATGAGAGAAAACTTGACAAATATAAAGTTATATGTTATTCTTGTCAAAATTCAATTTGAGGTATTATTATGAACGCATATCTTTTCAAAAAATTTGATATGTATATGCATTGGCTTGCACAACCTAAAGTGTGCAGGTCTATACTTCTATATTCATTTCGGGATATGTAACAACATTTATTAAACGATATGATTATAACGGTGTAGGCTTAGATTATAAGCTTACACCGTTTTTGTAATTTAAGGAGGATTTTTATGAAATTTTTAAACCTATTTAAAAAGAATATTGTAACAACAGGGAATAGTGTTGTTGATTTTTACAACAATTATGATGAAGAAGGCAGACTAATGCGAAAAAGCAGATTGCCTGAATACCTTAACACAATGAAATATATTGAAAAATACCTCTCACCCAATGCTAAAATAATTGAAATCGGAGCAGGCACAGGCAGATATTCTTTTGCTCTTGCAGAAAAGGGATATGATGTTACGGCAGTTGAGCTTGTCCCGCACAATATTGAAATAATGAGGAAAAAAGTAAAACCAAATCATAACATCAAGATTTATGAGGGCAATGCTTGCGATATGTCTGCATTTGAAAGCGAAACATATGATATTGTGTTGCTGTTAGGACCTATGTACCATTTGTTTACTGATGAAGATAAACACCGTGCTCTCGGTGAAGCCATCAGAATTGCAAAAACGGGAGGCGTTATTTATGCCTCATATTGCAATAATGATACTTCAATATATAAATATTTTTATAAGAATGAAATATTCGAGTATCTTGATAAAGGTCTTATAAAAGAAGGTTATCATGCCTTTTCAACACCCAACGAGGTTTTTGAATTATATCGCAAATCCGATATTGATGAACTTATGAAAAAACATAATGTAACAAGACTGCATTTTGTCGGTGTGGATATGTTGTCATATCTGTTTGATGATAAGTTTGATTGTTTGAGCGACCGTGAATTTGATGAATATATGAAATTCTTGTCAAATCTATGTGAACGGGAAGATTGTGTAGGACTGTCAATTCATATGCTTGATATTTTCAGAAAGAATTGATAATAAATATAACAAAAAAAGAGTACGAAGTAAATACTCCGTACTCTTAAATCATTATGTAACAAATCAGTTGTTGATGAACTTATCCTTTTCATCGTTCCAGCTGTAAAGCTTTCTAACCTCTTCGCCAACCTTCTCCGAGGGATGCTCAGCGGCAAGCTTTCTCATAGCCTTAAAGTGAACCTGACGACCTGCGGGGGACATATCCAAAAGGAATTCCTTGGCAAAAGAACCGTCCTGAATATCGGCAAGGATTTTCTTCATTGTCTTCTTTGTTTCTTCTGTAATAAGCTTGGGACCTGTTACATAGTCGCCGTATTCAGCAGTGTTGGAGATAGAATATCTCATACCTGCGAAACCGCTCTGATAAATAAGGTCAACAATAAGCTTCATCTCGTGAATGCACTCAAAATATGCGTTTCTGGGGTCATAGCCTGCTTCGCAAAGAGTCTCAAAACCTGCCTGCATAAGTGCGCAAACACCGCCGCAAAGAACAGCCTGCTCACCGAAAAGGTCTGTTTCTGTTTCTGTTCTGAAAGTTGTTTCAAGAACGCCTGCTCTTGCACCGCCGATAGCCAAAGCGTAAGCCAAAGCCATGTCAAGCGCTCTGCCTGTTGCGTCCTGATGAACGGCTACAAGGCAAGGAACGCCTTTTCCTGCCTGATACTCGGAGCGAACCGTATGACCGGGACCCTTGGGAGCAATCATTGTAACGTCAACATCTTTTGGGGGAGTAATGCAACCAAAGTGAATATTGAAGCCGTGAGCAAACATAAGCATATTACCGGGTTTAAGGTTGGGCTCAATGTCCTTTTTATACATATCTGCCTGAAGCTCATCGTTAATAAGAATCATAATAATATCGGCTTTCTTTGCAGCTTCTGCGGCTGTGAAAACCTCAAAGCCCTGTGCCTCAGCCTTTGCCCAGGACTTACTGCCCTCGTAAAGACCGATAATAACATTGCATCCGGACTCCTTTGCGTTGAGTGCGTGAGCGTGTCCCTGACTGCCGTAACCGATAACTGCAATAGTTTTGCCGTCTAACAAAGACAAATTACAGTCCTGCTGATAAAACATTCTTGCTTCTGCCATTTTAATAGCCTCCATATAATTAAAAAATAATAGTTGTTTGACATCGCAAACGAGTTGTCATACAACTATTATATATGATTATTAAATATTGTCAAGACTTTTTTGTAAAAATCAGTCAAAAGAAATTTGTTCTGCCAATACCGCGTGATGCAGGTGAATGGTAACGGCGCTCTTTAAGCCCTGCGCGTCACGCTTTTCAAGGAAATTCATAATAGTTATATGATCCTTAAACGCCACCTCGGCAATAATATCAAGATTGTAGTTAAGCTCAATGGTTTTTTCGATTGTGCTTGTGAGCATGGGCATAAACTGACTTAAAAATTCATTGTGAGAAGCCTTTAATATAGCACCGTGAAAAGCGCTTTCGGATTCAATTCTCTTTTTGCCTCGCGGGTCTTTTTTCAGCTCTTTTTGACAAATTCCGCCAAGGCGCAGAATTTCCTTAATTTCATCGTCAGTAGCGCGCTTGCAGGCGAGGGCGGCGGCCTCAGGCTCAAAAATAAGGCGAGTTTCGTATAAATCACGCAGTGTGATTTTTTCCTTTAAAATATCGTTAAATTCAAGTCCCTGTGTATATTGGTCAATCTGCTCCGCAACAAAAGTGCCCCTGCCTCTTTTTACTACCAAAAGCCCCTTTGAGGTTAAAATTCTGATTGCCTCTCGAAGGGTTGTGCGGCTTATTCCCAGCTTTTCGGAAAGCTCGTTTTCATTTGGAAGCTTTTCACCGTATTTATAAACGCCTTCACTGACTATCATTTCTTCAAGCCTTTGAGCCGTGCGTTGAGATAAGTTTTCGTTTACCATTTTTCTTCCTCAATTCCGTAAAAACAGTTCTCATCATAATACTATACCGCATTTTTATTAAAAAATCCATATTGAAAAATGATTTAGTTTATCGTATAATGTAAAAAATACGCCGAATGTGCTTTTAAGATGTGTAAATATTCGGTTTTGATTGGAGGATACAGTTATGGATTTAAGAAGTAAAGTTGTAACCGAGGGCGTTGAGCGCGCCCCGAACAGAAGCCTTTTCTATGCAATGGGCTATACAAAGGAGGAGCTGGAGCGTCCGCTTATCGCCGTTGTTTCGGCACACAGCGAGATAGTTCCCGGCCATATCCATCTTGATAAAATAACCGAGGCTGTAAAAGCAGGCGTAAGAACGGCAGGGGGTACTCCCGTAATGGTTCCCGCCATCGGCGTTTGCGACGGTATTGCAATGGGACATATCGGAATGAAATATTCCCTTGCCTCCCGCGAGCTTATTGCCGACAGCGTTGAAACAATGATTATGGCGCACGGCTTTGACGGCGCTGTGCTTGTTCCCAACTGTGATAAAATCGTTCCCGGTATGATTATGGCGGCTGTTCGTCTTAATATTCCCGCGGTTGTCTGCTCGGGCGGTCCTATGATGTCGGGACTGATTGACGGCGTTGAAACCTCACTTTCCAAGATGTTTGAGGCTGTTGGTGCACGCAAAGCAGGTATAATTGACGACTGCAAGCTTCTTGAGTTTGAGGAAAATGTGTGCCCCGGTTGCGGCTCATGCTCGGGTATGTATACGGCAAACAGTATGAACTGCCTTGCAGAGGCTATCGGCATTGCACTGCCCGGCAACGGAACAATTCCCGCAGTAAGCGGCGCAAGAGTTCAGCTTGCAAAGCATGCAGGTATGGCAATTATGAACCTTGTTGAAAATGATATTAAGGCTCGTGATATTATCAACGAAAAATCAATCCGTAACGCTCTTGCCTGTGATATGGCTCTGGGCTGTTCCTCAAACAGCGTTTTGCATCTTCTTGCGATTGCAAACGAGGCGGAGGTTCCCGTTGACCTTAATATGTTTAATGAAATGAGCGCAAAGGTTCCGAACCTCTGTCACCTTGCCCCTGCAGGCCCAACTCATATGCACGACCTTAACAATGCAGGCGGTGTTCCTGCCGTTCAGGCAGAGCTTGCCAAGAAAAATCTCCTCGATTTGTCCCTTATTACCGTAACAGGTAAAACCGTTGGTGAAAATATTGAGGGCGCATATATTAAGAATACGGACGCTATCCGTCCCATCAGCAATCCGTACAGCGAAACAGGCGGAATTGCAATTCTTTGGGGCAATATCGCAAAAGAAGGCTGTGTTGTAAAGCGCAGTGCAGTTGCTCCCGAAATGCTCAGTCATTCAGGACCTGCAAGAGTGTTTAATTCCGAGGACGAGGCTATTGACGCTATCTATAACGGAAAAATCAAGGACGGCGATGTTGTTGTTATCCGTTATGAAGGTCCTGTGGGCGGACCGGGTATGAGAGAAATGCTCAATCCCACCTCTGCCCTTGCAGGTATGAAACTTGATAAAACCGTTGCTCTGATAACTGACGGTCGTTTCAGCGGCGCTTCACGCGGTGCTTCAATCGGTCACGTTTCCCCCGAGGCGGCGGCAGGCGGCGAAATCGGTCTTATTTATGAGGGCGATACAATAGAGATTGATATTCCCAACAGTAAAATCAATGTTCTTGTTTCCGATGAGGAGCTTGAGAACAGAAGAAAATCGTATGTAAAGCCTGAACCCAATATAAAATCAGGTTGGCTTGCACGCTATTCAACCCTTGTTTCCTCTGCAAAAGACGGCGCAGTTATGAAAAAGGTGTTTTAAAATATGCCGAGGGTAGTTAAGGTTAAATCACAGCTTAAAACAAATAAGAACAAGGCATGGCTTTATACAGCCTTTGCCGTGTTCTTTAATCTGCTGTTTTTCATTGCAGGCATTGTCTTACTTGCGGCAATACTCCTTAAAAAGAGCGCCCTGCCCATAGCCTTTCCCATAATGTTTTTATGTCTGGCGATTATTTTGTTTGCGATTTTTATTGCAAACAGAAAAAAGTTTTCAATACTTAAATCGGGTGTTCAGGGGGAAAAAACAACTCTTGAAATTCTTAGAAAACTCCCTAAGGATTATACCGTTATTACAAATCCCGTTATTTATAACCGTGGTAAGGTGAACGAGCTTGATTTTGTTGTAATCGGCAAAAACGGCGTGTTTATCGTTGAGGCAAAAAATTACCGTGGAATTATAAGCGGTAAAACCTCACAGCAAAGCTGGAAACAGACAAAACACGGCAAAAATGACCGTGTGTATGAAAAAGAGGTAGGAAACCCCGTCAAGCAGGCGCACCGTCAGGGAAGAATAATGCTCCAGATGTTCGGAGATTTTGACATTACAGCCGATGTTTACCCCATTGTGTATTTTGTTGACAGCAAATCGGTGCTCAAAATAACCGACGACGCTCAAACGGGAGTTGCCGTGATGAACAGTGAAAAAATGCTCCTTGATTATATTGTAAACACCAATGGCAAAAACACGGTGGACTCTTCGGAACTTTCAAAAATAATCAGATTTTTCAAAAAGTAATAATATTGTCCGTATTTTCATCATAAATTTAATTGGTGATAATATGGACAATAATTTTTATGAGCCGAGGCGGGAAACAAGAACACGCCAAAGGCAAAGCAACAAACAAAAAACACCGAAGCCGTTTATGGCTCGGGTTATAATTATTCAGCTTGTGCTTTCTCTGTGCGTAACGGGACTTTTATTTGCAGTATGCCGCGGCGACAGTACGCTTTCGCAAAATGTTAAAAGCTTTTATGCGTCAATTTGCGAAAGAGATATGGCGGCGTCGGAAATATTGGGAGTGTTTAAAAAGGTGGCACAGTTTACCTTTGCACCGTCAACCGAGTGGGACGGTACTTTCACTCCTGAGGAGCAAACCTCACAGCAGGAGCCCACGGGCGAAACAACAGAAGCAACGGGAGAAAAGGCGGTCTTTTCTCCCGTTTATTTAACCGTTAATCTGCAAAAGCCCTTGAAAAGTGATAATATAACATCCCGCTTCGGCTACCGTGTAAGTCCGATCACAGGGGATTATTCTCTCCATACAGGGCTTGATATTGCCGCCGCCGAGGGTACAAAAATCGCCGCCGCATATGACGGAACGGTAGAAAAAGCAGATTATAACAGCGTCAGCGGAAACTATGTTATTATAGAGCACAGCAATACACTTGAAACCACTTATAATCATTGCAGTGAGCTTTTTGTGAAAGAGGGAATGAAAGTTAAAAAGGGTGAAACTGTGGCTCTTGTGGGAGCAACGGGATATGCTACGGGAAATCACCTTCATTTTGAGGTGATTTTAAACGGCAAGTATGTAAATCCTTTGTGGGTGCTTAACTATGACCTTTAAAATTAAGGGAATAACTGTTGAAATTACCTTCTTTTTTGCCGCGCTTATCGCCTTTATGCTAACGCTTCGTGCTCCTGCCGATGTGCTTATTGCCGTTTTTTCTTCACTCCTTCACGAAACAGGGCATCTTGCGGCAATGTATTGGGCAGGAAATACTCCCGAAACTGTCCGTTTTGAGATAACGGGTATGAATATAAAGCGGCGGCAAAGTACAACAGTCAGTATGAAAAACGAACTGATAATAGCATTGGGCGGTCCGTTTTTCAACCTTTTAATTTTTATAATTTCCTGCTTGTCATATGCATTTTTAAAAACAGAAATTCTTTTGCATATCTCCTGCATAAACTTTGTGCTTATGATTTTTAATTTGTTGCCGATAAAACGCCTTGACGGGGGAATGGCACTTTACTTTTTCCTTTCACAAAAATATGATGTTATTGTCTGCTCAAAAATTCTTAAAATTACCTCTGTTGTTTTTGTACTGATTGTCTATGCGTGGGGATTTTATGTGTTTGCGGCAGGGGGATATAATATTTCCGTAATAATAATTGCAATTTTTTTAACTCTTTCAATGTTGGGTAATTATGAATATTGAAAAAAACGGCGAAATATTGTAAAATAAATGTATCTTTGTTTTAAGAGGTTTGTTATGGTTAAAAAAGAAGTTGAAAAATTGCTCAAAAAGGTTCAAAAACCTGCAAGATATACGGGTGGCGAACTCAACAGCGTGATTAAGGATAAAAACAGCGTAAAATTAAGATATGCCTTTTGCTTTCCAGATAGTTATGAAATCGGTATGTCACATTTGGGGCTTAAAATTCTTTACAGCCTTGTAAATGCAAGGGACGATGCTTGGTGTGAGCGTGTTTTTGCCCCGTGGGAGGATATGGAAGCTTTAATGCGTGAAAACGGCGTTAAGCTTTACGCCCTTGAAAGCGGCGACAGCCTTTGTGATTTTGACCTAATCGGTTTTACAATGCAGTATGAGTTAAGCTATACTAATGTGCTCAATATGCTTGATTTAGGCGGCGTTCCCGTGCTCAAAAAAGACAGGAGTGCACTTACCCCTATTGTTATAGCGGGAGGTCCCTGCGTTTGCAATCCCGAGCCCATAACCGATTTTATTGATATTTTCCTCCCAGGTGAGGGCGAGGAGGTTACAAACGAGCTTATTGACCTCCTTATTGAGCATAAGGAAAAAGGCTCAACAAGGCTTGAATTTTTGCGTGAGGCGGCAAAAATTGAGGGCGTTTATGTCCCTGAATTTTACGATGTGGATTATAATGACGACGGTACTGTAAAATCCGTTACGAATCACGAAACAGCCCCCGCAAAGGTAAAAAAGAGAATAATCAGCGACTTAAATACAACCCATTATCCAAAGGATTTTGTCGTTCCCTTTATAGATGTTGTGCAGGACAGAACGGTAGGCGAGGTGTTCAGAGGCTGTATCCGTGGTTGCCGTTTTTGTCAGGCAGGCTTTATTTACCGCCCAATCCGTGAAAAATCCCCGGAAACCATCAATAATCAGTGCAAAGCTATAAGCGACGCCACGGGGTATGATGAAATTTCCCTTTGCTCTTTAAGTACAAGCGATTACACAGGGATTGATAAGCTTATACCCATGCTCTTTGATTGGGCTTTAAAAGAAAATATAAATGTTTCTTTGCCCTCTTTGCGTGTTGACAATTTCTCGGACGAGCTTATGGAGGAGCTTAAAAAGGTGCGCCGAAGCGGTTTGACCTTTGCTCCCGAGGCAGGCACACAAAGACTTCGTGACGCAATAAATAAAAATGTTACGGAAGAAGAGGTTATGCGTACAGCATCTAAAGCCTTTGAGGGCGGCTGGACTGCGGTTAAACTCTATTTTATGATGGGACTTCCCACGGAAACAATGGAGGATATTGCAGGTATCGCCGATTTGGCACAAAAGGTTGTTGATTTGTATTACCGAAATACCGATAAGCCAAAGGGTAAGGGCGTAACGGTTAATGTGAGTTGTGCCTCATTTGTACCAAAGCCTTTTACACCTTTCCAATGGGAGCCGCAGGACACAGGCGAAATGCTTATTGAAAAGCAAAAACATCTTATGGCAAGCGTAAAGAGCCGTAAAATCTCCGTCAGCTATCATCAGTCGGATACATCAGTATTGGAGGGCGTTTTGGCACGGGGTGACAGACGTCTGGGCGAGGTTATTTATAAGGCGTGGCAAAAGGGCTGTAAGTTTGATAGCTGGGACGAATATTTCGACTTTTCCAAATGGAGCGAATCTTTCGCAGAGTGTAATCTTACACCCGAATTTTACGCAAACCGCCGCCGTGAATATGACGAAATCTTGCCGTGGGACCATATGGATTACGGAATACGCAAGGAATTCCTTGTAGAAGAAAACAAAAAGGCGCATAACAGCGAAACAACACCCCATTGCCGTATAAAATGCTCTGCCTGCGGAGCTAATAAGCTGAACGGAGGTAAGTGCGATGCAAGGAAATAATTGGATAGATGTGCGTATGTTCTATGAAAAAACAGGCATGGCAAAGTATATCTCCCACCTCGATACGGTACGCTGTATAACAAGGGCGATGAAAAGAGCAAATGTGCCCGTATGGTTTACGGAAGGCTTTAATCCCCACGCATTTTTAACCTTTGCAATGCCCCTGTCTCTGGGCGTTGAAAGCTATTGCGAAACCGTTGATTTCCGCCTTGTTGAGGATGTTGATTTAACGGAATTGACCGAAAGACTTAATAACGCACTGCCTGCCGACATAACTGTAAAAAGAATTGCCGCCCCCATTTTTTCAGCGGCGGATATCCGTTATGCGGAATATGAAATTATCTTCAATAATCCCGATGAGTTGTTACTCCAAAATGCCCATTCAATCCTCTTATCCGACGAAATTATCGTCCCAAAAAAGGTTAAGCAGGGCAGAAAAAAGGTGGAAAAAGAGGTCAATATAAAAGAACATATTAGAACATATGAGCTTATTGAAAAAGACGGCAGACTTATACTCAAAACCGTCCTTTCCTCGGGTAACACGGTAAATATCAATCCGTCCCTTTTAATCGGCGTTTTGACAAAGGATACAAATACCGATTCACAGGATGTTGATATAATCAAACTTAAATCCTATACTGAAAATATGGAGATATTCAGATAGAGGTGAATATTTTGGAAAAATTTCGTTGGGCTTATATAGGAAGCGGCAGTATTGCCCATTCCACAGCACAGAATATTGTAAAAGGGGAGCACCGCATTGTTTCCGTTTACAGCCGTAATTTTGACAAAGCAAAAGCATTTGCCGAAAAATACGGCGCAGAGGCGTTTGCCGATTTTGAAAGCGCCGTCAACCGTGACGATGTGGACGCGGTGTATATCGCCACGCCGCACACCGCGCATGTGGACTATGCCGTGCGCGCGATGGAATACGGCAAACCCGTACTCTGTGAAAAGCCTGTGGGCGTTTGCCTCAATGATGTAAAAACACTTGTGGAAACAGCGCAAAGCACAAATACATATTTTTGCGAGGCAATGTGGACTTGGTTTTCCGATGTGGCGCTGACAGTAAAAAAATGGGTGCAAAGCGGTGAAATAGGCGAAATAAAAGATGTGGTTATTCATTACGCATTTCCCGGTATTTTGATGCCGAAAAATTCCAGAGTATTAACGCCTGAAACAGCAGGCGGTGCACTGTTGGATATCGGCATTTACCCCATAACCTATTGCTATAATCTGTTCGGTGCGCCGAAAGAAATAAAATGCACGGGCAAACTCAAAAACGGCATTGATATAGGGGAGACAGTAACACTTTTCTATGAAGGCTTTAAATGCACTCTGAAAATGTCCCTCTGTTATGTACGGGAGGACTGTAAAATCGTAGGCAGTAAGGGCAAAATCATGCTCCCTGTATTTTTCCATATGGCGTCCAAGGCAATTTTGAAAAACGAAAACGGCAAACAGATTTTTAAGGGTAAAACCGATTATATAACAGAATTTTCCCGTGTTGCCGAGGAAATTCGGCAGGGTAAAACACAGTCGAATTTCATACCATTTGATGCTACAATCTCTTGTATGAAAATTATGGACGAATGCCGCAGACAAATGAAACTTATATATCCCTTTGAAACCAGATAAACTTTTTCAAAAAAACTATTGCATTTTCCTTTAACTTGTGATATTATATTTCAGCATTCTGTGCATTAGCGCAGAAAATAACTTATAATCTCGGGCGGTCCTCTGCACATTTTTTTGGTACGAACGCTTGAAAAATTTATCGGAGGTTAGTTATGGACGCATTAAAATTGATGACAGAGGGCATGATCAAAGAGGCTGATCCCGCAATCAGAGTCGGTGATGTAGTTAAGGTTCATGTTAAGATTCGCGAGGGTGAAAGAGAAAGAATTCAGGTTTTCGAAGGCACCATCATTGCTCGCAAGGGCAGCGGTGTTTCCGAGACATTCACAGTTCGCCGTGTTTCCTACGGTGTCGGAATTGAAAGAGTATTCCCTGTAAATTCTCCCAACGTTGCTAAGGTTGAAACTGTAAGACGCGGTCGCGTTCGCAGAAGTAAGCTTTATTATCTTCGTGACAGAGTCGGTAAGGCTGCAAAGGTTAAGGAGCAGATCTAACCGAAAAACCGTCAAAAATGCAAACAGAGCAGAGGTTATCCTCTGCTTTTTGTTTATCAAAAGAAATGAGGCAATTTTATGGATTGGACCGAAATTAAAATAGAAGTAGATGCAGAAAATATCGACCGTTGCGCCGATATTGCAGGTATGGCAGTTCCCTACGGTATCTATATTGAGGATTACCGTACTCTTGAAGAAGAAACATGGGAAATTGCCAATATAGATATTATTGATGAAGATTTGCTTAATAAAGACCGTTCAAAGGGCTATGTTCACATATATATTTCTCCCGAGGAGAATTATATGGAGGCTGTGTCTTTTCTCCGTGAACGGTATGAGAGCGAAAACATTCCCCATAAGATAGAGTATAAACCCTGTAAAAATGAGGATTGGGAGAATAATTGGAAAGAGTATTTTAAGCCTATGAAGATAGGCGAAAAGCTTTTAATCCGTCCTCTTTGGATAGACGATTATGATGCCGAGGGCAGGGCAGTATTGAGCATTGAACCGGGACTTGCTTTCGGTTCGGGCGGACATAATACAACCCGTCTTTGCCTCGAAACTCTTGAAAAATATGTAAGGTCAGGCGACAAGGTGCTTGACTGCGGTTGCGGAAGCGGTATCCTTTCCATTGCTTCACTTTTGATGGGAGCGGAGAGTGCTGTCGGCGTTGATATTGATAAACTCGCCGTGAAAACAGCAAAGGAAAACGGCAAAGTCAACGGTTTTTCCGAGCCTCAATATACAATCCTTAACGGTAATCTTGTGGATAAGGTTACGGGTAAATTTGATGTTGTGGTTGCAAATATCGTCGCCGATATAATTATCCTATTTTCCTCACAAGTTGGTGATTTCTTAAAGGACGACGGTGTATTCATCACCTCGGGTATTATTGAACCCCGTGAGGAGGAAGTAACCGCCGCATTTAAGGAAAACGGATTTGAAATAATCAACCGCTTTGAGGACGGCGGCTGGCTCTGCTTCGTGTGTAAAAAGGCATAATGCTTTCCATATAGAATTAACTGCTGACAGTGATTTCTGTCGGCAGTTTTTTGTTTAGTTTATATTGCGATTTTTTCCCTGAAATGTTATAATAAGACAAATTACAATAGGGGATGATATGCATTGGAAATCTCGGCTGTAAAAAATACAATAGAAAGCGGCAATGCGGTTTTGGGCATTGAATTCGGCTCAACACGCATAAAAGCGGTTTTGATTGACGAAAATCACAATCCCATAGCGCAGGGCGGTCATTCTTGGGAAAACCGTTTTGAAAACGGTGTCTGGACATATCATACGGAGGCTGTTTGGGCAGGGCTTCAAGACGCTTATTCACAGCTTAAATCAGATGTGCTGGAAAAATATGGCGTAAAGCTTACAAAACTTAAATCAATGGGATTTTCCGCCATGATGCACGGATATCTACCATTTGATAAGGACGGAAACCAACTTGCGGAATTTCGCACCTGGCGCAATACCATCACAGAAAGAGCGGCGGCGGAGCTTACAGACCTATTTCAGTTTAATATCCCCCAGCGTTGGAGTATCGCCCATTTGTATCAGGCATTTCTCAACGGTGAAAGCCATGTGAAAGATATTGCTTTTCTCACCACACTTGAAGGCTATGTTCATTGGCGACTGACGGGCGAAAAGGTTATCGGCATCGGCGAGGCGGCAGGTATGTTCCCTATCGACAGCGAGAAGAATTGCTATGACGAAAAAATGATGGCGGATTTTGACAGACTTGTTGCAGGCAGTGGCTATGCTTGGAAACTAACAGATATTCTCCCCAAAATTCTGTTGGCGGGAGAGAAGGCGGGCACGCTCACAAAAGAGGGCGCACTTCTTTTAGACCCCACAGGTGATCTTATAAGCGGGATTCCCCTTTGTCCGCCCGAAGGCGATGCAGGCACGGGTATGGTGGCTACGAACAGTGTTGCACCGCATACGGGAAATGTTTCAGCCGGCACCTCGATTTTTGCAATGGCGGTGCTGGAAAAACCGCTTTCCAACCTTTACACGGAAATTGATATGGTGGCTACTCCAACGGGAAAACCTGTTGCTATGGTTCATTGCAATACCTGCACTTCCGACCTTGACGCATGGGTAAAACTCTTCTCGGAAGTGCTTAAAAATGCGGGGGCAGAACTTTCAAAGCCCGCGCTTTACGATATGCTTTATGAATTAGCGTTAAAAGGTGACTCCGATTGCGGCGGTTTGGTCGGGTTTAACTATTATTCGGGTGAGCCTGTAACCGATACTGCAGAGGGAAGGCCGTTGTTCGTAAGATTGCCCGATGCAAACTTTACCCTTGCAAACTTTATGCGCAATCAGATTTTTTCCGCAATTGCAACGCTTCGTTTGGGTATGGATATTCTTTTCCAAAATGAAAATATTACCCTGAACCGCTTGCTGGGCCACGGCGGCTTGTTTAAAACACCGCTTGTGGGGCAAAAATTGATGGCAGGGGCTTTGGGTGTCCCTGTTTCCGTAATGGAAACCGCAGGCGAGGGCGGCGCGTGGGGTATAGCGCTTCTTGCCGCTTATATGAGCAATAAATCAGACGGCGAAACGCTGGAAGCGTACCTTGATCATAAAGTTTTCGGCGAAAACAAGGGTACAACCGTTAAGCCCGACAAAACCGATGTGGACGGGTTTAATCAGTATATGACAAGATACAAAGCGGCTGTCGCGGTAGAAAAAGCGGCAATCGAAAGACTTAAATAAAGGAGAAATACATATGAAGTTAAAAGACTATGAATTTTGGTTTGTGGTAGGCAGTCAGTTTTTATACGGTCCCGAGGTGCTCGAAACCGTAGCACAGCGTGCGCAGGAAATGACGGACGAATTGAATAAATCCGCAGCACTTCCCTGCAAAATCGTGTATAAGGTAACAGCAAAAACAAATAAAGAAATTACCGATGTGGTAAGAGAGGCGAATTACGACAAAAAATGTGCGGGTATCATCACTTGGTGTCATACTTTCAGCCCCTCCAAAATGTGGATTAACGGTTTTGTGGATTTGCAAAAGCCCTATTGCCACCTTGCAACCCAGTATAACCGCGAAATCCCAAACGATGAAATTGATATGGACTTTATGAACCTCAATCAGGCGGCACACGGCGACCGTGAGCACGGCTTTATTGCGGCAAGACTGCGCATGCCCCGCAAGGTGATTGCAGGTCATTGGCAAGAGGAAAGCGTCCGTGAGCGTCTCGGCAGTTGGATGCGTGCGGCAGTGGGCGTTGCTGTCAGCCGCGAACTGAAAGTGATGCGCTTCGGCGACAATATGCGCGAGGTTGCCGTCACCGAGGGCGACAAGGTCGAGGTGCAGGCAAAATTGGGCTGGCAGGTAAATACTTGGGCAGTCGGCGACCTTGTGAAAGAAATGGGAAAGGTCACCGAAGCCGAAATTGACGAATTGATGGCGGTTTATACCGAAAATTATGAGGTTGCTACCGAGAATATTGACGCCATCCGCTATCAGGCGAAAGAGGAAATCGCAATCCGTAAAATGATGGACAGAGAGGACTGTAAGGCTTTTTCCAACACCTTCCAAGACCTGTACGGTATGGAACAGCTCCCCGGTCTTGCAAGTCAGCACTTAATGGCAGAAGGCTATGGTTATGGCGGCGAGGGCGATTGGAAGGTTGCCGCTATGACCGCCATACTCAAAGCTATGAGCGAGGGGCAAAACGGCGGCACGGGCTTTATGGAGGATTACACCTATCACCTTGTTGAGGGCGAAAAATACAGCCTCGGCGCCCATATGCTGGAAGTATGCCCCACATTTGCAGCAGAAAAACCCCGCATTGAAACCCATCATCTCGGTATCGGTATGAATGAAAAAGACCCCGCAAGACTTGTGTTTGAGGGAAAAGCAGGCGACGCTATTGTGGTAAGCCTTGTGGATATGGGCGGCAGACTGCGCCTTATCTGCCAAGATATTGAGTGCGTAAAACCCATTATGGATATGCCAAATCTTCCTGTTGCAAGAGTTATGTGGAAAGCATTGCCGAGCCTTGAAACGGGGCTTGAATGTTGGATTACCGCAGGCGGAGCGCACCATACGGTGCTCAGCTACGATGTAACTGCCGAGCAGATGCGTGATTGGGCACGAATGATGGATATTGAGTATGTCCATATCGGAAAAGATACCACGGTGGAAAGCCTGGAAAAAGATTTGTTCCTCGCTGACCTTGCGTGGAAGCTGAAATGAGGAAAACAAGATGTTAGAAGCATTAAAACAGGCGGTTTTTGAGGCGAATTTGCTGTTGCCCAGGCACAATTTAGTCACATTCACTTGGGGTAATGTGTCGGGCGTTGACCGCGAACAGGGATTGATGGTCATAAAACCCTCAGGCGTGGAATATGACACCATGACCGCCGACGACATGGTGGTCGTAGATTTAAAAACAGGTAAAAAAGTAGAGGGCGACTTAAATCCCTCCTCAGATACGGATACCCATGTGGTGCTTTATAATGCATTCCACGAAATCGGCGGTATTGTGCATACCCATTCCCGCTGGGCGACCACCTTTGCGCAGGCGGGGCGGGGTATTCCCGCCCTCGGCACTACCCACGGCGATTATTTTTACGGAGAAATTCCCTGTACACGCAAAATGACGCCCGACGAAATAGGCGGGCGCTATGAGTGGGAAACGGGCAATGTTTTGGTTGAAACTTTCAAGGATAAAAAACCCAACGATATTCCCGCCGCGCTTGTGTATTCCCACGGACCGTTTTGCTGGGGCACGGACCCTAAAAATGCCGTGCATAATGCCGTAGTATTGGAAGAAGTGGCGTTTATGGCGTGGCATGCGTTGCAAATGCGCCCCGATTTGCCGTCCATGCAACAAGAATTGCTCGATAAACACTACCTGCGCAAACACGGTGCCAACGCCTATTACGGGCAGAAAAAATAAATAATATTTGTAGGGTGCGACGACCTCGGCGCACCGTGAAATAAACCCCTCTGTCACTCGTGCCATTCCCCACAGTATAGGGAAATGTCTGCAAAGCAGACAAAGTGGACGACACCGCCAGCGCTGCCGAGCGAAAGCGAGACTGAGGGAGTTTCCCATTCTTAATCGAATCCATGGGCGGGCGTGAAAACCCGCCTATGATACGATATAATATACTTGAATATTTTCATACAATGTGATAAAATTAATTCCGTTCTAATATATTACGGAGGCATAGCTCAGCCGGTCAGAGCGCACGGTTCACATCCGTGAGGTCGCGGGTTCGATCCCCTCTGTCTCCACCA
>JBJEPX010000074.1:0-27464 GCA_051881455.1 Candidatus Fimenecus sp. | reverse complement strand
AACAAGGGGAATTAAAAGCAGACAAAGAATTTTCCAACCCCAAAAGGAAACACAATATCTTGCATATTTTACCGTGTTGCCTTCCATAAGCTCAATGCTTTTTTCTATTACTCGCAGAGAGTCTGTTTCTTTTTCGGAGAAAATCACCCCCTCGCACATTGAATATCTTTTAAGAGTGATATAAAAGAACACCGTACCTACTACGAAAAGCATCAGGCAGGAAACAAAAAGAGTAAGCAAAACTTTGTTGCCGTACTCCCCTGTTTTCAGCGCATAAAAAAGTATTCCCCCCGTTATTGCCGACGGAGCAAAATAAAACGCAAGCCACGCAAGGGAAAGGAAAAAACGCAGAATATCCGTCATCAAAAATGTTAAGCATTGCTTAAAACCTATGCTTTTCACCGCGGCGGCAAAGGTTGCTTTTTCGCCTCTGCTTTTCAAAAAGAAGTATTTATTCGCGCACAGTCTTGAAGCGCGCCAAAGCAAAACCGACAGTGCAATACTTACGGTAAAAAGTATCGGTCTTATTACATCGGCATATGATGAAGCATACGGGATAAAGGAAAAATCGCTTTTTCTTAACAAATAATACAAATAATAATTCAATACGGCAAGTGAAAAAATAGTTACATAAGGAAAAATTGACGCAAAAAACAGTTTTGCCTGATTATTAACAAGATTTTTTTTCGCATCAAGCTTTAAATATGTTAATTCCATATTACTGCCCCCTTTTGAATTATTATTGTCATTAAAAAAAGAAAAAATACCAAACCAAAGCGTATAGGAGGCATATTTATGTGCGGAATAGTAGGTTACATCGGAGAGGAGCAGGCTGCTCCCATACTTATTGAGGGTCTTCGCCGCCTCGAATACAGGGGCTATGACTCGGCAGGTATTGCCGTTAAAGGCGATGAAATTTCAGTAATAAAAGAAAAGGGCAGAATTGACAATCTGCAAAATGCTGTAAACCAAAAAAATCCCTGCGGCACGGTGGGAATAGGTCACACAAGATGGGCAACCCACGGCATACCCGATAAGGCTAACGCTCACCCCCACAAATCGCAAAACGGCATTGTAACGCTTGTTCACAACGGCATTATCGAAAACTATCTTGAAATAAAAAAAGAGCTTACGGATAAGGGATACGAATTCAAATCCGAAACGGATACAGAGGTTATCGCCCAGCTTTTTGATTATCTTTTTGACGGCGACGCAATAGGCACAATGATTAAAGCTTCACAGCGTCTTGAAGGCTCATATGCAGTAGCTATGCTTGTGAAAAATGAAGACGGCAAGGTTTTCGCAATGAAAAAGGACAGTCCGTTAATTGTGGGCAAGGGGGAAAATGAAAACTATTTAGCCTCGGATATACCCGCCCTGCTCCCCTATACAAATGAGTGTTATATTGTTAACGACGGTGAATTTATTGAAATAGGAAAAGACAGCATAAAGGTATATGACAAGAGCGGAGAAAAGAGAAATGCTGAAATAAAAAAAGTGAATTTAAGCGTTGACGATGCCGAAAAGGGCGGATATGACTGCTTTATGGAAAAGGAAATTTACGAGCAGCCAAAAGCGGTCAAAGATACTGTTTCTCCGATTATTAAAAACGGTAAAATACAGTTGCCTTTTGAATTCCCCGAGGGATTTGTGAAAAATCTTCAAAGAATTTACATTGTTGCATGCGGAAGTGCCTACCATGTGGGAATGACGGCAAAATATATTATTGAGGATATGGCAAGAATACCTGTTACAGTTGATATCGCCAGCGAATTCAGATACAGAAATCCCATTATCGAAAAGGACGACCTTTGCATATTCATTAGTCAGTCAGGTGAAACGGCAGACACCCTTGCATCTTTAAGAGAGGCAAAAAAACGGGGCGCATTTACCCTCTCAATCGTAAATGTTATGTATAGCACCATTGCAAGAGAGAGTGACGGTGTGATATACACAAATGCAGGGGCGGAAATCGCCGTTGCCACAACGAAGGCATTTTCGGCACAGCTTGGCGTTTCTTATGTCTTGGCATCGTATTTATCGTATGAAAAAGGCTGTATTTCGGAAAGCGAGTTAAAAACATTCACCGACGAACTACTTTCTCTTCCCGAAAAAATCCAACTAGCACTCAATACCGATGAAAAAACCGCACAGCTTGCAAAGTCGGTAAGCAAAAAAGAGCATATGTTTTTTATCGGCAGAGGTATTGACTATCCCCTTTGTCTTGAAGGCTCCTTAAAGCTTAAAGAGATTTCGTATATCCACTGTGAGGGCTACGGTGCGGGCGAATTAAAACACGGCACAATTTCCCTTGTTGAGGAGGGCACAATAGTAGCCGCCGTTGCCACCGATGATGCGTTGTACGGCAAAATGATATCAAATATCAAGGAAGTACACGCAAGAGGCGCATATGTTATCGCTGTTGTCAAAGAGGGCGCAAAGGGCATTGAAGAAGTGGCAGACGAGGTTATATATATTCCGGACGCTTCAAGGTTCCTCACCCCGTCTCTGACGGTTGTTCCCTTACAGCTCTTGGCATATCACACAACGGTTTTGCGCGGTTGTGATGTTGACAAGCCGAGAAATCTTGCAAAATCGGTAACGGTGGAATAAAGAAGAGAATTATTTTTGAAAAATATTATAAAATATCAGGCTCCTGCTCATAATAAAGCAGGAGCTTTTTTCGTCCGACTCCGCTCTACATAAAACAGTAAAGGAAGAGTTATGTGCAGTATAACAGAGTTGAAATATGCGGAGTGAATACATCAAAACTGAAAGTCCTTAAAGAAGCGGAAAAGATAGAACTTTTAAAAAAGGTAAAGGCAGGCGACGAAAAGGCGCGCAGTCAGTTAATTGAGGGTAATCTGCGCCTTGTGCTTTCGGTTATTCAGCGTTTTGCCAACCGCGGCGAAAATCCCGACGACCTTTTTCAGGTGGGGTGTATCGGTCTTATAAAAGCGATTGACAATTTTGACATTACGCAGAATGTGCGCTTTTCCACATATGCCGTGCCTATGATTATTGGTGAAATCAGGCGGTATCTAAGGGATTACAACACAATCAGGGTGAGCCGTTCTTTAAGGGACACCGCCTACCACGCCATGCAAATTAAGGAGCGTATTCAAAACGATTTAGGCAGGGACGCCACGATTGAAGAAATTGCAAAAGAGATGGAATTAGAGCCTGTGGATGTGGTGCTGGCACTTGAAGCGATAGTTGAGCCCATATCCCTTTATGAGCCTGTATATTCCGACGGCGGCGACACAATTTATGTTATGGACCAAGTAGGCGGAGCAGAAAGCGACGAGGACTGGCTTAACGAAATCTCCATAAAAGAGGCAATAAAACACCTTGGAGACCGTGAAAAGCAAATTCTCAATCTCCGCTTTATGCAAGGCAAAACACAGATGGAGGTTGCAAAGGAAGTGGGCATAAGTCAGGCGCAGGTCAGCCGCCTTGAAAAGGGAGCTATTAAGAAAATTAAAGAATCGTAAATAATGTAATAACCCGAACCCCTGCTAAATATTATTAACAGGGGTGTTTTTATGAATTGCTGTATAACCGATATGCGTGAAAAAGAGGTTATAAATTTAAAGGACGGCTGCCGTCTCGGCTGTGTTTGCGATGTGGAGATTGACACATGCACGGGCTGTCTTGTTTCAGTTATCATTTTCGGCAGATTAAGGTTCTTCGGCCTTTTCGGCAGATGTGAGGACATAAAAATCTGTTGGAAGGATATTAAGGTTATCGGCGACGATACCATACTTGTTGATTTTGACTGTCCCGCCGAATGTAAGCGGTGCACAAATTCAAATGTTTTTGATTCCCTATTTCGTCACAGGTAAGGTTATGGGAGTTGAAAATCCTGTATTTATGTGATACAATTAGTTAAAGTATAATTGTATCGGGGTGCAAAAATTATGGATATAAATAGAGTTAAACTTGACATAAGAGGTGTTAAGTATTTTATAAACACCGATGAAAGTGTTGAATACACCGAAGCGCTCGGCAAAAGAATTGACGAAAGAATGGCTGAAATTATGAAAGGCGGATCCTTTGTTACTATGACTCAGGCGGCTGTGCTTGTGGCTTTGGAGTTTGCCGACGAGCTTTCCAAAAGCGAAAAAAATGTTGAAAACTTCCGCAATCAGATTAAGGATTATCTTGAAGATTCCGCAAAAGCAAAGTCCGAAAGGGATTATTACAAGCGTGAACTTGAACGCATTAAGACCGAGGCAAAATTTAAAAACGACCAGATAAATCTTTTTGCAAAATCGGAAAACAAAAATAATGACGACTCAACAAAATAACATAGAAATCCTTGCGCCCGTGGGCAGTGAAGAAATGCTCAAAGCGGCTGTGCTTTCAGGTGCAGACGCAGTTTATTTAGGGTTAGGTGACTTTAACGCACGGCGAAATGCGCAGAATTTTACAGACGAACAGCTTAAAAATGCAATAGAATACTGTCACAAAAGGGGTGTTAAGGTACATATTACGCTTAACACCCTTATTAAGGATTCGGAGCTTGAAAATGCCGCAAGAGCCGTGAAAAAGATATGTTTGCTCGGCGCTGACGCGGTAATCGTACAGGATTTGGGCGTGGCAAAACTTATTCATACCGTTTGCCCTGAAATTGAAATGCACGCCTCAACACAGTTGAGCACAGGAACTCTCGGCGGACTTTATGAACTTAAAAAGCTCGGCTTTACCCGTGCCGTATTGCCGAGAGAACTAAATCTTGACGAGATAAAAGAGCTTTGCGAAAAATCACCCATTGACCTTGAAGTATTTGTTCACGGTGCTCTTTGTATGTGCGTTTCCGGTCAATGCCTGATGAGCGCTGTTTTAGGCTCACGAAGCGGCAACAGAGGCCTTTGTGCACAGCCCTGCCGCCTTCCCTTTAATGTGCAGAGCGGCACAGGTCACGATTTAAGTTTAAAGGATTTGTCCCTTATTGAATATATCCCAAAACTTGCTGAAATGGGCGTTTGCTCTTTCAAAATCGAGGGCAGAATGAAGCGCCCCGAATATGTAAGTGCGGCGGTGACAGCCTGCAAAAAATCGGCAGCGGGTGAATACTCCCCCGATATTCAAAAAGATTTGGAAGATTTATTTTCACGTTCAGGCTTTACGGACAGTTATTACAAAAACGCACTGGGCAGAAATATGTTCGGTTTTCGTGAAAAAGAAAACGTGCAGTCTGCCACAAAGGAGCTTTTGAAAAAATACGAAGCAGTTTACGAAAAAGAACAGCCAAGATACAAAGTATTATTCAAAATTAGCGGCAAGATCGGTGAAAAAGCAAGTCTTACTGCTGTATGCGGTGAAAAAAGCGTGACTGTAAACAGTGATATGCTTTGCGAAGCGCCCATAAACCGCCCCCTGTCACCTGACAGGGTAACCGATGCTTTATCAAAATGCGGCGGAACACAGTTTGAGGCTGATGGTGTTGAAATTGAGGGTGAAATCAACTACTCCCTCCCCATTTCCGCACTCAATGCTATGAGGAGGGCGGCGCTTGAACTGCTTGAAAAGGATATGGCGGCGGCCCGTGAGCGAAAAATTCTACCGTCCCCCATTCCAACTGATGTAAAATCGAGAAATTTGCGAAAAAATTACTGCCGTTTTGATAATACAGAGCAAATTCCCGATAATATAAAAGACTGCATATGTTTTGTGCCTATTGAGGAATACAAGCTGTGCCAAAATAAGGAGAATTTGGGCGTTGAACTGCCCCACGGTATGTTTGGTAACAGCAAAAAGGCTGAAAAGCTGTTGGCACAATGCCCTGCCGAAACGGTGCTTTGCCATACTCTCGACGCTGTTGCGGTTGCCAAAAAATACGGCAAAAAAGCAGTCGCCTCCCCCTCAATGAATATTCTTAACTCCCTTTCAATGGACAAGGCAAAGGAAATGGGAATTGACGAGGCGATTATATCAAGCGAATGTACCTTGGATAATTTCGGGAAAATTTCCTCACCCATATCGAAAGGAATTACCGTTTACGGCAGGTTGCCCCTTATGCTTACAAGAAACTGCCCTGTTAAAAACGGCAAAACCTGTTCGGAATGTAAACGGCAGAGCCATATTACCGACAGAATGGGGATAAAATTCCCCGTGAGGTGCCGTATGGGGTATTCGGAAATTCTCAATTCGCGCCCCGTTTATATGGCGGACAGAATGAGGGAAATTCCCCCATGCGATATTCTGTTTTTCAATTTTACCGTTGAAAGTAAAGCAGAGGTTGAAGAAATAATAAATGCCTATAATAATGAAGAAAAGCCCAAGGTTGAATTTACCCGAGGACTTTTATACAGAGGTGTAGAATAATGGAATTGAAAATAAAAAAGGTGCGTGAAAACGCAAAAATCCCCACAAGGGGGACAGAAGGCAGTGCAGGTCTTGATTTATACGCCTGCATTGATGCTCCCATAACCTTAAACTGCGGCGACACAGCGGTTATCCCAACGGGAATTGCCATAGGTCTTGACGATATTCATTACGGAGCGTTTATTTACGCACGCAGTGGACTTGCCATAAAGCACGGAATAGGGCTTTTAAACTCTGTCGGCGTTATCGACAGCGACTACCGTGGCGAAATCTGCGTGGGAGTTATAAATCAGATTAAAGAGCCTTACACAATCGAGCCCTTTGAAAGAATTGCACAAATGGTGATAAAAAGAGTGGAAATGCCCGAAATTGTTGAGGTAGAAAGCCTTGACGATACAGACAGAGGCGCAGGCGGCTTCGGCTCAACAGGAACGAAATAAAGAACAACCGGTAAAAAAGGGACTGTCCCCTTTTTACCGAAACTAATTATAACACGGGAGGGCGCTATCTGCTCCCGCCGTAAAATTACAGCGATTTCTTTTCCTCCCTCTGACGAGGGAGGTGGCCAAACCGTAGGTTTTGACGGAGGGAGATAAAAACACAATGTATTTTCAAACATTCTCTCCCCCAGTCATTTTTTCAAAATGACAGCCCCCTCATCAGAGGGGGCAAAAGTTCTACCGTTAGTTTTTGTTTGATTTGACGGCGCAAATAACATATTAAAAGCTCTTATAGCCTCTTTAATAGTTTATAGTATTCACCGTCTTTATCCGCACCGTCAAAGAGTACTTCGGTAAATCCAAATTTACGGTACATATGCAAAGCATTTTCGTTGTCCTTATCAACGCCGATTGCCATTTCCGAATAACCCATTTCCTTTGCTTTTTTGATTAGAAAATTCAGGAGTTCACTGCCAATTCCGCAATTTCTGTATTCCTTTTTTACAATCATTCTCGAAACATAAACTCTTTTATTCGGTATGGTATAATCAGGGTCGCCTGTGTCTAAAACCAATGCACCCTCTCCGATAAATTCACCGTTTATTTTGTAAATGAAAACGATGCGGTTTCCCGAAACGATTTCTTCTCTCCATTTTTCCGCAAGCAGTTGTTTTTCCATATTCCAAATGTTAGAGCATTTTGGGTAATCCTCGGGATTAAGCCGTTCTATTGTAATATTCTTTTTAGTTTCTGTTTTTGCAAAAACTTTAAATTCTTCATTGATTTTTCTGTACGGCATAGCGGCAATCTGTTTTAATGAATAAGATTGCATTAAATGTCGAACAAAACGGCAACCGAGGAAGTACCCCACATCGGAATGTCCATTGTATGAACACCAATCACCGAAAAAATCCTGAGTACTTATACCGTTATCAAGGCGGTACAAGTATTCTTTTTTTATTCCATTTTCATTTTCACGGCACCATTCCAGCCAACCGTTTTTATCTTGATGATAAAAATCACTATCGTCGCACAAAACTTGTTCACAAACCATTGCAATTCCCTCTTGCCAAAGTTGCTCCAAGGATTTTCTGCGTTTTGTGAATGTGTGTAAATAAAGTGTTCCGTTAAGTTTGTGCCAAATATGACCGATTTCATGAAGAATCAGCCCGCGCATATTTGTTTCATCGCCCCAATTAAGCTCGATAATTTTTTCTATACCTAACAGAACGGTGTCTTTGCCGTCGAGAGTTGTTGCCCAACCCGCTGCATTGCAAAGTCCTAAGCAGAGAATGATATTTATATCCGGCTCACCGTGAAAAAGTTTTGACAGATTATCATTTAAGACTTTGATAACAGATTGGAAATTTTTGTTAACAAAATCAATTTTATCTTCTTGGAGTGCAGATGAAATTACAGGCAAAATATCCTTTTCAAAACTGTAATTCCTTGCATCGGTTTCGCACTTTTCGGGCAGTTCTTTTGAAATTTCCGCCGCATATTCCCGCCATACAGATATATCAAAGCCATTTGAAAAAATTGACTTTATCTTATCGCAGGTGTTAATAATTTGCATTTATAAAACCTCAATCTAAACATTAAAATGCTGTTCTTTAAAATTTACTATATTTTATTTTTTGTAAAACTCATAGCGGTGGCAAAACCGCAGATTTTGACGGAGGGAGAGAAAAACATAATATAATTTCAAATATTCTCTCCCCCAGTCATTTTTTCAAAATGACAGCCCCCTCGTCAGATGGGGCAATAATCGATTTCCGCCGTTAGTCGATATGATATTTTGCGGGACGATTTGGGCATCGTCCCCTACAAGCATGATAAAGCCCAACGCAGTATTACGGAAAAATAAACTATTTTATTTCCTCATACATATCGCCTGCGGACTGCTTGGTGGCGTATTCGGTGACATTTAACACCTTATATTTTGTAACCTTTTCTCCGAAGCGGATTTCAAGGATATCCCCCTCTTTTACATCGTAAGAGGCTTTTACCGTTCTTCCGCCCACGCTGATATGGCCTGCGTCGCACACCTCGTTTGCAACGGTGCGGCGCTTTATTATTCTTGATACCTTTAAAAACTTATCTAATCGCATAATTATTTTCCTTTTTGGGTAAAAAATCAGGGAGCCTTATAAAAGACTCCCTATTTTTTGAAAGCTAAAATTATTTAACAGCTTCTTTAAGTGCTGCGCCTGCTTTGAAAGCGGGAACCTTTGTTGCGGGAACTGTCATTGTCTCGCCTGTTCTGGGGTTACGAGCCTGCTTTGCAGCACGTGCACGAGTCTCAAATGTGCCGAAGCCGATGAGCTGAACCTTCTCACCCTTTGCAAGTGCGTCTGTAACGGAAGCAACTACTGCTGCTACTGCTGCGTCTGCATCTTTCTTTGAAATGCCTGCCTTCTCGGCAACTGCTGCTACGAGTTCTGTCTTATTCATTTGTAATTCCTCCAAATTTTTTCTCTTTATCTCCAAAGGACATCAATCCTTTTTTGACGCTTTTGCTATATCCCAAAGTTTGTCAAGCTCCGTAAGTTCGGCACTTTTCATATCAATGCCTTTCTCTGCGGCAAGCTTTTCAACTTTTGAAAACCTATCAATAAACTTATCGGTGGCTTTTGTGAGGGCTTCCTCGCTATCAACGCCGATAAACCTTGAAACATTAACGACGGAGAAAAGCAAATCTCCCAATTCTTCCAAAGTATTAGCACCGTCGCCGTTTTTCACAGCCGCCTTTAATTCGGCAAGTTCTTCCTCCACCTTATCGAAAGCACCCTCTGCGCTGTCCCAATCAAAGCCCACCTTTGATGCTTTTTTCTGCACCTTATCCGCACGCATAAGCGCAGGGAACTCACGGGGCACGGAAAGCATTGAGTCGGTCTGGCTTTTTTGATTTTTGGTGCGCTTTTTGATTGCGTCCCAATTTTCAAGCACCTGCTCACTGTTTTCGGCAACTGCTGTTCCGAAAACATGAGGATGGCGCTCAATCATCTTTTTGCAGATACCATCGGCAACATCTCCGAGATTAAACGAGCCTTTTTCCGTTTCAATCTGCGAATGGAAAACCACCTGCAAAAGAACATCGCCCAGCTCCTCTTTAAGAAGAAGCGTATCCTCTTTATTGATTGCCTCGATTACCTCATAGGTTTCTTCAAGAAAATCGCGGCGTATAGTTTTATGGGTTTGCTCACGATCCCACGGACAGCCGCCGGGAGCACGGAGAATACGGACAATATCCACAAGGTCACATATATCGTAAGTATCTTTAAACTGAAAACCTTCCGTCATTGCCGCCACCCTTTACTTTACTCCTCTATTTTACTCTATAAATCCATATTTTGCAAGTAGTTTTGCGATTTTTTCTCCCTTTGGAAGCATAATTATATCATCTTTTGCTATTCCTTTTATCAAAAGCATGGAAATTACATATACAAGCCCGCCGAAGCAGATAGCCAATCCAAGCGCAAGCAGGTTTTTAAGAGAATGTCCCGCGATGGAAAACGCGGGGATAAATCTGTTGCAAATACCGAAAGAAGTATATGCCGCAGCGCCGCAGAGAATACCGCAGAAAATCGGTTTTACGAAAATCGATATGAAGTTTATTCTTATTTTTGCGGTAAAAATCAAAGCACAAAGATTTATTATTACGATTAACGCATAACAAATAACAGTACCTATAACCGCTCCGTTAACATTTATTTTCGGTATCCCCACGAGAATATAGTTTGAAACCACCTTTGCAACGGCGCCGACGGAAAGGGATATAAGGGGTATTTTTGCCTTATCTAGCGCTTGAAGCATATTGGTCATGGGCTGTGCCAACGCAGTTAAGAAAATCGTAACTCCGTAAACCGACATTACGGGAGCCGCTATTGAAATGCCTGCCGCTGAGTTGCCGCTGCCGTAAAACACCGCCAAAACAGGCTGTGAAAGAACTGCCAAGCCTATTCCGCAGGGCATTGCTATCATCATTGTGATGCGAAGCACCGCTTCGATTGAGGTTTTTATCTGCTTTTTGCTCTTTACCGCCCACGCGGCTGAAAGCGCAGGAATGGCGCTTATGCCCAAAGGCATGGTAAGAGACGGAATTAAGTTCTTAAAATCGAGAGAAAGTGAATACGCACCGTAAAGGAAATTTTTTACATCGGCATCAAGCACCCCTGCAAGCTCCGTTGCATAAATGCTTCTTATATAATCCATATTATTCACAATCATATGTTCAAGGCGGTTTTGGATTGTAACAGCATCGATAAGATTTGTAATGCTGAAAACCAGGGAACTCGCCACAACGGGAATTGCAAATACAATAATCTTTTTGGCAACCACGCCCGACCGCTCGGGTTTGGGAGAAGATGCAAGCTCTGTCTTTGTAATGCCGTCGCCCTTAATTTTATAGAGAACAAGCAGGTAAATCATACCGATTACCGTGCCCAAGGTTACGCCTGACGCGGCGGCGGCCGCCGCATAAGGATAAATTGCGCTCAAAGCCTCTGTTTCATTTGATACGGTTTGACCGAAAACGGTAAGCCCCGCCTCAAAACGGGAATAGCCGTAGCCTATAACCCATTTTGCGCACAACAGACCGAAAATCAGCTTCCCGCCTGCTTCAAACACCTGTGAAAACGCGGTCGGAGTCATATTGCGAAGTCCGTTATAGTAGCCGCGGTAGCTTGACATTATACAGCAGAAAAATATGGACGGCGTTATAACGAAAATCGCAGGGAGTACATTCATATTCTTTGCAGAGAGCGCGTAAGGATATGCCAAAACAAGCATTGTAAGCGTTCCCAAAATGCCCATTATCAGGAAAAGCCGCTTCGCTACCCTATGAATAAGGCGTACATCGCGAAAATGCCCCAACGCCATCTGCTGTGACACCATTTTGGCAATGGCTACGGGGAGTCCTGCCATAGAAATAGTATAAATAGGTACATAAAGGTTGTATGCCGAGTCAAAATAACCTCTGCCCACCGTACCTATCATATTTGAAAGCGGGATTTTATAAATTACGCCTATTATTTTTACTATCAGCGTTGCAAGGCTTAACACCAACGCTCCGTTTAAAAGCGACTGGCTTTTTCTTTTGCTTCCTGCCAAATCAGTTCACACCTTTTTATGTTTATTCGCCCAAACTCCTATTTGCCCAAAAATTCTCTTAATAAAGAATCCTGCGGAACAAGAGACATATCAATATCTTGAAACATCTCAAGTGCTTTGCAAAGCTTTTCGGCATCTGCCTTATAATCCGCAGATATTTCACTGTTTTTAAGGAGCGGCAAAGCCTGCTGTTTTAAAACGCATGGCTCATAGAGATGAATCGTATTTATGCGTATATCTGCGTTACCGCGGTAAGGGAACAGGTATTTATCCTCTCCCTCTGTTACATTTTTCCACAATTTGTAAGTATTGTCAACCGTGCTGTCCCTGAATTTATAATCCCTCACCAATCTGCGCACGAAACGGAGATTGCGTTTATTAAGTATTATTTTACCCTTGCGGTCATAAATTCTGGACGAAACGCTGATATATATTTTCATCAGTTTGCCGTCAATTTTATCGGTAATAACAGGATTCAGCGCGTGAAGCCCCTCGATTATTACGGCATCTGTTTCCCCAAGCGTTATTTCATTAAACTCGGTATCGCTGCGCTTACCTGTTGTGAAATCAAATACGGGCGCTTTCACCGTTTCGCCTTTCAGCAAGGCGTTGACGGTTTTTTCAAAGCAATCAAGGTCAAGTGCATAAACTGTTTCATAATCCCGTGTGCCGTCGGGAAGAAGGGGTATATCTTCACGGTTAATGTAAAAATCGTCAAGGCTCAAAACAAAAGTTTGAACGCCATGTTCACGGAATGCATTCGCCAGCTTGTTCGCTGTTGTTGTTTTGCCCGACGAGGAAGGGCCTGCCAGCATTACGATTTCTCTGCCCTTGTCCTCACACACGCGGCAAGCGATTTCGTCTATTATATTTCTGTAACGCGCCTCGCATTTTTCTACCAAATAACAGGGTGCGGTCGACGCTGTGTCGTTTATATATTCAAGCTCGTTATTGATATTAGACATTTTGTACCTTCCTTTCTCTGTCCACTTTTAAGAATATGTATTATAAAACTGTGTTATTCTTTTCTTGCGTTTTAATAGTTCCTCGAAGCCGGAAATATATTCAAAAGGGTATTTAAAATTAAAAATCCGTTCTATTTCATCGCCCTTGGGTGCTTTAAGCTTTGTCACCGCACCGCCGCCGCAGGAGAGAATTGTATGACATTCCTCCATCATAAAAATGTTATAGACGCACTCAAAGCCCTCTCGGCTCCATCCCACATTTTCAAGACTGCCTGCGGATTTTGACTGACGGTACATATAGTACGGATGATAGTCATTTTTGAACTTTTCATATGTATAATCAAGCATTTGCGACGCATTGTTTGCATTTTGTGATGCTATCTCGGGGGAAGATGCACCTATCCCCGACGCCCTTTTAACAGCGAGGGTATGAACCGTGATATTCTCGGGTTCAAGACTTAAAGCAACATCAGCTGAACGGCAGAAACTCTCCACGGTATCGGTTGGAAGACCTGCTATCAAATCCATATTTATATTGTCAAAGCCTATACTCCGCGCAAGCTTAAAGGCGTTTATTGTGTCATCGGCGCTGTGATGCCTGCCGATTTCTTTTAAAACGCTGTCGGAAAAGGTTTGGGGATTTATGCTTATTCTGTTAACAGCGCTGTTTTTTAACACACGCAGTTTTTCCTCTGTTACTGTATCGGGTCTGCCTGCCTCAACGGTAAACTCACGGCATGAGGAAAGGTCAAAACAATCGGAAATTGTTCCTGTTAACTCCTTTAACTGTTCCGCATTGAGAGTTGTGGGAGTTCCGCCGCCCACATATACGCTTTCAAGGCGCAAACCAAGGCTTTTTGCGATTTCACCCGTTATTTCAAGTTCTTTTAAAAGCAGTTTCACATACTGCGGTACAAGATTTTTTGCCTTTTCCGTTTCAACGGAATGTGAAACAAAGGAGCAATAACTGCACCGAGTGGGGCAAAAGGGAATTGACACATAAAGGCTGAAAGAATCGGGTTTTGAAAGAGAAATTATATGCTCCTCGCAATCTGCAACACTTCGTGCAAGGGCATATTTTTCATCGGAAACAAGCAAATCATTTTTAAAATATCTTTCGGTATTTTCTCTGCCCAGTTCTTTTTCCGTGTTAATCAGAAGCTTTGACGGTCTTACACCGGTTAAAACTCCCCATTGGGGATAAAAACCTGTGTATTCCCCCATGAGAGAATACACCATTCTGCCCATTTGCATTTCATTATCACTGCCAAGAGGGGCTGTGAGCGTTTTTGAAAAGCCGTCAAAATGAGCCGCAACAGTTATATTCTCCCCCACCGACGTTAAAAGCTGAAAATCCTCTGTATTTTCATCACGGATAACTTCTATTTTTTCATTGGGGAGAAAAATACGCACAAGCTTTTCCATCTCATAATGGTAGCTGTGATTGATTACCAAAAGCTTCATAAGAACTCCTATCAGCGGATTTTCACATAACGGTTGTTCTGCCGCTCGTATTCAAGAGTTGTTTCTTCACCGTGACCCGGATAAACCTTATAGTCTCCTTCAAGCGCCGCAAGCTTTGAAAGCGACATAAGCTCCTCACGGGGGTTGCCGCCGGGGAAATCAGTTCTGCCCGCTGAAAGGCGGAAAAGGGTATCGCCGGAAAAAATCACACGGTCATTTGGAAAAATATAGCAAACACCGCCCCTTGTGTGGCCGGGAGTGTGCATAACCTTGATTTCACCGTCACCGAAAGGTAATATATCGCCGTCATTTATTTTTTTATCCGCACGGCACAAGGGCTGTTCAACCTCGGGATACTGCCATGAAAAAAGGCTCTTGTCACGGTCGCAAAGGCAATCGGCATCCTCGCTGTGAATTACTATCTTTGCCGAACTCATATCCTTAACGGCTTTAACGCCTGAAATATGGTCAAAATGGCCGTGAGTTAAAAGAATATATTTTACATTTTTATCCTGTAAGTATTCTAAAAGTGCCCTATCCTCCGTTGCAGGGTCCACAACGGCACATTCGCCGCTGTTATCGTCCGATACAACATAGGTATTTGTTGAAATATCGCCGAGAACAAATCTTTTTATACTGATACTCAATTAAATTACTTCTTTCTCCAAATTTCCGAATCGTAAAGAATGGTAACAGGCCCGTCGTTTAAAAGCTCCACCTTCATATCGGCACCAAAAATGCCTTTTTCTACATTTTTTACACCGTTTTCTAAAAGCTTACTGCAATAAAGCTCATACAACTCGTTTGCACGGTCAGGCGCCGCTGAACGGATAAAGGACGGTCTGTTGCCTTTTTTTACATCGGCACAAAGGGTAAATTGGGACACGGCAAGCACCTCGCCGCCCACATTGAGAATGTCCAAATTCATTTTTTCATCCTCGTCCTCAAAAATACGCAGTGAGGCAGTTTTTTTCGCCGTTATTTCGGCATCCGCCTCCGTATCATCGTCCATTACACCTAAAAGGACAAGATATCCCTTGCCGATTTTCCCGCAAACCTCACCGTTTACCGTAACAGACGCAGATGAAACTCTTTGAATTACCGCTTTCATACACTATCTCTCCACACTTAATACTCCGTCAACCTTTTCTATTTTTGCAATAAGGTTTTTAAGATGCTCAATTCCCCCAACCTTTACGGTTATACTTAAAATACATCTGCCGTCCTTGGTGTCTCGGGTATTGATGTCGGTTATATTTACTCTCATATTTGCAACCTGCATACTGACATCCGCCATAAGCCCGATTCTTGAAAGGCAGGTCATGGTAATGGTTGCCTTATATTCCTCTTTAACATCCTTGTTCCAATACGCCTTTACCCAGCGTGCAGGCTCGGCACAGTTCTTTATATCCTTGGGCACATTGGTACAATCCGCTTTATGAACCGAAACACCGTGTCCCCTTGTAATAAATCCGATTATGGGGTCGCCGGGGAGCGGATTGCAGCACCGTGAAAACTTGATAAGGCAGTTGTCAATGCCCTCCACCGTAACGCCGTCGTTATTCTTTCTTGACACGGTTTTGACAGGCGTGATTTTAACCTCTTCACGGCTTTTATCGTAGTTTTTATGATATTCCTCTTTAATATAAGGCATAAGGCGGTTTATTGACAGTCCGCCGAAACCGATAGCTGCATAGAAATCGTCAATCGACTCCATTCGCTGACGCTCGCAGAGCTTCTGCATAAAGTTCTGATAATCTTCATCGTCCAGACGGATGTAGTTGCGCTTAAACTCACGCTCAACCTCTGCCTTGCCCTCCGCAATATTTTCGTCACGCTTTTCACGCTTGAACCATGAACGGATTTTACTGCGAGCCTGACTTGATTTTGCAATATTGAGCCAATCCCTGCTGGGGCCTTTACCCGGCTGGGAAGTAGTGAGAATTTCAACAATTTCGCCCGTTCTGACCACATAATCAAGGGGTACCATTCTGCCGTCCACCTTGGCTCCCGTCATTTTATTGCCCACCGCTGTATGAATGGCATAGGCAAAGTCGATAACAGTTGAGCCCTGCGGGATATTTATTACATCGCCCTTGGGTGTATATACAAACACCTCATCGGGTATAAGGTCGGTTTTGATTGAGGAAACGATTTCGCGGGCGTCCCCTGTTTCCTGCTGTGCTTCAAGCATTTCACGAATCCACTGAAGCCCCTCATCAAAGCTTTTTTTGCCGCCGTTAATACCCAGCTTATATTTCCAATGCGCCGCGATACCGTATTCGGCTGTACGGTGCATTTCCCATGTTCTTATCTGTACCTCAAAGGGAGTGCCCTCTTTGCCGATTACCGTTGTGTGCAAGGACTGATACATATTGGGCTTGGGAGTTGAAATATAATCCTTAAAACGCCCCGGTAAAGGCTTATACATATCGTGGATAATACCGAGACAGTTATAACAATCCACCACCGTATCAACGATTATACGGACTGCGTATATATCGTAAATTTCGTCAAACTGCTTGCCCTGCATATACATTTTTCTGTAAATGCCGTGAACGCTTTTTATTCTGCCGCTGATTTGAGCGCCCGGAACAGTCATACGGACTCTTTCAAGTATTTTTTCTTTTGTATTTTCAAGAAAATCGTTGCCCGAACGGCTGGAATTTTTAACATTTTCCTCAATTGCGGCATATGCCACGGGGTCGAGAAAACGAATTGCTCTATCTTCTAACTCCTCTTTTACGGAACGGATACCGAGACGGTGAGAAATGGGGGCAAAAATTTCAAGAGTTTCAAGTGCCGTATCTCTTTGCTTTTGCGGATCCACAAATTCAAGGGTACGCATATTATGAAGTCTGTCGGCAAGCTTTAAGATGATAACGCGGATATCCTTTGACATTGCAAGGAGCATTTTGCGGACATTTTCCGCCTGCTGTTCCTCTTTTGTTTCACGGGAGGTTATCTGCACCTTGCCGAGTTTCGTAACACCGTCAACGAGAGTTGCCACCTCATCGCCGAAATCGGCGCGGAGTTGTTCAAGAGTATAGGGCGTATCTTCAACTACATCGTGAAGAAGCGCCGCCACAAGCGACTGCCAATCCATACCCAAATCCACAAGAATATCGGTAACCGCTATGGGGTGGATAATATACGGCTCGCCCGAACGGCGAAGCTGACCGCCGTGATATTCCTCGGCAACGCTGAAAGCCTTATCAATGATTTTCAGCTCGTCTTCATTATGAACCGCCGCAATTTTCTCACGCAAGTCACTGTAAAGCCTTTTTACATTTACATTTTCCGCCATCAATGCTCACTCCCCTGCATTGCTAAATCCCTTAAAACGACAGAGGCAGATAAATCCGCTTTTTTGCCGTCGCCGTCAAATATTATTATGCCTCTCTCTTGCCGTATCAGTCCCAATTCACAAAGAACATCAACGGAAATCTGCATTTTGCACAGATTTTCCGCAGGGCAGTTTGTGCGGACAAGCATACTTTCAATATCGAACTGCCAGCCGCCGTAGTTTTTCAAAAAATTAAATACTCCGAGCAAAAACTCTCTTGACGGAGTTAAAAATCTTGCCTCGTGGCAGGTCAGAGCTTCTCCGCGCATATATTTTTCATAAAGAGCACGGGATTTGAAAAGCTTATCCTCATCAATTCCCGAAAAACGCATATCCTTTATCTGAACAGAGGCTCTTACCTCACCTTTGAATTCATTTTTCTCAATTTTCACAGCCAAATCCACCGTATCGCCCTCACGGTAAGGAAGTTCATTAAGAGTAGTGGAAAACTTCATTGCGTAGAACTGGGTATTGCCCTTTGCAAAGCTCATACGCAGGTGTTTACCGTCGCCCACAGGCTTTATGCCCGTAATATGCACCCCGAAAATTCCGAAAACGGGCTGTGGATTGCCTGCCCCGAAAGGCTCCAAAGCTTCAAGGGACTCGGCAAGCTGTGCGTTTATATATGCAGGGTTCAGCTTGCAGTCCAGCATAAGCGTCGGCACAGTTTCTTCACAGGACGATGCATATGCGTTAATCGCCCTAAAAAAGCTTTCAACATTTTCACGGTCAATTCCCAAACCTGCCGCCATTGTATGTCCGCCGAAATGGGTAAGAAAATCACCGCAGGCTTTTATTGCGTCATAGACGGAAAAGCCCTCAATACTTCTTGCAGAGCCTGTTCCCTTATCGCCGTCAAAGGTTATTACTATTGACGGTCTGCCGTATCTTTCCGTTATTCTTGCCGCAACAATGCCTATAACTCCGTGGTGCCAATTTTCACCGCACACCACTATGACCTTTGCATATTTCAGCCGTTTATCAGCCTCAATACAGGCTACAGCCTCCTCCATTATTTCACTTTCGGAAATATGGCGCTGTTTATTGCAGTTATCCACCTGCTCGGCAATGCTGAGAGCTTCTGCTAAATCCTCACACAAAAGCAATCTCAAAGCGGTCACGGCGGACTCCATTCTGCCTGCCGCATTTATACGGGGAGCCAGAGAGAAGGTTATTCCCACTCCGTTTAAGGCTCTGTCGCTCACACCTGCAATCTGACGGAGAGCATTTATTCCGTTGCAGGGATTTGTATTTATTTTTGCAACGCCGTACTTTACGATTGCACGGTTTTCGTCCTTTAAATCCACCACATCGGCAACGGTGCCCACTGCGAGAATATCGGCATATTCATTGAGTATTTCCGAATAATCGCCGTTTTCAAGAGCACACACGGTTTTAAAGGCAACGCCTACGCCTGCCCAATCCTTAAAATGAAGATTACAGTCCTCACGGTGGGGGTCAACAACCGCAACGGCATCGGGAAGCTGTTCACCGGGCATATGATGGTCTGTTACAACCGTTTCTATTCCAAGACTTTTTGCATAGGCTACTTCCTCTGTGGCAGACACGCCGTTATCAACTGTTACAATAAGCTTTACCCCTTGGGCATGAAGCTTATCAACGGCAGAGCATGACATACCGTACCCCTCTGTTATTCTGTCGGGGATATAATACATAACATCGGCACCGTGGGAGGAAAGATAGGAATACATCAGTGCGGTTGAGGTAACTCCGTCCGCATCGTAATCGCCGTAAACGCATATTTTTTCAAAGTCATCTATTGCCTTTTTTATCCGCAAAGCCGCTTTATCCATATCGGCAATGAGATACGGGTCGCAAAAGCTGAAATCCGTATCGAAGAAATCCTCAACATCCTCATATTCCGTAATGCCTCTGGACACAAGTATAAGCGCCGTAAAGGGGTCAAGGCTGTGATTTTCGGCAACCTGAGCCGCCAAGTCCTTATCAATATGTGCGGTTATCCATTTTTTACGGCTCATACTTATCCCCCTTTTCGGTAATAATAAAAATAATTATACCATTTTCTATGCGTTATTTCAAGGCTTTAAAAGGAAAAAACGGCTTTACAGAGCCAAGTATTTTGAAAAAGAAATATTGAAAAATCATTGCGTATATGGTAAAATAATTATGATTATACAGTTCTCTTTATTTTAGGGGAGGAAACGGTATGAATAAAAACGATATTGCCGTTATAATGGCGGGCGGAACAAATATGTATTTAAAATCGGGCATGCCCCCTGTTATGGCAAAAATTATGGGCAAGCCGATGATTTTACACGTTGCCGGTGCGGCGGTAAATTCAGGCGTTTGTAAGGTGGTAACGGTTGTACCTGCGAAGGATACCGTTATTACGGAAAGCTTAAAAGCCGAGTTCCCCGACAAGCCTGTTTTCACGGTTGAGCAAAACTCCCCTTTGGGTACTGCCAATGCGGTTTTGCAGGCGTATGAATATTTAAAAGACTGCGCTGAGAGCGACGGTAATGTGCTTATTCTTAACGGTGATACTCCCTTTATGGACGCAAACACCATATGTGCCGCTCTTTCAAGCCATATCAACGGGAATAATGACATTACCGTTATCACCGCAAACATTGCAAAGCCCTTCGGCTACGGCAGAATTATCAGAGATACAGAAAGAAAATTCATAGGCATAATCGAGGAGCAGGACGCTGACAGCGATGTTAAGAGAATTACTGAAATTTCCTCGGGAACATATTGGTTCAAGGCTAAAAAGCTTTGCGAGATAATTACATCTCTGCCGCCGAGGGCAAACGGACATTACAATCTTGTTGACGCTATTTCCATTCTCGTTGAATTAGGCGCTCAGGCAGACACATTTTTTGCCCCTCGTTCCGACATTATTCTCGGTGCCAACAACAGAATTCAGCTTATGGAGCTTAACGAATACGCCAAAAGGCAGGAAATTGAATTTCACCTTTCGGCAGGCGTTGACATTCCTTTCAGCGACGGTGTTATAATTGAGCCCGGTGCAGAAATCGGCATTGATACCCTTATTTTGCCGGGCACAATTATTAAGGGTAAAACTAAAATCGGCAAGAACTGCGTTATAGGTCCAAACTCAATTATCAGCGACAGCGTTATTGAAGATAATGCAAAGCTCAATAATGTTCAATGCTATCAGTCCGTTGTTAAAAGCGGCGCGGATATAGGTCCTTTTGTTCATATCCGTCCCAATTCAGTTATCGGCAGCGGAGTGCATTTAGGCAATTTTGTTGAGGTGAAAAATTCGAATATTGACACGGGCACAAAGGTTTCTCACCTGACTTATGTTGGGGATTCCGATGTGGGCAAGCGTGTTAACTTCGGCTGCGGCACGGTTACCGTTAACTACACGGGCAAGGCAAAATACCGCACCGTTATAGGCGACGATGTATTTATCGGCTGTAACACAAACCTTGTGGCTCCCGTAAAAGTAGGCAACGGCGCTTATACAGCGGCAGGCTCAACAATTACCGAGGATGTTCCCGAAGACGCTCTCGGCATTGCAAGAGCAAGGCAGGTAAACAAAATCGGCTGGAAACAGAAGAAATAAAAAGAGGTAAAACAAAATATGTTCAACAGATTCAGAAAAACTGCTCCTGTATCTGTCGGCACACCTGAATTTATCGTGGCGGGGCTTGGAAACCCCGATAGGAAATACACCTATACACGACACAATTCGGGGTTTTTGTGCGTTGATATGCTGGCAGATAAATTGGGATTTCAGGTAAACCGTTTAAAATTCAAATCACTTATCGGGGACGCTGTTATAGGCGGTCATCGCTGTATTGTTATGAAACCCCAAACTTATATGAATCTCAGCGGCGAGGCTATAAGGGACTGTGCCGCCTTTTATAAAATCCCCCCTGAAAGAATACTCGTCATTTGCGACGACACCAATTTAGATGTGGGCAGAATGAGAATACGCCGTAAGGGAAGTGACGGCGGTCAGAACGGCGTGAAAAACATTATATATCATCTGAACAACGACCATTTCCCCCGAATTAAGATAGGCGTTGGTAAAAAGCCTCACCCTGACTACGATTTGGCGGATTGGGTGCTTTCGGAATTTACAAAAAAAGAACTTGAAGCATTAGAGCCCGTTTTAAAAAACGCCTGCGACGCCATAGAGCTTATTGTTAACGGCGAAACAGACAAGGCAATGAATCAATTTAACAGTTGAGGTAGCATATGTCCGCATTCACAAAAGCAATTCTTTCATCTGCCGAATATTCGGCGGTTGAGGGTAGTATAAAAAAAGGCTTTTTGCCACAAGGCGTTTTAGGTCTTATACCCGTGCAGAAAGCCCATATTATTTCATCACTTACCGAGAGCCTTCAAAGAAAGGCTCTTGTTGTCGTACCTGATGAGAGCACCGCGATAAAGCTTTGTGATGATTTAAAATCTTTCGGTTGCTCCGTATTGCATTTCCCTTCGCGCAGTCTTTCTTTATACGCCACAGACGGTCAATCTTATGAATATGAGCAAAAGCGAATTAAGGCTCTGCGCCGTATGCTTGACGGTAAATGCGATGTTGTTGTGGCCTGTGCGGAGGCGGCAGCTTCATTTACTATTCCTCCCGATGTTTTAAAGGAAAAATCCGTTTTGCTTAAAAAGGGTGAGGAAAGCTCTCTTGACTCCATTCTTTTTGCACTGAACTGTGCAGGATATGTGCGTGTTGACGCTGTTGAGGGCGTTGGACAGTATTCCTGCCGAGGGGGAATTATTGACTTTTTCTCCCCCGATGACGAAGAGCCTGTAAGAATTGAGTTGTGGGGCGACACGGTTGATACTATGTGCCGTTTTGATGTGCAGTCACAGCGGCGCACAATGAATATTGATGAAATACTTATTGCTCCGTCAAAAGAAATAATAATTGACGATAATCTTGCCTTGGCGGAAAATATACAGAAGCTTGCCTCCTCTCTCCGTGGCAAAAAAGCGGATACTGTTAAAGAAAAGCTTTTTGAGGATATTGACAGGCTGAAATCCGGCTTAAAGCCCTCCAGTACCGACAAATATATGCCGCTAATTTATGAGGCGGCAACGGTTTTTGACTATGCCGAGGGGTATATGCTTTTTGCCCTTGAAACAGGGGGCATTAAAGAAAGGCTCTCGAACGCTCAAAAGCTTTTGCTTGAAGATATAAAGGCAGGTCTTGAAGACGGAACTCTTTGCAAGGGGCTTGATAAATTTTCCCTTACCTTTGCCGAATTAGTGCAGAAATACGAAACGCACAAAGCCACATATATGGATAATTTTGCAAGAGGCAGTTTTGATACTCCCGTTAAAAGCCTTACAACCTTTGACGGCGGTACTCTCCCCGTTTGGAACGGCAGGCTTGATGTGCTGACGGAGGATATTAAGCCTGTATTGTCAAAGGACAGCACCGTTACGGTCTTTTCGGGAACTGACAAAAGCGCAAAAAATTTAGCCGAAACACTTACTGACGAGGGAATACCGTCGGTTTATTTCCCTGTTATTCCTGCCGAGTTTCCCAAAGGCGCTGTTTCCGTTCTTCCCGGCTCGCTTTCCTCGGGATTTTCTTATCCGAGGGAAAAGCTGTTTATATTCACCTATTCAAAAGTTTACACAACAAAAGCGAAGCGAAGAAACACAGGCTTTAAAGCAAGGGATACCATTCATTCTCTTGATGAACTGAAAAAGGGCGATTATGTTGTTCACTCCGTTCACGGTATCGGTATTTTTGACGGCGTTACACAGCTTGAATCGGGAAAAATCGTCAAGGATTACATTAAGATAAAGTACGCAAAGAGCGATGTTTTATATGTTCCCGTTACACAGCTTGACCTTGTTTCAAAATATATCGGTCCTCACGAGGACGACGGCAAAACGCTGAAATTAAACCGTCTCGGGGGCAACGATTGGGAAAAGACAAGAAGCCGCGTTCGCACCGCTGTTAAGGATATGGCAGATGAGCTTATAAAGCTTTATTCACAGCGTATGAATTCAGAGGGCTACGCCTTTTCTCCCGATATTGATATGCAGGCGGATTTTGAACGCCGTTTTGAATATGAGGAAACAGGCGACCAGCTCCGCTGTATTGACGAAATAAAGAGCGATATGGAAAAGCCACACCCTATGGACAGACTCCTTTGCGGAGATGTGGGCTTCGGGAAAACCGAGGTTGCACTCAGAGCTGTGTTCAAATGCGTTGCAGACGGCAAACAATGCGCCATACTTGTACCCACCACAATCCTTGCGTTACAGCATTATCAAACCATAATGAAAAGATTTGAGGGTTTCCCCGTTGAGGCGGAAATGCTCTCACGCTTCCGTACGCCCACACAGCAATCAAAAATAATAAAGGGCGTTAATTCAGGCTTTATTGATATAATTGTAGGCACACACAGGCTTATTTCAAAGGATATAAAATTCAAGGATTTAGGACTTTTGATTGTAGATGAGGAACAGCGTTTCGGTGTTCGTCAAAAGGAAAAGCTGAAAGAAAAATTCCCAAATGTTGATGTGCTTACCCTTTCGGCTACGCCTATTCCAAGAACGCTGAATATGGCAATGTCGGGTATCCGTGATATGTCGGTTATTGAGGAAGCTCCCTCTGACCGTTTCCCCGTTCAGACATATGTTGTGGAGCACAGTATGCCACTTCTCTGTAAGGCCATGGAAAAAGAACTTCGCCGAGGCGGTCAGGTATATTTTCTGCACAACAGAACGGAAACGATTGACGGTGTTGCCGCCTCAATAAAGGAATACCTACCCGACGCACGCATAGCCGTTGCTCACGGCAAAATGAACGAGGAGCAATTAAGCGACATTTGGCGTGACCTTATGAACGGCGAAATCGACATACTTGTTTGCACCACCATAATTGAAACGGGCGTTGATGTTCCCAACGCCAACACGCTGATTATTGAGGACGCCGACAAATTGGGACTCGCCCAGCTTCACCAATTAAGAGGCCGTGTAGGCAGAAGCGCGCGCAGGGCAAGCGCATATCTCACATACAAGCGTGATAAGAATCTGACCGAAGTGGCATATAAAAGGTTGCAGGCAATCAGGGAATATACGGAATTCGGTTCAGGCTTTAAAATTGCCATGCGCGACCTTGAAATAAGGGGTGCAGGCAATCTTTTGGGCGCACAGCAGCACGGCCATCTTGCGGCGGTGGGATACGATATGTATATGAAGCTGTTATCGGAGGCTATAAGCCAAGAAAAGGGCGAAAAGCCCAAAAAGACGCGCGAATGTCTTATCGACTTGCAGATAAACGCCCATATACCTGATAAATATATTTCCGCTCTCCCCCAAAGGCTTGCCGTTTACCGCAGAATTGCGGATGTACGCACCTTTGAGGACGCAGAGGATGTTCGCGACGAGCTGCGTGACCGTTTCGGCGATATTCCACCCTCTGTGGACGGTCTTATTGAGGTATCTCTTTGCAGAAACACCGCGTCTTCAATGGGAATTTTTGAAATAGGTCAGCGGGGCGATATAATAGCGCTTTACTGCGACGATATTGACGCCTCTCTCGTACTTGATATTTCCTCTGTTTTAAGAGGCAGAGTCAGCGTAACCTCTACGGGCAAAAAAAGTATAAATGTGAAAAAACTTCCCGGTCAGAACCCCCTTGACACTTTGAAAGAAATTTTCGGTGCTGTTGAGGCGGTACGCAATAATAAGGAAGCTGATAAAAAATGATAGGAGCAATGGCAAACACAGGTACAATTTTTTTAGGCGGTATTGTCAACGCTGTTATTATATGGTAGAATGTATTAAATTAAGCAAAAGGAGATTTTAATATGCTTTGGGGATGTGCTTTGTTTGCAGGACTTTTAATCGGCGCGGCTGATATTTGGCTTTTCACCGAAAAACGCAGTCCTGCCACTTGTATTAACGCGGTATTCCGTGATGTGATTGTCACAAATCTGCTGACATTTTCCTTTATGACATACTCGCTCAATGTATCAAATGTTTTTGTTCCGTCCATGCACGGACCGAAATACGCCTTAAAATACCTTGCCCTCGCATTAGTTGTCGGCTTGATATTCTTAGCTTTAATGGGATTTTTAAAGAAATTCATCACCGTTGAGCCCTCAAAGCCGAAGCACAAGGCGGGAGCCTGGGTTATGCGGATTTTTGCCGCAGTAATGTTTGCTTTGGGTCTCGCGGCAATTACAGGCACCGTTTGGGGCAAGCAGGCTTTCGGCGACCTTTCCCCCGACCAGATTATAATAAATCTTAACTCTCCCATTGAGGGAACAGATGTGGGAGTATATATTTCCGTGCTTGAAGGTCCTGTGCTTTTAACGGCGGTATCAACGGCTGTTTTCTGCCTTTTGATTTTCCCCTCATACAAAATTGTTTACAATAAAAACGAAAAGCAATACGCCTTTTTGCCCGGACTTGCAATCAGAATTATAAGTCTTGTGCTTTCCGCCGCAATCCTTGCGGGCGGTCTGGCTTTCGGAATTACAAGATTTCAGCTTATGGATTTATATGCCGCATATGCCTCGGGAACTTCATACATTGAAGATAACTATGCCGACCCCGAGGAAGTGAAAATCACCTTCCCCGAAAAGAAGAGAAATCTTATTCACATATACCTTGAATCTATGGAAAATACATATTTTTCAAAGGATTTAGGCGGAGATATGAATGAAAACCTTATGCCTGATTTGGCGGAACTGGCAAAAGAGGGCATAAGCTTTTCCCACACTGCCGATACCTTCGGCGGTCCCTACCCCTCAACAGGCTCGGGTTGGTCGGTTGCAGGAATGGTAAATATGACTACGGGTCTTCCTATGAAGGTTCCCGTTGACGCCAACAGCTATGGGAAAAAGGATAATTTCCTTCCCGGCGCTAAGACTCTCGGCGATATTCTCCACGATAACGGCTACGAACAAACTCTCATGTTCGGTGCAGACGCTAATTTCGGCGGACTCAATTTCTATTTTGACTCCCACGGCAAATTCAATATACTCGACTACAACGGCGTTAAGGAAAAAGGCTGGATTCCCGAGGATTACAAGGTCTGGTGGGGCTATGAGGACGACAAGCTCTATGAGTTTGCACAAAGAGAACTTACACGCCTTTCCGAAACAGGCAAGCCCTTCCACTTTGTCATGGAAACTGCCGACACTCACGCTCCCGAAGGGTATCTCAGTCCCAAAGCGGAAAAGCGTTTTGACACTCAGTATGCTAACGCAATTTATTACAGCCAAAAAGAGGCTGTTAAGTTTATTCGCTGGATTCAGGAGCAGCCCTTCTATGAGAATACTACCATAGTAATTATAGGCGACCATTTAAGTATGGCATCCGCTTTCTTTGAAAACCTTGATAAGAATTATCAGCGCACCTGCTTTAACCTGATTTTAAACCCTGCAGACAATGTTAAAAATATTGATAAGAGCCGCACATATAACCGCCAATGGGCAATGTTTGATATGTATCCCACATTGCTTGCAAGCATCGGTGTTGAAATAGATGGAAACCGCCTTGCAATCGGTACAAATCTGTTTTCCGATTTGCCAACGCTTGTTGAAAAAGACGGTATTGATAAGGTTAACAAAGAGCTTACCAACCGCAGTAATTTCTATAACGAAAATATTTTGGTTGACAAAGACAGACTTCTTAAAGGCGAATAAAAAACATTTTCTAAAAAGTTGCCGTTTAAAATACGGCAACTTTTTTAGCTGTAACAAGGACTTACACCTGATTACATATAAATGTATAATTTATATTACTTGTTGTTGACTTTAACGGTGAAAAGTGTTAAAATGTCAAAGTGCATAAAGTACAAGGTAT
>JBJEPX010000073.1:0-4994 GCA_051881455.1 Candidatus Fimenecus sp. | reverse complement strand
TGAAAAGCGTAACGGTTGTGCGTATGGAGGTGCCCTGTTGCGGCGGCATTGAAAACGCTGTTAAACGGGCTATTCAAGCAAGCGGCAAATTTCTGCCGTGGCGCGTTGTGACAATTACAACCGACGGTAAAATATGGGAGTAATACGCATACAAAAAATCAGTCCTCTTGATGTAAAGCGTCAAGGGGATTTTGATTTATATGCTTATATAAAAATAACGAAACTGTTTGTTTCTTATTATAATCTCTTTTTCGGCTTGCGCATATAATGCTTTAAGGAGTGTTATATATGAAAAACAATGTACATTTTGTAAATTTGGGTGCTTTATCCCGAAGAAGACCTAACGCTTTTGTCCTTATCAACGGCAGTGAAAAGTATCCGCTCATTCGCGGCAGGGTGCTGTTTTATCAAATGCGAGACGGTGTAATAGTCGTTGCAGAAATCTTGGGATTGCCGCACAGTGATAAGCCATGCAGCAGTCCTGTTTTTGCATTTCATATACATGGCGGCATCCGTTGCGGCGGAACGGATACCGACCCATTTGCAGACGCAGATATGCACTACAATCCCGATGCTTGTCCCCACCCCCACCACGCAGGTGACCTGCCGCCGCTGTTCGGTGCAAACGGCAGAGCATTTTCCGCTTTTCTTACCGACAGATTTACGGTACGGGAGGTTCTGGGCAAAACAATCATCATCCACGGCTCTGCAGATGACTTTCACACTCAACCCTCCGGCAACGCAGGTGAAAAAATCGCCTGCGGAATAATAACGGCTGTAAGAGGATAAAATTTTTCAGCAGAACATAATTTTTCTTTATTGTCTTCAAATGCTGAACAAAATCAAGCGTCCGAATCGGTTTTATTACACTTACAAATGCTTTTTTGCGCAGAAATAGTAGCCAAAGTATCACCGAGCTGCGTAAACACCGCGCTTAAAATGTTTATTTCATCAACGGTCAAATTGCACGATAAAGCGTTTGCGAGTGCGGTTACCCAGGCTGTCAGTTCACATGGATTCATGAAAATCACCTCCGTTATCAAGCTATGCTGAATCTTACATAATGTTTTGCGTTATTCCCGATATGCACGACTATTAAAATTCCGCATAGTATGATACAAAACACTGTATCGGAGGTGATTAGTGTGAACAGACAAAGTAACGGTTTACCGAGGATAACAGATTACGGCAACAATCCTTTGATAATAAACATTGACCGTGCAACTAAACTTAACGAAAATTTCAGAACGGCTCTCTGGACAGGCGAGCACCTTCAAGTAACGCTTATGAGCATACCCGTCGGCGGAGAAATCGGTTTGGAAATTCACCAAAATGTTGACCAGTTTTTGCGGATTGAATCAGGCTACGCCCTTGTAATGATGGGCAGAAACAAAAATACATTGAATTACAGAAAAAGAGTTAACAGCGACTACGCCGTAATCGTTCCGTCGGGCATCTGGCACAACATTGTTAACATCGGCAATCAGCCGCTTAAAATTTATTCAATATATGCGCCTCCACAGCATCCCTTCGAAACTGTGCACAGAACAAAGGCTGACGCCGATAAAGCGGAGCATGATTAAGAGTAAAAAAACAGTTGGAGTTAAAGAAAAAATCGGCAGTTTAAAACTGCCGATTTTTATTTGTGCCGCATTGCATAAAAATAACGCTGAACCCAAAGCCAATCGGGTCCAGCGCTACGCTGGTGCGGATAGCAGGACTTGAACCTGTATGAGGGAACCCTCACTAGAACCTGAATCTAGCGCGTCTGCCAATTCCGCCATATCCGCATATTATTAAATCGAATTTTTTCCGTTTTAACCGTTTTATTATGTTTTAATCAAGCAGCCGCTCCCGCGTGACTCTTGCGGTGCCCGAAATTGTCTGCGGCTTGGAGCGCCGCACAATTTCGACCGCTGCGCCTTTTCAGACCTCGCTTCTTCCTCCGCAGGAGGCGCTCGTCTGAAAACTGCCAATTCCGCCATATCCGCATATTATTAAATCGAATTTTTTCCGTTTTAACCGTTTTATTATGTTTTAATCAAGCAGCCGCTCCCGCGTGACTCTTGCGGTGCCCGAAATTGTCTGCGGCTTGGAGCGCCGCACAATTTCGACCGCTGCGCCTTTTCAGACCTCGCTTCTTCCTCCGCAGGAGGCGCTCGTCTGAAAACTGCCAATTCCGCCATATCCGCATATCAAATGCTGCTCTTTTACATTTTACACGATGAGAGCCAACATCGAGGCAGGCTTATTAAAAGCTAATCTGCAATTCTCGAAATTTTATACGGTGAGAAGCCGAGGCAGAGCATACCGCTCAATCTGCTCGAATATAATATCATTTTACAGCCGTCTTGTCAAGGTCAGATTATTTTTTATCTCTAATTTTTAATATACCGAAAGTCAAAAGAATCGCTAACAATTATGGAAATAAAAATCCTCCAAAATGCTGTCAAGATGAACAGGATCCACCTCGCCGCGGTTCAGGCTGTCAACCAATGACGATACCGCAGAAAATGAGCAGGAAACATCCCACACAGTACGCACGGTACTGCCGTTTTCGTCACACACATTTATTCCGCAACTTTCAATTGTTTTATCTTCAAGTTTCACCTTATGTTTAAACACGGAATATACCATTTGTTCAAATTCCTTTTGCATTTGATGTGTGAATTATACATCAAATGTGTCAATTTGTCAACATTGTTTAGAAATCTGAACTTTTTGTAAAGAAAAAATTTTGCGTAATTTTTTCTTTAAGAGGGAGCGAAATTGGGTTACACCGTGGTTTTTGTTATTTTGCGGGAAGGTGAAGGTGGCGTCCCCTAAAAGTTTTTATAAAATTTTATGATTACCGGTAGGGCGGGGGCTTGCCCCCGCCGCATAGTTACCTGTTAATTAACGGCGGGGCAAGCCCCCGCCCTACCGTATAAATTACCCCTACAAACCCCAATTTGTACGCGCAAGATGTTACACAAAATAAATCGGGTTGCTGACGCACCGTGCAAATGGCGGTATAGGTAATTTACAGTCTGCGGGCAGTCGGAAGTGCATAACGGCTTTATATCCCAGTTTGCGGATTGTGCCGTACTGCGTTAAGATTTCAGCACGGGCAAAGCCTTTTTCTTTAACGGAAATATCCGCTTCGTGGACTTTCTCCCCTGATTTTGCGTTGTACTCATACAAAATTGTATCGTTGCCGTACACCACCAGACGGTCGTTGCGCTTTAAGCCCTCAGCTTTAATATGTACCGTTGTTTCAGGCTTGAATTCCACAGTATCACCTTGGATAGCCTGCCCGCATGTTAAGAACAATTTAGGACCGTTGACGCTTTCGGTGACAAAGGCGTTACCGTTTTTCAGTGCTTTCAAAATGTCTGCCGCGGTGCAGGACTCAGCGCACACATAGGTAGTCGGGCGGGCGAGCAAATCCGTAATCACATAGTCTTTGTGATAGTCGCTCCCTCCGACAGCGGCGAGGTGCTTGCCTTTTAACAGTTCCTTATGCCACCAAGCGATTGCCGTCATATTGTCGATATGCTGTGGACCGTTCCAAATCTCCACACAGTCGCAGATAAAGCCCTCCCGCGGGAGATGCCAGCCGCAGTTTTTACATTCGGGGTGGTTTAAGGAAATCACCGCGCCGTTTTGCTTTGCCTCTTCATACAGCGGCAGAAAATCCTCAAAACTGTTGACGCAATAGGGCTTGGTAAACGCCTGTTTTACGCCCCAAAAGTTGATATGCCCCAAAAACGAGGTCAATTCCGTACCTTTTAAAACGAGCATATCGCGGTTGTTGTAATCATTATACGCCGCAACGCTGTTGTTGTGGTCGGTAATAATGAGATAGTCAAGTCCTTTTTTATTCGCCTTTTTTATGAGTTCTTCGGGCGAATATTTACCGTCGCTGTTGAAGGTATGGGAATGGGTATCGCCTTTTAACCAGCGTTTTTCTTTGAAACGGAACAGGATTTCATATTCTGCGTTCACTCCGTTCCCGACACGGTCAATTCCTACAATGATTTTCCAGTTGCCGGCAGCAGGCGTACAGCGGTCATAGCCGGGGGTGGCGTACTTTTCGCTAATAATCACCTCTTGCCGCACATTGCCCGACGCGCCGATTTGTTTGCCGTCAGCACCCACGAGCCCGAAATCGAGGTTACCCTCGGCTTTGGGCATCCAAGTATGGCGAATGCACAGTTCCTCCACATTTTCAGGCACTTCAAAATCAATATAAAAGCACTTTTTACAGTCTTGCGGTGTAAAATCCCTTTCCAAACGGATTGTTTTTGTCTGCATAAAAAACTCACCTCTTATATTTGGTATAATCATACAATATTTTTTGTAATATGTCAAAGGAACTGTTGCAAATGTGCAAAAAATATGCTATATTTCTTGTAAACAAGAAAAAAGTGAGGGAGAAATTATGGAAAATAACCAACCGCAAGGCAAATTGCGCAAAACCTCGCCGTTTCGGTACGGCATCGGTATGTTCGGCACCTCTATTCCTATCAATATGTTCAAAACATACGCAGCAATCTTTTATGTAGGTATGCTGGGGCTTCCGATGAAGCGATATTCGCTTGTTTTGCTTATTTACACCTTTGTGGATGCCATTGATAACCCTGTTTACGGATTTTTGTCGGACAGAACACGCACCCGTTGGGGGCGCAGACGCCCGTGGCTCGTTATCGGCGTGCCGCTGTTGATTTTATGCTTTATTTCGTTCTTTAATGTGCCGTCGTTTATAGGAGAAAGTCAAACCGCGCTGTTTGTGTACTTTTTGCTTATGTATATCCTGACGGGTACGCTTGATTCATTAATGAATGCAAACTATGGTGCTCTCTTCCCCGAGCTGTTCCATAGCGACCACGAGCGTGCAAAAACCAACGCAATTCGCCAGGCATTTCAGCTTGTGGCAATGGTTATAAGCATTGCGCTTACGCCCATGATTACGGAAAAAATCGGATACCGCTTAACAGCAGTTATTTACGGTA
>JBJEPX010000072.1:0-5293 GCA_051881455.1 Candidatus Fimenecus sp. | reverse complement strand
ATATGTCAACGGTGGGCAGTAAAACCATAACCGTATCTTTAACGAAAAACGGCGGAACCTGCACGGACGATATAACAATCAATGTTATTGAGGATCATCATAACTATTTTAACGGCGTATGCACCGGCTGCGGAAGTTACGAACCCCCCGAGTTGAAGGACGGCGTATATCAAATCAAAAACTATGCGAACCTTTATTGGTTTGCCGCCCTTGTGAACGGTACGCTGACTGACGGCACAGCGAAAAACACCTCTGCCAATGCGGTGCTTGTAAACGATATTACCGTAAATTCCATTGCGAATATGGGCAATTATCTTGAATGGACGCCTATCGGTAACAGTGACAATAGGTATGAGGGCACTTTTGACGGTCAAGGTCACAAAATAATAGGCTTGTACTTTAACGATGCAAGTGCGGACTATGTGGGCTTGTTCGGTTATTTATTATACGGAACAATCAGAAATGTCGGCGTTGTCGGTTCCTATTTCAACGGTAAAAACTCTGTCGGCGGCGTCTGCGGACATAGTTACGGCACAATAGAAAACTGCTATAATACAAGCACAGCCAACGGCGTCTCCAATGTGGGCGGTATTGTCGGCGTGAATTTCGGCGGTGAAATACGAAACTGTTACAACACAGGCGCAATAAGTGCCTCAAACTATGGTGCAGGCGGTATAGCCGGTTATAATTACTATGCAACTATAATGAATTGTTACAGCTCAGCCGCAATCAGTGCGCCTACCGATGTTGGCGGCATATGCGGAGCCAGCGACTACGGTACCGTTAACAACTGCTATCATAACAGCAAGTATTTTAAGGGAGCATCCGTAGGAAGATATGTGGAAAGCACATTAGAAAATGTTTCTGCGAAAACCGCAACACAATTTACAAGCGGTGAGGTTGCATATCTTTTAAGCAACGGTGTAACAGACGGTACGCAGGTCTGGTATCAGACGCTGGGTACAGACGGTTGCCCGACTTTTGACAACACCCACGGCACGGTATATTACAATGTGTATTACCCCGGTTGCGTAGGTGCACCCGGTACGCCCACATACAAATATGAAAACATAGAGAGAGCTACAGAACTTCCGCCCCACAATTTCGTTGACGGAATTTGCACAATTTGCGGCGCGGAACAGCATATTGTAATTATTGAAGCCGATATGCACGCCGAAGGTTTGGTTTTAGGTGCAAATACGGTTGCCGATTGCAAAGCGGAGCTCAACACGGCAGAAATGTATGTGGTAATCAAGAATATGAACGGCGAGGCGCTTACAAACACCGACCTTGTAGGCACAGGCGCAACAATCACATACTATGACCGCACCACAAATGAGGTGGTCAAAACCGTAACAGTTGTCCTTTACGGTGATGTCAACGGCGACGGTCTTTGTGATAACGCAGACTACACTATTTTGAAAGATGCATCAAACGCAAATGCAAAGCTCGACAATCAATGGTTTGTTACGGCGGCGGATATAACCCGTGACGGTGCTTATGACGCCTACGACGCCATTGCTCTCGATCTTTTCTTACACGGCTATATGGCAATCCCGCAAAAATTTGTTTAATAATATAAATTAACACAAAGAAAGAATGAGGTGTGTTAAATGAAAAAACGAATTTTAAGCATACTCCTTGCGGTATGCCTTGTGATAACAATGTTTCCCATAACAGCGTTATCATTGGGAGAAAACGGTGCGGCTTCGACAGTACAATATACTGTATTGGAAGGTTCCGGCGGCTTTTCCGGCGAAGGTCACGCTAATCTGTTCGATGGGGATATCTACACAAAATGGTGCGTAAAATCGAGCGGCACGCTCTATGTAGTTTTCAGCACGGACTCTCCTGTATTTGTGAGCGGTTACGATATGACAACCGCGAACGACAATGCGAGTAACAGCGGCAGAAATCCCAAAACATGGACACTGTACGGATGCAATGATTATGCGGCAGACGGTGGTTCATCATGGGTACAGATTCACAGTGTCGCAAACGATAATACTTTGCAAGATGTAAACTACACAAAATTTAGTTTTGTATTTGAAAAAGAAACGACGGCATATCAGTACTATAAATTGGAAATCACCGCAACCAAAGGTGCAGATGTTTTGCAAATGAGCGAGTTTGCTCTTACGTTCTGCGACCATGCATGGGGTGAAGAAGTTTCAGCCGATGCAACCTGCGATGTGGACGGATATGTGAAGAAAACCTGCTCCGTTTGTAACAATACAGCAACAGTTGTATATCCCAAAACAGGGCATGCCTGGGTAGAAACCGCCAGAACGCCTGCAACCTGTACCGGATGTGGTATAATCACTCAAAAATGCTCTGTTTGTGATGCAACACAAAGCATAAATGACCCTGACGCACCTGCTTTGGGCCATACTTGGGTAGAAACCGGCAGAACGTCTGCGACCTGTACTGAAAGCGGTAAAATCAATCAAAAATGCTCTGTTTGTGATGCAACACAAAGCATAAATGACCCTGACGAACCTGCTTTAGGTCATAATTATTCTGCTGAAACCGGTATATGTGACCGTTGCGGAGATGATTTAAGATATACATTTAATATCATCGAAGGCAAAGTAACCGTTAAGTCGGATGAAAACAATCCCGGTATGATAAAGGTTACTTATGGCAGCGGACAAATCATAGATAATATTGACCCCAATACAGTTTTAACTGTTACAGGGTCCACAATAACAAACGAGCTTCATATTTTGACGGATATACCGGTCAAAATCAAGGCGCAAGATTTGACGATTGACCGTTCCGATAAAAGTTATGCATACGCTATGTTAGTGGCAGGTACCGAAGGACGCGGTGAAGTTACACTTATCCTTGAAGGAACAAATACATTCAAGGCAGGCTTAGAAAAATCCGGCATCTGCGTTGGTGAGGGCAGAACGCTGATTATTGAGGGCGATGGCTCACTAAATGCCGTGGGCGGAATTTACGGCGCCGGTATCGGCGCTGATAGAAGCCAAAATTGCGGAACGGTTATTATTAACAGCGGTACCGTTACGGCAACAGGTAAGAACGGTGGTGCCGGTATCGGCGGTGGCGGTTTTTATAATAGTTCGACAGGCGGCGGTGGTTCAGTCATTATCAACGGCGGTACTGTTACGGCGAACGGTAATAGTAAAGGTTCGGACATCGGCGGCGGTCAAAAAAATACGAACGGTATTTGCATCCTATTGGGCGGTACCGTAACCGCAACCAACGGAAAGATTGGTGTTGACTCTGGGATTAAAGTGAATGAAGACGGAAATCTTGAAGTTTACGGCGATTTAACCCTTCCTGCGGATATTACAATCCCCGAGGGAAAAACATTGGTTATTCCAAGCGGAACAACCTTAACCGTTCCTGACGGCGTAACCCTTACAAATAACGGCACGATTATTAACAATAATAAGTTTACCAATAACGGCACATTTGTGAACAACGGCACGTTCATCAATAATGGTACTATTGTTGACAATAATCATACCCCCGAAGATGATGACGGTGACTGCACAACGCCGGTTTACTGTATTTTCTGCGGTGAAATAGCAATTCCCGCTATGTCCCACGATTTCAGCGGAGAATGGCATAGCGACAACACAAACCATTGGCATGAGTGCTTGAACGAGGGCTGTAATCAAAATGACGGTGCAGTTGACCATACCCCCGCATCCGATGACGGTGACTGCACAACACCGATTATGTGTTCTTTTTGCGGGGAAATAGCAATACCCGCTATGTCCCACGATTTCAGCGGCGAATGGAAACACGACGGTACATACCATTGGCACGAGTGTCAAAATGCCGGCTGTAATCAAACTGATGAGAAAGTCGCAATTGCGCCTGAAAGAATCGAAGCAACGATTGCAGTTTCGGAGTATTTGATAGAGACAACTGTAAATTCGAAAGATATATCCGTAACGGCATATTATTCCGACGGTTTCTCTGAACCGATTACAAGCTTCACAACCGATATTGACGATATAGATATGTCAACGGTGGGCAGTAAAACTATAACCGTATCTTTAACCAAAAACGGCGGCACATGCACGGACGATATTACAATCCATGTTATTGAGGAAAAGCATAATTATGTGAACGGCGTGTGCTCCGGCTGCGGAAGTTACGAACCGCCCGAATTGAAGGACGGCGTATATCAAATCAAAAACTATGCGAACCTTTATTGGTTTGCCGCTCTTGTAAACGGTACGCTGACGGACGGCACAGCGCAAAACCTCTATGCCAATGCGGTGCTTGTGAACGATATTACCGTAAATTCCATTGCGAACATGGGCAATTATCTCGAATGGACGCCTATCGGCAATGTGACGAACCGATACACCGGCACTTTTGACGGTCAGGGTCACAAAATAACAGGCTTGTATTTTGATGATGCAAGTGCGGAATATGTTGGCTTGTTCGGTTTTTCAAGCGGAACCATAAAAAACGTAGGCGTTGTCGGTTCCTATTTCAACGGTAAAAACTGTGTCGGCGGTGTGTGCGGCGGAAATTTGGGCACAGTTGAAAATTGCTATAACACAAGTACAGTCAACGGCGTTGGCAAAGTGGGCGGTATAGCCGGCGTAAATTCGGGCAGTTTCTGTAAAATAAATAATTGTTATAACACAGGCGCAATAAGTGCTGCGAGCTATGGCGCAGGCGGTATAGTCGGTTATAATTGCTTAGCTACCGTAAGTAATTGTTTCAGTTCAGGTGCGGTTACTGCTCCCGACCGGGCCGGCGGTGTTTGCGGTTGGAACGACAGAAGTACGATCAGCAACTGCTATTACAACAGCAAGTTGTTTAAGGGAAACGCAGTAGGAAAAAGTAATTCAGGCACAGAAGAAAATGTTTCCGCGAAAACCGCAACACAATTTACAAGCGGTGAGGTTGCATATCTTTTAAGCAACGGTGTAACAGACGGTACGCAGGTCTGGTATCAGACGCTGGGTACAGACGGTTGCCCGACTTTTGACAACACCCACGGCACGGTATATTACAATGTGTATTACCCCGGTTGCGTAGGTGCACCCGGTACGCCCACATACAAATATGAAAACATAGAGAGAGCTACAGAACTTCCGCCCCACAATTTCGTTGACGGAATTTGCACAATTTGCGGCGCGGAACAGCATATTGTCATTGTAGAAGAAGATTTGCACGCAGAAGGTTTGGTTTTAGGTGCAAATACGGTTTCCGATTGCAAAGCGGAACTCAACACGGCAGAAATGTATGTTGAAATCAAAAATATCAATGGCGAGGCGCTTACAAACACCGACCTTGT
>JBJEPX010000071.1:0-31503 GCA_051881455.1 Candidatus Fimenecus sp. | reverse complement strand
ATTTTGAATATCATTGGAACTACATCGAATATAACGCATTAAAGGAATATTAAAATATAAAAGGAGAAGCAAAATGAAGGATATTTACGAGAGTCCGCTTAATTCGAGATATTCAAGCAAGGAAATGAAGTATATTTTCTCCCCTGATTTTAAGTTTAAAACATGGAGAAGACTTTGGGTTGCCCTTGCGGAAAGCGAAATGGAATTGGGGCTTAATATCACACAGGAGCAGGTTGACGAGTTAAAGGCGAATATGGACAACATAAATTATGAGGTTGCCGAGGCTCGCGAAAAAGAAGTCCGCCACGATGTAATGAGCCATGTTTATGCTTACGGTCAGCAGTGCCCCAAGGCAAAGGGAATTATCCATCTGGGCGCAACCTCTTGCTATGTTGGTGACAATACCGATGTGATAACCATGACCGAGGGCTTGAAGCTTGTCCGCAAAAAGCTTGTAAATCTTATGGATAAGCTTTCAAAGTTCGCTTTGGAATATAAGGATATGCCTTGCCTTGCTTTTACCCATTTTCAGCCGGCACAGCCCACAACCGTTGGCAAAAGAGCCTCTCTTTGGCTTATGGACCTTGTAATGGATATGGAACAGCTTGAATTCCAGCTTTCAAAAATGCGCCTTTTAGGCTCAAAGGGTACAACAGGCACGCAGGCAAGCTTTATGGAGCTTTTTGACGGCGATACGGATAAAATCAAGGAGCTTGACCGTAAAATTGCCGAAAAAATGGGCTTTGAGGAAACCTTTCCCGTTTCGGGACAAACTTATCCCCGTAAATTGGATTATCATGTGCTTTCCGTACTTTCTTCTATCGCACAGTCAGCGTATAAATTCTCAAACGATATGCGCCTTTTACAGCATCTTAAAGAGCTTGAAGAGCCCTTCGAGAAAAATCAGATAGGCTCGTCTGCTATGGCGTATAAGCGCAATCCCATGAGAAGCGAGAGAATTTCTTCCCTTGCAAGATATGTAATCTGCGATACGGTAAATCCTGCAATCACTGCCTCTACACAGTGGTTTGAAAGAACGCTTGACGACTCCGCTAACAAGAGAATAAGCGTTGCCGAGGGCTTTTTGGCGGTTGACGCAATTCTGGAGCTTTATATAAATATCGTCAGCGGAATAGTGGTTTACCCCAAGATGATTGAAAAGCGTCTGCAAAGCGAGCTTCCTTTTATGGCCACCGAAAATATTATGATGGCGGCAGTTAAAAAAGGCGGCGACCGTCAGGAGCTCCACGAAAAAATCCGCTGTCATTCAATGGATGCAGGCCGTGTTGTCAAGGTTGAGGGCAAGGAGAACGACTTGCTTTATCGCATAGCAAACGATGCGTCCTTCGGCTTGACTCTTGAAGAAATTCAGGCGGAAATGAAACCCGAAAACTTCGTGGGAAGAGCACCTCAGCAGGTGGAGGAAATGGTCCGCGACTATGTAACCCCCATCATCGAAAAATATAAGGACGATTTAGGCATAAGCGTTGAGATTAAGGTGTAAAAAATCATAATAAAAACGGCAGGTACCGATTACGGTACCTGCCGTTTTATCAATTAATAATTCCCGCAAAATCACATATATACCAATGGCGTTATCGTAGGGGCCGGTGACCTCGACAGCCCGCAAAAATTTCGCAAAAATTCAACGGTGCAACCAGGCGTCGCACCCTACAAATTCGTTGCAAAAATCACGGTAATTTTCAAACCGCCCCTAAATATTCTTCAAGGCACTGATTTTTTTCCTTCATTTCCTTTGCGGCGTCAACGCCTACATATCGCCAATGCCAGGGCTGATAAATCATACCCGTCACATCTGACTTATCCTCGGGATAGCGGAGGATAAAGCCGTAATTGTGGGCGTTTTCCGTAAGCCATTTATATTCGTTTGTAGAAGCAAAGCCTGCGCTTGCGCTGGAAATATCAACTGAGAGTCCGGCTCCGTTTTCACTGCATCCGGCAGGCTCAATTCGTTTTTGAGCGTTTGCCTCCGCCTCTTCTTTGGTCATATTTTGAAGCATAAACGCCTGCACCTTATTGTCGTAATTCGTCTGCTGGCGGCTGTAACTGCAATATCCCGCATAGGGAGTCAGTATAACATTTTGTATGAGTGCGTCATTATACATCTTTTGGTACGCTTCTGCAACTCGGCTGTCCGCCGTAACGGAGCTTCCTTCAATTACGGGAGCGAGAGCGGGCGAATAACTTTTTGCGAGAGGGTGACTGCGGTTTATAAGCGTAAGCGACCAATATTCGCTTGAAAGTATATCAACAGGGTTATAGTTAGACCAATCAACAGGCGGGTCGGTGGGCTCCTCAACGGGCTCCGAGGTGCTTTCCTCCTCGCTTACGGGCGGTTCCTCCTGCGAAACGGCTTCGTTGGGGGATTCGGTTGACGGCTCTGTGACGGCAGGCGCTTCGGTAACGCTTTCAAGCTCAACCTTAATCTGGTTGTAGCCCTTACCCTTGCAGAAAGCCGCGTATAAAACGGTGAGCATACCCAGAATTATCACAAGGGAAGCAAACAGAAATATTTTTATTTTTAAACGCTTTTTTTTCATATCAGTTTTTCCTTTAAGTATCTGCACTTTGAATATAGTTTATTATTTTTTTCCCTGCTTGTCAATAATCCCGTAATTTTGGGGTTAAAAATGGAAAAATTTTTAATTTTAATAGTGACTTAACGGTGAAAGTATGATAAAATATTTGAGCATATTTATATGAAAATAAAAGGGGATTTTTTCCAACGGAGGTAGAAAAAATGAAAGCAAGCGAAAGTAACAGCAATTATGCTTCAAAGGTTCGAGAGTGTACGAACTTTGCGGCAAGAGAGGTAAAGAAAGTGTGCGCGAACATCGGCCCCCGTCCATCGGGTGAGGAGGGCGAGAAAAAAGCGCAGGATTATGTTGAAAATCTTATGGCGCCTATTGCCGATGAAGTAAAAAGAGAAAGCTTTACTTTACATCCCAAGGCTTTTATGGGTTGGGTGCTTATTGACGGCATTATGATGCTGATTTCTGCGGCGCTTATGATACTGGCGCTGTCGGGAGTGGTTCCTGCCGCCACCGTTGCCCTTAAAGTTGCGGCAACTGTGCTCAGCGTTATTTCGCTCGTATTTCTTTTGGGCGAATTCCTTTTTTACAGAAAAATGATGGATCCTTTTTTCCCGAAAAGAGAGTCAAGCAATGTGCTTTGTGTAAGAAAGGCGTCAGGTGAAACTAAAAGACGTATAGTTTTAGCAGGTCATATAGATTCTGCATATGAATGGTGGTATACCCATTTGGGCGGCGGAAAGCTTTTAACAGCCGTAATTATTATCGGTATTGCTTCTCTTGTGGTGGCGTTGATTGTAGACGTTCTTTCGTTTTTTGATATGGGCGGCATTATGAGAATAGTTCTGATTGTCGTTCAGTGTCTTGCAATTCCCGGTTTTGTACTTATTTTATTTTTCGTTAACTGGAAGATGTGCGTTGACGGTGCAAACGATAATCTCACAGGAGTTTTCGCTTCAATGGCGGTGCTTAAATACCTTAAAGATAACGATATACGCTTCGAAAACACAGAGGTTATTGCAATGTCAACAGGCTGTGAAGAGGCGGGCTTAAGAGGTGCAAAGGCGTTTGCAAAGGCTCATGCAAAAGAGTATAAGGACAGTGGCGTTGAAACAGTGTTTATGGCTGTGGATACACTTCGCGATTACGATTATATGGGCGTTTACAACAAGGATATGACAGGCACCGTAAAGCTTGATTCACAGGCGGCAGAAATGGTTAAAAAAGCGTGCGAAAACGCAGGCTATGACATACCTTTTGCATCTGTTTTCTTCGGTTCGTCCGACGCCGCGGCGGCGCAGCAGGGAGGAATAAAATCCGTTGCTCTTGCCGCTATGGATCCCGAACCCGCAAGATATTATCATACAAGAGGCGATACAGCAGATAATCTTGATATGAAAACCTTTGAGGCAGGAATCAAGATTATGCTTGAAACCGTATTCCTCTTTGATGAGCAGGGGCTTTGTGACAAGTATTGACAAATTCACCGAGAGGGGAATAAAAATGAAGAAAAAAATATACAGAATTGTAAGCCTTGTTCTTGTTGCCGTGCTTATGGTAACAGCCTTTGCAGGCTGCGGAACGCAAGCCGAAAAGCCTAAGGTTGCCACGGTTAAAACCGATTTACAGGACGCAAAGTTTGTGCTGACCTACGGCGATTTGAGAAAAGTTCTGCCCGGTGACAAGCTGGCAACGCTTTTTGAGAATACCAATAAGAAAACCGACGATAAAACCGTTGAGCTGTCTTATTATGAGCTTGTTTCCACCTTCGGCGGTGAGGCGTATTTTGACGACCTCCTTGCGATTATTCCTGCCGAACAGATGGCAAAACTCACTGCAAATCAGCAGCAGGTGCTTGATTATTTCAACACTCTGATTAACGATATCAAGGAAAACGGCTCTGCAAGAGTTTCGTACAATGAATACTTTTGGATTGACCATAACGATGAGGTTGTTTTCAAATCTGCTGACGGTAAAGAACTTGAAAATCAGGATGTTTTCCGTGCCGCTTTCCGTTTGTATGCTGACAATGCTTTGCAGGATATAGGAAGCTTCCTTATGAACAAGGGGCAGGACGAGGCAACCGATTACGGCGCAGATTTGAGCGAGGTTATGTATCCTTTGGGCGAGAAATATGCAAGCCGACTCACTCTTGACGACCTTTATACGGATAAAGAAACAAAAACATATCCTGTTTATTCTTCGGTAATTCCCATGCTTGTAAACGATATTGACGAAAACGGTGACAATGCAGAGGATGAGCGGGGTGAATACATCTTTGTACCCACCGAGCTCAACCGTACAATCTGTATAATGGTGAAGCCTCAGGAGGAAAATGTTCAAAAGGCATTTTCAATCCGTGAAAAGGACGGAATTATGGAGCAGTTTAAGAAGGCGGAAAGCTATATGACGCTCAATTCCTTTGAAATTGCATTTAAGCCCTGCAAAATCACGGCAGGCGTAAACGCGGTCAATGACGAAATGACTTATGTTACATATGATAAGAATATGGTTATAACCGCAAATGTTACCTTCAAGGGTGCGCTGGAGCAGTACGGAAATGTTATCGTGGAATTCCCCTGCACTTCACAGCTTACATATAACTTCGGCTGGAAAGAAACGGCGGAATAAAATTAAAATTGAAAATTAATAGTTGGAAGTTTTTTGATATTTTGTAGGGGACGATGCCTTTCATCGTCCCGAAAAAATAACCCTTCTGTCACTTCGTGACATCTCCCCTTTCAGGGGAGACAAGAGGTGCGGGGTATGGTAGGGCGGGGGCTTGCCCCCGCCGCAAATAACATCAATCACCACGGCGGGGGCAAGCCCCCGCCCTACCGTGTGAAATATAAATTTAAATTTACATTCGTAGGAGACTCACCGTCCCATACAATAAAAATCTTGAAAAAACAGTTGACATACGAAAAATATATGTTATAATAGCAGAGCAATAAAGCAGAACGGATTATTTTGTTCTCACCCTGCGGCGTATGTGCCGCCCGGTCAATAACTTTTTTAGTTTTTTGAGTTTGTAAAGGTGCGGGCAGAATTATCTGTCCGCATTTTAATTTCGCCGTGTAGGTGACCGCGTGTCGCCTAAGGGCTTTGAGAGGTGTTCGTTTATCAGTACCAAAGAATTGCAAATCAATGAAGAAATCAGAGACAAAGAGGTCAGAGTAATTACCGATGACGGTGAGCAGCTTGGCATTATGTCCGCGAAGGACGCTCTTAAAAAAGCCGAGCAGAAAAATCTTGACCTTGTTAAGGTTGCTCCTCAGGCAAATCCGCCCGTATGCAAAATTATGGACTACGGAAAGTACCGATTTGAGCAGGCTAAACGCGAAAAGGAAGCCAAAAAGAATCAGCGCATAGTTGAAACTAAGGAAATCAGGCTGTCTGTCAACATTGATACGCATGACTTTGATACAAAGCTGAACCATGCTCTTAAATTCCTTAAAGCAGGCAACAAGGTAAAGGTTTCCATCCGTTTCAGAGGCCGTGAAATGGCTCACGCTCATTTGGGCAACGGTATTATGGATAGATTTGCCGAGGCCTGCGCAGAGGTGGGAACGGTTGACAAGCCCGCAAAGCTTGAGGGCAGACAAATGCTCATGTTCCTCTCTCCCAAGTCGTCGAAATAAGTGATGTATTATATTGTTTAGGAGGATATTATTATGCCGAAGATTAAAACACACAGCGGAGCAAAAAAGCGCTTCAAGATGTCAAAAAACGGTAAGCCCATGAGAGCTCATGCAAACAAATCTCACATCCTTACCAAGAAGAGCACAAAGAGAAAGAGAAATCTCCGCAAGACTGCCGTTGCAGATACAACAAACTGCAAGCAGATTAAGCGTCTTATTCCCTATAAATAATCGAGCGCCTTTAAAAGGCGATTACTCAACTAACGGAGGTAAAGAGAAATGGCACGAATTAAAGGTGCGATGATGACTCGCAAAAGAAGAAATAAAGTATTAAAGCTTGCAAAGGGCTACTACGGCTCAAAGAGCAATCTTTTCAAAACAGCTAAGCAGGCTGTTATGAAGTCCGGTCAGTATGCATATGTAGGAAGAAAGCAGAAGAAGCGCGATTTCAGAAAGCTTTGGATTACAAGAATTTCCGCTGCTTGCAAAATGAACGGAATGAACTATTCAACATTCATCAACGGTCTTAAAAAAGCAGGAATTGACCTTAACCGTAAAATGCTTTCAGAGATTGCAATTGCAGATCCCGCAGCATTCACAGCACTTACCGAAAAGGCAAAGGAAGCTCTTAAATAAGAATCAGTTAAGTAACCACGCCGAGTCCCCCTCGCGCGTGGTTTTGCATTTTAAAAATTATGTCGGATTTTGTTATAACTGCGAAAAATAATCCTAAAATAAAAGAAATTAGGGCGCTTTTAACCTCTGCAAAGGAACGGCGGAATACCCGGCTGTTCGTTTTGGAGGGAGTTCGCCTTTGCTGTGACGCTCTAAAAAGCGGCTGTGAAATCGTAAGCGTTTTTTATACCGAAAGCTGTGAAGAAAAGTTCTTTGAAGGTGTTTCAGCGTTAAAAAGCGTCGCCACAGGCTGTTTCTGCGTAAGCGAGGAGATAATTAAAAGCATAAGCGATACCGTTACTCCCCAAGGGGTGGTGTGTACCGTAAAAATGCCGGGGTATACCTTTGCATACAAAGAGGGCGGGAAATATATCGCCCTTGACACGGTTCAGACTCCCGATAATCTGGGAGCAGTTTCCCGAACAGCCGAGGCACTGGGAATTGACGGGCTAATTGTTTCGGGGGGCTGTGATATTTATAACCCCAAAGCATTGAGAGCGTCAATGGGAGCGCTGCTGAGACTCCCTGTGCTCGTTTGCGCCGATTTGGGTGAGGAGATTAAAAAAGCAGAGGCTGAGGGAATACCGTCATATGCCGCCGTGCCTGACAGTACGGCAACAAGCGTTACAGAGGTTGATTTCGGGGCGGGCGCTTTATGCATAATAGGCAACGAGGGCAACGGTGTGTCAAAAGAAATCATTGACAAGTGCCGTGATAGCATTACTATTAAAATGCAGGGCAGGGCAGAGTCTCTTAACGCCGCCGCCGCTGCCTCAATTATAATGTGGGAATTGGTGAAATGAACAACGATTTGTACTGGGTATGGCTTTCCTGCGGATTGGGAGCGGGAGCCTCCTGCCTTGATATTGTTTCGTATTACGAGTGGAACCCGTATGATATTTACACATCGTCGGAAAAGGAGCTGTGCGCTCTTGATGTGCTGACGGAAAAACGCGTAAAAAAGCTTAAAAGCTTTCCTCTCCATAAGGCGGAGGAATTTTTAAGAATATCACAAGAAAACGGTTGGAAAGTTATAACGCCGTCAAGTGAATTTTATCCCAAAAATCTTTTGCACTTGCAGGATTTGCCCCTTGTTTTGTATGTGAACGGTGACGAAACGGCGCTGACGGAGGAAATGTCCATATCAGTTGTAGGAGCAAGAAAGGCGTCAGATTACGGCAGAGCGATTGCAAGAGCGCTTTCCGGTGCGCTGGCAAGCCGCGGTTTTACAATCGTTTCAGGGGGCGCGGTGGGAATCGACAGCGCGGCTCATGAGGGAGCACTTGATGAAAACGGCAAAACAGTTTGCGTGCTCGGTTGCGGTCTAGGTACAAATTACCTAATGGATAATGAGCCGTTAAGACAAAAAATATCTAAAAACGGCGCGGTTATTACTGAATTTCCCCCATATACTCCTGCCGGAAGAACGACCTTTCCTTTAAGAAACCGCATTATTTCAGGAATGACCTTGGGAACGGTTGTAATTGAAGCAGGGGAAAGAAGCGGCTCGCTCATAACGGCACGCCTTGCCTCAGAGCAGGGGCACGATGTGTTTGCAGTTCCCGGGGATTTGGTAAGCTCCTCTTTTCTGGGCACAAATAATCTTATACGCAACGGAGCAATTCCTGTGTTTTCACCCAACGATATTTTAGAGGAATATTGCCACCGTTACTTTGATAAACTGAATAATGAAACACGCCCTCCCGACGATGAAATAATCAGGCGGGCACAGGCGTTTTTAACCGATGAGGCGTTTCTATCGGAAAAAAACGAAAAGCCGAAAGAGCCTGCCGATAAATCGGCGAAAGAGCATAAAGCACCGCAGAAAACAACGGTTAAAAAGGCGGCACCCTCATATCTTACGGAAAATGCCGCAAAGGTTTACTCCTTTATAGGCGAAACCCCCGTGCATGTTGATGAGATAATAAACGGCTGTTGTCTTTCGGCAAGTGCGGCACTTTCAGCACTTACGGAATTGGAAATATACGGTCTGGTAGCTCAGTTGAGCGGCAGACGATATAAAATAAATTAGGAAGATGATATATGTCAAAGCTTGTAATAGTTGAGTCCCCCTCAAAGGCAAAAAGCATACAGAAATATTTGGGAAAGGATTACACGGTAGTGTCCTCAAAGGGACATATCCGTGATTTGCCTGCCGCAAAATTAAGCGTTGATGTTAAAAACGATTTTGCACCCAAATACGCAGTAATAAAGGGCAAGGAAAAGCTTGTAAAAGAGCTTCGTGAATTAGCGGAAAATTCCGACGGCGTTATATTGGCCGCCGACCCCGACCGTGAGGGAGAGGCTATTTCATGGCACCTTGCAACGCTCCTTGACCTGGATATGAACGATAATAATCGCGTCAAGTTTAATGAGATTAACAAAACAAGTGTAACAAAGGGAATTGAGCATCCCGAAAAGATAGATTTGGACCTTGTAAACGCCCAGCAGGCTCGCCGTATTCTGGACAGACTTGTGGGTTATACATTAAGCCCCTTTATTTCGCAAAAAATCAGGCGCGGACTTTCCGCAGGCCGTGTTCAGTCTGTTGCGGTAAGACTTGTGGTTGACCGTGAAAACGAGATAAGAGCATTTGTGCCCGAGGAGTATTGGACTCTTGATGCAAAAATGCTTGCTCCCTCGTCAAAAAAATCGTTTTCGGCTCAGTTTACAGGTGACGAAACGGGCAAAGTCAAAATTACAAGCAAGGAGCAAAGTGACTTGTATCTTTCCCGTTTGGAGGGTGCAAATTATGTTGCGACATCGGTGAAAAAAGGTGTTCGCCGCCGTCAGCCTGCTCCGCCCTTTACCACCTCCACTATGCAGCAGGAGGCTTCAAGAAAGCTTAATTTCCAGGCTCGCAGAACAATGAAGATAGCACAGGAGCTTTATGAGGGTATTGATATTCAGGGCATAGGCTCCGTAGGTCTTATAACATATATGAGAACCGACTCCTTGCGTATTTCAGAAGAAGCGAGAGCCGCAGGGAATGAGTATATTAAAAACACCTTCGGTGAGGAGTATCTTCCCGAAAAGCCCCGTTATTTCAAAACTCGCGCCAACGCGCAGGATGGTCACGAGGCAATCCGCCCCACTATGATGGATATTACCCCCGAAAGGGCAAAGGCGAGCCTTACTGCCGAGCAGTATAAGCTCTATAACCTTATCTGGAAGCGTTTTATGGCGTCACTTATGGCAAACTGTGTTCAGGATACGGTTAAAGCGGAAATTCAGGGCGCAAATGAGCAGGACTCGGCAAACGGAAAGTATGTAACCTTTGCGGCAAGCGGATATTCCGTGCGTTTTGACGGCTACACCCGTCTTTATGAGAGCGGAACTGATGAGGACGAGGAAACAGAGGGCAAGCTCCCGAAAATCTCGGAGGGCGACCAAATCAAATTAAAGGATTTGGTGGGCAATCAGCACTTTACACAGCCCCCTGCAAGATATACCGAGGCGTCCCTCATTAAAACTTTGGAAGAAACAGGCGTTGGCAGACCGTCAACATATGCCTCAATTATCTCCACCATTACTGCCCGTGAATATGTTGTCCGTGAACAGAAGCAGTTAAAGCCTACCGAATTAGGCGAGGCGACAACAAAGCTTTTAAAGGATAAATTCCCCAAGATAGTAAATGTTAAGTTTACCGCAGGTATGGAGTCACAGCTTGACGAGGTGGAAAGCGGCGAGACAGACTATATTAAAATGCTCCACGAGTTTTATGACGATTTCAGCGCCACTCTCGGAAAGGCAAAAGAGGAAATGCAGGGCGTTAAAATAAAGCTCCAAGAGGACGAAACCGACATTAAGTGTGAAAAATGCGGCAGAAATATGGTTATTAAAACAGGGCGTTTCGGCAAATTCCTGGCTTGTCCCGGATACCCCGAGTGCAAAAACACGAAGCCCCTTGTTATTGAAACAAATGCAACCTGCCCTGTGTGCGGCGGAAAAATAATTGAGAAGAAGTCAAAAAGGGGTTATGCCTTTTACGGCTGCGGAAATTATCCCGAATGTAACTTTATGACATGGGATAAGCCCACGGACGAGCTCTGCCCCCAGTGCGGAAAATCTCTGTTCAAGCGCAAGGGCGGTATTCTTGCCTGCCTCAATGAGGGCTGCGGCTTTGAGAAAAAGGCAGAGAGAAAAAGAAAGACAAAAGAGGAAGAATAATGAAAGCGGCAGTTATCGGCGGCGGCCTTGCAGGCGTTGAGTGCGCAAAGGCTCTTTCAAAATACGGAATACAGGTTGATTTGTATGAACAAAAGCCGCAGAAACACTCCCCTGCCCATAAGCTTGATACGCTGGCGGAGCTTGTCTGCTCCAACTCACTTAAAGCGGAAAGGCTTAATTCCGCCGCAGGTCTTTTAAAGGCGGAAATGGCGCTTTTAGGCTCCGTTTGTGTTGAAACAGCGTATGAATGTAAGGTGGAGGCAGGCGGCGCTCTGGCAGTTGACCGCTTGGAGTTTTCAAGAATAATTACCGAAAAAATAAAGAGTGACGGTAATATTACCTTAATCGAAAAAGAGGTAACTGAGCTTCCCAAGGCAGACGGCGTTGTAATATGCGCAGGTCCTTTGGCGAGTGAGGGTTTAAGTGAAACCGTGCGTTCTCTTTGCGGCGACGGACTTTCCTTTTACGATGCGGCGGCGCCCATAGTCAGTGCCGAGAGTATTGATATGACCTGCGCCTTTACTCAGTCAAGATATGACCGTGGGGGCGACAGCGATTATATAAACTGCCCCATGAATAAAGAGGAGTATGAGGCGTTTTATGATGCTATTATAAATGCCGAAAGCGCAGAGCTACACTCCTTTGATAAGCGTAAAGATGTTTATGAGGGCTGTATGCCCATTGAGGTGCTGGCGTCCCGAGGTAAGGACACAATGCGTTACGGTCCATTAAAGCCTGTGGGGCTTACCGACCCAAAAACAGGGCACAGACCGTGGGCAAATCTGCAGCTTCGCCGTGAAAACCGTGACGGCACAATGTATAACCTTGTAGGATTTCAGACAAATTTAAAGTTCAGCGAACAAAAAAGAGTATTTTCCATGTTCCCTGCCTTGAAAAATGCAGAGTTTTTGCGCTACGGCGTTATGCACAGAAACACTTTTATTGACTCGCCCCGTCTTTTAAACGGAGATTTCAGTATGCGCAGTAATCCCTATCTCTTCTTCGGCGGTCAGATAACAGGTGTTGAGGGTTATATGGAGTCGGCTGCAAGCGGACTTATGGCAGGAATTAACCTCTCTCTCCGTCTTTTGGGAAAAGAAACGGTAATACTGCCCGAGGACACAATGATAGGCGCCCTCAGCCGATATATAAGCGATGAAACGGTGAAGAATTTTCAGCCCATGGGCGCAAATTTCGGAGTATTACCGCCCCTGGGGGAGAAAATAAGAGATAAACAGGAAAGATATATGCTTCTTGCTGAAAGAGGCATAAAGAGTTTAAAAAACTCAAGCGAAAATCTGATACAGGTGTTGAAAAATGACTGATTTTGAAAAGAAAATAGGCTATGAATTTAAAAACAAAGCGCTCCTTCAAAGGGCTTTAACTCATTCCTCCTACGCCAACGAAAAGGGTACGGGGCTTGATAACGAGCGCCTTGAATTTTTAGGCGACTCCGTTTTGGGCTTTATCACGGCGGAATTTCTTTTTGAGCATTTCAAAAACAATCCCGAGGGTGAGCTTACAAAAAAGCGTGCATATGCCGTTTGCGAAAAAACACTTTTCGGATACGCCGAAAAAATCGGCTTGGGCGATATGATACTTTTAGGAAAAGGCGAGGAGCATACAGGTGGCAGACAGCGCCCCTCCGTTGTGTCCGATGCCTTTGAGGCGCTTATTGCCGCAATTTATCTTGACGGCGGAATTGAAAGCGCAAAAAAATTCGTGCTCCCATTTGTAGAAACGGCAAGCGAAACAAAGCCCGTTTTCAAAGATTACAAAAGTACCCTCCAAGAGGTTTTGCAACAAAATCCAACGGAAAAGTTTGAGTATATTTTGGTGGGGGAAAGCGGCCCCGACCATGATAAGGAATTTATTGTTGAGGTGCATCTCAACAGCAATGTAATAGGCAGGGGCAAGGGCAGCAGTAAAAAGCGCGCCGAGCAGGAGGCGGCAAGGTCCGCACTGGAGCTTATGGGATTATGAAGCACTCGAATATAAGTATTTTTGTCCCTCACAAGGGCTGTCCCAACGATTGCAGTTTTTGCAATCAGCGGACAATCAGCGGTCAAGCCGTTCCCGCCACTCCCGAGGATGTGGAAACGGCGGTAAAGACTGCACTTATCAATAATGTAAATCCGAAAACTGCTGAAATTGCGTTTTTCGGCGGTAGCTTTACGGCGATTGAAAGAGATTATATGGTGTCTCTTTTAACCGCCGCAAAGCATTTTTTGGATACGCAGGGTTTTTCGGGAATCCGTGTTTCCACCCGTCCCGATTGCATTGATAAAGATGTATTAAAAGTCCTTAAAAACTACGGCGTAACCGCCATTGAGCTGGGGGCGCAGAGTATGGACGATGAGGTGCTTTTATTTAACCGTCGGGGGCACACGGCAGAAGATGTAAGAAAAGCCTCCGCTCTTATAAAGGAACAGGGCTTTTCCTTGGGACTTCAAATGATGACAGGGCTTTATAAAAGCGACTTTACAAAAGACGAATATACCGCAAGGGAGCTAATAAAATTAAAGCCCGACACGGTGCGGATTTACCCCACCGTTGTGCTGAAAAATACATATCTTGGCTTTTTGCAGGAAACAGGGGAATATAAAGCCCCAACAGCGGAGGAAACAGCCCCTTTTTGCGCAAAGCTTTTGGAGATGTTCAGAAACGCTCATATAAATGTGATAAAATTAGGGCTTCACAGCAGTGAAACCGTGGAGCAGGATATGATAGGCGGAGCGTATCACCCTGCCTTTCGCGAGCTTTGCGAGGGGTACATATATCTTCAAAAAATCCTTGAAAAGTTAAAGGGTTGCGATAAAAACCGTGAATATGAGGTTTTTGTAAACGAAAAAGCCCTGTCAAAGGCAAAAGGACAGAATAAAAGAAACGAAAAAGCATTGAAAAACGAGGGCTTTTATTGTAAAATAAAGGGAAAGCATAATTTGCCCGAATATGAGGCTGAGGTTAACATATGATTTTAAAAGCAATAACAATGCAGGGCTTTAAATCCTGTCCCGACAAAACGGTTCTTCATTTTGACAAGGGTATAACAGGCGTAGTAGGACCTAACGGAAGCGGAAAAAGCAATATTTCCGACGCTGTTCGTTGGGTTTTGGGCGAACAGTCCACAAAAAGTCTCCGCGGTTCAAAAATGGAGGACGTTATATTCAGCGGAACGTCGCTTCGCAAGGCAACAGGCTTTGCGGAGGTTACGCTGTGCCTTGATAATACGGACAGGGCCCTCGATTGCGACAAGGACGAGGTGAGCATAACACGCCGTTATTACCGTTCAGGGGAAAGTGAATACAAGATAAACGGCGAAAGTGTGCGCCTTCGTGATATTAACGAGCTGTTTATGGATACAGGCTTGGGGCGTGACGGCTATTCAATGGTCAGTCAGGGAAAAATTGCTGAGCTTATCTCGTCAAAATCAGGCGAACGCCGTGAAATGTTTGAGGAGGCGGCGGGAATTTCCCATTTCCGTTACAGAAGAAGCGACGCTCTAAAAAGACTTTCTCAGGCAGAGGAAAATCTTGTCCGTTTAAGAGATATTTTAACGGAGCTTGAAAGCCGTGTAGGACCTTTAAAGGTTCAAAGCGAAAAGGCGCAGAAGTTTTTAGTCCTTGCCGAGGAGAGAAAAAAGCTTGAAATCGGCATTTGGCTTAATAACATTGAAAAAACACAGGAGCGCTTAAAGGAGCAGGACAGAAAAATCGACATTGCCTCCGTTCAGTACAGCGATACACAAAAACAGCTTGCGGAAATTGAAGAAAAAATGAACGCAAACCTTGAAAAAACCCGTGAAATCAACGTGGGAATTGAGCAGGTGCGTGCTTCTGCCTCACATTTTGAGGAGCAGGCATCAGAGCTGGAAGCGCAGGCAAAGGTTTATGAAAACTCCATAATCCACAATAAGGAGTCCATTGAAAGGCTTCAAAAGGACAAGCTTTCGGAAAACGAGAACGAAACCGATGTGGATACGCAGATAGAAGAGGCGAATAAGCAAAAGGAAGCGGCTCAAAAAGGGCTGGAAGAGGCAAACCGAAAGCTTTCTCAGCAAATGGGCGAAATTGAAAAGCTCCAAGGCGAAAATGATGAGAAAGCCTCACTTTCCGCCGACCTTTCAAGGGAGATTTCCCTCTTGACAGTAAGCCTTGCGGATAACCGTGTTATAAGTGAAACCGCAAATTCACAAATTGATGAAATCGGGGCACGAATTGACGCAATCGACTTGTCCTTGGGCAACCGCCGTGAGGCTGTAACAGCTTTAACAGAGAAAAAGAACAGCGCAAAAGCCCTTCTTGATGAGTGCGTTGAAAAAATCAACGGCTATAAAAACGCCGTTGAGGGCTATCGCATAAAGGTGCAGTCAAGAACTGAAAAAAGCGAAAAAATCAAGGCTGAAATTGCCGTTCTTGACAGTGAAATCGGGCGTAAAAACGAGCGCATAAGAGTCCTTGACGATTTGGAAAAGAATATGGAGGGCTACCAAGGCTCTGTAAGAAGCGTTATGAGTGAGAGTAAGCGTGGCGCACTTCGGGGTATCCACGGTCCTCTTTCCCAGCTTATCACCGTAAAGGATAAATATTCCGTTGCCGTTGAAACGGCACTTGGAATTGCAATTCAGAATATAGTTGTTGATAATGAAAACGACGCAAAGCGTGCCATCGCATATCTTAAAGAAACCCGCGGCGGCAGAGCAACATTTTTGCCCCTTACCGCCATTAAAGCAAGACACATTGACGAAAAGGGACTTGACGATTGCTACGGCTTTGTAAGTATTGCTTCAAAGCTTGTTTCGGCGGACAGTAAGTACCGTGATATAATCGAAAACCTTTTGGCAAAAACCGTTATCTGTGACGATATGGATTCTGCCATCACCATTGCAAAAAAATACAATAACCGTTTTAAAATAGTAACTCTTGACGGTCAGGTTATAAACGCCGGCGGTTCAATGACAGGCGGCAGTAAGGCGCAGGGCGTGGGTATGCTCAGCCGCAGTAATGAGATTGAAAAACTTACAGAGGCTGTAAAGACACTTGAAGAGAAGAAAAAAGCCTTGGCTTTAACGGAAAAGTCTTTAAGCGAGGAGCTTGCCGCCGCAGTTGCCGACCTTAACGGAATTGAGGGCGATATTCTTTCAGCCAACGAGGAAAAAATCCGCCTTGAAGGCGAATATAAGCTTGCCTGTGAGCAGTATGACACCTCGGCAGGGGGAGTTGAGGAGCTTCTTAACGAGGAGCAGATACTCAAATGTCGAATTGAAAAGATTAAGGCCGATAGTATTGCCGCCCGTGAAAAGGTTGAAGAGTTAACAATTGCTATTGCCGAAAAGGAAAAGAGCCTTGAAGCCGTCAGCGGTGACCGTGAAAGTCTTGCAGCAGTCCGTGAGGAGCTTTCAGCCGTAGCCGAGCAAATTCGCCTTGAAATTTTGGGCTATGAAAAGGATATTGAGTCGGCAGAGGATAATATGAGAAGGCTTAATATCCTCAAAGGTTCTCACAGCGACAGAATGGCAGAGCTTGACAGTGAAATTGAAGCTTTCAAAAATAAAAACATCTGGCTTTTAAAGGATATTGAAAGCTTGCGTACGTCTGCCGATGAGTTAAGACAGCAAAACAGCGACGCCAAAGAGAATATTGACGGTCTTTTAGAACAGCGTACACAGCTTGAAAAAGAAAATACTGATTTGCGAAATCTTGAAAAAGCAAAGTCCTCGGAGCGCGAAAGAGTCAGCGGTGAACTTGCCCGATTGGAAGAGCGAAAGGCATCAATGCTCAACGAGTTTGAGGAGTACAACGCAAAGCTTTATGACGAATATCAGTTAACACGCCGTGAGGCGGCAGCTCTTGAAATCGTCATTGAAAATATCGGCGAGGCAAGAACAAAGCTTTCCTCTTTGAAAAACGAGATAAGAGCCTTGGGCAGTGTTAATGTTTCCGCAATTGACGAGTACAAAGAGGTTTCCGAACGGTACGAGTTTATGTCGGAGCAGATAGGCGATGTTGAAAAATCAAAGGCGGAGCTTATAAAGCTTATTGACGAGCTCACAACAAAAATGAGCGTTCAGTTCCGTGAGCAGTTCCAAAAAATCAATGTTTCTTTCGGCGAAACATTCTCCGAACTGTTCGGCGGCGGCAAGGCAGAGTTGATTTTAGAGGACGAGATGAATGTTCTCGAATGTGATATTGAAATCAAGGTTCAGCCACCGGGAAAAAATGTTCAGAATATCAACCTACTTTCAGGCGGAGAAAAGGGACTTTCCGCAATCGCATTGCTCTTTGCAATTCTTAAAGTTACCCCTGCTCCCTTTGTAATTTTTGACGAGGTTGAGGCGGCGCTGGACGATGTAAATGTTGTCCGTTACGCTCAATATTGCCGCCGAATGACCAAGAACACACAGTTTGTTCTTATCACTCACCGCCGAGGCACAATGGAAGAGGCGGATATGCTTTACGGCGTCACAATGCAGGAAGAGGGCGTTTCAAAAATATTGGAACTTAAAACAGCCGAAATGGCTCGAAAGTTAGGTCTCGCTTAAAATTACTTATCTTGCACTTTTTTGCGACGGTAACTCGTGTATCTTCTTCTCGAAAGGAAATTGTTATGGGAATTTTCAAAAAAATAAATTTCGGACTTACGAAAACAAGAAATAAAATGGCAGGCGCCATTGACGATATGCTTGATAGCTTTGACGAGGTTACCGACGACCTTTATACAGAGCTTGAAGAGATACTCGTTATGGGCGATGTGGGAGTTACCACCGCCGTTGAGATAACCGAGAAACTCCGTGACGAGGTTTCAAAGGGCAAAATCAAAAATTCCGCTGAAATCCGTCAAAAGATTAAGGATATTGTTGCCGAAATGCTTTACGGCGGCGAGGATATGGGGCTTATAACCGTCCCCTCAATTATCCTTGTAATCGGCGTTAACGGCGTTGGCAAAACTACAACAATCGGCAAAATGGCATCAATGTATAAGGCACAGGGCAAAAGCGTGATTTTAGGTGCTGCCGATACTTTCCGTGCGGCGGCTATTGACCAGCTTCAAATCTGGGCTGACCGCGCAGGCGTTGATATTGTCAAGCACAAAGAGGGCGCTGACCCTGCCGCAGTTGTATTCGATACAATTAACGCCGCAAAGGCAAGGGACAGCGAAATAATAATTATCGACACGGCAGGCAGGCTCCATAACAAGAAAAATCTTATGGACGAGCTTAACAAGATTTACCGTGTTATTGACCGTGAACTTCCCTATTCCGACCGTGAGGTGCTTTTGGTGCTGGACGCAACAACAGGGCAGAACGCAGTTAATCAGGCAAAGGAGTTTAAGGCGGTTGCCGATATTACGGGAATTGTGTTGACAAAGCTTGACGGTACGGCTCGCGGCGGCGTTGTGCTGGCAATCAAGAATGAGCTTGGAATACCTGTTAAGTTTATCGGCGTTGGTGAGCAGATTGACGATTTACAGCCCTTTAACCCTGCCGCCTTTGCAGACGGACTTTTTGATAAGATAGATTATACAGAGGAAGAGGATATTTCCCTTGATAAGCCGGAAAGCGAATCTCCTGCCCATAGTGACACCGTGAGCGAAACAGAAGTGGTCAATGAAATTATCTCCGATTTCGTCGAAACGGTAAACGAGATGTTTGAGGAAGCTGAACCCGTGGAGGAAACACCCGAAGAAACGGCAGACGAGGAAGAACCCGTTGAGGAAGAGCCATCAAACGAGGAAGAAACTGAAGATAACGAGCCTGACAAAAAGAGAAAGAAGGGTTTCTTTGGACTTTTTAATCGCAACTCATAATATGAAAAAACAGGCGGAGCTTCAAAGAATTTTAGCTCCCTTGGGCATAAATGTTTTAACTGCCGAAATGGCGGGAATAGAGCTTTCCGATGTTGAGGAAACAGGCACAACCTTTGAAGAAAACGCATTTTTAAAGGCAGATAGCGGTTGTAAGGAAAGCGGAATGGTCTGCGTGGCGGACGATTCGGGGCTTATGGTGGATTTCCTTGACGGTGCACCCGGTGTTTACTCCGCACGGTTCGGCGGTGAACACGGAAACGATAAAAAGAATAACGAAAAGCTGTTATCTCTTTTAAAAGATGTACCGCCAGAAAAAAGAACGGCACGGTTTGTAAGCTGTGTTTGCTGTTGCTTCCCCGACGGACGGCATTTTACCGTTCGGGGCGAGTGCGAGGGCATAATCGCAAACGAGGTGCGCGGCAACGGCGGTTTCGGTTACGACCCCTTGTTTTTGGTGGGGGAAAAAACTTTCGGTGAACTTTCAGCCGAGGAAAAAGACAAGCTTTCCCACAGAGGCAACGCATTAAGAAAATTTGTAAAAGAATTGCCGAAATATTTGTAAAGCATAAATGTAGAAAAGAATGTAAATTACAGGTTTGTCGAATAACCCCTCAGTCAACATTGTTGACAGCTCCCCTTTCAGGGGAGCCGAGACCGACATTTACGAAAGAAATATAGGAGAATTGTATGACAAGCAAAGAAAGAGCAGAATTAAGAGGTCAGGCGAACACAATGCAGCCCCTTTTTCAGGTGGGCAAGGGCGGAATTTCAGATGCCCTCATAAAGCAGACCGATGATGCACTCACAGCCCGTGAACTTATAAAAATCAAGGTGCTTTTGGAAACAGCACCTGAAAAGCCGAAGGAAATCGCACAAAAGCTTGCTGAGGCAACAAACAGCGAATGTGTTGGCGTAATCGGCGGCAGTATGATTTTCTACCGTTACAATCCCGAGCTTCATAAAGACGAGAAGAAAAAGGCAAATAAAGGAAGAAAATAATTATGAAAATCGGTATTTTCGGCGGAACCTTTAATCCACCCCACAAGGGCCACGCAAGAATGATTGAAACGCTCACAGAGGAGTTGGAGCTTGATAAGGTTCTCATAATTCCCAACAAAATCCCCACCCATAAAAGATGCGATGAGCTTGCGGATAACAAAGACCGCCTTGCCATGTGCAAAATGGCGTTTAAAAATCCCAAGTTTGAGATAAGCACCATGGAAATGGACAGAGAGAGCGACAGCTACACCGTTTTCACCGTTGACGAATTAAAGAAACAATATCCCACCGACGAACTGTATTTGATTATCGGCTCCGATATGTTTTTGATGTTTCATAAATGGTACAAGCACAAAGAACTTTTGGAAAAATGCCACATTTGTGTTGCGTCAAGAAACACGGAGGACAGTATAAAGGTGCTTCGTGCATATGCTTTTGACCGATTGGGAATTTATATTAACGGACTTGACGGGAAGAATATACACATCTCCCCTCTTGATGCCTTTGCGGTAAGCTCGGGGGAAATCCGAGATATGATAAAGGCGAAAAAAAGCATTTACGGGCTTTGTGAGCCGGAAATAATAGAATATATGGAGAGTCATAAGCTATATGGATACGGCAAGGAATAAAGAGTTTCTTGAAATTCTCAAAACACGGCTCACACCTCAAAGGCTCTATCATTCCATATGCGTGGCAGAAAAAGCAAAGGAACTTGCCGAAATTTTTGGCGGGGACAGTGAAAAAGCCTACACAGCAGGGCTTATCCACGATATTATGCGTTATGAGCCTCCCGAAAAAATGATTGAACTGATTGAAAGCGACGGTCAGGTGTTGACGGAAAGTGAAAAAAAGATAACCGTTACCCTTCATGCCGTTGCAGGTGAGGTTTATTTACGAAAGGTGCTCGGTGTGACAGACGGTGAAATCCTTTCGTCGGTAAGATACCACACAACGGGCAAAGAGGATATGACGCTTTTGGAAAAAATTATCTATGCGGCGGATTTAACCTCGGCTGACAGAGAATATCCCGATGTAAATGAGGTTCGTGCCCTTGCAGAAAAAGACCTTGACCGCACCGTGCTTCGGGGTTTATCCTTTACAATAGAGGATAACGCAAGAAAATGCCGACCCATTCATATTGACACAGTAAAAGCATTTAACTATCTGGCAGAAAGGATAAAATAATATGGAAAGAACAGAACTTCTGAAAAACGCAGTCACCGTCCTTGATAACAAAAAGGCGATGGATATAAAAGCACTTGAAATAACGGATTTGACTGTTGTTGCAGATTACTTTATAATTGCAACAGGTACTTCGGGTACTCATATCCGTGCCCTTGCCGATGAGGTTGAGGACGCTCTTACAAAGCTTGGCGTTGAGCCCAACCATATTGAGGGCAAAACAACAGGCTGGATACTCCTTGATTACGGCACGGTTGTAATCCATCTTTTCACCGCCGACCAGCGTGAGCTCTTTAATCTTGAACACCTTTGGGGCGATGCAAAAGATGTTGATTTAAGCGGTATAATCAAAGAATAAAAAGCAAATTACACCACAAAGAAGGTTGAATATAAATGAATTACGATTTTAAAAATGCAGAGAAGAAATGGCAGGAAAGATGGGCAGAGGCAGGCGTTTTCAATGCGCAGGATAATTCCGATAAACCCAAGTTTTACGGGCTTGTTGAGTTCCCCTATCCCTCAGGCGCAGGTATGCATGTAGGTCACATCAAGGCTTATTCGGGACTTGAAGTTGTATCCCGTAAAAGAAGACTCCAAGGCTACAATGTGCTGTTCCCCATAGGCTTTGATGCTTACGGACTCCCCACGGAAAACTATGCTATCAAAACAGGTATTCACCCCCGTCAGGTAACGGATACAAATATTGAAAAATTCACAAGTCAGCTTAAAAAAGTGGGCTTTTCTTTCGATTGGAACAGAGTTGTTGATACAACCGATGAAAATTATTATAAGTGGACACAGTGGATTTTCCTTAAAATGTTTGAAAACGGACTTGCTTTCCGTGATAAAACTCTCGTTAACTACTGCCCCTCATGTAAGGTTGTCCTTTCAAATGAGGATTCACAGGGCGGTAAGTGCGACATCTGCCACAGTGATGTTGTTCAAAAGTCAAAGGATGTTTGGTATCTGCGCATTACCGAATATGCGGATAAGCTTCTTGAAGGTCTTGAAAAGGTGGATTATCTTCCCAATGTTAAGCTTCAGCAGGTGAATTGGATTGGTAAATCAAGAGGTGCTTTTGTAAATTTCTCGCTTAACGAAATCCCCGAACAGCTTAAAATATACACAACGCGTCCCGATACGCTCTTCGGCGTAACCTTTATGGTTATGGCGCCTGAGCACCCCATAATTGATAAATACAGCGATAAAATTTCAAATATGGACGAGATAAAATCATACCGTGCCGAGTGCGCAAAGAAAACGGAGTTTGAGCGCACACAGCTTGTAAAGGACAAAACAGGCGTTAAAATCAGCGGAATTACGGCTAAAAATCCTGTCAACGGCAAGGATATTCCCATTTACATATCCGACTATGTAATGATGGGCTACGGTACAGGCGCAATTATGGCTGTTCCTGCTCATGACGACCGTGACTATGACTTTGCAAAGAAATTCGGTATAGACATTATTGAGGTCATAAAGGGCGGCGACATTTCAAAAGAGGCTTATACAGGCGACGGCGAAATGGTCAACTCAGGCTTCTTGAACGGAATGGATAACAAAAAGGATTCCATTGCGAAAATGATAGAGTATTTGCAGGAAAAAGGTATCGGCGAGGGCGGCGTTCAGTACAAAATGAAGGATTGGGCATTTAACCGTCAGCGTTATTGGGGCGAGCCTATCCCAATAGTTCACTGCGAAAAGTGCGGTATGGTTGCCGTTCCCTATGAGGAACTGCCGTTAAGACTGCCCGAGGTTAAAAACTTTGAGCCGGGAACAGACGGTGAGAGTCCCCTTGCAAAAATTGACTCCTATGTAAACTGCAAGTGCCCCAAGTGCGGCGGCGACGCAAAGAGAGAAACAGATACAATGCCTCAGTGGGCAGGCTCTTCCTGGTATTTCCTTCGCTATGTTGACCCCCATAATGACAACGAGTTCGCCAATATGGAAAAACTTAAATATTGGATGCCTGTTGATTGGTATAACGGCGGTATGGAGCATGTTACACGCCACCTTATCTATTCACGCTTCTGGTATAAATTCCTTTACGATTTAGGGCTTGTTCCTTATGAGGAGCCCTATGCAAAGAGAACGGCGCAGGGACTTATCTTAGGACCCGACGGCGTTAAAATGAGTAAGTCAAGAGGAAATGTTATCGACCCCAACGAGGTTGTTGATGTTTACGGTGCCGATGTTCTGCGTACCTATGTTCTCTTTATGGGCGACTATGAAAAAGCGGCTCCTTGGTCAGAAAGCTCGGTTAAGGGCTGTAAGCGCTTTATCGACAGAATATGGAATTTGCAGGAAATCCTCACAGATGGCGAGGAGTATTCAAAGGAGCTTTCCTCCGCTTTCCACAAAACGACGAAAAAAGTTACCGAGGATATTGAAACTCTTAAATACAACACTGCTATTGCGGCGCTTATGACGCTTCTTAACAACATTTACGATAAGGGCGCAATAAACCGTGCCGAGCTTAAAACACTTTTGCTCCTTGTCAATCCCTTTGCTCCTCACGTTACAGAGGAGATGTGGGAAACTTGCGGCTTCGGCAAAATGCTTGCCGCCGACGGCGTTTGGCCCTCATATGACGAGTCAAAGTGCGTTGACGATACAATAGAGATTGTAGTGCAGATTAACGGCAAAATCCGCGCAAAGCTTAATGTTCCTGCTGATATTGAACAGGCAGAAGCCCTCAATATGGCGAAAGCGGACGAAAAAATTATGGCAGAGCTTCAAGACAAAAACATTATTAAAGAGATTTATGTCAAGGGTAAGCTTGTCAATATAGTTGCAAAATAAAACAAAAATCAGGGCGGTGGGGGCTTGCTCCCGCCGTTTCCGTATATTTTACCGTGAGGTTAAAAATGTCACTTTTCACTTGTCCCGTATGTAAGGAACAACTGAATATCAGTGAAAAAGCATATGCTTGCAAAAACGGTCATTCCTTTGATATGGCAAGGCAGGGATATGTTAATCTGTTGCCTGTTAACCGCCGCCATTCCCATAACCCCGGCGACTCAAAGGAAATGGTGCTTTCACGCCGTGAATTTTTAGAGGGCGGAAAATACAGGCTTTTTTCAGACGAACTTAACAAAATTGTAGCGGCGCTTTCAAAAGATAGACAAAATTTAACTATCCTTGACTGCGGATGCGGCGAGGGGTATTATGACGGAAGACTTACGGAATACCTTGATGAGTTAAAAATTGACTATACGATTTACGGCTTTGATATTTCCAAAGAGGCGGTGCGCTCTGCATCATCAAAATACAAGAATATTCACTTTGCCGTGGCAAGCTGTTTTGATATGCCTGTCATAAGTAATTCCTTTGACATAGCGCTGAATATTTTTGCTCCCATGACGGAAAAAGAACTGCACAGGGTGCTGAAAAAGGACGGATATATAATATATGCCGTCCCCGGTAAGCGTCATCTTATGGGAATAAAAGAGCTTTTGTATGAAGATGTATATGAAAATGAAGAAAAAAACACGGAATATGAAGGCTTTAGGTTTATAGATAGATTTACGGTTAAAAATACTATTGATGTGCAGGGCGAGGAGCTTGTAAATCTGTTTAAAATGACGCCGTATTATTATAAGAGTGAAAAATCCGCCTCGGAAAAGCTTCGGGCGGCAGGAACGGTCATAACGGAAATACATTTTGACTTTTTGGTGTATGAGAAGATATAACCGCCGCGCGATTGAAAAGTGGGGCACAATATGATAGAATATTGTATTCTCATTAAAAGACAGGGGGAAGAAAATGAAAATCATTGATATTTCAAAGGATATTATGACTGCCGAGGTTTATGAGGGCGACCCCTCGCCGTTGCTGATGCAGGTAAAAAGCATAGACGACGGTTGTGAATACAACCTGAGTAAAATGGAAATGTGTCTGCATAACGGCACCCATATGGATTCGCCCCTGCACTTTCTACCCGAGGGCGGAGATATATGCTCTGTGCCTACGGACGCCTTTATCGGTCCCTGCACGGTGGTGGAGGTCCCTGAGGGTATGATAACGGGCGCTTTTATTGAGGAGTATTTCCCGAGAAATGCCAAAAGAATTCTCATTAAAAGTAACGGTAAAGCCTATCTGCACGAATCTGCGGCTTCCGAGCTTTCATATATGGGATATATTCTTGTGGGTACGGACTCTATGACCGTTGAGCCTGAGGGCTCGGACGGCAGAACCCACAAAATGCTTATGGTGGATAATATTGCAATTCTTGAAAATCTTGATTTGGAAAATGTTAATTCGGGAGATTATTTTCTCGTTGCTCCTCCCGTTAAAATCAGCGGCGCCGAGGCCGCTCCCGTAAGGGCAATGCTAATTACGGATTATATTTTTTGGAGCGGAGACAAAAATTAACTATTAAATATATTATAACGGTGAAACGAAATGGTTAAAAAATTACTGAGCCTATTTTTGACCTTTGCAAAAATAGGCGTTATGACCTTCGGCGGAGGGCTTACAATGCTTCCTCTGCTTACAAGGGAAATTGTTGAAAAGAAAAAATGGGCGTCCGAGGAACAGTTGCTGGACTATTACGCGGTGGGGCAGTGCACTCCCGGCATTATAGCCGTTAATACCGCAACCTTTATCGGTTACAGTCAGGCGGGTATCGCAGGAGGAATCTTTGCCACAATTGGTATGGTAACGCCGTCTGTAATAATCATTATTGCCGTTGCGGCGGCGCTGCAGCAGTTTATGGATTATCCCGTAGTCGCAAGTGCGCTCATGGGAATTCGCGCCGTTGTGTGCGCACTGCTTTCCCACACTGTGATAACCCTTGCAAAGAAAAGCCTTGTAGATATTGTAACGGCTATGATTTTCATAATCGGCTTTGTACTTTGCTTCATATTTGATATAACACCCATTCTCGTCGTTATCGTGGGTGCAATTATCGGCATTGCGGTCAATAAGGTAAGGGAGGTACGGAAAAAATGACCTTTTTGTATCTCTTTTGGGAGTTTTTTAAAATAGGACTTTTCGCCGTTGGCGGCGGACCTGCAACAATCCCCTTTTTGTTTGACCTTGCCAACAGTGATTACGGCTGGTTTACACAAAAACAGCTTGTGGATATGATTGCAATAAGCGAGAGCACGCCGGGTCCCATCGGCGTAAATATGGCGACCTATGCAGGCTATAACGCAGGACATGCCGAAATGGGGCTTGCAGGGGGCATATTGGGAGGAATTACCGCAACGGCAGGGCTTGTTATCCCCTCAATAATCGTTATTATCATTGTGGCGGGATTTTTAAAATCATTTTCCGAGAATAAATATGTAAAATCCGCATTTTACGGCATACGCCCCATGGTGACATCCCTTGTGCTTTTTGCGGTTTACGGAATTGTTTCACAAACCTTTTATCAGGACGGAGCTTTTGCGTGGCAGGTAATTATAATTTCCGTAATTGCATTTTCTTTGATGTTTATTAAAAAGCTGAAAAAACTGCATCCTGCCTTTTGGCTTGTGATGGGCGCCATTGCAGGGGTGGTTTTAAAACTTTGATTTTGAGGTGTATTCAGTGTCCCTTGTGAAAAATCAGGAAATACAACTGAATATTGAGAGCTATACTGCCGAGGGCAGCGGAGTAGGCCATTATGACGGTATGGCTGTTTTCGTTGCAGGCGGGGCGGCGGGGGATACCGTACTTGCCCATATTATAAAGGCTAAAAAAACTTATGCTGTTGCCGTTGCAAAGGATATAATTGAGCCGTCGGGGGACAGAATCCCCGTTGACTGTCCGCAGTTTCGTTCCTGCGGCGGCTGTGCCTATCGCCATATTTCTTATAAGGCGGAAAAAGAATTAAAAAAGAACCGTGTAAAAGACGCCTTTTTGCGTATTGCCCATATGGATATCCCCGTAGAGGAGATTATTACGGGAGATACGGAAAGATACAGAAATAAAGCCCAGTATCCTGTGGGGCTTAGCAGCAAGGGCGAGATAATCATAGGCTTTTATGCTAATAAAAGTCACAGAATAATAAATTCACCCGACTGTATTTTACAGCCCCGTGAATTTGCCCATATTGTCGAAACAGTAAAAAAGTGGATGACCGAATACGGCGTTTTGCCATATGACGGTGAAACAGGCAAGGGGCTTGTGCGCCATATTTACATAAGAAAAGGTTTTAAAACAGGGCAGATTATGGTGTGCCTTGTAGTAAATACCGTTGAAATTCCATATGAAAACGAGCTTTGCGAAGCTTTATCGAAAATCAGCGGAGTTAAAAGCATTGTAATTAACGAAAACCGTGATAAAACCAATGTTATATTGGGTAAAAGGTGCAAAACCCTTTGGGGTGAGGATTATATCGAGGATATTCTCTGCGGAATAAGAGTGCGCCTTTCGCCCTTGTCCTTTTATCAGGTCAATCACGATATGGCGGAAAAACTCTATCAAAAAGCCGACGAATTTGCCGATTTAAATGGAACTGAAACGGTGCTTGATTTGTACTGTGGTGCAGGCACAATCGGACTTTCCATGGCGAAAAAGGCAAAAAAGATATACGGTGCGGAAATCGTGCCCGAGGCGATTGAAAACGCCAAGGAAAATGCAAGGCTCAATAATATTGAAAACGCCGAGTTTTTCTGCGGTGACGCCGCCGATGCCGCAAAGAGGTTTCGTGATATGGGTATAAAGCCCGATGTGGTGCTCCTTGACCCGCCCCGAAAAGGGTGCGATGAGGCGGTTCTCTCACCCGTTGCCCAAATGAACCCCGAAAAAATCGTATATGTTTCCTGCGACTGCGCCACCCTTGCCCGTGACGCACAGCGGCTGTCAGAATTGGGATATACCCCAACCCGCCTCGCCGCCGCCGACTTGTTCCCACGAACGGTGCATGTGGAGACGGTTGTCCAGTTGGTTAGAAAAAAGCCCGACACATATATCGACATTACAGTTGATATGGACGAGTTGGATTTAACATCGTCCGAAGCAAAGGCAACTTACGATGAAATAAAAGATTACATATTCAATAAACATAGTGTAAAAGTATCTTCGCTTTATATTGCTCAGGTAAAGCAAAAGCACGGTATTATCGAAAGAGATTGTTACAACAATCCTAAGAAAGATAACCCAAAACAGCCTCAATGTCCGCCGGAAAAGGTAAAGTTGATTGAGGAAGCATTACGACATTTTAAGATGATACCGTATCGCATGGCATAAAGTCATCAATCGAGCCTGTGGTGTTGATGTCAAGGAAAGATAAATAGGAGCCATAAAGCGGTGTATTTCCGGACTTTTTCGGAAGTTAGAAATAGAATCCTAACTCCTGAAAAGGCTCAGTTGCTTTATATGGAAACATATTTACTACGAAAATGAGTGTCAGGTTGTAACCTCGGATTAGATAACGCAAATTGAGTTAGTGGATTAGATGTCAGGGATTATAGAGTAATTTTTGAAAGAGAAAAAAAGTTGACAACAAATCCTGCAACTCGATACTAAAGTCATTTTCGGGCAGTGGATTAGATGGTTGCAAATATTTCGTTAATATAATATTACAATAAAATAATCCAAAATATTATTGACAAATATATAATAATGAAATAGAATATAATATTCTACACATAATGGAAGGAGGAGCTATCTTGAAAGTATACGCTGTAAAAAAGGGACATAAAACAGGAATATTTGATAACTGGGCTGAGTGTCAAGCGGCAACAAAAGGATTTTCGGGTCCGGAATTTAAAAGCTTTACCACAAGGGAAGAGGCAGAAGCTTATTTGGAAGATAGAGATGTGTGGGTTGAGCAGGTAGCAAAGGATAACAGCGAAGGGTATTTAGTAGCTTTCACTGACGGCAGCTTTGATAAGGATTTAAAAAGATATTCGTATGGAGTGCAATTTATTTTGCCTGATGGTACAGAAGCTGATATTTGCGGATATGGAAGTAATCCAGAATACATCGATAGTAATAATATAATTGGTGAAATTTTTGGTGTAATAAATGCTCTTGATTGGGCTATTTCAAATGAATACGAAAAAATAAAGATTTATCATGATTATGAGGGATTGTCAAAATGGATTTCTGGCGAGTGGACTGCCAGCTCAAAAGTCGGAAAAATGTATGTAAACATTTTCGAATTAAAGTTTAAAGATTTTCTTGAGGTTGAATTTGTAAAAGTTCCCGGCCATAGTAATGTTATTTATAATGAGAAAGCTGACCAATTGGCTAAAGCTGCATTAGTTGATAGAAAAAAAGTTGCTGTAAAGGGAGACAATTGGTTTTCAATTCCGTATTTTGAGCAAGATGATTTTGATGCCTTTGTAGAACTCATTGAGGACTCCGATGAGGATATTTCTCACATAGTTTCAACTAAACCAGATAAGCTGATTTATAAATTCAAATTAAGAACTGATTCAGTTACAGTAACATTGTTTAAAACAGGTCAGCATAAATTATTATTGCAAGGGAAGAATAATTGTTTATTCCAGATAATAACTGCTACAATAGTTGAGTTATATGATGATAGTCAGGTTGAACAGATATTAGGAAATGCTTATCGTATCAGCATAAAGAAAGACATTGTTGCTAATGCATATAATCCAGTAGAACGTGGGTTGCCATCAAACTATCCTGATGGTATTAAGCGTTTGATAAAACAATCAGTTATAAACATGACTCATTTTGTTGAAAGTGAAGATTATTCTATGTATGCATTTCCAGCGTTAAAAGCTTTAGAGGGACATATCAAATATTTAATATCAGAAGCTGGTGGAAATGCAGGAAGACAATTTTCATGTTTTGGAATGGATAAAACTGTGATTCCTAATAGATATGTCGTAACTGAATCATTTCCGGACAGAAGTAAGAATAGACTTATAGAAGATTGTTATAATTATTATAAATCACAGAGAGATACTGTATTTCATTTTGGCGACATAATTGGAGGTGTGGATAATACAAGAATTATCGATACTAAAGAAGAGGCCGATGAAATTATAAAGAAATGTATTGAACTGATTAGTGTAGAACAATAGTGAAAAAGGAGGGTCTGTCATGAATGAGTATAAAATAATAAAAACAAATGTTGAAGGCTATGACAGACTCGTTCTTTGCCTTACGTTTGAAAGCCTTTTAACTTATATAAAAAAAATTGAATGTTCTTTATCTGGAACCGAAACAGACGAAACAATACTTATTGACCAGTTATTGATTACAGGTGATGGTGCCAATAGATTTATGAGTTGCCTATTCAAAAATGGAAAATTGGATTTTAGAACAGCTCATACGGTTATTCCTGCAGAATACTATAGAAAAAAAACTGTTGAATTTCTCCATGATAATTATTGTTATGTTGAGAATTCTATCTTAACTGAGACGCAGAGACAAAAGATAAAGGATAAAATTGTATTTTAAGCATTAAGGACACTCCCGTCCAATCAAGGTCGAGAGGGTTTCGTGCGTCTAAGGACATTATCCTTCAATGTCAATTTTCAATCTGGACTTGAGCTCCACCGTGAAGTGGTCATCCCAGACGGTTATCTGACCAAGCCTTCAACCTAGCTCTCGTCGAATTCAACAATGTTAGTGCCGGAAGAACAGAGAAAGGTAACAAGAATTATCTTACTTTTATGAAAAGCTCGAAAACATTCGGAAAGATAATATTTTGCAAAAGATTGCCCCAGGTTAATAATAAAGCACAATAAACTTAATACATTCGTTGCATTGCAGAGGTAGAAGCCAAGACATCAATCGAAAGGTTGGTGTCTTTTTCTATGCCTAAAAATCCGCACATTCGTATAATATAAACTCTTTTGCTACAATGGAGTCAAAGGAGGAAAGATTATGAAAACTACATTTTATCTTGCACTTGATGATGTTGAACGCAGTATTATTGTCCGTTCTCTCAACAGTTTAAGGAACAGACTAATGGCACAAAGCAAATATACCGACGGAGTCGATGATGTTCTCGTGAAGGTCATTGGAGCAAAGAAAAAGAAATACAAAATCATTTATACGGAGGATTAATCACTATGAAAGAAATGAATGTGCGTTATCAAAATCAAGGCAATTATCAACTGCCTTGCATTACTACTAAAAAGCAAAATGAAATACATATCGGTGTATGGGCAAACCGTCACAGACAGTATCTTAAACAACATCATCAAATAAGATATTACAATCTGCTCACAACGGAAAGGCTGAACCCTTACCTTGCGGACATCGAGAAACAGGCACAAACAATGTTTTCGCAGCTTGTCAAATCACTTGCCGAAAAAGAAAATGTAACCGAAAAATTGAAAGCGGATAACCCGAAGCTATGGGTGCGGAAGATGAATAACATCCGCAACAGAGCAATGGAAGTTGTGAATGGCGAGGTGATTTTTGTATGAGAAAAATCGTAATATTCACAATGATATTGACACTCATTTTTTCTATGGTAGGTTGCACTGCCCATAGCGAGCCGGACAAAAAAGCGGTTGAAAGTTCATCGACTAACGTTGTAATTGATACAACGCAAG
>JBJEPX010000070.1:0-5907 GCA_051881455.1 Candidatus Fimenecus sp. | reverse complement strand
TTTTCAACATCGGCTTTTTCTTTGGTTCCGTAGGAAAGATTTTTGAAAAAACTGTCATCTGAAAGATTGAGGACTTTTCTGATTTTTAAATAATTTACATCTTTTGTTTTATGGCACAACTGAAAAATTTCTGTCCTCTCAAAATCATTAAGCGGACGCACAATACCATCCAAAGATGCTATTTTAATGTTATTTATATTCTGCCATAACGTAAAGATTTGAAAAGAATATGTTCCCTTTGCCGCTCTTTGTTCCTCAGGAAAAAGTGTGCATTTACCAATCATTTTTGCAATTTGGTCACCTGCATAAATACTCGGAGAATTTGCATTTCCTTCTCCCGGCCCTAAATCAAAGGGGCGCTGGGACATTACAATATCCGTATAATCTTTTTCAATTTCTTCCGTTGCAAAAATCATACCGAAAGCTCGCTGATAAATGAAAATCTTATGTATCTCGTCCTCAATCATATCGCGCATTACGGTATTTTTATAATCTTCGCCCTTATTGCGTTTATATTCACGATACTTTTCATCTTTAAAAAGCATCTCGCCTACTGTTCTGTATCCGGCAGTTTCCATAAGTTTCTGATTTTCAGAAACAGCCTTAAGCAATTTACCTGCTTCTTTATCCTTAGCATCGGATTTGCGGTTGGACTTAAAACCTCTGCGCTGAGCAAGATTTATCAAAACACGGGCAAATTCTTTATCGCTTAAAGGCTCGTCCAAAGCCTTTGTACGCAACATATATATGTCGGATAACTGACCGCTAAACAAATTATCAAGTTCATCTTGATCAAGTATATTATTCTGCACAATTAAATATCTGATTCTGTCAAGTCTGTGCCTATGTCTGCGCCGTCTTCTTCGTGCACCTCTTGCCTCCCTTCTCGGTAAAGCCAATGATGCTCCGTCCTTCGGATTTTCCGCTTTTGTAAATATTCTTGAGCCTAAGTCGATTATACGGCACGGCTCATCGTTTTCATCTAACTGCATAACTGCATATCCAACCGAAGCGATGCCGCAGTCAAGTCCTATTGAATACTTCATAATTTCCCCTCCGTAAAAAAGATGACGGCCCACTAAAAAAGTGAACCGTCAGAGCTTTTCGGTTTTCTACCTTGTTGTAGTAACCTAATTGTTCTTGGTATGGTATAAGAACATCTTGATTGTAACACGGTTTTCCTTTTTTGTAAATACCCTAATTTACAAATGTAAAGTTTCTGCCGTTTGTTAATGAATTTCCTAACAATTTTAAGATATCATATATATTACATTCTGTCAACGATTTTTTCAAATTGCTGTACGAAAATACGGACACTAATTGTGTTGTCTATCTCAATTTCCGTCTTTAAAACGATTTTTTGCCGATTAAGGCGGCAATTCTGAAAACGGTAAAGGCTATTATCCCAACAGTCAGTGCCGTTTTCAGAACGGACATAATTTTAAGCATATTTGTAAGCCGCAGTATAGTCTTAATATCGTTTCCCATTTTAATCCCCCGATGTGAGCAGTACTCCGTGGGCGATTGACGGTATGCTCTCGCCCTGCATTGTCGATGTGGGCGAGAGAAGCGCCCCTGTACCTACAAAAAGCACCTTGTTAAGCTCGTGACTTTGAAGCCTTTTCATAATATACGAATTAACAACGGAACCGCTGCACCCGCAACCCGAGCCGCCTGCATGGACATCCTGACCTTCGAGGTCATAAATCATCAGTCCGCAGTCCGCATGAACAGATGATATATCAATATTATTGTCCTTAATTAGGAGCTCAAGCAGTAAATCCGTTCCCACCTTGCCCAAATCGCCGGTAAGAATTAAATCGTAATCCTCAGGCTTTGTATTTGTGTCGTTTAAGAACTCTGCGATAGTCCCTGCCGCGGCGGGAGCCATGGCGGCGCCCATATTGTTTGCGTCTTTAATGCCTAAATCCGTTATTTTGCCGAATATGACCGCTTCAACACAGGGCGTTGATTTTTTATGTGATGAAATAACTGCCGCACCTGATGCAGTTGCCGTTCTTTGGGCTGAGGGCGGTTTTTGTCCGCCGTACTCCAAGGGCAGACGGAACTGTCTTTCCGCCGAGGCGAAGTGGGAGGAGGTGGAAGCCACGGCATTATCGGCGGCTTTTGCATCTACAAGTACGGAGGCAAGAGCCATTGAGAGAGCCATTGTTGAGCAGGCACCGTATAATCCCAAGAACGGCATTTTCAGTTCTTTTATGCCGAAAGATGTGCCGATACATTGGTCAAGCAAATCGCCCGCCATAATCAAATCTATATCCTGCGGGGTGAGTCCTGCCTTTTCGATTGCCCTTGTGACCGCATCACGCTGTAAAGCACTTTCAGCTTTTTCCCACGAGGGACAGCCGTCTATTGTATCGTCTGAATAAGCATAGTCAAATTCCTTCCCCAAGGGACCTTGAGCCTCCGTTTGACCTACAACCGCCGCGCTGCCGTGGATTGATGGCTTTGTAGGCAGAATAAGCGTATATCTTCCTTTGCGGATTGCCATTATAATCGCTCCGTTTCATTGCATTTTATTATATTTTTACCCTCGTATCCGTAATAATACAAAAAAATAAAAAAAGCAGTTGAAAAACCTTTCAAAGGTCATCAACTGCTTTATGTTTTTGTAATATTTTAACTGTTTTGAAGCAACATCAAATCCAAAGCTATTGCGTCGAAGGCATCTACTGCGCCGTCATTGTTTAAATCGCATCTTTTCAGCATAATGTTATCACTAACCGCCGCCCGAGCGTTGGTAATATCCACTATGAGCAGATAATCTTCGCAGGTTACGATGCCGTCACCGTCCGCATCGCCCAAAACCGTTGAGGGACCCATTCCGTGAAGAATCAGGTCGAGGGTGATTGCGTCAAAACCGTCCACTGCGCCGTCATAGTTCAAATCTCCGTTGATTTTCGCGGCAAAGGAGAGATGTGAGCTTGCCGTTGCGATTGAGCAAAGCATGGCATAATCGGCAGTATTCAGCACACCGTCAAAATTCACATCGCCCTCGGTAAGGTCATCAAGATTGACAAATGAAATTGAATTTTCGGCGGCATATTGCTGTGCATAAGTATCGGCATAACCGAAAATGCGTGCTGATGAGGTATCTGTAAAGGCATTTTCCGAAATATCGGTAACGCAAGCGGGAATTACTGCATCTACCGTACCCAATGCGCCGCCGTCGATATACAGAGTGCCGTCCTTCACAACGGTTTCAAATGTATTGAGGCTCTTAATAAGATGCGTTCCGATATAAAAGGCGTTTTCTTGCCAATTATCGGGATTGTTATATGCACCCGTATTGAAAAATGCATTCTCTCCGATATTTATCGCCTTATTCGGCAGAATTATTTTCCCAAGAGAAGTACAGCCGTAAAAAGCGTTGCTCCCCACCGTCTTTACGGAGTCGGGAATCAGAACCTTGTTCAATCCGTCGCAATCCTTGAAAGCGCCGTCAGCAATAACAAGAGTTCCCATTTTAACATAGTAATCGCCTACGCAAAAAATTTCTATTAAATTCTTACCGAGATATAGATATTCAAGTTCCGAGGCGATAATATCCTCCCAGGCAATATTTCCGCTTCCGTTGCCTATATCAACACCGCCCGACGACGACAAATCTCTAATTTTCCAATTACTCTTATCATTATAATATGCTGTGTTATATACGGCCTTTCTGCCTATATGATTAACGGTTTCGGGAAAAGTTATCTGAGAGAGCGAAGTGCAACCATCAAAGGCAAACGCGCCGATGTCCGAAATGCCTTCCGAAACAGTTACGGATTGAAGCTTTGTGTTGTTTCTAAACGCACCCTCGCCTATTTTAATAACCGAAGCGCCGTTCAGAACAGACGGCACGGTAAGCGTTGTACTGCTGCCGCTATAGCCTGTTATTACGGCATAACCGTCAACGACCTCATAAGTAAAGCCGCCGAAAGTCGCCGCAGATGACGGCATTACAAATGATGCGCAAATAATTATAACCGATAAGAGCACACAAAACATTTTCTTCATTTACCGTCACCGCCTTTTCACATATTTCATATATTATAACATTTTGCATTGTAAATTGCAATATTAAACGGCGGGAGCAAGCGTTACTCGCTCCAACGAAATAACCCCTCAGTCATTTTCACAGAAAATGACAGCTCCCCTTTCAGGGGAGCCTGGAAACACGCCGTATTGCGGAAAAGAAACCGCAAAAACTAAATAGATTTATTTTTTCGTTAGTCAATCTCGTCGAGCTGAAGTTGTATATAGATACTACGAAGCGAATACGAGGAAGCATAACGGAAATAGAAACTACAAAAACTAAATAGATTTATTTTTTTGCAAGACAATGTGTCCGAGGCGAAGCTGTATGAATATACCGCGAGCCGAAAGACACGAAGTATTGCGGAAAAAGAAACTATTTTTTGCGAAATAGATTTATTTTTTCGTTAGGCAATCTCGTCGAGCTGAAGTTGTATATAGATACTACGAAGCGAATACGAGGAAGCATAACGGAAATAGAAACTACAAAAACTAAATAGATTTATTTTTTTGCAAGACAATGTGTCCGAGGCGAAGCTGTATGAATATACCGCGAGCCGAAAGACACGATGTATTGCGGAAAAAGAAACTATTTAGAAGCGAGTTCGGCACGGGCAAGTTTTATATTTTCCACAAAACGCTTGCCTGTCTCGGTAATTTTCTTGTAATCACCTGTTTTTGCGCCTGCGGTAAGAGATGAACCTGCGCCCACGGCAACTGCACCCGCTTTAATCCACTCGCCTACATTGTCTGCGTCAACGCCGCCTGTGGGCATCATTTTAGCATAGGGAATAGGTCCTTTAATATCCTTGATAATCTTGGGTCCGAACAGGTCGGCAGGGAACACTTTAAGAATATCTGCGCCGTTTTCCATTGCAAGAAGTCCCTCACGAACACTCATAATACCCGGCATCATGGGTACGCGGTAGCGGTTGCAAAGATGCAATGTATCAAGGTCAAGTGCAGGGCTTACGATATATTCTGCTCCCGAAAGCATTGCTATTCTTGCCGTGGTCGCATCAAGAACAGTACCTGCGCCGAGAATTATCTCCTCGGGAGTATAGCGTTTTGCAAGTTCCTCAATAACCTTGTCCGCATGGGGAACGGTAAAGGTCAGTTCAATAGCCGCAACGCCGCCCTCAATGCACGCGTCGGTGATGCGGATTGCCTTGTCGACAGACTCCGCACGGACAACGGCAACAATACCGCAATCCTGAATTCTGGTAATAATTTTTTCTTTATCCATAGTTACATCTCCTCAATAACGGCGGAGCAAGCGTTACTCACCTGCCGGTTCAGACAGCGCTTCTGCTCATTTCATTCGCAGAGGTGTCCGCCGGACACCCGCGCCCCGCCCTACAATACTGCATTTTCAAAGTTTATCTCTGCACTCTTGCGCCTGCGCCGTTTACGATATTCTCAACTTCTTTGAGAGAAGCCATTGATGTATCGCCTGGGGTGGTCATTGCCAGCGCACCGTGAGCAACGCCGTAATTTACAGCCTTTTGCGGGTCGCCTGTTGTAATAAGACCGTAAATAAGTCCCGAAGCAAAGGAGTCGCCGCCGCCTACACGGTCGAGAATTTCAAGTCCGGGAAGAGAAAGTCCGTTATACACCTTGCCGTCCGCATAACAGATAGCCGACCAGTCATTGACGGTTGCTGTTTTAACGGTACGAAGCGTTGTTGCAATTACCTTGAAATTGGGATATGTTTTGCAAACCTCGCCCAGCATTTTATAATAGCCCTCAATATTAAGAGATTTCAGGTTTTCATCGTTGCCCTCAATCTCAAAGCCGAGGCAAGCGGTGAAATCCTCTTCATTACCAATCATAACATCAATATATTTGGCAATTTCCTTATTTACT
>JBJEPX010000069.1:0-5931 GCA_051881455.1 Candidatus Fimenecus sp. | reverse complement strand
ATATTTTACCATATTTTCACTCTTTGAACAGTCCATTTTTATTGTACAACTTTCTATTTTTCATTATTCAATATTCATTGACGGCCGGTAGGGCGCTGTCTGCCCCCGCCGCATGGTTACATGTAAATTGACGGCGAGAGCAAGCCCTCGCCCTACATTACAATCAGAGAACCGTCCCCTGTCTTTCCTCGTCCCCTGTCTTTCCTGTCTTTCTTTTTACAACATACTGATTATGGCAAGTATCATAACAAACGGAACAAAGCCCCATTTAAAGTAAATAAAATATTTAATTGCTTTCGGAACTCTTCCGCTTTTTATAAAAAATCCTTCTGATAAACCAAAAAGTGTAAACAGAATTGCTGAAATAGGTATTATTACCCAGGGCATTGGTAAATCAATTTTATCAGCTCTGTACAATATATAAATAATATTTACAAGAAAACATGATAGAAAAAAAGCAATTAAAAATATTATCGCTATGGTTATACACATTTTTTTATTCTTCATATAATTCAATAACTCCTAACTCATCAAAAAATGTATCAAGATTAAAACGGATTTCGCATGTTATACCCATAAAAAAATATATTTCTCCACCAATTATATTTATACAAGGGTCAAATCTTGCTTTTTCATACTTTATATCTTGTTCAAAACAAGGGCAATGTATCAATCAGAAGACGGTTCTATGATTGACTATATTTTTTGTGTAATATAGTAATTCACACCCGTCAATCTACTGACCGCCTCAGCAAAAATATACCGCTTTATTCATATTTTGTCAACACAAAAGAACCGTAAGGTGAGGATAGTCTAAAACTGAGCAGAAATTACATATCAACATACGGCGTGGTGGTTTTAGGGGCGATTCACGAATCGCCCGAAAAATATCGTTAAAATCTTGCGGTGCGCCGGGTCGTCGCACCCTACAAACTCGCCTTTGGTTTGATATAATCTCTCGGGCGGGCATGGAAACCCGCCCCTACAAGCGATACCATATAATTTTATGTAATTCTTTTTGTCAAGACACAGAACCGTCCCCTGTCTTTCCTTGATTAGTAAAATGAAGTTCTCTAAGTTGTATATGTATTTTTGCAAACAAATGACAATCAATATACTTAATTTCCTTAATACAAGAAATTTATTTTTGACTTGCATCTGACTTGCATTATTGTACTTTTTTATGCCTTTTTATGCTGCTTTACACGGAGTAAATTTAGTAAAAGAAAAACAAAAAATTCCCGCATCCCTTATATATCAAGGTTTACGAGAATTTAAAATGTGGTTGCGGAGGAAGGACTTGAACCAACGACCTTCGGGTTATGAGCCCGACGAGCTACCAACTGCTCTACTCCGCGATATTTACTTTTGCTCTCTCAAGAGTGCCTTATAATAATACACTTATATCTGTAATTTGTCAATACCTTTTTTGTATAAAACAGAATTTCTCCGTATTTGCAACAAAAAGCGTACACTTTTATGCCCCTATTTCATTATTTATTATATGGCAAGTTTTGATGATTTATGCTAAAATTTACAAAAGGCGGTGATAAAATGCTCAAAGACATATTTCGCGAAAAATCCTCATGGGAATATTTAAAGTCTTCTCCCCTGCCCATTGCGGTTTACGGCACAGGTAACGGCGCCGACCGTGTATTTGAGGAGTTTAAAAGGTTAGGTATTACTGTTTCTGCGGTTATTGCAAGCGACGGTTTTGTGCGGACAAGGACTTTTCACGGTTTTGAGGTTAAAAGCATTTCCGCACTTGAAAATGAGCTGAGCGATTTCACCGCTGCTCTCGCCTTTGCAAGCCATCTGCCACAGGTTATTGATAATATAAAATCCCTTTCAGCCCGTCACAAGGTGCTTATGCCCTCCGTTCCTGTTTACGGAGATAATATATTCAACAAAGAATTTTTTGAAAAGCACTTTGACGAAATCGAAAAGGCATACGATATTCTTGCTGATGAAAAATCAAAATCGGTATTTGAAAGTATTATCCGTTTTCAAATTACGGGGGAATTAAAATATACCTTTGACTGTGAAAGCGGTAAAGACGAGGCGTTTTCCCTGCTGGATTTAGGTAAAAGTGAAAGCTTTCTCGACCTTGGTGCATACAGAGGCGACACAATAGATGAATTTTTGCATTATGCGGGAAATTACAAACAAATTGTGGCATTGGAGCCTGACTGCCACACATTTAAAAAGCTGAAAGCCCACTGTGAAGATATGAAAAACTGCGTTTTACTAAACAGCGCTGTTTGGAGTGCCGATACTGTTTTAAGTTTTGACGGAAATTTAGGCAGAGGCGGTAATTTGGGAAAAGGAACAGGCGAAATTCCTTGCCTCACCGTTGACGGACTTTATGAAAAATACGGAAATTTCACATATATTAACTGTGACGCCGAGGGTACAGAAAAAGAAATGCTCAAAGGAGCAAAAGCCGCTTTGAGCCAATTTAAACCTAAATTATGTATTGCATCATACCACCGCAGTGAGGATATATTTGAGCTTATCAACATGATAAATGAAATAAACGGCTCATACAAAATATATTTGCGCCATCATCCCCACATTTCATTTTGGGACACTAATCTTTACTGCATATGACCACTGCCGAAAGTACGAGCGCCACGCCTAAAAGCTTAACTGCGGTCACGCTTTCGTTATACACAAACACGCCGATAAGAGAGGCGACAACCGGCTCAACGGCAACAATTACCGAGGCTCTTGTGTTATCAACATATTCGAGCCCTTTTGTGTAAAGGATATACGGCATTACACAGCACACAACGCCCAATCCGAGAGAGTATAACACTGCTTTCGGCGAAAGGCTCAACGCCATTGAAACAGGCGACGCAAAGGGCAGACAGCCTAATCCGCAAAAAAGAAAGGTGTAAAACGAAATTGTCATACTGTGATAATTTCTTTGCAGAGCATATCGGCTGAAAATGCTGTAAAGAGCGTACCCAAGCCCCGAGCATATGCCAAGCACAATACCAATAAATCCTATGGACTGTCCCCCTGCAACTCCGCTGACGAAAACACAGCCTGCCACGGTGAGAGCAACGGCTATAAGCTTTTTATATGTAATTTTTTCTTTGAAAAGCGGCAGGGACAAAAGCATTACAAACACGGGCGAGGTATAAAGAAGAATTACCGCAACGCAAACTCCGTTATATGTCATTGAATAAAAATAGCAAATACTGAAAAACATAAGACTGACAAGTCCCGTACCTAAAAAGCACCAGATGTCACGAAGCTCAAAGCGGAAAAGGCTTTTATCCTTAATAAGCATATAGATGCCAAGCACAGCCGCCGCAACGAGACAGCGCAGAGTGACGGTTTGGATTTGTGAAAAGCCCAAACTCAGCATAGGCTTTAAAAACAGGCTTATTATTCCCCAAAGAGAGCCTGCGGCAAAAACATATAAATATTTCAGTTTATCTTTCATATTAAAATCTCCGAAAAAAATACTTTCTACATTCTACCACATTTTTTCGGAAAGTAAATACGGACGGTGAAAATCATGGAAATAAAGTTAATCGCTACCGACCTTGACGGCACATTTTTTGACAACGACCACATAACGATTCCGCAAAGAAACATTGAAGCTTTTAAGGCGGCGCACGATATGGGCGTTAAAACCGCGGTTGCAAGCGGCAGAACGAAAATACTCACAGAGGATATACTCCAAAAACTCCCCTTTCTTGATTATCTCATAACCTCAAACGGCGCGGTGACTCATGATATTAAAAACAACTGCATTGTATCGTCAAAGCTTATTGAAAACGGTCAGACTCTTAAAATATTTCAAATTCTTGACAGTCACGGCATACCGTTTGAAATATATTTTGACGGTAAGTGCTACACAAGTAAAGAATCGTATAAAAAATACGAGGAGAAAAATCTCCAACCTATATTTTTGTATGTCTTAAAAGAATTCACAACGGCGGTTGACGATTTATCAGTGCTTATCGGGAACAGGGGCATTGAGAAAATCAACGCTATGAATTTAACCCCGGCAGAGCGTGAAATGCTTGAAAATGAACTTAGCAAAACAGGTGAGATTTACATTACATCGTCATTTTCGGACAATCTTGAAATGAATAACTATTATGCCAACAAGGGTTTTGCTCTGCGCTCTCTTGCAGGCACTCTCGGCATAAACAGCGAGAATGTAATGTGCTTCGGCGATGGGGAAAATGACTGCGAAATGTTAAGCTTTGCAAAATACTCCTTTGCCATGGAAAATGGCAGTGATTATGCCAAAAACAGCGCAAAATTCATTACCGCCCCCAATTACCGGTGCGGAGTGGCACAGGCTATTGAAAAATATGTATTGGAAAAGTGATTATGGATATTAAAAAATTTAAAGGTGTTATTTTTGACCTTGACGGCACTCTTATTGATTCTATGGATGTTTGGAATCAGGTAGATATCGAGTTTTTCAAGCGCAGAAGCATGGAAGTTCCGGAAGGCTACAAAAAGGTTATCGGCAAAATGCCGTTTACCGCAATTGCAGAATACACAAAGGAAAAATACAGCATTAAAGAATCCGCAGAAGAAATTATTGAGGAATGGCACGCAATTGCACTTGAAGAATACAAATACAATGTTAAACTCAAAGACGGTGCAAAGGAATTTATAGAAAAATGCAAAGAAAACGGATTAAAGTGCACATACGCCACCGCCAGTGCCGATATTCTTTGCAAAACAGTTTTAAAAGCCAATAATGTTTATGAATATTTTGACTCAAAGGCATACGTGTATGAGGTGGATAAGGACAAAAGTGAGCCTGATGTTTATTTACTTGCCGCAGAAAGGCTTAACCTGAATCCGCAAGAATGTATTGTTTTTGAGGATATTATTGAGGGCGTAAAAAGTGCTAAAAAAGGCGGATTTACCGTTTGCGGTGTTTATGATGACAGTTCGGCAAAGGACGAAAAAGAAATTCGTGAAATTGCTGATTATTACATAAAATCATTTACGGAATTGCTTTAACCACTTTACAAAATGCAGAAAAAGTTATATCATGTATAATTGAAATTAAATATGAAAGAAGAATGAGATATGGAAAAAACAGTTTTAGTTGAAACCTCTGCAAGACATGTGCATGTGTCAAAGGAAGACCTTGAAATCCTTTTCGGCGCAGGTTATGAGCTCACAAAGAAAAAGGACCTTTCACAGCCCGGTCAGTATGCCTGTGAAGAAAGAGTTGCGGTTATCGGTCCCAAAGGTCAGTTCCCCGCAGTTTCAATTCTCGGTCCTGTAAGAAACGCTACTCAGGTTGAGATTTCCGCTTCCGACGCGCGCAGCATCGGCGTTGCCGCTCCCGTAAGAGAATCAGGCGATATTGAGGGCAGTGCAGGCTGTAAGATTGTAGGTCCCAAGGGCGAAATCGAAATTGAAAAAGGCGTTATAGTTGCTAAAAGACACATACATATGACTCCCGCCGATGCCGAGAACTACGGCGTTGCCGATAAGCAGATTGTTAACGTTAAAATCCCCTCTGACGGCAGAGAGCTTATTTTCGGCGATGTTGTTGTAAGAGTTAATCCTAACTTTGCCCTTGCAATGCACATTGATACAGACGAGTCAAACGCCGCATCCGCAAAGCCCGGCACAATGGGTATTATCCTTTAATGTTTGAAAAATCACTGTGATTTTTCCTACCTTGTAACGAACTGATTTTTATATTATTATATGGCTTGAAATTTGAAATCTCAAATTTCAAGCCTTTTTTCTTTTATGCTTGTATCTTTCGGCGAAAAATAAAAAATTATGGGTTTCTCGCTTTTATGTTTGTAAAATACAAATCCGGACACATTATTATAAAAGCTGTATTTTGCCATATTGGCATAGGGAAGCACATAAACAAGGGGAATTAAAAGCAGACAAAGAATTTTCCAACCCCAAAAGGAAACACAA
>JBJEPX010000068.1:0-34289 GCA_051881455.1 Candidatus Fimenecus sp. | reverse complement strand
GAGCACTTGACTTTTAATCAAGGTGTCCGGAGTTCGAATCTCCGGTGGATCACCAGAAAAGAACAGTCCGATATAATCGGACTGTTTCTTTTTTGCATTGCGGAGATTCGAACTCCATCGTCCATCTTTTGCGTCAGCAAAAGGGACATAAAATAGGATATTTGCGAAGCAAATCGACAAGGCAAAGCCTTGTCGGGTCTCCGGTGGATCACCAGAAAAGAACAGTCCGATATAATCGGACTGTTTCTTTTTTGCATTGCGGAGATTCGAACTCCATCGTCCATCTTTTGCGTCAGCAAAAGGGACATAAAATAGGATATTTGCGAAGCAAATCGACAAGGCAAAGCCTTGTCGGGTCTCCGGTGGATCACCAGGAAAAAAGCACTTGCGTGAAGCAAGTGCCTTTTTCAATGAAATAAATCCACAAGTGGATTTGTGAAATACGCCTGCGGCGCATGAAATATCTCTTCGGGATATGAAATGCCCTGCGGGCATGTGTGGTTTATTTCATTTCACTTTCTGCGAAGCAGAAAATTTCATAATCCGCAGGATTATTTCATGTTGCGTAGCAATATTTCATTCAATAAGATATTTGCAAACCGAAATGCGGAGATTCGAACTCCATTGTTCGCAAAAATACGGAAAAACCACCCCCATCTAGGTAGGACACCATCTGCATGCTCCAAAATTCCTCCAAATTCAAACTCAAACAAGTTGATTTCCCCATATCGTTATGATAAAATACGCACAAGAGGACTGTTAACTTTTTAAGGAGAAGTATTGGTTATGAAAATTTGTTTTCTCGGTGCAGGAAGCACGGTTTTTGCTAAAAATATTCTCGGTGACTGCATATTGTCACCCAATCTCGGCGATTTTGATATTGCTCTTCACGACATTGACTCAAACCGTCTGGACGAATCCTTTACCGTTGTGTCCGCACTCAATAAAAAATATAACGGCAGAGCAACGGTAACAAAGCATTTAAACCGCAGAGAGGCGCTCCAAGGTGCGGATTATATCATTAATGCGGTGCAAATCGGCGGATATAAGCCCTGCACGGTAACCGATTTCAAAATACCAAGGAAATACGGCTTACAGCAAACTATCGGCGACACTCTCGGCGTAGGCGGAATTATGCGCGCTTTAAGAACAATTCCTGTCCTTGAAGATTTCGCAAAGGATATTGAGGAGCTTTGTCCCAACGCTTATTTCCTGAATTACACCAATCCTATGGCAATGCTCACAGGGTATATGCAACAATATACGAATGTAAAAACAGTGGGACTTTGCCATAGCGTGCAGAGCTGTGTTCCCAATCTTTTAAAAGAACTGAATATTGATATTAAACCTGAGGACACAACATGGGAGATTTACGGTATCAATCATCAGGCATGGCTTTTAAGCTTACACGATAAAGAAGGAAACGATATTTATCCCTTAATTAAGGAAAGAGCCTTTTCCACCGAAATGGATAAAAGTGCAAAATACGATTTGGTGCGTTTGGAACTTATGCGTACTTTCGGGTATTATGTTACGGAATCCTCCGAGCATAACAGCGAATATACGCCTTGGTTTATTAAAAAATTCAATCCGTTTTTGCTTTTAAAATATAATATTCCTCTCAATGAGTATCCCCGCCGCTGCCGTAATCAGATTGCAGGCTGGAAAAAGCAGAAAAAAGAACTGTTAAACGGCGGCGCTATTGAACACAAGAGAAGCAATGAATACGGTTCACGTATTATTGAGGCGTTGCATACGGGCCAGCCGTTTGAATTCCACGGCAATGTACTGAATACCGACTTGCTTATCCCTAATCTTCCCGCAAATGCCTGCGTTGAGGTGCCTGTAGTAGCGGATTCTAACGGTCTTACGCCAAAGCATTGCAAACCTCTGCCGGAACAGTGTGCAAGTATAAACATTACGAATATAATTCCGCAAACCCTTGCAATTCAGGCGGCACGTACAAAAAAGTTCGAGGATATTTACAGAGCAGTAGCCCTCGACCCCCACACGGGCGCCGTGCTTTCCCTCTCGCAAATCAAGAAAATGTGCCGTGAACTTTACGAACAGCACCGCAAGGATGGATTTTTGCCTGAATATGAATTTTAATCAAGCAATCAAATGTATGGCGATTACTCGCTCCCGCCGCAAATCTCATCAAATTTTCGGGCGGGCACAACGCACTACATGTCTCCCCTGAAAGGGGAGATGTCACGAAGTGACAGAGGGGTTTATTTCACGGTGCGCCGAGTCGTCGCACCCTACAAAACCGCCGCATTTCTTGTCTCCCCTGAAAGGGGAGATGTCACGAAGTGACAGAGGGGTTATTCTACGGGCGGGCACGGGGACCCGCCTCTACAAGTAAAACCATAAAATTTGTAGGGGACAGCCCCCAATCGTCCCGCAAAATCATCCCCCAACTAACTCCGTACCGGGATAATAATGCGCCAAAATCTCTTTATATGAAAATCCCTGTCTTGCCATAAAATCGGCTCCGTATTGGCTCATTCCTACGCCGTGACCGTAGCCGCTGACGGCGAAAATAAATCCGCCGTCTTTAAATGTGTAGTTAAATGTACTGCTTTTCAGCGAGAAAAATGACCTTATATCCGTTCCCTTGAACGCTTTACCGCCTATGGTAATTTCCTTTACCATACCGGTAGGCGTTCTTTTAATTTCTTCAATCCATTTCGATGCGTCCTCGTCTAAAACCGCACCTTGTTTTTCAACAGCGTCTTTAAATTCATCAGCGCTTACAGGAACCTCAGAGGAGTAGTCGGGGGAGAGCTTGTCGCCGTCGCTTGTGACGGATATAAGATACGGATAATCTCCGCCCCAAACATCACTTGCATTTTCCGTTTGCCCGTTGCTTATTGCGTGAAAAGCGGCGGTAATCGGCTCGCCGTTATATTGCAAAGTAAGACTGATAACCTCGTCCACGCACTTTTCAATTTTTTCACGGTATTTTTCGTAGTTATCGCCCCATTTTTCCTTTTGTTCGTCAGTGCTGAGATACCCTTGATGTGTTCCGCTGCTGTCCGAAATATCAGCGCCGTTTAAATCATCGCTTTTGTGAAGCTTTGAATACTCCAGCATTGTGTGTGACGCAATAATCTGTGCTTTAATTGCTTCCTCATGGTAAACGGGGCTCATCTCTGCCGCCGCCGCACCGATAAGATATTCTCTCAGCCCTACCTCGGTAATATTTTTACTGCTTGCCGACATAATCTTTACCGTGGCGTCATCGGCTTTGATGACAGCGTTTGACTCAGCGTTTTCAACGCTGTCATTTTTGAAAAATTCATTAGAAATTGCATCGGTTGCTTTTTTTACGGAGCAAAGGGGACATATTATCATTGCAAGCGCCAAAAAAAAGCAAACAATGGTGTAACTTTTCATTTTTATCGCTCCCTTTTGTTGACTTTATTTCCTGAATGTTATAAAATAATAAGGATTAGATTGGATAACTATTGGTATAGGAGGTAGTTTTTTTGTCAGAGTATATTTCCAGTATCTCCAACGAGGCTCTTTCAAGTTTATGTGAAGAGCTCAGAAAAAATAACCAGATAAACCCCGACTATTACGGAAGATTTGATGTTAAAAGAGGACTTCGTAATTCCGACGGAACAGGTGTTCTTGCAGGACTTACAAGAATTTGCTCCGTTGAAGGGTATTATATTGACGACGGTGAACGCGTTCCCAAGGACGGTCGCCTTATTTACCGCGGAATAAATATGTCAGATATAGTTGAAAACTGTGAAAAAGAGGACCGTTTCGGCTATGAAGAGGTTGTTTGGCTTCTTCTTTTCGGTGCTCTGCCCACAAAAGGTCAGCTTGACGCTTTCAGAAAGGTTTTGGCGGAATGCCGTGAGCTTCCCGATGAATTTATCGAGGATATGATAATGAAAGCACCGTCGCCCGATGTAATGAACAAGGTGGCGCGCAGTGTGCTGGCTCTTTATTCTTACGACCCTAACCCCGATGATACCTCGGCTGAAAATGTGCTCCGTCAGTGTATCCAGCTGATAGCCCAGATACCCGTAATTATGACAAGCGCATATCAGGTAAAGCGCCGTGTATATGATAAAAAGAGTATGTTCTTCCACCAGAACAAGCCGGAGCTTGGAACGGCGGAGTCAATTCTCCGTTCAATCAGAAACGATAAAAAGTTCACTCCCGAGGAGGCAAAACTCCTTGATATTTGTATGATTATTCATGCGGAGCACGGCGGCGGAAACAACTCCACCTTTACAACACGCTGTATAACATCAAGCGGAACAGATACTTATTCTGCAATCGCGGCAGGTATCGGTTCGCTTAAAGGACCCCGTCACGGCGGTGCGAATATAAAGGTCTTTAAAATGGTTGAGGATATTAAGCAGAATGTTTCCGATATTACCGATGAAGCCAAGGTCGCCGATTATCTTACAAAAATAATGAATAAGCAAGCAGGCGATGGTTCGGGACTTATTTACGGTATGGGTCATGCTGTTTATACGCTTTCCGACCCGAGAGCCGTAATTCTTCGCCGTTATGCCGATGAGTTTTCACAGAAAAAGGGCAGAGAGGACGAATTTAAACTTTTAAGCCTTATCGAACAGCTTACTCCCGAGCTTTTCGCTAAATACAGGGGAGATAAGAAAAAAATCTGCGCCAATGTGGATTTGTATTCAGGTCTTATTTACGATATGCTGGGTATTCCGCAGGATTTGTTTACACCATTGTTTATGGCGGCAAGAACAGCCGGCTGGTCGGCTCACAGAATTGAGGAAATTACATCAAACGGCAAAATTGTCCGCCCCGCTTATAAAAATGTAACAATTCCCCGCGCATATGTGCCTATGTCCGACCGTATTCAGCGCACAGAGGGAATTCAAAAAGAGTATATTCCCATTGAGGAGAGATAAATGCTATGAAAATAAAAGGAAAATATGAAAAAATAAAGCCCTTATCATCTCTTTATACCGTACTGGGCATTTTGGTTTTGGCTGTTCCTTTGAGAATGTATCAGCTTTTGAGCATAGTTGAGGAAGATACGGGATTTTATAAAAATGTTGATTGGTCTGTTTATGTGATGTATGCTCTTGCGGCTCTCGCAATAATCGTGCCGTACATTTTAACAAATCTTTCAAAGAATATTCCTGCGTCAAAATCTCCGTACAGGCGCAATAAATTGCTTGCGGCAGCTTCAATTATTTTTGCCATAGGCATTGTTATTGATGTTATTTCCGCATTTTCATCTTTCTTTATAAACATTAAGAGCTTCACAGCTGCAGAAATATCTCTTATGGGCACTTTGAATCAAGGGCAGATTCCCTTGATTATCGAAGCTGTTATCGGAGTTCTTGCCGCAATATATATGCTTGTTTTCGGCATTTCATATATCGACGGCAGAACAACATATTCACAGTATAAATTCCTTGCCATTACTCCGCTCTTTTGGTGTATGAGCAGAATAGTTTTGCGTTTTGTGAGAAAAATAGCTTATATAAATGTTTCGGATTTGATGCTTGAAATATTTATGCTTGCATTTATGATGATTTTTCTTTTGGCGTTTGCCAGAATTTCATCGGGACTTTCAGCAGGAACGGCAATGAGAAGCTTGTTCGCATCAGGCTTTGTGTGCATTTTCTTCTGCATAACGGCAAATTTACCCCGTATTATTATGATTTTAACAGGCAATATGTCAAGACTTCCCGATGAATATCCGTTTTCTCTCTGCGATTTTGGATTTGCGCTGTTTGCCTTTGCATATATTCTTAACGCGATAAAATGTGCTAAGGAAAACGACTCTGCGGAGCTTTTGAAAAAATCGGACTCGGAAATTTCAAAGGAAACGGAAATTGACGATAATTTTCTTTCGGAGTAATTTTTGATGGTTTTTTTAAGTAATGTTTATGTCGCTTTTACGCAGGTAGTAATACTGTTCCTTGTGGCAATGGTAGGTTTTGTTTGTCACAAAACAGGTATCTATACGGAAAAAGCGTCACGGCTTACTACCGATTTACTGTTTTATATTGTAGCGCCCGCCATCATTATCCGTTCTTTTTTGTCAATGGAATATAACCGCGATGCGTTGAAAGGTCTTTTAATGGCTTTTCTCGGCGGCGTGTTTTTCCATTTGGTTGCAATGGCAATTTCCGCGCTCCTTTTCAATAAGGGCGATAAAGATGCTGCCTGTATCTTTAAATATGCTTGTGTTTACGGCAATGTGGGCTATATGGCTTTGCCGTTGGCACAGGCTGTTTTGGGCGACGAGGGAGTTTTTTACTGCTCTGTAATTCTGGTGCCATTTAATATTCTTTCTTTTACTCACGGCGTCCGTGTTATGCAGGGAAAGGGCGAGGGCGGAAAGTTCGGCTTAAAAAAACTGATTGTAAATCCCGGTGTTGTGGGAGTTGTATTGGGGCTTCCGCTTTTCCTTTTGCAGATAAAGCTTCCCGGGGTTATATATTCTCCCGTTTCTTACCTTGCGGACCTTAATACTCCGCTGGCAATGGTTATGTTCGGCACATATTTAGCCTCTGCCGATTGGAAAACGCTTTTATCTGATAAGCGCATTTTCGTAACGGCGCTTGTGAAAATAATCGTTCTTCCGTTAATAACTATTGGGTGTCTGCATCTTGCGGGATTCAGCGGTACATTGCTTGCCGCCTGCGTTTTAAGCTCTGCCGCACCCACCGCGAATAACACCGTTATGTTTGCGGCAAAGTATAACCGTGATACTGCGCTGGCGTCAAAGGTTACGGCTTTTATCAGCGTGTTGTCAATAGTGACAATGCCGGTAATGATAGCGATTGCACAAAGTCTGTGATAAGGAGTGGTTTTTGTGAAGCTTGTAATTGCCATTATCAACAGCGACGATGCGTCCGCTGTTATGTCCCATTTAACAAAAGCAGGTTATACCGTAACAAAGCTTTCAACCTCGGGCGGATTTTTAAGAGCAGGCAATGTAACCTTGATTATCGGCGTTGAGGAGAAAAAGACCGACGATGTAATAAACATTATCGGTCAGTACAGCAGTCAGCGTAAGAAAATCACACCTGTGAACACTACATATATAGGGGAGTCCATGCTCTCGTCAATGCCCATTGAGGTAACGGTGGGGGGAGCCACGATTTTTGTAGTCGATGTGGAGCAGTTTTATAAGATATGATGAACAACATGGAAAAAAAGGATAAGCTCTGCGGCGAAATTGCCCTGTCGGTACAGCAGGGGAGCCTTCCCCACGGTGTGCTTATTGAGTGCCAGAATGAAGCAGACGGTGAAGAGATTGCGCGCTTTACTGCAAACTGCCTTTTGTGTCAGGGAAAAGTTAAGCCCTGCGGCGAGTGTTCCCCTTGCAAGAAATATCAAAAGGGCGGGCATCCGGATGTGCTTGAAACAGACGGCACAAAGGGAAAAAGCAAAAGCTTTACCGTGGATTCCGTTAGGGAAATCCGCAGTAACGCTTTTATAGTGCCCAATGAGAGCGATAAAAAAATATATATATTAAAAAACGGTCAGAATATGAACGAGCAGGCGCAAAATGCACTTTTAAAGATTTTAGAGGAGCCGCCGTCATATGTTTATTTTATAATCGTTACAACCTCAAAAAGCACAATGCTTGAAACTGTGCTTTCAAGAGTTTGCGTGTATTCCATTGCAAGCGGAGAAGCAGAAATCAGCGAAAAAGAGGAGCAGGCGGTAAAGGGATTTGTCAAAGCGCTTTTGAGCGTTAATGAATTAAGTCTTATGGAAGAAACAGCGGTGTTTCAAAAAAATTCGCAGTTTGCAAAGAATGTATTGCTTTTGCTTGCCGAGATTTTCAGGGATTCATTAGTCAAAAAAAGCGGTTTTTGCCGTGAATTCAGGTTCCCCGAAGAGGTTAATGCACTTTGCGGCAGCTTGACCTCAAAATCGCTTATGAGGCTTGAACAGGTATGCGATGAGCTGATAGACTCCATTGACCGAAATTGTAATAATAATTTGCTTGTTGTCAGAATGTGCTATGAATTTAAAAGAGCCATGGGAAGATAAGGTGAAAAAAGTATGATAGAAACTGTGGGAATAAGATTTAAAGACGGCGGAAAGGTTTATGACTTTGATGCCGACGGAAATAAATTCAAAAAGGGCGATTATGCCGTTGTTGAAACCGTAAGAGGTATGGAGTGCGGATTTGTTGCTAAGGAAAATCACAGTGTCAGCGAAGATGATATAAATAAGCCTCTTAAAAAGGTTATCCGTATAGCTTCCGCCGAAGATATAAAGGTTTTAGAGGAGAACAAGGCAAAAGAAAAAGAAGCCTTTAAGATTTGCGAGGAAAAAATAGCCGCTCATAATCTGGATATGAATTTGGTGGATGTGGAATATACCTTTGACCGCAGTAAGATTTTGTTTTATTTCACTGCCGACGGAAGAGTGGATTTCCGCGAACTTGTAAAGGATTTGGCTTTTGTTTTCAGAACAAGAATCGAGCTTCGCCAAATCGGTGTGCGCGATGAGTCAAGAATGGTAGGCGGTTTCGGAATTTGCGGCAGACCGTTTTGCTGTAATACATTTTTGAACGATTTTCAGCCTGTTTCAATAAAAATGGCAAAGGAGCAGGGCCTGTCCCTTAATCCTACGAAAATCAGCGGAACCTGCGGCAGACTTATGTGCTGTTTAAAATATGAGCAAGACACTTATGAGCACCTTTTAAGGGTAACTCCCAAGGTGGGTGCAATTGTTGATACGCCCGACGGCAAAGGAACGGTAATTGAGAGCAATCTCATAACAGGTATGCTTAAAGTTACCCTGGACCGCCGCCCCGAAGCGGCTCCCCAAAGCTTCCACCGCCATACGGTAAAGCTCTTGAAAGACGCAAAAATCCGTGTGGAAAAAGAAGAGATGGAAGCACTTAAAGGAATTGAATAATTAAGGTGAGGGGATTATAATAAAATCCGTTATTTTACTCTTGATTTTTCATATTATTGTGTTACAATGTAGTTGATATTATTAAAGGGAGGTACATAGGATATGGCATATGTAATTAGTGATGACTGCATTTCATGCGGCGCATGCGCAGAGGGTTGCCCCGTTGAGGCTATTTCAGAGGGCGACGGCAAGTATGTTATCGACGCTGATACATGCATCGATTGCGGTGCTTGTGCAGATGCTTGCCCCGTTTCAGCACCTCAGGCTGAATAATAAAAAAGACAGAAAAATCCCGCCCATATCGGCGGGATTTTTTGTTTTATATCAGTAGGGGCGATTCACGAATCGCCCGCAAAAGAACCCCTCTGTCACTTTGTGACATCTCCCCTTTCAGGGGCGACGAGAACTCCTCTGTCACTTCGTGACATCCGCTGACGGCGGCCGTCCCCTTTGTCTGCTTCGCAGACATTTCCCCACACTGTGGGGAATCACCCTTTTCAGGGGAGACGAGTAGTGCGATAGCTTGTTGGGGCGGGGTTTCGTGCCCGCCCGCTAAAAACACGCCAAACCACGCAATTTTGCAATTATTTATTTGCCTCTTGCAAAAGCTTTAATATCTGTTCTCTGGAATAAACATACTTTTTGTTGCAGAAATGGCACACGACCTCTGTCTGCTCGTCCTCTGCCATTTCACGCAGTCCGTCTGCCCCTGCACCTATGAGCGCCGCCGTAACTCTTTCTTCACTGCAATCACATTTGTAATCAACATTTTCACGGTCAAGCACCTGCATTTTAAATTCCGGCAAAACCGCCTGACAGATTTCTTCAGGAGTAAGACCGTCGGCAAGCATTGTAGTAACGGGCTTGATATTTTCAAGACCTTTTTCCACAAGAGATATTGTGTTGTCGTCTGCCGTGGGCAAAAGCTGAATTAAAAATCCTCCCGCAAGCAAAACCTGTTCGTCATCAGGATTTACAAGCACACCCAAGGCGCATACGGTGGGAGTTTGCTCGCTTATTGCGTAATAAGCGGTTATATCCTCCGCGATTTCACCCGACGCTATGGGAATTTGTGCACAGTAGGGCTCTTTCATTCCCAAATCTTTAATTACCGTTAAAAATCCGTCTGTACCCACAGCACCCGATACATCAAGCTTACCTTTTTTGTTAAGAGGCAGTTGAACGCTGCTGTCGCCTATATATCCCTTTACAATTCCTTTTGAATTACTTACCGCAACAACAGGTGAGGCAGGGCCGCCGCCGTTTATTTTCAAGGTCAGCGTATCTTTTTCACCTTTACAAAGCACGCCCATCATTGAAGCGGCCGTAATCAGCCTGCCCAGCGCCGCTGAGCAAACCTTTGAGGTGGAGTGGATTTCCTGCATTTTTTTTACCATTGCAGTAGAATTAAGGGCAAGCGCATAAAGAGTGCCGTCCTCTGAAATCATTCTTACAAGCTCGTTCATTATTTATTCCTTCCTTGCGGCAACGGTTATACGCTCTGTTTTTTCCGTTACCGCCTCATCGCTGTAATCGTCAAAGCACCCTATAACCGAAAACCCGTTATCTTTAAGTAATTTCAGTATGCCATCAAGTTCATATACATATTCATAAAAGCTTTCGCCGTATCTTTCAAAAAACTCTTTGTTTTCAACCTTAATAAAGAAATCAAGGTCAATATGCGTGCGCTTGTATTCTTCCTCAAATGTGTTTTGCCAAACGCAGTAAACCTCGTCCATATCATAGACGAAAGTATTGTTCCCCAAAATCTCTTTATGCTTATAGGCTGTGTTTATATCAAAAACAAAAACTCCGCCCTTGTTCATAAAAAGCGATACTCTGCGGAAGGTTTCAGAAATTTTTTCAAGAGAGTCAATATGATTTAAAGTGTCAAGACTGCATACGGCGCAATCCACCGTGCCGTAAAGGTCAAGGCTTTCTCCGCTCTGGCAAAGAAACATAGCCGAGGAGCCGTTTTCGTATTTCTTTTCGTTTGCAACAGCCAGCATATCTTCACTTGGGTCCGCACCGATAACTTCGTATCCCTTTTCTTCAAGCAAAAAGGAGAGTGTGCCGGTTCCGCAGCCCAAGTCAAGCAAAAGCCCCCCGTCAACACCGTTAAGGGATAACAGAGAGCATATTTTCTGTGCAAGGAATTTATAATCCACATTATCGGTCAGAATATCATAGACCGAGGAAAAAACACCGTAACTCATTTTAAAAGCCTGTCAAATACAATATCGTAACCGTCGGCACCGTCTTGAAGTGAACGGTTTACGCGGCTGATAGTGGCTGTTGAAGCGCCCGTTGCACTGACGATATCAGCATATACCTTCTTTTCCGAAAGCATTTTAGCCACAACACAGCGCTGTGCCATTGCGTGAAATTCCGTAACGGTGCAAAGGTCCTGAAAAAACTTATAACACTCCTCGCGGTCTTTAAGCTGCATAATGCAGTCCACAAGGAAATCTGTATTTTCATTTTTAAATTTTCTTCCCATTTCGTATAAACCTCCAAAGTTTACTAATCACATTTTAACACATTAAAACTTAAAAGTAAACACTTATTTGGTTTAAATTCCCGCAAGATGAAGAATAATTCCCGGTATAACGGCACAAACATACAAAATTCCTATGATTTTTACATTGTCGCGAATTCTGCTTTTCTCACGCATAAGAACAATAAGCCCTGCGCCTGCATTTGTGCAAAGCCCGGCAATAACAGAGCCGAAGCTTAACGCACCCTCCGTATAGAGCTGTGTGAGCATAACGGACGAAGCGCAGTTGGGAATAAAGCCGAGCAGAGCAGAGAGAAACGGCTGAAAAACCGAATTTGTAAGTAAAACCGAACCGAGCCGTTCCTCGCCTAACAAGGCAACAGCAAAATTGAGAATTACTGTGAACAAAAGCAAAAATCCGAAAACTTTAACCGTGTGAATAAGCGCGGGAATAAGAACGCCTTTGTGCTCCTCACAGCCACAGTGGTCGTGCTCGCACAGGTCGCTTTCCGAAACCTTATTTTTAAAAAATCTTTTTCCGAAAATATCTATCATATATCCCGCAATAACGGCGATAATTACTTTAACTGAAATGAGCCGAAGTACCTCTCTGCCGCCGTTAGGGGCGGAGGCAAGCAGAATAACTGCCTCATCTGAGGTGGAAAGAAAAACGGCAATCAAGGTGCCCAATGTCACGATTCCGCCGGTGTATAAATTGGCACACAACACCGAAAATCCGCATTGCGGTACACAGCCTAAAAGTGCGCCCACAAGAGGACCCGATTTATCCGTGCGGCGGAATAACTTATCAAAGCTTTCTTTTGCGTGATGCTCCAAAAGCTCAATTATCAAAAAAGCCGCAAACAGGAAGGGGAGCATTTTAAGAGTATCAAGCACCGAGTCAAGGATTAAAGAAAGGGCGGTATCTGAGGTGAAGCCGGAAAAGCTTATGTGTAAGGCTGTAATCATACTTTTTTCTCCTTAACGCAGTCCTTGCACAATCCGTACAAAACGGTTTTTGAACTGTCAACGGTAAATTTGTGGTCATTAAAAATATGCTCCGAAAGCTTATCGAGAAAATCGCATTCCGTATGAATAAGCCGCCCGCAGGCAGAGCATTTAAGGTGATAGTGGTTTGAACAACTGTCGGAATTGCTGAACTGATAACAGTTAGCGTCACTGTCGCCTGCTGAGAATTTTCTAACCTTTCCGTCCTCAACAAGCCGTTCAAGCTGGCGGTAAACGGTGGTTCTGCCTATTTTCCCGCCCTGTGAGAGCAGGGAAAAATAGACTTCCTCGGCAGAAAAATGACGGTCGGCATTGTTCCCCAAAAAATCGAAAACAAGGCGGCTTTGCTTTGTTTCATATCCCATTTTGTTCACCACACATTTGAATTTGAAATCCATTTTCAAATTATAAAGGATTTCAGGAAAAATGTCAATACAAATAAAAAACACTCCTAATACATATGCCGAGTGCTTAAAGAAACACTTACCTTTAAGCGCTCGGCATATATTCAGAGTGTCAAAAACTATTGAAATGTAATAACGCCCATTCCTTCACCTAATTTTCCGCCGCTTTTAATGTATTCTATGGCGTCCTTGTGAAGCTTAACTTCGTGAGGCAAATCTTCGGTATGACCGTAATTGCCGTACAACTTTTTGTGAGCGAATAATTCTTTGTTGCCGATTTTTTTGCCGAAAATCCATAAATATGCTTGCGAGGGTGATTCCATTTCTTTTACAATATCGTACATTTCCGAAAATCTGATTATATTACTGTCCTCTCTCATATAATTTCTGTTGCCGGAATAGAGAAGCCAACTGTGACAAACAAATATGTTCGTAGGATATTCGGGATAATACTTTTTGAAAAACACCCTTGCTTCTTCTATTGATTGTTTACACGCTTCAATATTGAGTTTTTCACCTCTCGGAATGTGCATACTGAAAACATTTTCACCGAATTTTATACTGACGCCGTTCTTTTTATATGAGGGACCGAAAAAATACTTGGATTTTTGATATTGCAGTCTGCCGAGTTTGAAAATAGCCAGTCGCATATGGTCCATTATCCAGTTAAGCTCATAAAGACCGTATTCGCCGGTGCGAGCGCGGTGGTCATCAATCCAAATGCGAATATCATCCATTGTATCGAAGAAAATCTTGTCGCTGATACCTTTCTCAAAATATCTGTCCTTTGTTTCGGGCAGAAAGGCATAAACAAGACTCAGTTTAAAGATAGGGTCGCTTTTTAGGAATACTTCCCAACGGTCTTTGCGGCAAAATTCAAGACAAAAACGGATTTTCATTTTGTGCTTTAAAATATATGAGTCAAGAATGTCGCAAAGCTTTCTGTCGCCGTAAATTTTCATCAGTAAATCCCTTGAACGGTCTAAATCCAACATAATAACACATCCTTTTTCCTATGCAACGATTTTATCATATCATAAAATACATTTCAAGAAAGTATGTTACAATAAATTCATCGTAAATATGTGAATTTTGACAGTTTAACTTTGCCTTGCAATTTTATATAATTATTAAAAGGGCATTTACATAAAAGATAAGGTGATTTTATGAAACTTCAATTTTTGGGAGCCGCCCACGAGGTAACGGGCTCCTGCACATTGATTACAGCCTGCGGCAGGCGGATGCTTGTTGACTGCGGCATGGAGCAGGGGGCGGATATTTACGAAAACTGCGATTTACCCGTTGCCGCAAATACAATCGACTGCGTGCTGCTCACTCACGCCCATATCGACCATTCGGGAAAGCTTCCTTTCCTGACGGCCAACGGTTATGACGCACCCATTTATACAACGCTCGCCACAAACAAGCTTTGCTCCATAATGCTTATGGACTCCGCCCATATTCAGGAGTTTGAAGCAGAATGGCGCAACCGCAAGTCAAAAAGAAACGGCGACGCTGATTATAAGCCGCTCTATACCTCAGATGATGTTGCGGCAACAATGAAAATGTTTGTTCCCTGTGATTACAATAAGGAATACGATATTTTTGATGGCATTAAAATACGATTTATTGACGCAGGGCATCTTTTGGGCTCTGCAAGCATTGAAATAACAATCACGGAAAACGGTATAACAAAGGTGTTGCTGTTTTCAGGCGATGTGGGCAATGTGTCCCGTCCGCTTATCCGTGACCCGCAAAAGCCTGAAAAGGCTGATATAGTTGTTATTGAATCTACATACGGCGACAGACTCCACGGTGAGCGCCCTGATTATGTAAATCAGTTAACCGATGTTATTCAAAAAACCTTTGACCGTGGCGGAAATGTGGTTGTACCCTGTTTTGCCGTTGGCAGAACGCAGGAAATTCTTTATTTAATCCGCCATATAAAGGAAAAAGGGCTTGTAAAAGGTCACGATAATTTCCCCGTTTGGGTGGATAGTCCGCTGGCTGTTGAGGCAACGGGAATTTATTCGGGCGGTCTTCTTGATTATTATGACAGCGATACACTCGCACTACTTGAAAAAGGCATAAATCCCATAGTATTTCAGGGACTCAATCTTGCTGTCACAAGCGATGAATCACGGTTTATAAATGCCGATACAACGCCTAAGGTTATCCTGTCCGCTTCGGGAATGTGTGAGGCGGGGCGTATCCGCCACCATTTAAAGCACAATTTGTGGCGCGAGGAAAGTACAATTCTTTTTGTAGGCTATCAGGCGGAGGGAACGCTGGGCAGTAAGCTTATTGACGGCGCACCTTCGGTTAAGCTTTTCGGCGAGGAAATTACCGTAAGAGCCAATATACGGCAGATAGACGGAATCAGCGGCCACGCAGACCGTGATATGCTCATGAATTGGCTTAAAAACATTACCCCTACACCCGAAAAGGTGTTTGTAAACCACGGTGAGGATACGGTATGCGATATTTTTGCACACAGTATAGCGTCTGAATTGGGAATATCGGCGGAAGCGCCCTTTAACGGCGCAGAATACGATATTATCAGCGGCGAGTGCCTTTGCGAGGGCAATCACGAAAAAATCAAGCGTAATAAGCCTAATGTTCAGCGCGCAAATTCTGTATTTCAGCGGCTTTTGCAGGCGGGTAAAAGATTGCTTATTGTTATTGAACACAACAGAGGAGGAGCTAACAAGGATTTGGCGAAATTCACCGACCAGATTAACGCTCTCGCCGATAAATGGGACAGATAATTTCGCAAAAAACCTGTACACTATGCCGAGTGCTTAAAGAAAAACTTAAGGTGAGGGAAATCGAACACAATATGCCGAAAATTTGATATTACGGCGTATTTTCACTTTTTCACCGTTGTCGGGCGTCAGCCCGACTGCCGTTTCAAAAGCAAAAATCCATCCGTACTCTCTGCATTTTCGGTGCAGCGCAGTTTAAAACGAGTAGATTTTTGTTTGAACAAGGCATAAAATCGCTGCCATACTGCCGTATGGCGAGATTTTTAACGCAGTTCAGGCAAAAATATACCGTTTTAAACCATATCGGGTTCGACTCCCCTCACCTTATCTTTAAGCGCTCGGCATAACTATATAAAAGACAAAGAGCCCGCAGAGATAATCTCCGCAAGCTCTTTGCCTGTGTGTAGTGTGTATTTTTGCAGGTAGCAAAAACCTAATTTAATAATGGGACAAATCAGAATTGGTCGTGTCCCTGCAATGCGTCATAGCCCTCTTCACCTGTGCGGACCTTGACGACATTCTCAACATCATAGACGAAAATCTTACCGTCGCCGATGTTGCCTGTATAAAGAACCTTCTTTGCTGTGTCTATAACCTGACGGACAGGAACTTTTGCCACAACAATTTCAACCTGTACCTTCGGACGAAGGTCCATGCTTTCAATCTTAACGCCTCTGTAATATCTGTCCTGACCCTTTTGAATACCGCAACCGAGAACTTTTGTAACCGTCATACCCGAAACACCGATTTCGTTCATTGCGTTTTTAAGTGCTTCAAACTTTGATTCGTTGCAAAGAATTTCAATCTTTGTCATCTTAACATCGCTTGCAACAGGCTTATCGGTAACAAGCTCAACGGTAACCGCCTTTGATTCGGGAACATCACCGGTAACCGCAGGCTCCGAATATGATGAGTGAATTTCGTCAATACTGAATCCGCCGTATGCGCTTTCAAGACCGTGCTCATAAGAATCAAGTCCGCCGATTTCTTCTGCGGGAGTAACGCGTAAACCGTGAAATTTCTTAATTGCGAGGAACACGATAGTCATTGTAACAATCGTCCAGGCGGCAACTGCCAGAACGCCGATTAACTGAATTGAGAGAAGTTTGAAATCTCCCGAATAGAAAAGACCGTCGTTTCTGTCCAGCAAACCCACAGCGATTGTACCCCAGATACCGTTTGCACAGTGAACTGCAACTGCACCCACAGGGTCATCAATGTGAAGCTTCATATCAAGAAGCTCAACAACAACTACAACAAGAATACCTGAAACGATTCCTACAACGATTGCCCCCACCGCGTCGAGGTTTGCACAGCCTGCGGTGATACCTACAAGACCTGCAAGAGAGCCGTTCAGCGTCATGGAAACATCGGGCTTACCGTTTTTAATCCATGTAAATGCCATTGTAACGCAGGTTGAAACACCGGCGGCGATTGTTGTTGTTGCAAAAATCTGTGAGAGCTGAAGTCCGTCGGAAGCCGCCGCACCGTTAAAACCGTACCAGCCGAACCACAGGATAAAGCAGCCGAGTGCTCCGAGTGTGATTGAGTGACCGGGAATGGCGTTAACCTTTATTGTGCCGTCTTTTTCCTTTGTGTATTTTCCGATTCTGGGTCCTAAAATAATTGCACCGATAAGCGCCGAAATACCGCCGACCATATGGATAAGGCAGGAGCCTGCAAAGTCAACAAATTCAGGTGAACCCTCACCGAAAAGAGTTGCGCCGAGCCTTGTGAGCCAGCCGCCGCCCCATACCCAGTGAGCCTCAATGGGATAAATCACGGCGCTGATAACACCGCTGTAAATGCAGTATGCCGAAAATTTTGTTCTTTCCGCCATGGCGCCCGAAACGATTGTTGCGGCCGTGGCACAGAAAACAAGGTTGAATACGAAATTGTACCAGTCATATGTTTCAAAATCAGTAAAGAGTCCGATTGTGGGGAGCCCTAAAAAACCGCCGAGAGCGTCCTCACCGAGAAGAAGACCGCCTCCCAAGAGTACGAAAACCACAGTGCCTATGCAAAAGTCCATAAGGTTTTTCATAATAATGTTACCTGCGTTCTTTGCCCTTGTGAAGCCTGCCTCCACCATAGCAAAGCCCGCCTGCATAAAGAACACCAGCGCGGCGCCCATTAAAAACCAGACGCCTGTTGAGCCGTAAATGTTGGCCATCAATTCTTCCATAAATCATTCCTCCTAAAAAAACAAGAGCGCAGGTCGGCAAATCCAACCCACGCCTTTGTGGTATAATGCAACAGCAAAAAACGAAAAAGCGCTGTGAACCTTTAAAAGTCCACAGCGCCCTTGCTGTTATGTGAGAATTTTACACCCTGAAAAAGCGTTAGTCAAGAAAAATTTTCAAGTTTCTTTCAATTTGGATATTTGCATATGTAAAAATATAAAATTATATAAAACTTTCATTTATTTTTCACAAAAATACTTTTGTTGCTTTTTTATTCGGTTTGCAATATAATTTATGCAAGGTTTTTTTAATCGGTGATACAATGCAGGGAAGATATTATTCTTTAAATGAGTATTTGAAAAATACTTTCGGCGAAAAAGTGTATAAGCTTTCTATTGATTTGGGGCTTTCTTGCCCTAACCGCGACGGCACATTGGATACAAGAGGCTGTATTTTTTGCCATAACGGCTCTTCTCATTTCGCAGAGAGTGGAGAAAATATAGAAATCCAAATTGAAAACGCCAAAAAACGAATACAAAATAAAACGGATGCTCAAAAATTTATCGCTTATTTTCAAAGCTATACAAATACATATGCTCCCGTGGATTTTCTCGAAAAGTCTTTTTATAAGGCGATGGAAAAGCCTGAAATTGTCGGGATTTCAATAGGGACACGCCCTGACTGTCTGCCGGGGGAAATACTCGATATGCTTGAACGCCTTAATAAAATCAAGCCTGTTTGGGTGGAATTAGGGCTTCAAACCGCCAATGAAAAAACAGCACGGTATATCCGCCGATGTTACAGAAATTCCGTGTATGAAGATGCGGTACAAGAGCTTAAAAAACGGGGAATAACCGTAATTACCCATATAATTATCGGCCTGCCTGATGAAACAAAAGCCGATGTGTTAAACACCGTGGATTTTGCCGTGAATTCGGGAACGGACGGGATAAAGCTTCAACTTTTGCATATTCTTAAAGATACTGATTTGTATGAGGATTACAAAAAAGGACTTGTAAAGCCGTTATCCTTAGGGGAGTATATGGATATTCTTTTCGAATGTATTGAAATAATACCGCAAAATATCGTAATTCACCGAATTACGGGGGACGCACCGAAAAAACATCTTGTTGAGCCCCTTTGGAGCGCCGATAAAAAGACGGTGCTTAACACAATCAACCGTGAAATGGAAAAAAGACATATAATTCAAGGAAAAAAGGAAGTGCAATTATGAGCTGGGAATTTTCAATGCCCGTAAAAATTTATTTCGGAACGGATAAGGTAAAGGAACTGCCCCGAATAATTGACGGTTTAGGGCTTAAAAGAGGAGTGCTTGTCTGCTCCAAAACCTTAAAAAATAACGGAACAGCCGATGAAATAATCAAAAACTGCGGCGGCAGACTCGTTGAAGTGTTCTGCGATATACGACCTAACCCGACCACCGATAATGTAAACCAATGCGTTGCTGTACTGCGTGAAAGTAACGCGGATTTCGCAGTTGCTTTGGGCGGCGGCTCGCCTATGGATTGCTGTAAGGCGGCGTGCGCCATAGCAAAAGGCGATGATGTGATAGAAAGCTATCATACAGGAGGAAAACCTATAAATTCCAATGAGGTTATCCCTATGATTGCCGTTGCAACCACATCGGGTACAGGCAGTGAGATTACCAATATTTCCGTGCTGACTGATACCCACAAAGGAGTTAAAACTCCTATGAATGACCCTCTTATGTACCCTAAGGCGGCTATTGTTGACCCACGCCTTACATTAAGCGTGCCGCCAAGGGTTACGGCTTCCACGGGGCTTGATGTCCTTGCCCATGCTCTTGAAAGCTTTTGGAGCGTGCTTCATCAGCCCGTGTGCGAAAGCTGTTCACTCCACGCCGCAAGGCTTGTGTTTCAGTGGCTTTATACGGCGTATTCAGAGCCTGATAATCTAATGGCAAGAGAAAAAATGGCAGAGGCGTCTATCGTTGCAGGCGTTGCGTTCAGTAACCCTAGAACAACGGGCAGTCATGCTTGCTCTTTCCCTCTTACCAATCTTTACGGAGTACCTCACGGTGAGGCGTGCGCCATGACGCTGGATTATTTCACAAGATATAATGCCGAAGCGGAAAACGGCAGACTTAACCGCTTTGCAAAGGATTGCGGATTTAAAGATGCCTATGAAATGGCAGACGCAATATTGGACCTTAAAAAGAAAATGGGTATGGTGTGCACTCTTTCACAAATCGGCGTAAAAACCGATGATGAAATAGAAAAACTTGCAAAAGCAAGTATGCACCCCTTGCTCGAAAAAAATCCCATTCCGTTAACATATGACGATATCAAAAAAATGTATATGGAAATAAAAGGTTAACGAGTACACCCGCCGAGAATTGTTCCAATGAATAATAAATAATGGAATTTGAAAAATATTGCAAAATTCGTAGGGGACGATGCCCACATCGTCCCGCAAAAATTAAGGAAAACCTACGGCGAAACGGTGATTATATGAAAAATTTGTTTTTGATTGCAACAGGCGGCACAATTGCATCACGGGAAAATGGCGAGGGGCTTGAACCCTTAATTTCACCTGCGGAAATGCTCTCGTATGTATCCGTTAATGAAAATTGCAGTGTTGACTGTGTTGAACTTATAAAAATCGACAGCACAAATGTTGTGCCTTCTCATTGGCTTAAAATTGCAGAGTGTATCAGAACAAATTACGAAGACTACGATGGCTTTGTGATTACCCACGGAACGGACACCTTGTCTTATACAGCCGCCGCACTCTCATATCTCATACAAAACTCAAAAAAGCCCATAGTAATAACAGGTTCTCAAAAGCCTATTGATGCCGAAAATACGGACGCGCGCAAGAATTTAGAGGACAGTATAGCCTTTGCTTTATCACAATACGGCGGTGTGTCTGTTGTGTTCGGCGGATATGCGATTTCAGGCGTTTGTGCAAAGAAAATGAGAACAAAGGGCTTTGATGCTTTTCAAAGTGTCAATTATCCGTTTCTTGCAAAAATCGAAAACGGTAAAATTGAGCCGATTTCAGAGCCGCCGAAGTATGAAAACACAAGGTTTTACACTTCGCTGAACAGCAATGTTGCCCTTGTTACTTTAACTCCGGGAATGTCCTGCGAGATTATCAAAAATACGGGGGAATGCTGTGACGGTATTGTGATTTCGAGCTACGGCGCAGGGGGTATACCCGATTTGTACCTTGACACGGTGAAAGAGCTTGTATCAAGCGGAAAAATTGTGGTAATTGGAACACAGTGCGTTTTCGACGGCACAAGCCTTGATACCTATAAGGTGGGCAGAGCGGCAAAGAAGCTCTGTCTTGCACAGTCGGGGGATATGACAGCCGAACACACTCTCATAAAGCTTATGTGGTGCCTTGCTCAAACGGATAACCCCGAAAAAGTCAAAGAACTCATGGAAAAAGATTTTATAAATTAAAAAAGGCGTGCCCGAGGTGCACGCCTTTCATCTTATTTTGCACAAACCGTCAAAATACTGTTTTCGGGAACGGTGATTTTGCTTTTGTAATAGCCGCTGTATATTTCATTTAACTGACTTTCACTGTTTGATGATGTAATTGTCATACTCTCAAAGCTTCCGTCAAGCTCGATTGTTCTTTCTTCTCCCTCGTTCACAATTACGGTAACGGTAGTATCATCGGGAGTTAAAAAGCTGAAAGCGTTAAAATCGTTGCTTTCATCGGGGAAAAAGCCGTTGCCAAGGCAAACGGAGCCTACGGGAATAAACTTTGAAAAATGAGCAAATCCGTAATAACGCATGGCAATGTGCCACTCGCTGAAATCGTCGTTTGCGGTGAGTAAACCGTCGGAATAGTCAAAACCATCCTCTTGAACGGAGATTTGATTAACCGCCACCCATGATGTCCAGCTTTGCGCCCCGCCGTATATTAAATCCTGACCGATAATTCTCGCAGTTATCAGCGCCCCCTTAAAATCTTTGGTGTGACTTTTGTTGGGGAGCTCGCACCATTCGCTCATATCAAAACGCAGTTCGGGGTGAGGGGACACGATTTCTTTTTTAAATTCAACTCTTTTTTGCGGATTGTTGTCATCGTGATATGAATGATATGTAAAGACTTCGAGAACCCGCATAACCGTTTCATCTTTTAAAAGTATATCCAAATATTCCTTTGTAAGACCGCCCATTTCGCCGCTTTCGGGGCCGTAGAGCTTAACCGGCATATTTCTCTTAATAATCTCTTCCGCAAAAATGTGATAAACCTCCAAAAGCTCTTCCGGCTCGTAATGACAACCCTCCTGCCACACGAAGGAGCCGCCCCATTTCCATTGAGGTTCATTTATGGGGCTTATGTATTTAACGGGAAGTCCCTCGTCAAGAAAGTGCTGCGTTACCGTTAAAAAATAATCGGCAAACTTGCGGTAATTCGCTTTGGGCAGATTGCAGGTGTGATACAAAAGACTGCCCGAAGCCTGACCTGTTGAGGTTTGGGAATAATGAGGCGAGTTTGCAAAAAAAATAAGCGTGTCAATGTTTCCCTTGTCCAGGCATCTTTTCATCATAGCGACCGCTGTTTTATCACGGGAAAAATCGTACTTTCCCTTTCCGCTTTCACGGTCAAAAGTATACATACTTTCCGTTCTTCTCCAAGGATTATCGACGCGGCAGTTGTTATTATCAGTGCCGCCGCCCATATTGTAGCGGTAAATGTTAAGCCCAAGTCCGCTCTTGCCGTATAAAAGCTCTGAAATCTCCTCCGCCGCCTTTTCATCGGCACAGTATTGGCTCCACCAGCACGAGGAAGTGCCCCAACCTTTTAAGGTTTGCAGTTTTGCCGTATTATTTAGATTGATTTTCATAAACATCCCGCCTTTGGGTTAATTTTATTATAATTATGATGAAAAATCAATGTGTATTATAAGAAAAATGTCATTATAAAATATATAATTAACACAAAGTTTAAATAATATGGTACAATACTGTTGAAAGGAGCGAAAGCGATGTTCAATATACTTGTTGTTGAAGACGATATTAAGCTTAATCGTATATATTGCTCGGCATTGCAGTCAAACTCATACAATGCTATTCAGGCGCTTGACGGCGAAGAGGCCCTTGATATAGTGGCTGAAAAAACCGTTGACCTTGTAATATCCGATATAATGATGCCCGGGGTGGACGGCTATGAGCTTACAAAGGAACTGCGGGAAATGTACCCGGAACTGCCCATACTTATGATTTCAGCTAAGGAGGGCTTTGAAGATAAGCGTTACGGCTTTATGGCGGGAATAGATGATTATATGGTAAAGCCCGTTGATTTGAATGAAATGATACTGCGTGTAAATGCGCTTTTGAGAAGAGCAAAAATGGTAACGGAGAGAAAGCTTACAATAGGCGGCACCGTTTTGAATTATGACACATACACAGCGGAGTATAACGGAAAAACCGTTGAAATTCCGCAAAAGGAATTTCTTGTGCTTTATAAGCTTATGTCGTATCCCTCACGCACCTTTACACGCCGTCAGCTTATGGACGAATTTTGGGGCTACGATACCGATTCCGAGGAACGAACAGTAGATGTTCATATAAACAGATTGCGTGACAGACTTCGTGACTGCCCCGATATTGAGATAAATACAATAAGGGGATTGGGATACAGGGGTGTTAAAAAATGAAGTTAAAGGTCTTTAATAAGCTTTACAGACGAATGATATTTTTAGTGTTTTTCGTTTTTGCAATGCTTATATTGCTGTTTTTGTTTTTGTTGTTTTTGATTTTTAGAACAAGCCTTTTTGACATCAGCACAATAAGTGAAAACACATCGCTTATCGTAATTTGTTCTGTAATTTCCCTGCTGATGGTGAGTCAAGGTATGGCGTTTTTTTGGAGCAGAAGAATAACAAAGCCCATAACCACAATTTCAGCGGCGGTAGATGAGATTGCGCAGGGAAATTTTGATGTGCGTATAGACAATTCAAAATTCAAAGACGAAATCAAGATCCTTGCAGAGAATATAAATAAAATGACCGAGGAACTGAAAAGCATTGAGGTTATGCGTTCGGATTTTGTTTCAAATGTATCTCATGAATTCAGAGCGCCGCTTTCCACAATTCAGGGGTATGTTACCTTACTCAGCGACCCGAAAATAAGCGAACAGCAGCGTAACGAATATTTTTCGTTGCTTACCGAGTCAACAGGGCAGCTTTCGGGGCTTGTGGACAATGTGTTGAAGCTTTCACGGCTTGAAACGCAGAACATTAAATCAAAGCCTGTAAAATTCAGCCTTGACGAGCAGCTTCGCCGCGTGGTGCTTATGTTTGAACAGCAATGGTCAAAGAAAAATCTTTATTTAGACCTTGATTTGCCCGAATGTGAAATAGTGGGAAATAAGGACCTCTTCAATCAGATGTGGATAAATCTTGTGGGCAATGCAGTTAAGTTTACCGATTGCGGCGGCAAAATCGGCATAAGGCTTGACACTTCTTCAAAGGATTATATTACCGTTGAAATTTACGACGACGGCATAGGTATGACGGAAGAAGTCAAAAAGCATATTTTTGAAAAATTCTATCAAGGCGATACCTCACGGAAATCTCAGGGCAACGGATTGGGACTGGCACTTGTGAAAACCGCCGCCGACATAACAGGCAGTACAATAGATGTAAAATCCCGGCCGCAAAAGGGCAGCTCTTTTACTGTTAAGATACCGAGATAAATAAAAACACGGCTTACAGTTCACTGTAAGCCGCTTTTTTATACTTATTTATTTGTTATCTTTATACTCAACTGCAGCGCCGATAAGTCCTGCAAAGAGGGGATGCGGTCTTGTGGGGCGTGAGTTGAATTCGGGATGTGCCTGTGTTGCCACAAACCACGGGTGGTCTTTCAATTCAATCATTTCCACAATGTATTTATCGGGGGATTCGCCGCATATGTGCATTCCGTTTTCTTCTAAGACTTCACGGTAGTCGTTGTTGACCTCATAGCGGTGACGGTGACGTTCCGTAATAAGCTGCTTGCCGTATGCTTTGTAAATTTTTGAGTTTTCATCAAGCACGCAGGGGTACTGACCGAGTCTCATTGTTCCGCCCATATCGGTAACGGAATATTGGTCGGGCATAAGGTAAATCACGGGATTTGCGGTGTTCGGGTCGATTTCCGTTGTGTTGGCGTCTTTAAGACCCAAAACATCACGGGCAAATTCAATAACCGCAATTTGAAGACCAAGGCATATTCCAAGATACGGAACCTTGTTCTCTCTTGCATATTTTGCGGCGGCAATTTTACCGTCAATTCCTCTTGTGCCGAAACCGCCGGGAACAAGTATTCCGTCGGCTGAACCGAGAATTTCCTTCGCGTTGTCATCATTGACAAGCTCTGAATCAACCCAATCAATCTCAACCTTTGCGTCGTGAGCAAGTCCGCCGTGCTTCAATGCCTCGTTAACGCTCAGATATGAGTCATGGAGCTCAACATACTTGCCTACAAGGGCAATTTTAACCTTCTTTTTAAGGTTCTTGTTAGCCTCTGTCATTTTGAGCCAGTCAGTGTGGTCGGGTTCATTGCAGTTAAGCTTTAATGTATCAATAACAATGTCTGCCAAGCCCTCTTTTTCCAATGCCATGGGAATTTCATAAAGAGTGGGCATATCAATGTTTTCAATAACATGATTTGCGGGAACATTGCAGAAAAGCGCAATTTTATTTTTAATTCCGTCATCAATGGGATGCTCGGTGCGAAGAACGATAACATCGGGCTTAATGCCGATTCCCAAAAGTTCTTTTACGCTGTGCTGTGTGGGTTTCGTTTTAAGCTCCATTGAGGCTCCCAGATAGGGAATAAGAGTAACATGTATAAACACACAGTCGCCGGGGCGCTCCTGGGCAAACTGTCTTATGGCTTCAAGGAACGGCTGACTTTCAATATCGCCTACCGTACCGCCGATTTCAACAAGTACAACATCAATACCGCTTACCGCATTAAGGGATATACGCCTTTTGATTTCGTTGGTAATGTGGGGGATAACCTGAATGGTCTGCCCGCCGTAAACACCCTTTCTCTCATTAGAAAGAACGGTGTTGAAAACGCTTCCCGATGTGCAAGAGCTGTTTTTTGTAAGCTTTTCATCAATAAAACGCTCATAGTGTCCTAAATCCAAGTCAGTTTCAGCTCCGTCATCGGTCACGAAAACCTCGCCGTGCTGAATTGGGTTCATAGTGCCGGGGTCAATGTTAAGATAGGGGTCAAGCTTAATAACCGTGACCTTCATACCGCGGTCTTTTAGCAGGCGTCCTAATGATGCCGCCGTTATTCCTTTGCCAAGACCGGAAACAACTCCTCCGGTAACGAAAATGTACTTTGTTGCCATAAAATCAACTCCTATGTTGTGTGTTTGTTAGTTGTAGTAAAGATTATCGTTGTTTTTATAGGGCTCAAAAGTTACGGTAATACCTAATTTGCGGAAAACCTCTGTGTCGGCATCCGAAAGTACAACAGTAGAGTGGGCGTCGCTTCCTCTTAAATACTTTATTGCTTCAAGTGCCTTTTGTGCAAGGGGATTCATGGTTGCACAAATTGAAAGCGCAATAAGAATTTCGTCGGGGTGCAGGCTCGTGTCACGCTCATGCAGCGAAGCAGATTTCAGCTTTTTAATGGGCTCAATAACCGTAGGAGTTATCAAAAGCGTATCATCACTGATGTTTGCAAGCGCTTTGAGAGCGTTTAAGAGTACCGCCGAGGAGGCGCTGAGAAGCTCAGAGGTTTTTCCCGTGATAATCCGTCCGTCATTAAGCTCAATCGCCGTAACAGGGGAGTTGGTTTTCCTTGAAAGTTCAAGTGAAGCGGAAATCACGGCTCTGTCATCGGTGGAAATATTAAGCTGCTTCATAATAAGGTCAATTTTATAAAGCTCGTCCGACACATTCTTGTTATTTTTTTGCATAACAAGATAATTGCAGTAACGGCGGATAATTTCCATTTTTGAGGCGTGGCAAACGGCTTCGTTATCGAAAATGCAGTTGCCCGCCATATTAACACCCATATCGGTAGGGGATTTATATGGGGACTGACCGTAAATACGCTCAAAAATAGTGTTCAGTACAGGGAAAATCTCAACATCTCTGTTGTAATTTACCGTTGTTTTGCCGTAGGCTTCAAGATGGAAGGGGTCAATCATATTGACATCCTTTAAGTCGGCGGTCGCAGCCTCATAAGCAAGGTTAACAGGGTGTTTAAGCGGAAGATTCCATATAGGGAAGGTTTCAAATTTTGCATATCCCGCTTTAATTCCTCTTTGATGCTCGTGATAAAGCTGAGAAAGGCAAACTGCCATCTTTCCGCTGCCGGGACCCGGAGCGGTGATAACAACAAGTGAATGGGTAGTTTCAATATAATCATTTTTACCGTATCCGTTTTCGCTTACAATAAGCGGAATATCGGTAGGATAATTATCAATCGGATAGTGGCGGTAAACCTTTATGCCCAACGATTTAAGCTTCTGCTCAAACACTATTGCCGCAGGCTGGCTTGCGTACTGTGTAAGCACAACACCGCCCACAAAAAGACCGAAGCTGTTGAAAATATCAATAAGACGCAGAACATCAAGGTCGTAAGTAATACCTATATCACTGCGGATTTTGTTCTTTTCAATGTCCTTGGCGCAGATTGCAATAATGATTTCAGCGTCGTCTTTAAGCTGTAAAAGCATATTCATCTTGCTGTCGGGCTTAAAGCCGGGGAGAACTCTTGACGCATGGTAATCGTCAAAAATCTTTCCGCCGAATTCAAGATAAAGCTTACCTCCGAATTTGCTGATTCTTTCCTTGATATGCTCCGATTGCATACGAAGGTATTTGTCGTTATCAAAGCCTAATTTACCCATAATTCACTCCTGAAAAAACACACAACACAATATATTAAAAGGCAAAAGCCTAATAATTAACTTCTTCATCGGTATTCTTCTCAGAATTATCCGATGTATTACTTTTTGATTCACCGTCTGTTTGCGTATCGCAATTTGATACACATGCGGTATCATCTTTCTTTTTTAGCCATGCAACAATAATTGCATATAATGCAGATGCAACCGGAACTCCTAAAAGCACGCCTAAAATTCCGCCGATATTTCCGCCGATAATAACAGCAATAAGAACTAAAATACCCGGAAGCCCAACGGATTTTCCCATTATACGGGGATAGATAAAATTATTATCTATTGCTTGAAGCAGAAGTATAAAGATAAGGAAAAAGAGCGCCTTTAAGGGACTTGCCATAAAAATAATAAAGCACCCGATTGCTTCGCCGATAATCGGACCGATTACGGGGAGCAAAGCAAAAACGCCTATAACAACCGAAACTGCTGCGGCATAGGGCAACCTGAAAATGACCATACCGATAAAACACAAAACTCCAAGAATTAAAGCGTCGGTAAACTGCCCCGAGATAAAACTTGAAAATGAGTCGGCGGCAACCGAAGCAATTTCATTGATTTTTTTATATGCCTTTACGGGCATAATTCTTTTTAAAATTTTATCTGTAAATTTACCGATTTTTTCTTTTTCCGCAAGAGTATAAACTGCAATTACAAAGCCCAATGCGAAGTCGGTAATACCGGAAACAACAGATGATGTTACGCCCACCGTTGTGTTCACAATAGTATCAGCGTTTTCCTTGTTAAATACCTTTTGGACCATTTGCGAAATCCTGTCAAAATCGAATCTTGGATTATGCAAAAATTCCGTGTTGATTTCAAGATTAAGGCGTACTGTTGTATGATCAACCCATTCAACAAATGATTCGTAATAAACCGGAAATTTATTGACGAGCATAACAACAGCATCTTTAAGTTGCGGAATGATTATAAGCAGCAAAACAGCAAAAAAGCCTAGCGCTAAAATTATCGTTGTAATAAGGCTTGCGGGCCTTGAAAGCTTTTTCACGGCATTATGCTTGCTTTTTTGCGTAAATGCAAAAACATTGCGTTCTAAAAGTGACATCGGTATATTTAATATGAAAGCAAGACAAAGCCCAATTGTCACAGGAGCTAATATGCTTAATATTTCCGATATTACAGCCGCAACAACCGATAAATGCTGTGACGCCGCAAACAAAACAACGGTAAATGTAATTATACCGAGGATAATTTTAATGTTTTTCCTGGTAAAATTCATCCTTTTCTCTCCACATCAAAAACATTTTGTTATAAACTCATTTATACATCTGCCACCGGCAGCGCTCGACGGTTTCGCCCACACAAAATATAGTCGCACTGCTCGCACCGCTTCGCATTGCTCCTTATTTTGCACAAATAACCTATCTCGCTTCATCTGCCACCGGCAGCGCTCGGCGGTTTCGCCCACACAAAATATAGTCGCACTGCTCGCACCGCTTCGCATTGCTCCTTATTTTGCACAAATAGCCGCTCTCGCTTCATCTGCCACCGGCAGCGCTCGGCGGCTATTCCCACTCGATGGTAGCAGGCGCCTTGGGGCTTAAATCGTAAAGCACTCTGCCCGCTCCGGGAACCTCTGCCAAAATTCTGTCAGTAATCTTTTTAAGCAATGCCCAGTCGATTTCGGGAACGGTTGCAGTCATAGCGTCAACAGTATTTACAGCACGGATAATTACGGGCCAGTCAAATGTGCGCTTGCCGTTTCTTACGCCTGTTGAACGGAAATCGGGAACAACGGTAAAGAACTGCCAAACCTTGCTTGTAAGACCTGCTTTATCAAATTCCTCACGCAAAATCGCGTCAGCTTCACGCAAAGTGTGGAGTCTGTCGCGGGTAATAGCGCCTGTGCAGCGAACGCCCAGTCCGGGGCCGGGGAAGGGCTGACGGTAAACCATTGAATCGGGAAGACCGAGAGCAGAACCTACAACACGAACCTCGTCCTTGAAAAGAAGCTTCACGGGCTCAACAAGTTCAAAATTCATTTCTTCGGGAAGGCCGCCTACATTGTGGTGAGCCTTAACTCCGTCGCTTTCCAGAATATCGGGATAAATCGTACCCTGTGCAAGGAAAGAGATACCTTCAAGCTTGCGAGCCTCTTCATCAAATACCTTGATAAATTCACCGCCGATAATTTTTCTCTTTGTTTCGGGGTCCTCAACGCCTGCAAGCAGGTCCAGGAAACGGTCGGTTGCATCAATATAAATAAGGTTTGCGTCAAGCTGATTGCGGAAAACCTCAATAACCTGCTCGCTTTCGCCTTTTCTCATAAGTCCGTGATTAACATGAACACATACAAGCTGTTTGCCGATAGCCTTGATAAGAAGTGCGGCAACAACCGATGAGTCAACACCGCCCGAAAGGGCTAAAAGAACCTTTTTATCGCCTACCTGACGGCGGATTTCATCTACCTGCTCTGCTATAAAAGCGTCGGCAAGCGCTTTTGTAGTAATGCGCTCCATATTTTCGGGGCGTACATTGCTTTGCATAATAATTCCTCCATACAACAATATTTTTAAACAACTTTTCGCCATTTTAAACAATAAAAGTATTATATCTTATTTAAAACAACATTTCAAGAATTATTCACAATAAAATCTGCAAATATTACATATTTTTTACGTGCTTTATCATCAGATAATTCCGCAGTTCAATCCCGTGCCTTTTTACATACCGCGTCTTAATAACTTTATACCCCCGATGCTCAAAAAAAGGCTTCGCCGTCACAGATGCATGCGTGCTTATTTTATCTGTAATGCACGATTTTTCAAGTTCATTGCAAATTGCAGATGCAATTCCCTTACGCTGAAAATCCTTGTGAACATACAAACGGTCTAAATATCCTGTGCTGTCAATATCACCAAAGCCGACAATTACACCTTTTTCAGCAGCAACAATGGTGTAATGTTCAAGAAATGAACTGTTCCAGCGGTCTTCGTCGGTGTCTTTTGCAGCCCAAGCGTCCAACTGCTCTTTTGTATAGTCCTTCGCATTTACAGTATGAACTGTATCATAGAAAAGTTTTATAATTTCAGGGCAGTCACTGGGAGTGTATTTTCTGATAATCATATAAAATCACTTTCTGTAATCGTCACGGAGAAAAGGCTCTCTCTTTTCCTCGCTAATCAAAATGTGATACTTATCGGGGCGGCGGTAAGCGCTGCCGTGCACCTCATTTTCACGGTATGCACGGATTTCGTCCATAGGAAAATCGGCAAGGTAAATTCCCTCTTGTTCTCCCGCCTCAATAATCAGCGTATCTCTTGAACACGGCTCATCGGGACGGTATGCAATGCCGTCAAACGCCGTGGAGTGACCGTTGCAGCCCTCTTTTCCCTCAGGATAGTTGCAGGTGGCAATGCCCACCATATTTTCAAAGGCGCGCGCCCGCAGTTGGGAAATGCGGTTGATTTCCATAGGACAGGAGTTGGGTACTAAAATCAGTTCCGCACCTTTGAGCATTAAAATCCGTGCACTTTCGGGAAATTCACGGTCATAACAAATCATAGCGCCCACTTTCACCGTACCTTTTTCCGTGTCTAAATCGGCAACATAAAAATCCTCGCCGTGTGTAAGCCGACATTCGTCGCCGAAATCGCAGGTGTGCACCTTTGCATAAGTCAGCTTCTTTTTGCCGAAACGGTCGAACAGGCAAAATGTATTTCTCGGCAAGGGCTCAAATTGTTCCAAAAAAGTTATACCGATTGCCATTTTAAGTTCCTTTGCCAATGTGCCGAAAAATCTTACAAAATCTCCGTCGGCAGATACGGCGGAACTCTTTAATTCATTCAAATCCTTGGGAATTTTATATCCGCAACTCCACATTTCGGGAAACAGGGCAATATCCGCACCCATATCTTTCGCCTTTTTGCAGTAAACCGCGCCTTTTATGCGGTTTCCCTCTAATGTGTTTTCAGGAAGAATTTGCAACAATGCTATTTTAAGACTTTTCATACAATGCCTCGCTTTTGCTTTTTTCTGTTACATATTTATTTCCAATGCCAAGTCATAATACATTCTTTTTCCTTAGTAGTATCATCAATGCGGCCTGACTGAATTATAAAGTGTCTCTTTAATAAAAACGGGCACTCCGCTTAGAAATCCCTAATCATTCTTTACACAACTCAAAATAAAGAGCATTCATTTATAGCTCTATGGCGGCTTTTCGAGTGTTGATTTTTTTGATTTCCTCATAGATTTTTTCGCTGAATTTCTTTTCTCTGTCGTAGGTATAGAGTCCGTTTTGCTCTTGCTCCACATCATAAAGTTGTGTGTAACAAAATCCCAGCATACGCGCGTTGTCGAGTATGGTTTCGGTCAGTCCTTTGTAGCGTTCAAGCCATTCTTCCTCGGTTTTAACATCGTTGCCGTATCCCCACGATTCATATTGCTTGTCAGATTCCCACTTGATGCCGCCGTATTCACTGATAAATACAGGCTCACCGTTGTATTTCTGCCGCCCGGGATTGTCCTTCAAAACATGTTCATAAAGCTCACCGTCTGTCATAAGCTTTTCATAGCTTTTGCGAAATTCCTCAAATTCGCCCCGATAATCGTGCACATCGTAAATATCGGTTACAACATGGAAATTGCCGCTTGTGTCTATGCAAGGTCTTGTACGGTCAAATTCCTTTGTGTATTCATAAACGGTTTTGAGTAATGGGTCATATTGCTTTCTGCCCCTGTAATTCCATGTTTCATTAAAGGGACACCAACCGATAATCGCAGGGTGATTATAATCGCGCCGCAGGGTTTCGCCCCATTCGTTCAGGAAAATATCCACCGCCTTGGGATTGGAATAATCCAGCCCCCAGTTGGCGTATTCGCCCCATACCATATACCCCATACAGTCACAGAAATACAGAAAGCGCGGGTCAAAAACCTTTTGATGAAGCCGTGCCCCGTTAAATCCGAGCGCCATGGAAAGCGCAATATCCCGCTTTAATTCCTCGTCATTTTCAGCGGTATATATTCCTTTTCTGTAAAAGCCTTGGTCAAGCACGGTCCTTTGAAATACGCTTTTGCCGTTGAGCATAAATTTGAATCCGTCAAGGGCAATATCTCTTAAACCGAAATAACTGCTTACCTTGTCGTCGCCGAATTTTATTTCTAAATCATAAAGCACGGCGTTCCCGAGTTCCCAAGCTTTGATGTCGCTTATGGGAATTTGAACAATAACAAAGCCCGACGCTCCTTCTATGCACTTTGCGCCAACATTTTTTTCGTCAAGATATGCGGTTATTTCAAGGCTTTCCGTGCCGCATAAATCCAATTCAACGGTTATGTTGCCGTGCTTTAAAGAGGGGATAAGCTTAAAAGTTTTCACATAATCATTGGGCGTATATTCAATATAAACACTTTGCCAAATGCCCGTGGTTCTTGTGTAAGAGCAGGCATAGGATTTCTTTCTGTTGCTTTGTTTTCCGCTTGCAATCAGACCGTCTCTGGTGTTATCTTCGCAAAGGATATATAACTCGTTTTCACCCTCAACCGCAAAATCCGTTATATCAAAACACATAGGCGTATAGCCGCCCTTGTGACTGCCTGCAAGCTTCCCGTTGAGTATTACCGTGGTTTTGTAGTCGGCGGCGCCGATATGTAAAAACACCCTGTTGCCGTTCGGAGTAATATTTATACGCTTTTTGTACCAGACACGGTTTAAAAAGCCCGTGTATCCGATTCCCGAAAGCGCGCTTTCAATACAAAACGGCACATTTATTTTGTGCGTGCAAACAGATTGCCTGTAAAAATCCAAAGCTTTCTGTTCACTTAAAGATTTGTAGTTTTTGATCGCTTTTTTAGAAAATCCAAAGTCCCATTCGCCGTTCAGACTTTGCCAGTTTTCCCTTTCAAAAATAGGATTAGGATGCAAACTGATACTTTTCATTTCTCCACTCCCCAAAAAACAATTTCTTTGTGTTGATTTTACTATAAACCTGTGCTTATTGCAATATTTTTAACGCGCTTTTGTATTGCACACAAACTTTAAATGTGGTGAATAAAGTAAAAATCTAAAAAACGATACAACTCGCAAATTATTTGCATCACAGAATAACCGACCTCAATTTCCTGTTATCAAATTGTTATCGCGCACAAAAAGAAAACTCCTAAAATCCGCTTAATCGCTGGATTTTAGGAGTTAATTTTATGCTTTCAAATCATTCCCACTCGCTCCCGAAAACTGTAACTTAAACAATTTTGTATGGGTATTTTTACTCATATTATCGGGAGTGTTCAGATTATCCGTAAAATATGGACTGTCAAGATTTTTGTTGTCATCGTGTTGTCACGCCAACAACGATATTATACACGCTAATTGTCGTTTTTTCAATAGATTTTGTAAAAGAAATAACTTCATATTATGAAATAACATCTTTAAACTCCGATTTCAAAATATCCTTAATAACATCTCTACCTATAACAAATTCGGGAGTTCCCATTGAGCCGGGGGCAACCTCGTATTTGTCAAAGATAATTACTAAATCACCGTTTTCATTCCAATAGAAATTGTGGTCTGCACTGACAGTTGCAAATTCTTCGCCTCTTCCACTATTATTTATCCAATATGAGATATTTTCATCGTTTGCCATTTGCTCTTGCA
>JBJEPX010000067.1:0-6205 GCA_051881455.1 Candidatus Fimenecus sp. | reverse complement strand
TAGGTCGAGGGCTTGACCATTTTCTTGGTTCCTATGTGTACACAATTTCTTCCTCTTCACTTCCCCCTTTGTTCAGTTTTCAGGGTGTATAATAAATGATTTTTAACCTGCTATTCATAGCAGGTTTTTTATTATTTGTTATCAGTATTGAATTTCTTAAAAAGTGCATTTCAGGAATTAAATAAGATTTTACGGCGGGGGATTAACCCCGCCGTTTTTTTGCATATGTGTATTTTTGTTTTACAGAACCCAATCCTCTTTTAAGATCCCATACCTTTGTGCATCGCCTGTGCCGCGTCCGCCGTTTTTGTAATAGTACTGCGGGAAAAATCCCTCTTTTTTCATACCTAATTTTTCCATAACCTTGCCCGAGGCAGGATTTTTTGTATCATGACCGGCGGATATTCTGTGAAATCCGACCTCGCAGAACAGGAAATCGAATACCGCGGTTGCCGCCTCGGTCATAATGCCTTTGTTCCAATAAGTTGAATCAATTTGCCACCCCATACCGGCTTCCCAAAGCATATCATGTTGCACAACGGAAATATTGCCAATTACTTTGCCCTCATATTCAATCGCCCAGTTGTAGTTGTCGATTTGCTTTGCGGCATCTGCCCACTGTTTCGCGATTTCTTTCGAGTCGGCGAGGGTTTTGTGGGGCTGATAACTGACATATCGGTTGACTTTCGGGTTGCTTGCCCATTGGAAAATATCTTTGTAATCGGATTTTTTAAATTTTCGCAAAATCAGTCGTTCTGTTTGGAGCGTGACCGTGCCTTTGTGATGGGTTAATTCCTCGCCGTTTTTCGTCCAAAGGTATTCTTTACAACGAAAGGTCACACTGCCGTCGATTTTTTGATATTCGCCGTATTTTGTGAATACAAGTCCGCAGTTGCGAAGTACTCTGCCGCTGTTGGGATTTTCCACCGCATGGCACGAGCCAATGCATTCGGCTTTTAAATCTTCTTTTGCAAAGCGGACAATTTCCCGTGCCGCCTCAGTGGCGTAGCCTTGGTGCCAGCGGTCAAAGCGCAGGTTATACCCGATACGCCACTGTTGGTAATCGGCGTTCCAATATATTCCGCCCGAGCCGATAAGTACGCCGCTTTCCTTTTCCACAAAGCCGAACTCATATTCATTATCAGAGCTGTGGTCGATGCTTTCGAGCCACGCAACGGTTGTTTCTATACGCTCGTGATTCGGGTAAGTCATATATTTTGTTACCCGTTCGTCACTTGCCCACCCGAATACGGCGGGTGCGTCCGTGACGCGCAGGGGACGCAAAATCAGTCTTTCTGTTTCTAAAATCGGTGTTTGCATTTGTATCACTCCTTATGTTGTTTTGATTTGTTGTAGATAGGGACACTGCTGATATTATACACACATTGATTTTGTAGGGGCTGGCGACCTCGACAGCCCCTACAAAATAATGTTAAATTAACGGAGCGCCGAGTCGTCGCTCCCTACGATAGAGAGCGCGTTATATCTTAGTTCTTCTTTACTGTCGCTCGGCAGTTAGGCACAAATAGATAAACGATTAAAAAAACCGCCGATGCTGTGTGCACCGACGGTTGTTTTTTCAGCTTCTAAAAAACTAAAATTTACTTTCCCCACGATGAACACAGCAAATTAAGACCGATTTTGAAAGTTCGGCCGCAAGTATCATATTCATCGCTGAAAAACGATTAAACATTGTGTTCATCTCCTTTGTAAATTTTCCAAAGTATATCACACAAAAAAAACTTTGTCAACAAAAATTTTGATTTATAAAAAAGAATTGCACAAAATCTTTTTCTATGTTATTATGAGTTCGGTTTGATGATGAAGGAGCGGATACTATGCAAATCTATTTAGTTGATTACGAGAACGTTGGCGTTGATGGATTTAATGGCCTTTCGAAATTAAATGCTAATGCTAAATTAGTTATTTTCTATTCTGAAAATAAAGATAAAATTACTTTTGGACTACATAAGAGATTATGTGAATCAAGTGCTGATATTTCCTATATGCGTGCAGATATATCGGCAGGAAAGAATGCTCTTGATTTTCAACTTGCGTTTTATGCTGGAGTTTTATCCGAAAAATACCCTGAATGTGAAATCTATATAGTAAGTAAAGATAAAGGCTACGATAGTTTAGTAAAAATCGCTCACAAACAAAATTGTGTCATTAAAAGAGTCGAGGATTTAACAAATTTCGCTGATAAAGAATTAGAAGTTCCTGATTTGCAAAGTCAAATTTTTAATGCCATTAAGGATATTGAATTAAATGGAATTGATATGGATAGCGTTGCGTTATCAAAAGAAATCTTTGGATTCACATGTCAATATAAAATGAAAAACACGATAAACGGTCATATATCAAAGTTGATTAAAAATAATGATTTACATAAGGAAATTTGTAAGGCAATAAAACCTTTACTAAAAGATAAAAAATGATACAAAAACAACATTCTCTTACCTATAAGAAGAATGTTGTTTTTCACTTTTAGAATTTGCACAGCATCAATCTTTATGTTATCATAAACTTAATATAATACTGAAAGGAGCTAATACTATGAAAAAAACTGTTTCAATTATTTCGGTGTGTTTAATGTTGGCTTTATTATTTTCTTCCTGTGCAGTATCGCCTGAGAGCGCAGGTGACATCACAGGTTATTCACAAAATAACACGGTTGTCGGCAGGGCTGTTCCGTCATTTACCGTTGACGGCGACGGCGATTTTACCCTGCTCCAATTCAGCGACACCCACTTTATAAGCGGCACTACGAAAAAAGATATAAAAACTCTTGATGCCGTAAGGTCACAGCTCGAATCTGTCAAACCCGACCTTGTTGTTATTTCAGGCGATATGATTGAGGGCAACAACAAAAACTCAAAGTACAATAAGAAAACAGCCCTGGAAACAATCGGAAAGCTTTTTGAGGATTCAGAGCAGTATTGGGCGTATGTTCCGGGCAATAACGACGGCGAAATGATGGGTACATCGGAGGATGTTGCGGCATTTTTATCGCAGTACAGCCATTGTATTCTTGCCGATGAGGAAAATCTGACAGGCGCAACCCAGTATGTGATTGATTTGAAAAACACAGACGGCAAAACCGTTCACAGCCTTGTGTTTATGGATTCTCTTGCCCGTGACGCAAGTAACAAGTACGATTACATGAAGGACGACCAGGTGGCTTGGGTAAAAAAGGTGCTTGATGAGAAAAAGGCTGACAATCCCGAAATCAAATTCAGCTTTTTCTTCCATATGAACACCCCTAATTTTGCCGTTTCGGGGAAAAACGGCGAGCCTTACGCCAATCATTACAGCCCTGTTCCCGCGGATTTTTACGAGGGAATTGAGGGTAATGCGTCTCTTGATAAGGTGCTCACGGATTCTCAAAGCGTGGGACTTGTTTCAATCGGTCATATTCACCCCGATACAAACTATTGCAGTTTCCTAAACGGAACTTATTACCATGTTGTGTGCCCCTCAGGATATAATGTTACCAAAAATCCGGGCTGTGTGAAAATTACAATCCACACAGGAGCCGGAAACACAAGAGAAATGTATGCTTTTGAGGAAATAGTTTTTTAACGGAGACGATGAAAAATGCTTGATTTCATTATCAGAGAAGCTGTAATTTCCGATTCGTTTGATATATACAACATAAATAAATCAAGCTTGGGCTACGATTATGAGTTTGAAAAGCAGAAAAAGAAAATCGAAGCTGTTTTGAATGACCGTTCACAGGTGATTTTTGTCGCCTGCACAAAGGAAAAAGTAATCGGATATATTCATCTTGTAAACTATGATGTGATATATGCGGATAATTATAAAAATGTTATGGGACTGGCTATTGACTGTGATTTCAAAAGGCATGGAGTAGGCACGGCGTTGATTAAATCGGCTGAAAAATGGGCGAAAGACAACGGTGCCTGCGGTATAAGACTTTGCTCCGGAGCAGAACGCAAAGAGGCACACAGTTTTTATAAACATTTAGGATACTGCGAAAAGAAAATCCAAAAGAATTTCAGAAAGGATTTTTAATTTGAAAGGCAGATATAAAAATGACATACCCATAAATCCGCAGAAAACCGACGAGCTTATGGCATCGGTTGATAAATTCCTGCTTTCGAGAAAATACAGATTTTCCTCCTCCACGGGTGAGGCTGTGTATTGCAAGGGAGGGAAAATCAAAGCCCCTCAGTATATTATGGCAGAGTTTAGAAAAGATACCGTACATATTGAAGCATGGATTAAGTTCCTTGTTTTCCCAAATGTCAGCGTAGGGGAGTTTGACTTTAAAGGATATTCGGGACTTTATGCACAGAGAACTATCAAAAAAGATGTTGATGAATTGGAAAAAATTATAGTTAAATAAAAAATCCCGTACAGCTTGCCTGTACGGGATAAATTTTGCTTTATGCGTTTGATTTTAATAAATTCCCTGCTCCATCATTGCCTCTGCAACCTTTTCAAAGCCTGCAATATTTGCGCCTGCAACAAGGTTGTAGCCAAGACCGTATTTTTCAGCGGCGGCAACGGAATTTCTGTAAATATTTTTCATTGCATTGTGAAGTCTTGAATCAACCTCCTCAGCAGTCCAGCTGAGTCTTTGGCTGTTCTGGCTCATTTCAAGACCGGAAACGCAAACACCGCCTGCATTAACAGCCTTTGACGGTGCAACAATCATATCTTTTTGCGCCATAAGATAATTGAGTGCCTCTTCTGTTGTGGGCATATTTGATACTTCAATGTAGTATTTTGTGCCGTTAGCGGCAATAGTTTTAGCGTCTTCAATGTCCACTTCGTTCTGCGTTGCGCAGGGGAGTACAACATCACCCTTTACGCACCAAGGCTTTTCGCCCTTATGGAATTCTGCGCCGAATTTTTCAGCGTACATTTCAACTTTGTCTTTGCCTGATGCGCGCATTTCGAGAAGATAGTTTATTTTTTCGGGCGTGGAAATACCGTCCTTGTCATAAACATATCCATCGGGACCGCTTATGGTAAGCGCCTTGCCGCCTAATTCGGTAAGCTTCTTTATAGCCCCCCAGGCAACATTACCGAAGCCCGATACAATAAAGGTTTTCCCTTTAATGGAATCACCCATATGCTCAAAAACCTCGTTTGTATAATAAATTGCGCCGTATCCCGTAGCTTCTGGGCGTATAAGGCTTCCGCCGTAGGAAAGGCCTTTACCTGTGATAACGCCGTTTTCAAAAGCGTCTGAAATGCGTTTGTATTGACCGAATAAAAATCCGATTTCTCTGCCGCTAACTCCTATATCTCCGGCAGGCACATCAACATTGGGACCTATGTGACGGTAAAGCTCCGTCATAAAGCTTTGACAGAAGCGCATAACCTCGCCCTTGCTTTTGCCTACGGGGTTAAAATCCGAGCCGCCCTTTGCGCCGCCCATGGGAAGTCCCGTAAGGGAGTTTTTAAAGGTCTGCTCAAATCCTAAGAAATACATAATGCTTGAATTAACGCTTGGGTGAAAGCGAAGTCCGCCCTTATACGGTCCGATCGCAGAGTTGAACTGAACACGGTAGCCGCGGTTTATCTGCGTTTTGCCTGCGTCATCAACCCATGCCACGCGGAAGGTTATAAGCCTATCCGGCTCAGCCATACGGGTGAGCAAATCGTCTTCAACGTATTCGGGATGCGCTTCAATCACTCTTTCAAGTGAGCGGAAAACCTCTTTAACACACTGTATGTATTCGGGCTTTGCGCTGTCTCTGCGTTTAACTGTTGCTATAACATTTTCAATATATTCGTTCATAAAATTTCCTCCTTTAAGGTCATAATATCACCCCGAAAACAGATTTTCAATAGAAAAGTGAACTCAAATTCACTTTTGTATGATTCAATAAATAGCAAGCAATGTTTTTGTAATATTTAACAAGTATTTTTATAAATTTTTTTAATAGTAATTTACTATTTGCGTTTTTTATGATAAAATATACCGTACAATATTTATTCGGTGGTTTGATGAGACAATTTGTCACTAACAGTGAAAACGAAACAATCGAATTAGGAAAAAGATTTGCCGAAAAACTGCACGGAGGAACTGTTGTAGCGTTTTTCGGCGGCTTGGGTATGGGAAAAACAGCCTTCACAAGAGGAATGGCAAAAACTCTCTGCGTAAAGGAGCAGGTGAGCAGCCCCACCTTTGCAATCGTTAATGATTACGGCGGCAATCCGCCCCTTTATC
>JBJEPX010000066.1:0-34926 GCA_051881455.1 Candidatus Fimenecus sp. | reverse complement strand
ATACGCCGTAATATCAAATTTTCGGCATATTGTGTTCGACTCCCCTCACCTTAACGTTTATTATATACCGATAATTTTGATTGTCAACCGTTTAACAAGCATTTTTATAAACTTTGTGAAATTTTACCAAATAAATCTTGCAAGCCCAGGCGACACGCTCACCGTTTTCTGTCGAAAAATGAATGAAAATTTATTCTTTCCTGCATTTTTATAAAAAATTCCGATACAGCCTCATACAGCCGCATCGGAATTTTAATTTTATTCTTTTTTCTGTATCTGCTTATAAACCTGATTACCGTAAACGGCAGTTCCTGTTACAAGCACTCCCTGAATTACCGCCTGCGGCGATAATCCCATTATTGCAACGGCACCCGTTATACCGAAAAATAAAAGTATTATGGGTATATATTTATCAGGTATTTTTTCAATGCTTTTTATAATCAACCCTATAATGTTCAGCGCGGGTATGAGCAAAAGCGCATTTTCTGTAATATACTCTATCATTTTATTCCCCCTCGCCTTAAATATATGACGCAATTATGCTCACAAGAACTCCGCAAAAAGCGCCTATCAAAGCAACCACAAGCTTATCCCAGAGCCAGCCGGGGCGGCGTTTTAAAGTCTCGATACTTTCTTTAAGCTCACCCAAGGTCAAAAGCATACTGTCAAGCTTTGTAACGCTCTGCACCTGAGTAAGCGTTACATCGTTCACCTTTTTATAAAGTATTTTTATATCCTCCTCCACAACTTCAATTCTGTGATTTAACACTTCATTTTCGCTCATGCGGTCACCTCAGCTCGTCACGCTCTACAAATCCCGTAACATACTTGCCTATTGGCTTGCGTTCAACATTTTTAATGGAATTTGTAATTCTGTATCTGCCGTCGAAATAAATTCCGTCATAGATATAATAAGTGCCGCTCAAATGATTTGCCACCCTTTTTGAGGTTGCCGAGGAATAAAGCTTTGCGTCTTTGAGCATAACCTTTTGCCCTGCCTTAAAGCCCCTTTTGGGAGGCTCAACAGGCTCTGTGCCGCCGTAGCCGTTCAGTCCGTTATACTTCATAATCGCAGGATAATTTTTGTAAGACTCATCGAGGTCAACATTGGTACTTATTCCGTCCACTCTGCCCTTTGAGGTTTTCTGCCAGATACCGTAAGTGCGTGTAAAGGTAGGCTTTTCTATCCACTGAGCAAGCCAGATATCATACTTTTTGAAAATCTCCTCTGTGAAATAATTGTTCAGCCAATGAAGATTTGCGTAAATGCACACATAGTAGCCGTAGCTCTCCATTTTTTCACAAAATGCCTTTGCAATTGCGGATACCTTTTCCTTACCCAAAGCGGCAGCACGGCTTTCCTCCATATCATACGCTATTGGATATTCAAACTTTTTGCCTTTTAAAACAGCGTGGCAGTGTTCCGCCTCCTTGATTGCGTCCTCGGTAGTTAGCGCATACGAATAGTGATAAGCGCCAACACTTATACCAACTTTTTTAGCGCCTTCGTAATTCGTATTGAACCTGGCGTCTATTTGATCCTTGCCCCAACCGAAGGTTGCTCTTATCATAGCGAATTGCACTCCGCTGTTCTTTACTCTTGTCCAGTCGATATCGCCCTGCCATTTTGATACATCTATTCCTTTATAAGTTGTCATATTATCATCTCCTTACATCAAAGCATTATTTAAAACAGTATTAAGCGCATCTGAAATGCTTCCGTTGACCTTCATATGATATGCCGCCGAGCCCGGCAAACCGACAATACTCTCATACTGCGGATTTATCGTAAGCGACAATGCCTCTTTCTCTGTTTCAATAGGATACTTCATTCTGTAAAGCACCGTAACGGGTGTGCCGTTCTCATTCTGAGCCGTTACAAAACTTGAAAATTCATCGGGATTTTTTTCGGTGCGGATATAAATATTTCCTGTTGTTCTGTTAAAATATACTCCGCACGGCGATTCGTCGGACTCTATAAGCGCTGTCAAATCATTGTCCGATTCAATCGCATCAACTGTTGTTTTGTAATGAGTTGACACTACATCATAATCAATTCCCCCATCAGGCGTTACGGTCAAAGGCAATTCATAGCAATAAACAACCGTATTGCCGCTTGTGTATGATGATATTTTTTCCGCATTAAAAGACGACGGCACCGCAAAAGGCACAATATTATAGGTGACTTTACCGCTTATCAGCTCGGCAATGTCGCCGTTCCCCTCCGATATACTGTAAAAAGGATTATCCGGCTCGAAAGTAATCAATGCGCATTTGTCATACTCGTAAATACCCAAGCCGTAAAATGTACCGTTAAGCGCAGCGCTGTACCTGGCTTCGCTGGAACCTACTATAGTCGCAACCAAATATGCGACACCTGTTTCATCAGTAGTAAACTCAAAATAATCTATGCATGACGACGGATCACCGGTGTGAGAAAAAAACTTGATGCTTGAACTACCGTATTTTATCAATGCATAACAGGTATTTATGTCTTTACCGTACCTGGTGCAAATATATTTTGTATTAGATTTAAGATTTAACTGAGCCACATGATATGTTGGTATATATATCTCAGGTCTGATCTTAAACTCTGTGTACATTTCGGGTTTTAAAAGATATTCAATCTCATTTTTACCTAAAACAAGTTTTATTTTTGATAATGGGTTTACCTTTACGGGATTTTCTTCACTTACCGACGAAAAATCTTGCGGGATTGCACAGACTTTCGTTTCTTTCACCACACCGTTTGCGGAAACTGCGGTGAGAGGAATTTTCCCGCTCGCTTTGAATTCTCGGATATATGGCAGTCCGTAAATATCGCCGTTTATCCTTTCCGCAATATTTGCACGGTCGCTGTCGGTCAGTATATAAGAATCACCTTTTTCCCCCTTATCTCCCCTGAATGTTCCGCTTTTAATCGCCTCAAGCAATGCGTTAATTGAAAAGTCATTTACCTTGGCAAGGTGGTTATCCGTATCCGGTGAATAATCAAATTCAAGATACAGCTTCCTCGGTTTAATAACCTGAACCGTATTGCCGTCTGCATCAACTGCAACTATATTAAAATAACATTCAACGCCTCTTAACGAGCTCATCGACACAGGAACGGTATATGTTACTGTTCCGGCTCTGCTGTCAAGTCCGAGATACGCGGTTCTTACCTTAGTTCCCAAAAGCGAACGGTATTCGATATAGTATCTGTAATCCCCCCTGTAACGCTCATCAATATTAAATACAATCTGTGTTGCATTGTGTTCCCACATAACCCCCGCATTGCCCTCGTATATAACATCATTTGTATCAGGACTTATATCAACTGAAATAATTTTTCTTTCCATCAGTTTGCTCCTTTATAATAGTTTTTCAACAACAACGCCGTTTCGCTCAATTCTCTTTTAATTTCGTAAAGCTTATACAAATCAGATTTGAGCCTGCAAACCGTATCTCTGTCCCCCGCCTGCTGTGCTTTTTTAATATCAGCCTTACAGCGTTCAATAAAGCGCTTTTGTAATTCTGCGTTTTTTTCGTATTCTTCCCCCAACTGCTCAAGTGATATATTTTTGTCCACTTTTTGCCTCCTCGGATACTTTTCCGTTCTTTACATATTCCAGCAGTTCACCCGCCGTTTCGGGCAACAAATTTTTCTCATACATCAGCACATATTTAAGCGACACTTCAAGCTTTTTTCTTGCGCTTTCAATAGTTCTGTAAACCGTTGAACGGGCAATCTGATTTTTATTTGCAATTGCCGCAGCCGATATACCGTTGTTCCAATAATCAAACGCAATACTGCGTTCGTTATCAGTAAGCTCCTCCTCCATAACCTTTTTTACTATTCCGAAAAGCTTTTTCTTTTTATTGTAAACAAGGTATTCAGCGCCTTTTTTCACCGTTGCACTGTTCAGCGGTTCTAAATTCTCACTGAGATAGAAATATTCCTCAACAGCTAACTCTCTTATGGTTTCTTCATATTCCGGCATTATCTGCCCCCCTTTTCATAATAAAAATAAAAACGCATCGGCTCGCCGTGCGTTATCGAACATTTGTTCGCCTTGCTATTACTATTGTAGCAACGCAAAAAGTACTTGTCAAGAGGAAAATAAAAAAAAGACGGAAATCATTACATGATTTCCGTCATAAATTTATGTTGTAAATTATGCAAATAATGCAAAAAACTTATTCAGCGTCCTCGTCCTTGCTCTTTTTTCTTGTAAGAACAAGTGCTGCGCCTGCAACAACTGCTACTGCCGCAACAGCAATTACTGATGTATCACCGAGTGAGTTGGCGTTAAAAGCGTCATCGCCGTCGCCGTCGCCCCAAAGGTCGCTGTCATCGCCGCCATTGCTGCCATTATTACCGCCGGAAGGCGTTGTGGGATCTTCTGAACCGCCGCCCATGATTCCGTCAACAATGCCGCCGAGAGCACCGAGAATTGTATCAAGGAAGCTACCGTTGCCGTTTCCCTCGCCGCCATTTGAGGGGAGAGTGATATCACTGGGGAACTCGCTGGGGAGTTCACTGGGAATTTCAATTGAGGGAAGTTCTCCAATTGCATCCCGAATCTGCTGAATAAGACCTTGAATATCCACACCTCCTACGGAAGACATGGCAATAGTACCGATTACCTTGGCTGCCGTAGCGGGAGACATATCGCCTGCCTGAATGGACATAACAATTATTTGAACGAATTCTTTCTGGTCTGCTTCCTTATCCTCGCTTGTAGCCAAATGCTCAATGACATCCATACAATACTCTGTCCAACCATCAACATCATCCGGACCTTGAATTTCAATATCGTCACGAAGATCGTCGTCAAAAGTAAATGCAAAAGCAGAAAGGCTCATAACGAAAACCATTGCCAATGCCAAAACTACTGAAATAGTCTTTTTCATAATACATATTTCCTTTCATTGTTCAAAAAATTCAGGTATTACACCTTTATTCCTGTCCATTATATAACATAAAACCGCTCTTGTCAATCCATTTTTTGCATTTATTTTATTTTGAATTTTTATTCATATTAAAAAATACATATTTTGCGTTATATGCTGATTATTTCTTTGAAAATCACTAAGTTTTGTACAAATAATATTCATACGGAGGTGAAAAAATGATTTTTAAAAATAAAAAAAGTACAGAAAAAGCCGCTGAAACAAGGAAAAAAATTGAAAAAATGAGTGCTGAAATATCCGAAATATGGAACGGCGAGCATAAGGAAAGTCCCATTGATGTAAACGGCAGTTATACGGGAAATCCCATAGGCTTTGAGCAGCCTGAGCAGGACCCGGACGACCTTTAACACGGCTTTTTATATATAATGGTATATAAATTTAAAAAAATACTTGATTTTATAAGAACTATATGGTATTATTCTTTACGGTAAGAATACAGGCATTGTTAAGAGAGTGGGGCGACCCGCTCTCTTAAGTTTATAAGATGTTTTTTATTTTGATACGGAGGTTTTATGAAAAAGAATACGGCAGCGGTCGTTTGGGACATAGCAAAGCCAATTGCGGATTCTTTGGGGCTCATTTTATGGGATGTAAAATTTCTTAAAGAGGGCGCAAAATGGTATCTGCGCATTACAATCGACAAGGACGGCGGCGTAGGCATTGACGACTGTGTTGCCCTGCACCGTGCAATTGACGGACCTCTTGATGAGGCGGACCCCATTGAGCAGAGCTACAATTTGCAGGTTCAATCACCCGGTATTGAGCGTGAGCTGACAAGAGATTTTCACTTTGAGCGCTATATGGGCGAAAAAATCATGATAAGGCTTATCAAAGCCTTTGAGGGAAAGCGTGATTACAAGGGCGTTCTTACAGCCTTTGATGATGACAGCGTAACTATTGCTCTTGATGAAGAAACAGAGCTTAATGTTAATAAAAAAGAAGCATCGTGGATAAAAGCCGATGATTTTGGAGGTTTTGAAGAAAATGAATAAAGAATTTTTTGAGGCAGTTGAACTGATGGAAAAAGAAAAAGGCATTCAGGCTGAGTATCTTTATGAAAAAATCAGTAATGCTATCGTTGTGGCGGTCAGAAAGGATTACAACGGCAAGGATGTTGTTGTATGCAACATTGACCCCGAAAAGAAAGAAATGAGAGTTTTCCTCAGAAAAACCATTGTTGAGGAGATTGAGGACGAGGATACCGATATTCTTGTTGAGGACGCAAAGGAATACCGTGAGGACGCAAAGGCGGGCGAAATTCTTGAAATCGACCTTGACACAATGAAATTCGGCAGAATTGCCGCCCAGACAGCAAAGCATGTTATCCGTCAGGGCATCAAAGAGGCTGAAAGAGGTCAGGTTATCCGTGAGTTCCAGTCAAAGAGCAAGGACCTTGTTACTGCAAAGGTAAGCAGAATTGACCCCATTAACGGCAATGTTACCCTTGAAATAGGAAAAGGAACTGCTGTTCTTCCCAAAAGCGAGCAAGTACCTGATGAAACCTTTACCGAGGGTGAGCTTACAAAGGTTTATGTTGTTGAGGTAAAGGACACGGAAAAAGGTCCCAGAGTTATGATTTCAAGAACCCATTCAGGGCTTGTTAAGCGTCTTTTCGAGCAGGAGGTTCCTGAAATTTACGACGGTGTGGTTACAATCCATTCTGTTTCCCGTGAGGCAGGCGCAAGAACGAAAATGGCTGTCAGCAGTAAAGACGAAAATGTTGACCCCATCGGTGCATGCATAGGTCAGAGAGGCGCAAGAGTTAACAAAATCGTTGAAATTCTCGGCGGAGAAAAAATCGACATTGTTAAATACAGCGAGGACCCCGTTGAGTTTATCGGCGCCGCACTTGCTCCCGCAGATGTGCTTAAAGTCGAAATTACCGACGAGGAAAAGAAAACTTGTCAGGTAACGGTGCCCGACCATCAGCTCTCACTTGCAATCGGCAACAAAGGTCAGAACGCACGCCTCGCCGCAAGACTTACCGGCTGGAATATTGACATCAAGCCCGAAAGCGGATTTTACGAGGGTTAATTTTCCATAATATATAATGAAAGGAGACAAAAAAGTGAAGCAGAAAAAAATACCTTTGCGCAGATGCAACGGATGCAATGAGCAAAAGCCTAAAAATGAGCTTATCCGAATTGTTAAAAGTCCTGAGGGTGAAATTTCACTTGACCTTACAGGGAAAAAGTCAGGCAGAGGTGCTTATATCTGCAACAACGCCGAATGTCTCCTTAAAGCTAAAAAGTCACGCAGGATTGACAGAACCTTCGAGATGACAATTCCCGAAGAGATATATGAGCAGATGGAGGCGCAGATAAGGCAAAATGATGACTGATGAGGTTAAAGGCTTTTTGGGGCTTTGCCGCAGGTCGGGGAAAATTTCTCCGGGGCATGACGCCGCGGTTGCTTCAATAAAAAAAGGCAAAGCGGTTCTCGCCGTAACCTGCTGTGACTGTTCGCAGCGTTTAAAGGACGAAATTGCCGACGAGTGCAGCTTTAACGGACGCAGTGTACGGTATGTAAATGCCGCCTTCACTATGCAGGAGGCTGCTCTTGCAATGGGTATGAGAGCGGGAGTTTTCACAGTCGACGACCGCAATCTTGCAGACAGACTTTACGGTTATTTAACGGGAGGTAATGAGTATGACGAAAAAATATAAGGTACATGAGCTTGCCAAGGATTTTGATATCCCCAGCAAGTATGTTATAGAAAAGCTTTCAGAACAGTTTGAGGGGGAAAAGAAATCCCAAACCGCTTTGGAGGAAAAAGAGCTTGATTATATCTTTGATTTAATCACAAAGGACAATTCGGTTGAGAGCTTTGACGCTTATTTCAACGCAGTTCCAAAGGAAAAGCCAAAAGCTGAGCCGAAAAAGGAAAAAGCACAGCCTAAGGAAAAAGAAAATGCTGCAAAAGCGCCGTCAGTCGGCAGTAAAAGCAGTTCTCCCAAGGCAGAGCCTGCAAAGCAGAATACAGCCGCAGAGCAAAAGAAGAAAGAGAAGTCCGATAAGCCCATGCAGGCGCGCACAAAGGGCGAAATGCGCCATGTTGACACAAGAGCCAACTCCTTTGATGCAGAAAAATACAATGAAAAATACGAAAATATTGCTCCTGCAAGCGCACACAATCAGGACAATATGGTTAAAAAGCAAAAGTTAAAGCAAAAGAGCCAACAATACAGAAAACAGGGTATGCGCAGCGGCAAGAGAGAAACGGAAGCCGAAAGGCTTAAAAGAATTGCGGCAGAGCGCGCCAAAAAGCCGCCTGTTATCACCGTAGGCGACGAAATCACCGTAGGCGAGCTTGCCTCCCGCCTTAAAATGACAGCCGCAGAGGTTATTAAAAAGCTCTTTGCTTTGGGAATGATGGTAACCGTTAACGAGGTTATCGACTATGATACCGCTGAGATTGTAGCAACAGAGCTTGGTGCAAAGGTTAACCGTGAAGTTGTTGTTACCATTGAAGAGAGAATTATTGACGATTCGGAGGACGATGAGGCAGACCTTGTTCCCCGTGACCCCGTTGTTGTTGTTATGGGACACGTTGACCACGGTAAAACCTCGCTTCTTGACGCTATCAGAAACACAAGCGTTACCGAAACCGAGGCTGGCGGAATTACTCAGCATATCGGTGCTTACAGAGTAAATCTTAACGGTCAGTATATCACTTTCCTTGACACTCCCGGTCACGCGGCGTTTACATCTATGCGCGCCCGTGGCGCTCAGGCAACCGATGTTGCAATTCTCGTTGTTGCCGCTGACGACGGTATTATGCCCCAGACGATTGAGGCTATTAACCACGCGAAAGCCGCAAATGTTGATATAATCGTAGCAATCAACAAAATGGATAAACCCGGTGCAACCGTTGATAAAATTATGCAGCAGTTAACAGAGCATGAGCTTGTTCCCGAGGAATGGGGCGGCGATATTATTTGCGTTCCCGTTTCGGCAAAAACTCATATGAACATAGATAAGCTTCTTGAAAATGTTCTGCTTACCGCAGAAATGAGAGAGCTTAAAGCCAACCCCAACAGGCAGGCAAAGGGTATCGTTATTGAAGCCCGTCTTGACAAGGGTAAAGGTCCCATCGCCACACTTCTTGTTCAGAACGGTACACTGCACACAGGCGATATTGTGGTTGCAGGCTCCGCAGTGGGCAGAGTCCGTGTTATGGTTGACGACAAGCACAAAAAGCTCAATGACGCAGGTCCTTCCGTTCCCGTTGAAATTATGGGACTTGACGAGGTTCCCCAGTCGGGCGATGTCTTCAACGCCGTATCCGACGAGCGCCTTGCCCGCGAGCTCGTTGAGCAGAGAAAGCAGGAGGCCAAGGAAGAGCAGTTCAGCCAGTTCCAGAAGGTTACTCTTGACAACCTGTTCTCCTCAATCAACGCAGGTAAAATCAAAACACTTAATATTATCGTTAAAGCCGATGTTCAGGGCTCCGTTGAAGCCGTTAAGCAAAACCTTGAAAAGCTCTCCAACGAGGAGGTTCAGGTTAAGGTTATCCATGGCGGCGTAGGTGCAGTAAGCGAGTCTGATATTATGCTTGCAAACGCATCAAATGCAATTATTGTCGGATTTAATGTCCGTCCCGACCCTGTTGCGGCTGAAATTGCAGAGCGTGACGGCGTTGATATGAGAATGTACCGCATTATTTACGACTGCATTGAAGAGATTGAAAGCGCAATTAAGGGTATGCTGGCTCCCAAATACCGTGAGGTTGCTCTCGGCAGAATTGAGGTACGCAGTGTGTTCAAGCTTTCAAGCGCAGGAACTGTTGCAGGCAGTTATGTGCTTTCCGGTAAGGTTACAAGAAACGCCCAAATCCGCGTTGTGCGTGACGGCGTTGTTATGACCGAGGACGAAATTGCATCGCTCAAGCGCTTTAAAGACGATGTTAAGGAAGTTGCATCAGGCTATGAATGCGGTATCGGACTTCAGAAATTCAACGATATTAAAGAGGGCGACATTTTTGAAGTCTTTATTATGGAAGAATACAGAGATTAAGGTGAAGTAAAATATGGCAGGTTATCGTACAGGCAGAGTTTCGGAGGACATTAAGCGGGAAATAGTGGCTGTTATCCGTACACTAAAAGACCCCAGAGTGCGTGACAAAATTCTCACTGTTGTCCGTGTTGAGGTTAGCTCCGATTTATCCTTTGCAAAGGTTTATGTAAGCTCCATGGGCGGAATAGACGACGCAAAAGAGGCAGTTAAGGGGCTTCAAAGCGCTACGGGACTTATCCGCCGTGAGGTAGGAAATCAGCTTCACCTGCGCAAAACTCCCGAGCTTAAATTTATAGCAGACGATTCCGTTGAACACGGGATGGAAATTTTTAAAAAAATTGAGAATTTCTCTACGAGGGAAGAAAATGACGAGGATAGATTATAAAAAATGTGCGGAGCTTTTATCGGAAAATGATAATTATTTAATACTTACGCACAGGAATCCCGACGGCGACACCTTAGGCAGTGCCTTTGCACTGCACCGAGCTTTGGCATCCGCCGGGAAAAAATCAACGGTTCGCTGTATTGATGAAATCCACTCAAAATATGAGTATTTGTGGGAGGGGATTGCGTGCGGCGACATTGATTTCGAAAAAATAATTGCGGTTGATATTGCCGACAGAAAACTTTTAGGCGATGCTTTTGAGAAGGAATACGGCGACAATGTTTTTATTTGCATCGACCATCATATGTCAAACCGTGAATATGCCGAAAATCTCCTTTTAGAGGACTGCGCCGCAACGGCGGAGATAATTTACGGCGTAATTAACTGCATGGGCGTTGAAATAGACAGCGGTATTGCAAGCTGTATTTATACGGGACTTGCAACGGACACAGGATGTTTTATGTTCTCAAATACAACGCCTTCCACACACCGTATTGCGGCGGAAATGATGGAAAAGGGCGCGGATTATATAACAATAAACCGTGTTATGTTTGAAACCAAAACCATGTCTTATCTGCGTCTTGAACAAATGGCGGTTTCGTCAACCGAAATTCATTTCGGCGGTAAATGCGCAGTTATGACCATTACACAGGATATGTTTAAGCAAAGCGGTTCAAACGAAAGCGAATGTGACGGTATTGCCTCTATTCCGCGAAAAATTGAGGGCGTTATGATAGGCGCAACTCTGCGTGAGCGCAGTGACGGTTCTTACAAGGTATCTTTACGTACCGTTGAGCCCTATGATGCGGCAAAAATCTGCGCACGGTTGGGCGGCGGCGGTCACAGCCGCGCGGCAGGCTGTGAATTTAACTGTTCGCTTGATAACGCAAAGGCAATTTTGCTTGAAACAATAAAGGCGGAACTTAAATGACAGGAATAATTTGTCTTGACAAGCCGCGGGGTATGACATCATTTACGGCTGTAAAAAAGATGTCAAGGCTTCTTGGCATAAAAAAATCAGGGCATACGGGGACGCTTGACCCCATGGCAACAGGTTTGCTTGTAGTTATGCTGTCGGGCTGTACCCGCTTTATCGAGCTTTTGCCCGAGCATAAAAAAAGCTACACCGCAAGAGTGCGGCTTGGGATTACAACGGATACACTGGATATTACGGGAAATGTGCTTTCCCAAAGTGAAGTAGATGTCAGCGAAACACGGCTTTTGTCCGTTGCGGAAAAATTCAAGGGAGATATTTTGCAAACTCCACCCATGTTTTCCGCACTGAAAAAGGACGGAGTACGGCTGTACGACATGGCTCGCAAGGGCGTGGAAATCCAGCGTGAACAGCGAAAAATCGCCATTGAAAGTCTGAAAATATATGATTTCAACGGCACTGAATTCAGTATGGATGTAACCTGCTCGGCAGGGACATATGTCCGTTCCCTATGCGACGATATAGGCAAAGAACTTGGTTGCGGAGCGTGTCTTACAGAACTTCGCCGCACCGAGGCAAACGGATTTTCGGTAGATAACGCAGTTACTCTTGAACAGTTAGAACACCTTGTGGCTGATAATAATGTTGAAAGTATAATTATCCCCATTGAAAAGGCTTTGGAAATCTACGGCAAAATCACAGTAACGGGCGCACAGGCTCGCCGCTTTTATAACGGTGGTGCTTTAAGTTATAACAGGCTTAATTGCCAGCCCGAAAAGGGAATTTACCGTGTTTACTCCCCCGAAAACAAGCTTTTGGGAATAGGCGAAATAACAGAAGAAAAGGTTGAGCTTGCAGTAAAGAGGGTGCTTGTATCCGATGAATAAAATTGCATTGGCTCTGGGCACCTTTGACGGCTTGCACAGAGGGCATATTAAAGTATTAAAGGAAACCGAAAAGTTTAAAAAGGACGGTTTTATTCCGTCAATGCTCTTTTTTGACTGCCACCCTCGAAAGGTGATTAAAGGCTTTTCCCCTCCCCTTTTAATTACGCCCGAGGACAAAAAGAAATATGTTTTGGATATGGGAATAGCTCCCGTGCTCATAAGCTTTGCAGAAATTCAAAATCTTACTCCCGAAGAATTTGTTAGGGATATTTTGAAAGACCGTTTTCACTGCGGGGCTGTTGTAAGCGGTGAAAATTTCCGCTTTGGAAAAAACGGAGCAGGAAACAGTAAAATTCTTTGTACTTTATGCGAAAAGTATGGTATAATTTACAAAAAGGCAGAGGCCGTTTTCTATGAGGGCGAGCTTATCAGCGCCACACGCATAAGAAATGCTCTTGAAAAAGGCGATATTAAAAGTGCTAACGAGATGCTGGGCAGAAATTTTTCTTATGATTTTCTTGTTGTTGAGGGGAACAAAATCGGAAAAAAATATTTCGGGTTTCCCACCATCAATCAGCATTTTCCGTCGGACTTTATAAATTTGAAGCACGGTGTTTATGCCTCGCAAACTCTTGTGGACGGTAAAATATATCCGTCGGTTACAAATTTCGGCTGTCACCCCACGGTGGGCGGAGACCGTGTGTTGAGTGAAACCTGTATTCTGGGCTTTGACGGGGACCTTTACAACCGAAAAATCAAGGTTGAACTTACTGATTTTATGCGGAGTGAAAAGAAATTCGGCTCCCGCGAGGAATTAAAGGCGCAGATAGATTTCGACAGTAAACAAGCTATCAAAATTTTTGATAGTATTAAATAGATGAAAGGAACGATTTTATGACACAGTTTTACAAGGCATATTGCCGAATTTTCCAAAAAGTAATGTTTATTGCAGAATGCTTTATGCCATGGGGCGAGCCGTTTATGCTCACGGGACCCGGCAGCATTCGCAAACTCCCTAACCTTATTAAGGAAAAGGGACTTTCAAAGGTGCTTATCGTAACAGACAAAGGTCTTACTTCATTAGGACTTCTTAACGGTCTTTACGAAGAAATGGACAAAGCAGGCGTTGGGTATGTAGTTTATGACGGTACTCAGCCAAACCCCACAATCGAAAATATTGAAGAAGCAAAAGATATGTATCTTCAAAACGGTTGTCAGGGTATTATCGCTTTCGGCGGCGGCTCACCCATGGACTGTGCAAAGATTGCGGCGGCAAGAGTAGTAAAGCCCAATCAGCCTGTTGAAAAAATGCGCGGACTTATGAAAATCCTTCGTCCGCTCCCACCCTTCTTTGCAGTTCCCACAACAGCGGGTACAGGCTCGGAATGCACACTTGCAGCAGTTGTTTCCAACTCAAAAACTCATGAAAAGAATGCCTGTAACGACCCATTCCTTCGTCCTCGTTATGCAGTATTTGACCCTGAGCTTACAGTCGGTCTTCCTCCCCATATCACATCAACAACAGGTATGGACGCGCTTACCCACGCCGTTGAAGCATACATAGGCAAGTCAAATGTAAAATCTACTACTCAATATGCCGAAAAAGCAACAAAGATGATTTTTGATAATCTTGAAGTTGCATACAAAGACGGCAAAAATATTGAAGCAAGAAATCAGATGCTCTTGGCGTCTTTCTATGCAGGAATGGCATTTACAAGAGCTTATGTAGGCTATGTTCACGCAATCGCTCACAATCTCGGCGGTCAGTACGGTATTCCTCACGGACTTGCAAATGCGGTAATTCTTCCCGTTGTGCTTGAAGCTTACGGCGACGCTGTGTATGACAAGCTTGCCAAGCTGGCCGATATTGTAGGCATTAAGGGCGACACAAATGCTGACAAAGCAAAGGCATTCATTGCAGAAATCTATGCTATGAACGAAAGAATGAATATCCCAAAAGGCTTTGCCCAGATTAAGGAAGAGGATATTCCGATTATCGTTGAGCGTGCTCTCAAAGAGGGCAATCCCCTTTACCCCGTTCCCGTAATCTTCGGCACCGAGGAAATCACCGCAATCGTAAAATCACTTATGATTGAGGAATAATTGAAAATTGATAAAAAAATAAGACCTCTCGAGAGGTCTTATTTTTTACCTTCCCCTTGAGGGGAAGGGGGACCGCTTGCGGTGGATGAGGTGGATATGTGTTTCATTATATCCGTACACACACCGTAAAAATTAGTGTTCACATCATAATTTGAATATCTTAAAACTGTTAACCCTAACGATTTAAGGTATTCGTCTCTTTTTTCATCATACATTTTGCCTTGTTCTTCAAAATGTTGTGAACCGTCAAGCTCAATCACAATTTTTGCAGACGCACAATAAAAATCCACAATGTAATTACCTATCACTTTCTGTTTGTTGATTGTGATAGGTAATTCTTTTAAGAAGTTATACCAAAGATGTCTTTCCTCTTTGGTCATATTTTTTCGTAATTTTTGTGCGTTAGCTGTTAGTTTTGGATTATTGGTTTTATTCATATAAACACCTCATCCGTCACCTACGGTGACACCTTCCCCTCAAGGGGAAGGCATTTCCGTATCTTTTATTTATTTGTGATTTTTGCTATGCTTTCTTCAAGCATTTTAAGCTTTTCAGTTTGCTTGGCGAGGTTTTCACGCTGACCGTTTACAACAGCCTCGGGTGCTTTTGCAACGAAGTTTGCGTTATTGAGCTTTGAATTCAAGAAGTCGATTTCTTTTAAAACGGCTTTCTTTTCCTTCTGGAGTCTTTCAAGCTCCGCTTGGAAATCCACCAGCTCATCCATGGGGATATAAATTGTTGCCGCCTCGGTAACAACGCTTACCGCGCCGTCAAGATTAAACACACTCTCCGTTTCGGAAACGCCGATTTCAGAGGCGGAGGCAAGGCGCGTAAAGAACCTTGCGCCGTCTGCAAACAACTGGGTATCCTTTGTTACGATGTTGAGCTGTGCTTTCTTTGAGGGGGGAACATTCATTTCCGCACGGCGATTACGAACAGCCTTAACAGCGGTCATAATCTTTTCCATATCCGCCTCTTCATTGAGGAATACAAGTTTTTCGCAGAATTTAGGCCAATCGGAAATCATTATGCTCTCGCCGTCATGTGGGAGCGTTTGCCAGATTTCCTCGGTGATGAAAGGCATAAACGGGTGCAAAAGTTTTAATGTGTTAGACATTACATAAACAAGAACTGCCTTTGCACACTTTTTAAGCTCTCCATCTTCAGAAGATAGTCTGATTTTGGCAATTTCAATATACCAATCGCAGAACACATCCCAAATGAAATCGTAAAGTTTCTGTACCGCCATACCAAGCTCGTATTTTTCGAGAGACTCGGTAACTCCCTTTACAAGCTCATTGTACTTGCTCAAAATCCACTTGTCTTCAAGGGCAAGATTTTCGGAAATATAGGGTGCGGGCTCGTTTTCGTCTAAATTCATTAAGATGAAACGTGCCGCATTCCAAATCTTGTTGGCAAAGTTACGGCTTGCCTCAACTTTTTCGTCAGAGAAACGCATATCGTTTCCGGGGCTGTTGCCCGTGGCAAGTGTAAAGCGGAGAGCATCCGCGCCGTATTTGTCGATAATCTCCAATGGGTCAATGCCGTTGCCCAAGGATTTTGACATTTTTCTGCCCTGTGCGTCACGGACAAGACCGTGAATAAGCACCGTATCAAAGGGCACTTTTCCTGTATATTCAAGCGCAGAGAAAATCATACGGGAAACCCAGAAGCCGATAATATCATAGCCTGTTACAAGGGTATTTGTGGGGTAATAATGCTTCAAATCCTCGGTTTCTTCGGGCCAGCCGAGAGTTGAGAAGGGCCAGAGTGCTGAGGAGAACCAAGTATCAAGTGTATCCTCGTCCTGAACGAAATTCGTACTGCCGCACTTGGGGCAAACGGTTAAATGTTCCTTGGAAACAACCATTTCGCCGCAATCCTCGCAGTACCATGCAGGGATTCTGTGTCCCCACCAAAGCTGACGGGAAATGCACCAATCGCGAGTACCGTTCATCCAGTTGAGATAATTCTTTGTAAATCTCTCGGGAATAAATTTGATTTCACCCTTTTTCACCGCCTCAATAGCAGGCTTTGCAAGGGGAACCATACGAACAAACCATTGCTTTGAAACCATGGGCTCGATTGTACTGTGGCAACGGTAGCAAGTGCCAACCTCATGCTTGATAGGCTCGATTTCTTTAATATATCCGCCTGCTTTAAGGTCTTCCAGTATGGCTTTTCTCGCTTCCATGGTGGTCATGCCCGCGTATTTACCGCAGTCAAGAACCTCAGGCTCATTTTCCGCCGCTCTGCCGCTTGCGATAAGCTCATCGGCAATTCGTTTATCCTCGGCGCCTGTAAGGTGACCGTCATAGGTGAATGTACGGACAATGGGAAGATTGTGTCTTTGCCCTACCTCAAAGTCGTTGGGGTCATGGGCAGGGGTAATCTTAACAACACCCGTCCCCTTTGTCATATCTGCGTGTTCATCGCAAACAATGGGGATTTCTTTATTGAGCAAGGGAAGAATTACATGACAGCCATGAAGATGCTTGTATCTTTCGTCCTCTGCGTTAATGGCAACCGCCGTATCACCGAGCATGGTTTCGGGACGGGTTGTGGCAAGCTCAAGCTGTTCTCCCGTTTCTTTAACGGTATAAAGGAGATGCCAGAAATTGCCCTCTTTTTCATCATATTCAACCTCTGCATCGGATATGGAGGTGTTACAGCAAGGGCACCAGTTTACCATACGGTTGCCCCTGTAAATCAAATCCTTTTCATAAAGACGGCAAAACACCTCATTAACTGCTTTATTACAGCCCTCGTCAAGGGTAAAGCGCTCTCTGTCCCAATCGCAGGAGGAGCCCATTTTTTTGAGCTGTTCAATAATTCTGCCGCCGTACTGGGCTTTCCAATCCCACGCGCGCTCCAAGAATTTTTCACGCCCCAAATCTTCTTTGGTAACGCCCTCTTTCCTCATTGCCTCAACGATTTTTGCCTCGGTTGCAATAGATGCGTGGTCAGTACCGGGAAGCCAAAGGGTATCATACCCCGCCATACGGTGATAGCGGATAAGAATATCCTGCAAAGTATTATCAAGCGCGTGTCCCATATGAAGCTGACCCGTGATGTTTGGGGGCGGAATCACGATGGTATAGGTTTGCTTGCCTTCTTCACGCTTTGCGTGAAAATATTTGTTGTCGAGCCAGGTTTTATATAACCTCTCCTCAACATTTTTAGGATTATACTGTTTTTCAAGTTCCTTGGACATAATAGCCTCCCATATATTTTTACTTGTTATATTTTTTTGTTTTGTTAGCAACCATTTCATTGGATTTTCGTCAATGTAGCGCCATACTTCTTCATAATATGCGGAACTACCGATAATTTCATCATAAAATGAAGTTTGAAATACCTTTCTGCCGGGTGTGTTATCAACCTTATTAAAACGCCGTGCGGAGATAGATTTTACGACACGAACACAACAATCCACGGTAGGGCGGGGGCTTGCCCCCGCCGTTTTCCCAAAATCATCAATAGACAATAGAATATGCACATGGTCGGGCATAATACAGTATTTATCAATTTTTACGATTGAATACCGCTGTTCCAATGCCAAAAGTTCTTCTTTGAAAATTTGTCCGTATTTTGTTAAACGAACGTCTGCGGCGGCGGGGGCAAGCCCCCGCCCTACCGTAGATAATCGCACCGATTTATTCTCAATACAAATAACGATATGATAGCATCCGTTACTACCGTAATCATAGTTTTTCAATCGTGGATGCTTTCTTTGCGGCAAATTCACAATCCGGCCTCCAATAAAAAACGCCCCATACAAACTGTATGAGGCGAAATAAATCCGTGGTACCACTCAAATTGCCGCCGAATACGGCGACCCCTTAAAACCTTTAACGGTGGCAAGCCGTTTTTGCTTAACGGAAAAATCTTTAGGCAAAACCGCTCAAAAGCGACGGCGATTTGACTGCCGTACCGCCTTACACCAACCGACGGCTCTCTGAAAACAACAAATTCAAATCTTATTCTTTATCACAGCGTTTATATTCGATTTCAATAATTTTATCAGCATTAACTTAAATTGTCAAGTGCTGTTCTTTTTCTTTTTTGCCGATACAGCGGCAGTTACGCAATATACTGCTTTCGCTCCTCTGATTTTGAGTATCACGGCACATTCCGAAAGCGTTGCGCCTGTGGTTTTAATATCATCTACAAGCAAAACCGTTTTATCCCTTACATCTGTTCCGTTTTTAACATCGTAAATACCGAAAACATTTCCGCGGCGTTTGTTCTTTTCCGTTTCGTGCTGAGTGCTTGAATCGTAAAGTTTCACGAGACAATTTTCTAAAGGAATTTCCGTAACTGACGAAAGCTCCTGTGCCAAAAGCTCGCTCTGATTATACGGCCGCTCTGCCTTTTGCCTTAAAGAAAAGGGCACAAATGTTATAAAATCAAAGTTTATGCCGCCGTATTCCTTATCTATACACTCCGCCATATCCTTGGCGAGAGTGTATGCGGCGAAATCCTTTTCTCTGAATTTCAGGCGGCGTATGCACTCGGAAACACCGTCCTCATAATAAAACGGCGCAATCACGCCGTCATATTTCAGCCTACGCTTTTTACAGGTACACCTATCTTTACCTGCACCGCAATAAAGGCATCTTTCACCCTTTATTACAGGCAGATTTTCAAGGCAATTCTTACACAGTTTTTCATCCTTACCCAAAATTTCGCCGCAATAGGGGCAATGATTTGTTAAAGCAAGCCACAAAAGGTCGTTCTTTATTTTTTCAATCATACTGTAAGAGAGGTTATTATAGTTGAATATACCTTAACAGGGTCGTCAATAAAATTCTGCTTAACCTGTTCAAGTTGAAGACTGTCAGCAACAAAAATGGAAAGCTTCATAAGCTCAGTATCGCGGTCAAAAAGCGTAAAGGTGATATTATAACCGCCGTTTTCCTCTTTTTTTACCTCAATTCGGTTTTCACGCTCAATTTTTGCTCTTGTTGTAAGCCTTATTGCAGAATTGACTGCCTTTTCGCGTACGGTTCTCGGCAGGCTTGTCTGCAAAAGCTCCGCCGCCTCTCTGCCCTTGTCCGTTACGGACAAAACCTCTTCATCATCGGCAATATCTGCGGTTATATTGCCTGTTTTCAAAAGCTCCTCTATCGCCTGACCGACCTCAAAATAATTTGCAAGCCCATCTTCCTGCATGGCGTCATTGAGCATCTGCCTTGTCATGGGAGCATCAACACTTTTCAATAAATAACAAACAAGAAGCCTGATGTCGTCCCTATTTCTAAGTCCCCCAAGCTCTATTCCCGCGTCAAATGCATCATACTCCATAACTGTTTACTCCTGTAAATTCTTTAAAATCTCTTTAATATCTTTAAAAACAAATGTAGGCTTTATGTCGCTTTTTTCTATATCCTCTAACCTGCTTTCGCCGCTGAGAACACAAATTGTATCAACGCCTGCGTTCACCCCTGAGGCAATATCCGTATAAAGCCTGTCGCCTATCACTACGGTTTGCTCCTTTGTAAAGGGAGAACGCTCAACGCAATAATCAATCATAAAGCCGTCCGGCTTGCCGATATAAAGCGGTCTGCGCTTTGCCGCATAGTTTATGGCTTCGCATATTGCAAAGCAATCGGGCACAAGGCCGAACTCTGTGGGGCAACCCCTGTCGGGATTTGTGGCGATATAGGGAATATCCTTTTTTGTCTGCAAAAGGTAAGAAACATCCCAAAGCTTTTGATATGTAAGCTCCGTATCGTAGCCTACCACAATACAATCGGTGTCCTCATCGGGCTCTGTTACAATGTTTACGCCGAATTTTTCCATTTCGGCTATCATTGAACGAGTGCCCATACAATATATCTTTTTGTTTTTATAATGCTCGTTAAGATAAAGGGCAGTAGCCTGCGACGAGGTGAAGAAATTATCCTCAGTCACCTTTATCCCCATGTTTGAAAGCTTTATTACATAATCCTTGACGGAACGGGAGGAATTGTTTGTTATAAAAATATATTTGCCACCCGTTTTCTCAATGTGTGATAAGAACTCGTTGACGCAATTAAAAAGTCTGCCGCCCTCGTAAATTGTCCCGTCCATATCCAGCAGAAAGAGCTTTTTTGCTCTCAGCATTCGTCATTCCGCCTTTTTCTTTTTCTTTAAAATGCCTAACGCCAAGGTTATCATATCGCGCATTTCCTGCGTTCTTATAAATAAAATAAGATTTATTCCGTTGGGTATCAATACGCAGAAAACAGCTCTTATAATAAGCTCAACGAAAATGTTATCCGTAACAGCAAGGCGCTCTGCTACAAAATAGGTAAGCGCAAATTCGCCCACGGTAACAGCCGCATACAAAACCCACTTTACATAGTAAATCGGGAGTTTATGCTTTAACACATGCTTATACACAAGGTATGGCTGAGTCCACATGGGGATTATCAGCATACTGAGAACATTGGCGGCAATAATGCCGTTTATGCTCTGGAATTTAAGCACAAACGCAACGGACATTATTATATTTATTATTGCTTCAGCTACGGCAAACCAGCAGTCCTGACGGTAGAGCCCCGCACTGTCCTTTGCCATTAAGATAACCTTACGCATACCGTAAACATAGAAATAGCACAACAGCAACAGTACGGTTTTCATATTAAACAGGCTGTCCGGCTCATTATGCATCCACAACCGCATAAAGGGCTGAACAAGAATTCCCACAGATACCGTAAAGAAAGAGAAAATCAAGAAGTTAAAGAAATACAAAAGATTAAACCTTTTATATACTGTTTCTTCATCCTCAACGGTGATTATATTTCCGAAGCTTGCGGTTATTCCGTTAAACACCTGCGTTACAAGCTGCAACAATGCATTTGTAATCAGGGTGTAGTTACCGTAAATTCCGGCCTGAACGGTTCCGAGAAGCTTTGAAATAATCGCAGAACCTGTTGCGGTAACGCTCACTCCGCCGACTCTGTGGCAGAGCATTGCGCCCATATTTTTAGTGAGGGATTTACGCTCCTCACCCGTTATTGTATCCTTTGAACGGTCAGCGGCAATATGAGGATACATCTTTTTAAACTTATGACCGATAAACGACGCGCCGATAAGTCTGCAAACAATTTTAACAACGGCATACACCACGAAGCTTTTTGTGAGATACAATAAGCTTACCTGACTGATAAGCGTTATGAGGGATATAAATGCGTCGTTTCTGTTTACAATATAGTTATTTTGATCGGCAACTATGAGCGCCTTTCTGTTGGCAAACAGATATGACGCAACCGTATCGGCGGCGTAAAGAATAAACAAGAACGAAATATACAGGGGAGATTTATCCGTATCGTGAACAAAGAAATTCACAAACAGAGAAATTACCACCGCGCCGCCCATAAATACTGACGCTATAACCTTATACGCCTGCTTGTAGAAATTGAGTATTCGCTTAATGGCGGCGTTATCCTTATCCTCAATTGGCTTGTAAAGCTTGTAAAGCAAGCCGGTGCTCAGCCCCAGCTCTGCAAGAGACAAAACCTGCAAAAAATTTTTGAAGGTTGTATCCACGCCCGCCATACTGAGTCCTAATTGGTCAACAAATACGGAACGGGTTACGAAATTGCTTATCATCAGTATGGCATAACCCGCCACGCCGAATATTGAATTGATTAAAACTTTCTTACTTCTCATCTTTTATTTGCTATAACGCCGATAACTTCAATATTATTTTCCTTAAACAGTCTATCGGCTTTCTCTATGTTATTATAAGATGTCTTGCCGTATTTAACGCTGAGAATTATTTTATTTAACGCGCCGTCAGCATCAAGCAAGCTTTCATTGCCTGAAATGGGTTTAAGATTGACAAGTGCTATGCATTTTTCAGGTATTACAACCTTGTGGAAATTATATGAAAAGTTATCACAAACCCCTGTTGCGTCAATATCGGTTTTAAACTTATAAGTGCCGTCATAATTGACCGTGACAAATTTCATATCCGACTCTTTTAATATTTCTGTCAACGTATGAAAATCTTCATTTTTATATGACGCTTCTCTTGCGCCTATGCACGCAAAACCTATAACGCCTTTTTTTTCAGACAGATTAAGTATCTGCTTTGCAATATATTTCAAATCACTTTTCATCGCACTCACCTATCATTTATGCTCCCAAATCGGAGCGTCAAAATAATTCTGCAAATCATTTACCGTGTGTACTTTGGGTACTAACATAACTATAAGCAACACTGCCATAAGATATAAGAATTCAAAACCTACTAAAAACAGTATTATATTTTTAATGATGCTCTTTGCTATATTTGTCCTGCTCACAGGCTGCATCAATGAAGAAATCTCTTCCACATAAGAAGACCTCGCAATTTCAACGAATTCCGAATCTCCAAGCTTTTCTTCCATTTCCTCCATATAAGGAATAAACAAACCGATAATTTTGTCTCCTATATCGCTGTCTGTACACTGAAATGAAAGTTTAATAGACGATGAATCGGCTACGCCCTCGAATATCATTGAGTCTAAAATTGCTTTTATATTGCTATCAGGAATATCTGTATTGCTTTTTTCCTTTTGGGCAATCAAATAATCGCCGAGTTTATCCTCTTCTGAAAAATTATCCTGCAAATACTGTGCAAAATACTCTGTTTTACAGGTTGTAAGATACAAATTTCTAAGCTTTTGAGACTGACCTATCATATCGTAATACGGAGATATATCTTTTGCCTCAATATTAACCAGAATGGTTTTTGTATAAACCGTATTGACTCCGTTAGATTCGGTACTCGTTTTCCCTGCTCCGCCAACCACAAAAACATTTATAAGTGCACATAATACAGCCAAAACAGCTATACCGGCAATTATGTATTTGCGATACCAGATTTCCGTGAAAATATCCTTTAAACCCAACTTTTGAAACATAGTGCTTTTACCAACCTTTCTATATTTAAAAACTTACTTATAATATTTTTTTCTGCACAAATAGCTTACAAAGCACAATATCCCGACAATAAAAATTGCAGGTATATATATCAGCAGTACCAGCCAGCCTGACGCTGAAGACCGCGGCACCATAAACAATTGAAGCAACAAAACCAGTACACAGTACGATACAAAAACATTCTTATGGAAATTTTTTACAAACCAGATTAAAAGCATTCCAAGCAAAAAGCTAAAAATAATCACTCCGATATAGCCGAAATCTACATAATTCTCAATGATAAAAGACGAACCCAAACCGGCACCTTCAAAATACTTGCTACCCAAATCAAAATAACTTATGGTTGCGTCCAAGTTGTTACCGTAAAGTGCCGCCTCCTCGGTTTGTATCTTATAAGTTTCAAATCCGAAAAGAAGTCTTGAAAGTCCATTACCTTTAAAATAGTTTATCAAAGAACCGAAGGTATAATTAAAATTCGTCGTCGGCAATTCATCAATGTGATTTATCGCTCTGCAAATAACTTCAAATGTTATTCCCTGTGAATGGAAAAGATCAAGTATTGATTTAAAGACACTTATTTCTGTTATAGGAATATCCTTTCTGATAGATTCATATAGTGACAAAAATGCAAATAAAAACGGAAGTGCAATAACAACTGCTGCAGCTTCAAACTTTCCAAACCATTTTTTTTCTTTTTCTCCGCTAATGAAATCCCGAAGTAAATAATAACATACCGCAAAAAGTGCCGCAGAAATAAAGGGATTCCTCTGCCCGACAATGAAAACCGGAATCGTTGTAAAAACGTATATTCCCAGCACAAAAAAAGCAGACATCTTGGTAGGCATTGTTGCAAGATACATGCACAGCATAAACTTTGTCAACGCTGACAATGAAAGAATGACACCGGGCAGTGAGCTTTCAAAACTTGCATAATAGTCAGTATATGATTTGCCCCGCAAAGCGATAGGCTTTTCAATTTCCGCAATAAAAGTGCAAATCACGCACAATAAATACGCAATTAAAACTATTATCTGTATATTTTTTATGAAATCCTCACTATACAAAAGTTGCTTTGAACAGAGTGTATTTTCGGGTATTTGAATTTTTGATTTTTTTTCTTTAAACTGACCGAAAAACACAGCACCTATCAACAATGAAAAAACTGATACATAAACAATCGTCAAAGCTGTTCTGTAAACAGATTCGGTAAACAGCCATTGCCAATTATCCATTTCTATATAATCAATGAATATTCTGCCGTATAAAAAGAAAACGCATGCACAATTGAAAAAAAAGAAAACAAATCTTTCACGCATTTTCTCCATGCCGTAAAACAGATTGCAAATCAAGAGTAACCCCAAGGATATTAGAAGAATATCATTGTTCAAGGTAATCTGCCCAATAATTTCTCCTGCAACCGAGCAAAGAAACAAAGCTATTTGAAAATACCTGAATATTGCTTTTCCTAAGCTGTTGCCAACCAATGATATCCCCCTTTTCACTTAATTAAAATACAAATCCACAATAATTCTTATTTGCTGATTTAAAGAAAAGCCGCAAGCTTCTATTTCTTGAAGTACATTCAATCTTGATGTATTTTCAAGAATTTCAATAATTCTTTTCGCCCAAGCTGCACAGCCCTTTGACAACGGATAGAACTCAACTAATCCGGTAAGATTACATTCAGTCGTAACAGTATCGCTTACAAGCGCTCTGAGTCCGTTTGCTTGCGCCTCCACCAAGGTTATCGGCAGACCCTCAAACAGCGACGGCATAACAAGCAGGTCAAACAAAGAATAATATCTGTAAATATCTTCTTGAAAATCCACAAAAACGACCTTATCGCCCAATTGTAAATCTGCGGCGTGCTGTTTAACCTGATTACACAGCTCGCCGTTTCCGATAAGAACCAAAGAAACATCGTCCCGAAGCTTTGAAATCTCTGCAAAAGAATCCAAAAGAAAGCTTTGATTTTTCTGTATTGAAAAGCGCCCCACATTGCCGATAACATATTTTGAAGTTATTCCCAATTCTTCGCGCAAGGTTTCTCTATGCTCACTGTTATATATGAATTTTCCCGTATCAATGGCATTATTGAGTATAATTGCGTCCCGTGCCGACTTTTTTCCGTACATCCACTCGGCCGCCGGAATAGAGCACGCACACTTTTTATCAAAATAAAATACGGCGAAATAACGCAAAATTTTATGCAAATTGCCGAAAACCAATCGTCGAAGTTTTGACGGCAAATCCATAAAGCTGTTATGAGAATGGGCAATTAACCGAGCATTTGAATACTTTTTTGCATATTTGAAAATCAAAAGGGTTGAAATTGCGGAAATATTGTAATGAACAACATCATACCCTCTTGAAAAAACCTTTTTCAGGAATTTTCTGTATAAAACTGGGTGCTTATACATTGAAATATCAAATTCAAAATACTCGCCGCCGTGTTCCTCCGCCCATTTTTTTAAGCGGTCATTGCGAAAGGATAAAATATCAAAGCTAATATCCTCAGAGTCCATTTTGCCAAGGATATTAAGTACATACTGCGTTATACCGCTTGAAGGCGCGGTGGGAGCATAAATGAGAACTTTTTTCATTATTTTCCCAAGTCCTTCTTAATTTGTGTTGTAGAAATTTCAGGTGTTCTGGGAAGATAAACCACATCGCAATAATCTTTGAGAAAATCGAATTTTCCTTCCCAATCGTCGCCCATTACAAAAGTATCAACCTTAAACTCCTGAACATCGGTCACCTTTTGAGCCCAATTTTCCTCAGGAATTACAAGGTCAACATAGCGGATAGATTCAAGAAGCATTTTTCTTTGCTCATAGCTGAAATAGCATTTCTTCTGCTTCTCGTTCCAATTGAACTCATCGGTTGACAATGCAACTATAAGGTAATCACCGTATGCCTTTGCGCGGCGTAAAAGTTGAATGTGTCCGTAATGAAGCAAATCAAAGGTTCCGTAAGTAATAACTTTTTTCATATTAAATCTCCTTACACGCCATTTAATCGGCATACTTTCCGAAATCGAGCTCAACAATTCCGTGGCGGTTATAACGCTTGTCCTCGGGAGGAGGCGTCATATAATCACCGTAGAAATATTCAAGATACGCCTTGTAATCCGCGGGTGCGGCAAGGGTCATATCCTCAAATGGAAGTTCAACGGTATTTTCCACCCAAGTGCGCATAATTGTTTCTTTTTTATAACCGTATGCGCCGCCGATATTAACTATTTTTTCACTGTTCGGCTGACCGTTGTACTTCTGTATTTCGTATTCAAGCTTATTGCAAAGCTTTTTTGAGCTGTAAAATGACGCTAAAACGCCCAGCCCCGTATAAACAGCTTTTTTTACATATTCATTTTTCTTGCAAACATTATATTTCTTTTTTGCAAGCAGAAGTCTTCTGTAAAAATATGTGCTTTTTTCGTGTTTTTCCTCCTGCGCGGAATTTTCGGGAACAGCGTCGAAGGGGAATACATCTACAAATATTCCCTTTTGAGCACAGTTGCCGGCCGACTGCTCAACAAGCTTTGTGTCTTTTAACAGCACCTTGGCGAAATTCAGCCCGTAAGACGCATCCGTATCGGTTGTTTGCAGGAAAAAATCCTCGCCCAACTTTTTTTCGGCAAGATGGACAAAACGCTCGTAATCCTCTCGCAGCATTCCGATATCCATATCGTCATCCCATGGGATAAAGCCTTTATGCCTGACTGCGCCCAGCAAAGTTCCTGCAATAATAAAGTATTTTATGTTGTTTTCATCACAAATCCGCTTTATTTCCCTTGCTATTATAAGCTGACAGGAATGAAGCTTGGGCAAAAAATCCATATTTTCCATAATGACCTCCGAAATCTTTCCGTCACGATTAAAAATCGGTAAAAGCCTAATTACTATTTGAAATTATTTCTTTATACAGAGAAACGTATTCCTCGTATTTTATGGAGGCGCTGAATTCGCCGTTGGTAACAACTTTCAGTTCTACTGCCTTTGGCAAGAACTCTGCAATTGCGTTCACATCGCCCTGCGGTACTGTAAAGCCGTTACCCTCCGCAACGCTTTCGGGACTTCCGCCCGTGTTATATGTTACAACAGGCGTGCCGCAGGAAAGCGCCTCTAAATTGGTTGTAGGATAATTATCCTCATATGTTGTATTGACAAACACATCTGCCGCAGTATATATTTCGGCAAGCTCACGGGCACTGCTTGTCCTCTTTATTCCAATAATGCCCTCAGGCAATTCGGAAATCTGAGCGTCATTAAGCCCCACAAGCACGATTTTATATTCATCGTCGATTATTTTGTTCAATTTAAAGAAATCATTAAGGCCTTTTCTTTTTTCCCAAACACTTGCAACGCCTAATACGATTTTTTTATCTTCAATGCCGTATTTCTCTTTAAAATCGCCTTCTGTGGGCTTAAAGCAATCAAGATCAACTCCGTTATATATCACCTTTACGGGAAACTTGCCCAGAAAAGACTCCTTTACAATTCCACCGAGCCACTTTGACGGCGTTACGATTACAGCATTTTTTAAAGCTGTGAAAAGCTGCTTCTTTTCATCATAATTCTTTTTTGAATTATCCATAAGAAGGCTTGCGGGATACTCATTTTTAAGCGGGCAGGAATAACAGCCGCTTTTCCACTTATCACAGCCCTCATATGAAAAATATGAGCAATGCCCCGTAAATGCCCAACAGTCATGGAGAGTCCATACAACAGGCTTGCCGTACTCTGCAAGAAAATTAAACAATATTTTTGCGTTAAGATAATATCCGTGGATATTATGAAGATGAATCACATCGGGATTATATTCTTTAATAAAGCTTACGAGGCGGCGTGTTGCTCCCTTTGAATAAAAGCCCTGCCTGTCGGTTATTCTTGAGAAAGCACCGTGAAGCTTTACATCAATATCGCTGTTTATTTTATAGGAATTAACACCGTCGGGGGCCTCGCCTCTGCCGAAAGCGATAACGCCCTCACCGCCGTTATTCTCAACCGCTTTTTGTATTTGGACGGCTATTCTGCCTGTACTGCCGAAACCGCACACCGAGTTAATTTGAAGTATTTTCATTGCTTTTCTCCGTTAGGTGACGCCGAAACGAGTTCCTCAAAATGATTTTCAAGGTCGGCAATAAACTTTTCTACCGTAAAATATTTAAGGAAATACTCCTTGCCGTTTTGAGCACAGCCTTCAAATTCTTCTCCGTTTAGGATAAAATTCTTCATAGCCGCCGCCAGCGCAGAATAATCGTCGGCAGGAACGCAAACTCCGCATTTTGACTCTCCTATAACCTTTTGCGCCGCGCCCTCAATAGATGCGATAACAGGTCTGTTGCCCGACATATACTCCTGAAGCTTTGCAGGCAAGGTTTGGCCGATTATGCCCTCGGGCTTTAAAGTTAACAAGAATGCGTCTGCATTTTTATATTTTTCTGCCAGAGTCTCTCTGTCCACTCTGCCGAAAAATGTTATTATCTTATCCGTACCCATCTTTTCAGAAAGCGCCTTGCAATTTTGGAGCTCGCTTCCGTCACCGTATATTTCAACGCTGAAACCGGGTACATCCTTTATTTCGCCCACGGCCTTTATAATACATTCGATATTCTGAACACTGCCTATATTGCCGCCGAAGGCAAAAACAACATTTCCGTTTCTCTCTTTCGGTTCCAAATCAAGGGATTCGGCATGCTGAGGAATATAGAAAAGCTTTTCTTTCGGTACGCCGTTTACCTCGTGAAGATAATCAATAAACGGTTCGGAGGTTACACCCACTCTGTCGGCACTGTTATAAATACCACGGGAATAACGGCTCATAAGCTTAAATAAAGGGTTACCCTCGCCCACATGCCACGCTTTAAGTGATTCGGGCCACAAATCAAGGCAATAAAGGAAAAACGGTATTCCTTGCTTTTTCGCCGCCGCTCTTGCACCGTTAGCCATAAGCACGGGAGAGGTCTGATAGCACATAACAACATCAAATTTTTCTTTAAGGCGGCGCGCCTTTACGGTTGAAGAAAGGAAAAAGGAAAAGTAATTCAGTGCTCTGAAAATCAGTCCGCTTCTTCGAGCAATGGAAAAACAGCGGATAACCGTTGCACCGTTCCAGTTTATTTTCCTGTTTTTCAAGCCTTTGCAATCAGCAGGCACTTTGCCGCTTGCGTAATCGGGCAGTGAAGTCAGCACCGTGACGCTGTGACCTTTTTCAGCGAGCATTCTCACAATATCGTTTACCCTGAAATTATCGGGATAAAAATGCTGTGAAACCATCAGTATTTTCAAAAGAACACTTCCCTTGGAAATCTAGGGTAACGGTAATATTAACCCTCGTAATCGTCCTCGTTTTCCCAGTTATGGTAAACATTCTGGACATCGTCGTTGTCCTCAAACATTTCAAGCATCTTGCCCATATTCTTAATATCGTCGGGGTTGGAAAGAGTTGTGTAGGTTGAAGGAACATACTCCACCTCTGCCGATACAAAGGTATAGCCCTTGGCTTCAAGGTCATCGCGAACTGCGCCCATATCTGACGGCTCGGTGCGTACATCGTAAATTTCATCGTCTGTTATGAAATCAACGGCGCCTGCTTCCAAAGCGTCCTCCATAAGCTTGTCCTCATCAATACCCTCTTTTTCAAAAAGAATAACGCCCTGACGGCTGAACATAAAGGAAACGCAGCCGCTCTGCCCCATATTTCCGCCGTATTTATCAAAATAGTGACGAACATCTGCGGCAGTTCTGTTCCGGTTATCGGTAAGAGTTTCAACAATTACCGCAATTCCCGAAGGACCGTAGCCCTCATAAACGATTTCCTCGTAGTTGTCTGCACTGCCGTCGCCCGCCGCTTTTTTGATAATTCTTTCGATATTATCGTTGGGAACATTGTTCGCCTTTGCCTTTGCGATTACATCTTTAAGCTTTGAGTTGCCCGCGGGGTCGGGGCCGCCCTCTTTAACCGCAACGGCAATTTCTCTGCCGATTTTGGTAAACACCTTTGCTCTGGCGTTATCGGTTTTTTCTTTTTTTCTTTTGATTGTACTCCACTTTGAATGTCCTGACATAAAATTACCTCTGAAAATCAATATAATTCGTTTTATTGTAACATATTACGCCGCTTATTTCAATAGTATGTTGGCTTTCTTAGGTGACAAAACAATTACAAAATCGTAAATTTTAATTTAAGTATGTGCTTTTCCCGAAAAATATGATACAATGATGAAAACAGATGTATTTAATATAATGGCAAGGTGATTCTGATGAAAGCTTTTATGAACGACGATTTTCTGCTGACCACTGATACAGCGCAGGAAATATACAATTACGGTGCAAAGGATACGCCGATTTTTGACTGGCACTGTCATTTGTCCCCGAAAGAGATTTACGAAAACCGCAAGCCTGCCGATATTGCAGAGCTTTGGCTCGGCGGCGACCATTACAAATGGAGAGCCATGCGCTCATACGGTATTGATGAAAAATTCATAACGGGCGACAGCACGGGATACGAAAAATTCCTGAAATACGCGGAAACGCTCCCCTACTGCATCGGTAATCCTCTTTATCACTGGACTCATCTGGAATTGCAGAGATATTTTGACATTTACGAGCCGTTAAGCCCAAAATCCGCACCCTCCATATGGGAGAAGTGCAACGCAAAAATTGAAGCAGGCGGTTTTACTCCCCGCGAGCTTATTGAAAAGTCAAATGTTGCCTGCGTTTGCACAACGGACGACGCGGCGGACAGCCTTGAATACCACAAGCTCTTAGCGGCGGACAGTTCCTTTAAATGCAAGGTGATTCCCGCTTTCCGTCCCGATAAATCCTTCCTGATTGAAAGCGATGTGTTTATTCCATGGATTGAGGCAATGGAAAAAGCCAACCATATGCAAATCGACAGCTTTGCATCTCTGCTTCACGCCCTTGAAAAGAGAATTGAGTTTTTCGATGAAATGGGCTGCCGAGCAAGTGACCATGCCCTTGCTTACTGTCCCTTTGAGCCTGCAACGGACGAGCAGCTTGAAGAAATTTTCAAAAAGGCGCTCTCTCACGGTACTTTCACCGTTAAAGAGCTTGATATGTACCGCACCGCACTGCTCATGTTCTTCGGCGAGCAGTATGCAAAGCGTGGCTGGGTGATGGAGCTTCATTTCGGCGCAATGAGAAACAATAACACAAAAATGTTTAATTTGCTCGGGCCCGACACAGGCTTTGACTCCGTTGACGATTACCGTTTGGCACACGGACTTTCCCGTTATCTTGACGCCTTGGAGGTAAAAGGTTCGCTTCCCAAAACCGTATTGTTCACCCTTAATCCCAAGGATAATTATGTTCTGGGCACAATGCTTGGCAATTTCCAGTCAAGCGAGGCGCAATCCAAAATCCAGTTTGGCTCCGCTTGGTGGTTTAACGACAATTATGACGGTATGCGTCAGCAGATGAAAGCCCTTGCAAACTTGGGCGTTCTCGGCAAATTTGTGGGAATGGTTACGGATTCAAGAAGCTTTTTATCTTACCCCCGCCACGAATATTTCCGCCGTATTCTCTGCGAGCTTTTAGGCGACCTTGTTGAGGAGGGCAAATATCCCTGCGATATTGCTTTTCTTTCACAAATCGTTGCGGATATTTCCTTTAACAACGCAAAAAATTATTTCGGAATTTAAAATGCATACAAAAAAACACAGCCTCCCGAAAAGGGAGGCTGATTTTTGTAAATCCACTCGTTACAATCCGGAAGCTTCGCATGAATTTACGGGCTTATTATACCATACCGTGTTGTTTATTTCAATAGTAAAATTAAAATAAAGGCTTAATCTTCGGTCATTCTTTTTACATAACGCTTAAAGAATTTGAGAGCTTCTTCAATACTGTCAAGGGGCAGCCTTTCGTTTGTAGCGTGAGTGCAAAGCAAAAGTCCTGTGTTTACAACAAAGGGAGCAAAACGGTAAATATTTTCGCACACATTTTCATAGTTATATGAGTCCGTACCGCCCATTACAAGGAACGGTGCAACGAGATTCTTCTCGTTTGAGCTTTCGCAAAGCTCCTTGATTACCTTAAATGCCTTGGAATCGGTGGGCGAAACCTTTGAGGCTTCCTTTCCCACAAGAAATTCAATGTCAATATTCTTGTTGCGGACGCTGTCTTTAATATGCTGTTCAACATCTTTAACGGTAACGCCCGGCATGGTGCGGAAGTTTACGGTTATTGACGCTTTTTGCGGCAACACATTAAACTGAGGACTGCCCTGCGCCATGGTAACTGCCGTACAGGTGCGGATAAGTGACGCGGCAGGGGGAATTTTTGTCATAATCTTTACCACAAGAGGCTTTAAAAGCCAAAGGTTGCAAAATAAAAGCTTTGCAGGATATGTACTGCGCTTTCCGATTGAGGTAAACAAATCATAAACAAAATCGGGCATTGTAGCCTTAAACTGATGATTTTCAATATCCTTAATAACATCTGCAAGGTGACCGAGAGCCGTATGCTCGGGGGGCTGTGAGGAATGCCCGCCCTTAGCGTTTACGCTGATTTTATAATTAACGCTACCTTTTTCGGCAATTCCAACACCTGCAAGGTTACAATCCACAACGCCCTTGACCGTTGCGGGGAGAATTGCTCCGCCCTCGTCAAGGACGGCTTCAAGGTGCACTCCCTGTTCCTCAAAATACTTAGCAATGGCCTTTGCACCGTTATCGGGAGCGGCAACGACCTCCTCATTATGGCCTAAACATATGTAAACGGTGCGCTTTGGCTGATAGCCCTCAGATATGAGCGCTTCAACGCTTTCCATTACGGCGATGAGATGGTTTTTCATATCCATAGCGCCTCTGCCCCAGATAAATTCGCCGTCATTCACGCCGTCAAAGGGCGGATGCTCCCAATCTTGTTCCGTTCCCTCTGCAATGGGCACAACATCCTGATGGCCTAAAAGAGCAATACCGTCAAGAGAAGGGTCTGTGCCCTCCCACTTAAAAACAAGGCTTGCATCGGCAATTTTTGTTTTTGTCATGGTCTTATGAATTAGAGGATAGCGTTCCTCTAAAAATGCGTGGAATTTATCAAATTCCGCCCAATCAACCAAATCGCGGTCATAGTTAGAAATCGTCTTAATCTTAATTGCATCGCAAAGGTTTGTGCAATAACGGTCAATATCAACGCTTTCCTCTGTGAGGGGCGTTGTTTCAACCTTTGCGGGCTTGAAAAACGCGGCTCTGATAAGCGTTATAACAATAAACAGCCCTAAAAGCCCCAAAACAATCCAAAGAAATATCATAAGTTCTCCCCCAATCAGGTATTTTTATCAACTTGGTGAAAAGTTTTTAAATTACCTGTTTTTTCACTGCGTTTATCAAGCTCCGCCATAACATCTTGGACGGATATACCCTCGTTTGCCATCATCACGAAAAGGTGGAAGATAAGGTCGCTTATCTCGCCCACAGTGTCCTCCTTAATGCCGTTTTTAGCGGCAATAATGGTTTCTGAGCACTCCTCCCCTACCTTTTTGAGGATTTTATCAAGTCCTTTATCGAAAAGATAGCAGGTATATGAGCCCTCCTGGGGATTTTCACGCCTTGAAATAATAGTATCGTAAAGATTTTGCAATGTATCGTTCATTTTGTTCACCTTATTTTATCTTATTGAAAAAGCAAGATTTACTGCCTGTGTGGCAGGCAGGACCTGTTTGCTCAACTTTTATGAGCAATGTGTCGTCGTCACAGTCGCCGTGAATTGAAACTACTTTTTGAAGATGTCCTGATGTTGCACCCTTATTCCAAAGTTCTTGGCGAGAACGGCTCCAAAACCAAGTATAGCCTGTTTCGAGAGTTTTTGCCATAGACTCTTTATTCATATAGGCAAGCACAAGCACCTCGCCCGTTTTTTCCTCTTGAATAATTGCAGGAATAAGCTCCGATTTTACAAAAAACTTGTCAAGTTCCAAAGCTTTACACCTCACATTCCTTTACTGCCTCACTAAGAGAGAGCGTTCCGCTGTAAAGAGACCGTCCGCATATGGCGCCGTACAGCTCTGCCGCCTCCAAAGCCTTGATATGGCGTATATCTTTAATTCCGCCGCTGGCTGTAATATTACATGAAACGGCGTCGTTGAGCTTCACAAGCTGTTCCAAATTCGGTCCCGAAAGCATACCGTCGCAATCAATATCTGTAAAGATAATATACTTTACACCGAATTGTTCCATTTCCTTTGCAAGGTCAATATAATGGGTATTGCTTTTTTCCGTCCAGCCCTCGGTGGCTACCATTTCGTCCTTAGCATCGATACCCACAGCGATTTTATCGCCGTATTCACGGCACGCCTCTTTCACCAAATCGGGGTTTTTAAGCGCCGCCGAGCCGATTATCACACGCTCTATTCCCTTTTCAAGATAAAAGGCAATATCCTGCATGGAACGGATTCCGCCGCCCACCTCAACCTTTAAACCGCTGTTTTTTGCAACATCTATAAAAATTTCGCTGTTTATCCGCTCGCCGTTAAGAGCGCCGTTAAGGTCAACCATATGTATCCACTGTGCGCCTGATTTTTTAAAACTTAAAGCGGTATCCATATAACTTTCGGCAACCTTTGCGGCTGTAGCGAAATCGCCCTTATATAATCTTACACATTCTCTATCCTTTATATCAATAGCGGGAAAAATTATCATTTATCAAAGACTCCCCTTTGTGGAAAGTGTGGTATCTCTTTTTTCCGTTGCAATACTCATTGCG
>JBJEPX010000065.1:0-36634 GCA_051881455.1 Candidatus Fimenecus sp. | reverse complement strand
GGAACGAATTTCATTGAAAAAGACCAAGTCATATGACTTGGTCTTTTTCTGGTGGGCAGGGGTGGATTCGAACCACCGAAGTCGTCGACGGCAGATTTACAGTCTGCTCCCTTTGGCCACTCGGGAACCTACCCATATCGAATAAAAAGGATGGAGCTGGTGGACGGACTCGAACCCCCGACCTGCTGATTACAAATCAGCTGCTCTACCAACTGAGCTACACCAGCGCTTAACGCTTGAATATAATATCACATCATTATTTAATAGTCAAGCCTTTTTTTAAAGTTTTTTATCCGTTGCGACAATTTTTTTACTATTGATAACTTTTATTCGGTATGGTAAAATATCCGCATATTAAAAAAAGGAAGCAACTGTATGATAGCCATAATAGATTACGGCGCGGGCAATCTGCAAAGCGTCAAAAAAGCGCTTGATTATATCGGCGCTGAAAGTATAATTACAGACAATGCCGAAAAGATTTTGTCGGCTGATAAAGTAATTTTGCCCGGCGTGGGTTCCTTCGGTGATGCTATGGAGTCCATGGAAAGGAATAACCTTACAAAAACCGTCAAGCAATGCGCCGAAAGCGGCAAGCCGTTTTTGGGTATTTGCCTCGGGCTTCAATTACTTTTTGATGAGTCAGAGGAATCTCTCGGAGTAAAGGGACTGGGCATATTCAAAGGCAAAATCCGCCGTTTTCCCTCGGATATGGGGCTTAAAATTCCCCACATCGGCTGGAACTCATTAAACATTAAGCAAAATGACGCGATTTTTATGGGTGTGCCCGAAAATTCTTATGTTTATTTTGTCCATTCATATTATCTTGAAGCCGATGATATAAACGATGTTGCCGCCGTAACGAATTACGGCATTGATTTTCACAGCGCAGTAGGCAAGGGCAATGTTTTCGCAACTCAGTTCCACCCTGAAAAAAGCGGAGATGTGGGGCTTGCCATACTTCGGAATTTCGCATCAATGGAGGGAAAATAATGTACGCAAAAAGAATAATTCCCTGTCTTGATGTAAAAAACGGTCGAGTGGTAAAGGGCGTCAGTTTTGTGAACATTCGTGACGCAGGCGACCCTGTTGAATGTGCTATTGAGTATAATAAAAAAGGCGCAGATGAATTGGTACTCCTTGATATTACCGCAACTCACGAGGGTAGGGGAACAATGCTTGAAATTGTGCGAAAGGTTGCCGATAGCATTTTTATTCCCTTTACCGTTGGCGGCGGAATACGCACCGTTGAGGATTTTAAAGAGCTTCTCCGTGCGGGAGCCGACAAAATCTCGGTAAACTCGGCGGCTGTCCGCAATCCCGACCTTATAAACGAGGCATCTTATAAATTTGGCAGTCAGTGCGTTGTATGCGCTATTGACGCCAAGAGAAATGAAAAGGGCTGGGAAGTCTATCTCAACGGCGGCAGAATTCCAACAGGTATTGATGCGGTAAAATGGGCGCAAGAGGCAGTCAAAAGGGGCGCAGGCGAAATTTTGCTCACAAGTATGGATTGCGACGGTCAAAAGCGGGGATATGATAACGAGCTGAACCGTGCGGTTTCCGAAAGTGTAGGCGTTCCCGTAATCGCATCGGGAGGAGCAGGAGCAAAATCTCATTTTCTTGACGCCTTTAATGAGGGCAAGGCAGACGCAGTACTTGCCGCCTCTCTTTTCCACTTTAATGAGATACCCATTATGGACTTGAAGCACTATCTCCACGATAACGGAATATCGGTAAGATTATAGATTGTAAGGAAAAACTGCGCAGCTGTCATTTGCGAATGACAGCTGCGCAGTTTGTTATATTTATCAAACTTCTACGGCGTTGGCATATACCTTTTTAATAAATTCATCGTCAAAATGCTTGTCAAGGAATTCGTCAAATGAGTTTTGTGCCGGAATATCCATTTGCCTTTGTTGGTGGCGCGACACAGCCTCGCAGGACAGGATAATATCAAAAAACATAAATATAAATAAAGCCCAAAAGAGTATTTTTCCAAGCACTATAGGGATTTTATGTATAAATTTTATGAACAGCGGATATATAATTTTTACCCACACAAGTCCGAGTATTCCCCAATAAATCGAATAAAGCAAACAAATCCTGCCGTTCAGATTCAGCGGGATATTGCTGTAATCCCATGAAACATGACCGAAAACCAGTTCTTCTCCCAAAGACATTATATATTCGGCAATACTGCCGAGAAGCATCGACTTTAAGAATATTTTCCACCATTTCTTATTGTAATCTTTATAGAGGAAAACAGATAAAAGAATTCCTCCCAAACCGTATGCAAGTCCGAACGGACCGATAACGAGGGATTGACGGCTTTCCCAGTATCCGTTAGTAATATATCCATATACCATCTCAATGCAGTACCCAAGTACATTGCATATCATAAATATACCGAAAAGCTCATAACCGCTTATGTGATTCTTTCCGTCAAGGTCAAAGAAACCTGTGAAAAACTTTTTTATCTTTTTCTTCATCTCATACACCTCAAAATCAAATTACGGTGAGATGATAGTATAGGTTTTTAAACAAAAGGTAAACTTTACATAAACCAAACAGAAAATTCGGGCATATTTGAAAATTTAGTTCAGGATTTCGCACATTTCTTCAAGCGCTTTCCTCTTTTTCTCTCTCGGATTTTCGTCAGCGGAATATCCCGTTGCAATAACAAGACGGATTTTATCGTTAATACCTAACAATTCACGCATCTTGTCTTCTTCCACCATACCTATAATGCATGTGCCGAGCCCTAAATCAGCCGCCTGCAAGCAATAATGGGCAACGGAAAGTCCTATATCGTTTTCAGCCCATTTTTGGCTGTGTACTCTTGCGGCAACATGGGGCTTCAGCGTTGCGGTCTGCTCTGTCACAATTGCAAATGCGGGGCACTTGTCGGTAAACTTGTTAGCCCCGTTAGGCTGAACGCATTGACGCACCTTCTCTGCGTTTTTTTCATCGTTGACAATGTAATATTTCCACGGCTGTGAGTTGCAGGCTGACGGCGCTAACCTTGCCGCCTTAACACATTTTAAAATAAGAGATGTATCAACAGTTTTCTCGCTGTAATTTCTGCAGCTTTCTCTTTTTAAAATCAAATCTTTAAAATCGCTCATAAAATCACTCCTTGAATTTAATAGTATTATAAACTTGTTTTGCGGTTTATTCAAGATTTGTTATGGACTTTTATTTAATTGTTTGGTAAAATATATATGTATTCTTTTAGGAAGTGATTTTAATGGAAAATACATCTCTCGGCAGAAATTTGTCCCTTATGACAGAGCTTTATGAGCTGACAATGGCCAACGGTTATTTTGAGGGCAAAAAATCGGAAGAAATTGCCTGTTTTGACCTGTTTTTCAGAAAAGTGCCTGATAACGGCGGCTTCGCCGTTTTTGCAGGACTTTCTCAGATAATAGAATATGTGAAAAATCTAAGTTTTAAGGAAGAAGATTTGCAGTATCTTTCGGACTGCGGCTTTTCAGGAGAGTTTATAGATTATCTGCGGAATTTCAAGTTTTCCTGCGATATATGGTCGGTGCCCGAGGGTACGCCGATTTTCCCCAACGAACCCGTAATTAAGGTTAAAGGGCCGATAATTCAGGCTCAGCTTCTTGAAACAATACTGTTGATTTGTATGAATCATCAAAGCCTTATTGCAACAAAGGCAAACCGCCTTGTCCGTGCCGCAAAGGGGACTGCCGTTGCAGAGTTCGGTACGCGCCGTGCCACAAGTTTTGATAATGCACTTTACGGCTCCCGTGCCGCATATATAGGCGGCTGTGTGGGCACATCGGGTATTCTTCAAGGCAAAAAGTTTAAAATTCCCACAATCAACACAATGATTCATAGCTGGGTGCAGATGTTTGATTCGGAATACGAGGCATTTTGCGAATATGCAAAGCGCTATCCCGATGACTGTACTCTTGTTGTGGATACCTATGATACCATACGCTCAGGTGTCCCCAACGCAATAAAAGCCTTTAACGATGTTCTCCTGCCTATGGGCAAACGCCCTGTCAGCGTGCGAATTGACTCGGGAGATATAACATATCTTTCAAAAAAGGTAAGAAAAATGCTTGATGAGGCAGGCTATCCCGACTGCGGAATTACCGCCTCCAATTCTCTCGATGAATATATAATCAGCGATATGCTCTTGCAGGGCGCAAAGGTGGATTGCTTTATTGTGGGTGAAAGGCTGATAAATTCCGCCTCGTCTCCCATTTTCAGCGGAGTTTATAAGCTTTGCGCCGTTGAAAAGGACGGTGAGCTTATCCCGAAAATCAATCTTTCGGAAAATGTAAGCAAAATCACAACGCCTCACTCAAAAATGCTCTACCGTTTGTTTGACTGTGAAACCGGCAAGGCGATTGCCGATGTACTGACGCTTGAAGACGAAGAAATTGACGAATCAAAGCCATATATGCTGTTCGACCCCGATTTTACTTGGAAACGCAAGGAGGTCGAGGGCTTCGTGGCTAGAAAACTGCTTGTGCCTGTGTTTATCGGCGGAAAATGCGTTTATAATGAACCCACCATGGAGGAAATAAGAGAGTATTGTGCCGAGCAGATTGACAATCTCTGGGAAGAGGTCAAACGCTTTGAAAATCCTCATACTTATTATGTGGATTTGTCAGAAAAACTTTGGCGCGTGAGAAAAGAATTGATTGAGAAGCATAAAGGAGTTAAGAAATAATGAATATCTGGCATGATATAAGCAGTGAAAGAATAACGAGAAAAGCCTTTGACGCCGTAATTGAAATCAGCAAGGGCAGTAAAATGAAATATGAGCTCGATAAGGAAACGGGAATGTTGAAGCTGGACAGAGTTTTGCACACCTCTACTCACTATCCCGCAAATTACGGATTTATTCCCAAAACATATGCGGAGGATAACGACCCCCTTGATGTTCTCGTGCTTTGCTCCGAAAAGATTGAGCCTATGGCGCTTGTCCACTGCTATCCCATAGGTGTAATTTCAATGGTGGATAACGGCGCGCCCGATGATAAAATCATAGCAATTCCCTTCGGCGACCCCACATATAACGGGTATAAAGACATAAGCCAGCTTCCGCCTCACATTTTCGATGAAATGATACATTTCTTCAAGGTTTATAAAATGCTTGAAAATAAATCAACAGCCATTGACGAGGCAAAGGGCGTCCTTGCGGCAGTGGATATTATAGACGCTGCTATTGAAAATTATAAAAAGAAATTCGAATAAAAACCGACATTTTTAAAATGCCGTTACCCCTGTTTTTCTCGGGTAACGGTATTTTTTTGCCCTTTTTTAACACTATTCGACTTTGTTTATTTTGCATAATTTTACCAATAAAATTTTGTAAAAAGAATTGAAAAAACTATTGCAATTAAGTAAAAAAGGATATATAATAATCGTGTAAGTGGGGAAATAGTGCACCCTAATAACACTTAAATGGGTAAATAGATAATTTTTAACTTTACGAAAGGAGTGAGTGGCGATGATGTTTTCAAACTTGTATTTTCACAGTCTTGATGCTAAAAACCGCCTTTTCATTCCTGTAAAGTTCCGCGAAATGCTGGGTGAGGAGTTTGTTCTTTTCAGCGGACCTGATAAGTGCCTTTATATCTATGATAAAGAACGCTTTGAAGAGGTCAGCCAGCAGTTCATAAATCATCCCAACCGTGCCGCACAGCGCTCGTTTTTCAGCAACGCGGCGGAGGCCTCCACCGATAAGCAGGGCAGAGTAACACTCTCCGCAGAACAGCTTGCCCACGCAGGGCTTACTAAGGACGCCGTTATTGTCGGCGCAGGTAAAAGAATTGAAATTTGGGCGCCTGAAAACTTCAAGCAGGCATCTGTTCCGCTCTCTGAAATTGATAAGATGGATACCTTCGTATTCTGACGGTGGCGGATATGGAGTTTAAACATATTTCAGTACTGTTTGAAGAAACGCTTGATTCTTTGAATATTAAGCCGGACGGGCTGTATGTTGATTGCACCTGCGGCGGAGCAGGCCATTCAAGAGCAATTCTCGAAAGGCTTGGAAACGGAAAACTTGTTGCTATTGACCGCGACCCAGACGCTATCGAGGTCATAAAAGAACGCATCGGCTCCGACGGTAGAGTTGAAATCGTAAACGATAACTTTTCAAATATTAAGAGTATTCTGAACGGCAGAAAAGCTGACGGTATCCTTGCGGATTTGGGCGTAAGCTCATTTCAGCTTGACAATGCGGAAAGAGGCTTTTCCTTTCATAAGGACGCTCCTCTTGATATGAGAATGAGCAAATCCGGCAAAAGCGCATTTGACGTTGTAAACGGTTATTCCGAGCAGGAACTTGCAAATATTATCAGCCGATACGGCGAGGAAAAGTTTGCAAGGAGCATTGCCAAAAGCATTGTAAAGTCGAGAAGCGTAAAGCCGATTGAAACAACGCTTGAACTGGCGGAAATTGTGAAAAACTCCGTTCCCGCAAAAGCAAGGCGCGACGGTCACCCCGCAAGAAAAACCTTTCAGGCAATCAGAATTGAAGTTAATGATGAGCTTTCAATTCTGTCAGATGCAGTTCAGGATATGTTCGATTGCCTCACAATGGGAGGCAGGCTTTCAATAATAACCTTTCATTCCTTAGAGGACAGAACGGTAAAGGAAAAGTTCAAAGAATTTACAGTCGGTTGCACCTGCCCCAAGGATTTTCCCGTTTGCGTGTGCGGAAAAGCACCTGCGGGACGGCTTATAAACAGGGGAATAACGGCAGGCGAGACGGAACTTGAAACGAATAACAGAAGCCGCAGTGCAAGACTGCGGACGGTTGAAAAAATAAAGTAAAGGATAGGAAAGAGACGGATGGCACAGTATAATAAATACACCTCATACGATTTTGAGCGCTTTGAGCCCAAAACAGTGTCACGGGGAACTGCGGCTCCCAAAATTAACGCTCCGGCACAGAAAAAGCCTCAGCTTGAGCTTGTAAAAAAGAATAAACCGTCACAAAAGCAGCTCCGTGTGCAGTCCATAGCCGCAGGCAAAAGAGCAACAAAAATATTTGTCATAGCAGTAGCGGCACTTATGTTCTTTGCCGCCGTTATATACAGCCGCGTTCAGCTTGATGAAATAAACAGAGATATAAGCAGAGTTGAAAATTCAATGAAAACGGCTCAAAGCGATACCGTAAAGCTTAATAATGAATTGAATTCAATCGTATCAATCAATAAGGTTGAGGATTACGCCGTTAATAACCTTGGCATGGTTAAGGTGCAGGATTATCAGGTGGTTTATGTGGACCTTTCCGACCCCGATGAGGTAATTGTGGTAAACGGAAAGAATACGCAGAAATCAGAGGTAATAAAAGACGCAAACCAATAATATATTGATAAAGGTGAGAAGAGCAAAAAACAAAGGGAGTTAAGGTAATATTTCTTGACTCTCGTTGTTTTATTGTAAAGGGAATCGTGGATTTGCCACCGTATCGGAAAGGAGAGAAGGTATGAAGAAAAAACCGACAAGAATTATGTCTTTTCGCTCGCATATTGCATTTGCGGGCTTTTGCCTGTTTTTGCTTGTCCTTATCGGAAACCTTTTCTGGATACAAATTGTAAAAGGCGAAGAATATCGCCTGAAAGCCGAAAGGAATCAGTTGAGCGATACGGTTGTAAATGCCCACAGAGGAACTATTTACGATTCCAATATGAAAATCATTGCACAGAGCGCTTCTGCGTGGCTCGTTTATATAAATCCATCAAAAATATCAAGCGATGAGCAGAAAACTCTGCTTGTGGACGGCTTTGCGGAGATTTTTGAGCTCGACAGAGAAACTCTTGAAAAAAAGGTTAACCGCAGCGAAAGCGGTTACGAAAAGATAATCGGTAAAATTGATAACAGTCAGAAAGCACAGCTTGAAGAATACATTAAAGCACATAAAGACCAAAAGCTCAGTATGATTGTGGGTATCGACCCCGACACAAAGCGCTATTATCCTCTCGGCTCGTTTGCGTCAACGGTTGTGGGCTTCACAGGCTCGGAGGATACGGGAAGATCGGGGCTTGAACTTCAATACAATACCCAGCTTACAGGCAAATCAGGTAGAATTATAACTGCAAAAAATGCTTTGGCAGGCGATATGCCTAACGATTACGCAACTACATATGACGCAACTCAAGGCTACAGCCTCCAACTTACCCTTAATGAGGTTATCCAGTATTATCTTGAACAGCAGCTCGCCCAAGCGGTAGAGGAAACGCAGGCAAAACATGCCTACGGAATCGTAATGGATATACAGACAGGCGCAATTCTCGGTATGAGCACAATGCCTGATTACGATTTGAATTATCCTTACACTATTTCTTCTTCCCGCGTTTTGGAGGAACTTGAAAAAATCGAAGACGAGCAGAAAAAGAAAGAGGAAAAGCTTAATGCACAGTTTTCACAGTGGAGAAACCGCGTAATAAGCGATACATATGAGCCCGGCTCCGTATTTAAACTTTTTGTTGCCGCCGCCGCTTTGGAGGAGGGCGTTATGACGCCTGAAACAACATATGACTGCTCGGGTTCAATAAAGGTTGCAAATTACTATCAGCATTGCTTTAATCATAAGAGCCACGGCACTCAAACCGTAGCGCAGGCTTTGCCTAATTCGTGCAATACTTTCTTCATAACAATGGGACAGCGCATGGGTAAGGAAAAGTTTATGAAGTATTTTGAGGCTTTTGGATTTACCGAAAAAACAGGTATTGATTTACCTTCGGAATCTGTTCCCGTTGCAGGAAAAACATATTATGATGTTGACCATATGGGTATTGCAGAGCTTTCCTCCGCCTCTTTCGGTCAGACCTTCCAGATTACTCCTATTCAAATGATAAACGCAGTTGCCTGTATCGGCAACGGCGGCAAGCTTATGACGCCGTATTTGGTATCAAAAATACTTGATGAAAACGGCAATATAGTGTCCGAAACGAAGCCCACAATGAAAAGACAGGTTATCTCAGAGGGCACTGCCAAGTTAATGGCAGGATATATGGAGCAGGTTGTCGTTTGGGGAACAGCTAAAAACGCCTATGTAGCAGGCTATCATATAGCAGGTAAAACAGGTACAAGTGAAAAGCTTAATGTACCCGGTGAAAATATAGCGTCATTTGCAGGCTTTGCACCGGCAAACGACCCTAAAATAGCAATTTTAATTGCAGTTGACGAGCCGCAGGGCCTTACAACGGGCGGTGCTGTTGCCGCTCCCGTAGCAGGCAGGATTTTTGAAAATGTGCTTGCGTATCTTAATATCGACCCGCAATACAGTGATGAAGAACTTGCAAAAGCCACCGTAACAGCCCCCAACCTCGTGGGCAAAGAGGTTGCCAAGGCAAAGCTTGAAGCTTCCGGCTTCACAGTTAAGGTTGTGGGCGGCGGAAGCACCGTAGTTTCACAAACTCCCGCGGCAAATCAGCCAATGCCGAAAAACGGCGTTGTGGTGGTATATACAGAGGAAACCGCTCAGAAAGAAACAGCAACGGTACCCGACCTTACAAATCTTACAGTATCAGAGGCTAACCGCATTGCGGTAAACGCAGGCTTTAATATAAAAATATCGGGAACAACGCAAAGCGGCGGCGAGGTTTTGTCGTATAAGCAAAGCGTTGCAAAAGATACCACCGCAGAGCAGGGAAGCGTCATAACCGTATATTTCAGGTCAAGTGTAAACGTACAAGATTAAATTATGAGGTAATTTTTAATGAAACTTTCTGCACTTCTCAAGGGGATTGTAGCGCAAAGCGCGTTTGAGGATGTGGAAATTGAAAGAGTAACGGATAAATCAGAGGAAATAACAAAAAATTCACTTTTTGTTTGTATCGACGGCAACCGATGCGACGGTCACAGCCTTGCGTCGGAGGCAATCAAAAAAGGCGCCGCGGCAGTAATAACACAGCGCGATTTGAAAATCGAAAAGCAAATTATAGTAAGCGATACAAGAAAAGCGTTTTCGCGGATTTCCGCCGCATTTTACGGCAATCCCGCGAATAACCTTAAACTTATCGGCGTAACGGGTACAAACGGAAAAACCTCAACCTCATTTTTCATAAAAGAAATACTGAACTCACTTTCCGTAAAATGCGGAATAATCGGTACTGTTAAAAATGATTGCGGCGAGGGCGAGGAGGAGTCCGTGCTTACAACTCCCGAGCCTATGGAATTGCAACGGCTTTTACGCGAAAGCGTTGACAGCGGCTGTGAGTACTGCGTAATGGAGGTTTCCTCGCAGGCTTTGAGCCAAAGCAGAGTAGAGGGACTGCATTTTGCAGTGGGAATACTTACAAACATAACTCCCGAACACCTTGATTATCACGGCGATATGGAAAGCTACATAAACGCAAAGCTCTCCCTTTTCAAAATGAGCGATAAGGCGATAATAAATATTGATGACGCTGTGGTAAGAACCGTTGCCGATAGAATTGAATGTCCAGTTATGACCGTTTCGGCAGTTTCGGACAGGGCGGATTACACCGCAAAAAATATTGTGTGTGACGGAAACGAAACTGAATATCTGTTTGTGGGTATGGATTGTATTGAAAGAGTAAAAATTCCAATACCCGGCAGTTTTACCGTATATAATTCCCTTTGCGCAATTTCGGCGCTTATAAATCTCGGATTTACGCCCACCGATACAGCCTTAGCCGCAGAGGTTATTTCACCTGTAAAAGGCAGAGCAGAAAAGGTTGATATTCCGAAAGATTTCACCGTAATGATTGATTATGCCCATACTCCCGACGGGTTGGAAAATATACTTAACTGCGTAAAATCCTTTGCAAAGGGCAGGGTGATAACGGTTTTCGGCTGCGGAGGCGACCGCGACCGCACAAAAAGACCTGTTATGGGCAAGGTTGCAGGCAGACTTTCCGATATTGCTATTGTAACAAGTGATAATCCCCGAACGGAAAATCCCCTGCTTATAATTAACGATATTTTAGGCGGTATGGAAAAAACACAGGCAAAGCTTGCCGTAATAGAAAATCGCCGTCAGGCAATTGAGTTTGCGCTGAGAAAAGCAAGACCCGGCGATGTTGTTCTCCTTGCAGGTAAAGGCCATGAGGATTATCAGATAATAGGAACAGAAAAAATACATTTTGACGAAAGAGAAATCGTAAAGGACTTTTTTAAGGCTTAGGTAACGCTTATGAACATTCAGCTTTCAGAAATTGCAAAGGCTTTGGGTACAACGGTAAATGATGAAAAAAATGTCAGCCGCATATCCATTGACAGCCGTGATACAGACAAAAATACCCTCTTTTTTGCGATTAAGGGCGAACGCTTTGACGGCCACGATTTTGTTAAGGATGTGGCTGAAAAAGGCGTGGCGGCAGTTGTCTGCCATAAAAAAACAGAGTGCGACGCTCCCGTTATATATGTTGAAGATACAAAAAAAGCATTTCTCGATTTAGCGTCATATTACCGATGCAGTATGAAAAACCTCACCGTTGTGGGGCTTACAGGCAGTGTGGGTAAAACTACAACGAAAGAAATGATTGCCTGCGTCCTTGGCGCAAAGAGCAAAACTTTAAAAACCGAGGGCAATCTCAATAATGAAATCGGCGTTCCCAAAACCCTTTACCGCCTTGACAGTTCCTATGATTTTGCCGTTATCGAAATGGGAATGGATAACAAAGGGCAGATTACCGAGCTTTCCAAATGTGCAAAGCCCGATTGCGCCGTAATTACAAATGTGGGCGTGTCCCATATTGAAAATTTAGGCTCCCGCGAGGGAATTTTGAGTGCAAAGCTTGAAATTCTTGACGGTATGAAGAAAGGCTCACCGCTGTTCTTAAACGGCGATAACGACATGCTCTCAACCGTTAAAAATGACGATTTTAAAATTATCACCTTCGGTATTGAGAATAGAAAATGCGATGTACTTGCTGAGAATATTTGCGAAAACGGACTTTCTACCGAGTTTACCGCAGTAAAAGGCGATTTAAGACAGAAAATAACTATTCCCACGGTGGGCATACACAATGTTTACGATGCTCTTGCCGCCTTTGCGGTGGGCGTTGAATATAAAATCGAGCCTGAAATCATAGCAAAAGGGCTCTCGGAATATACTCCCGCGGGAATGAGACAGCGCATAAATCAAGTAAACGGCATAACGGTGATTGAAGATTGCTACAACGCAAGCCCCGATTCACAAAAAGCAGGGCTTAATTCTCTTTGTAAAATCGCAAAGGGCAGAAAAATTGCCGTCCTCGGCGATATGCTGGAGCTGGGGAGCTATTCCGAAACTGCTCACAGAGCGGTGGGCGAGTATGCGGCACAGTGCGAACTTGACGCACTTTATACCTACGGCGAGCAGTCTCGGTTTACGGCAGAAAGCGCCGAAAAATCAGGTCTTAAAAGGGCTTATGCCTTTGATAGTAAACAAGCACTTACCGATGCTCTTAAAAAAGAACTGAAAAGCGGCGATACCGTTTCTTTCAAGGCGAGCCGCGGTATGAAGCTTGAAGAGGTCTTTGAAGAATTATATAAATATTGGGAAGTCTAAAAAGGAGTTTTTAGTATGAAGATTTACACAGCGCTTGCGATGGCGGCGGTTTTAAGCTTTTTAATTGCATTTTTATTGGGCTTTGTGATAATCCCTTGGCTGAGAAAGCTTAAATTCGGGCAAACTATTCTTGATATAGGCCCCGTTTGGCACAAATCAAAGCAGGGAACACCCAATATGGGCGGATTTATGTTCATAATCAGTACGATTATTGCCGTAATATGTGTGCTCCTTACAGATTACCTTATGGGCGGCAACCTCTTTGCAGGGGACAGTATAATGCCCAATCAGCATAAGGTTAAGCTTGTGGGCGGTCTGCTTCTGGCAATAGGCTTCGGTCTTGTTGGCTTTGCCGACGATTATATAAAAGTTGTAAAAAAACGCAACTTAGGACTTACCGTAATTCAAAAAACAGTTGCCCAAGTAGCCATTATTTTTGCATATCTTGCAGGTCTTTACTTTAACGGACTCACATTTATGAAAATACCCTTTGTGGGTGCTGTTGACCTCAAATGGTTCTTCTGGTTCTTCGGCTTTTGCGTAATATACGGCGCAGTAAATGCCGTAAACTTTACCGACGGTATCGACGGCCTTTGCGCAAGCGTTACCTCAATAACGGCGATTGCGTTTTGCATAGCCGCTCTTATGAGTAAGTTCTTGGGTATAAGCGTAATGGCGGCGGCACTTGCAGGCGGCTGTCTCGGATATCTCATTTGGAACTATTACCCCTCAAAGGTAATTATGGGCGATACAGGCTCAATGTTCTTGGGCGGTATGGTTGTAGCATTGGCTTATGCCATTGATTGCCCGCTTATATTGGTGCTTTTCGGAATAATTTATGTTATAGAAGCCCTTTCCGATGTTATTCAAATCGGTTACTTTAAGGCAACTCACGGCAAAAGAATATTTAAAATGGCGCCCATTCATCACCATTTCGAGATGAGCGGGTGGAAAGAAAGAAAAATCGTAACAGTATTTTCACTTGTAAATATTGTAGGCTGCCTTGTGGGCTTGGCGGTTTATTGGTACGGAGTTATAGCATAAAGCCCGAATTTTTTGAAAGGTCGGTGAGAAAATGGCATCAGCTAAAAAGAAAAAATCATCAAATATTTTCTTTGCGCGCGGCGGAATGGATGTAACATTTTTCCTGCTTTTGATGACAATCGTAACCATAGGTCTTGTTATGCTGTTTTCCGCCAGCTATACTTACAGTTATTACAACAGAAACGGTGACAGCACCTTTATTTTCCGCCGTCAGCTTTTGTTCACACTCTTGGGACTTGCGGGAATGTACGCCATATCAAGAATTCGGTATGAATATTTCAGATTGGCGGCAATTGTGGGCGTGTTTGTATCCGTTGGACTTTTATTGCTCGTTCTTGTACTCCCTGAATATAAACCCGGCTTTAAACGGTGGATAAACCTTGGATTTACAACATTTCAGCCATCTGAAATTGCAAAAATAGGGCTTATTCTGATTTTGGCATATCTTCTTGAAAAAGATTATAAGGCCGTAACGGGAAAAGTACCCAGCGATTTGGTTTTCAGAATAAGCAAGGGTAAAATAACGGTTTATCAGTCCTTCACAAAAGTTATTCTTTACGGCTTGCTGATAATAGTTTTCGCAGGGCTCGTTTATCTTGAAAATCACCTTTCGGGAACTGTGCTTATGCTGGGAATCGGTATAATCATGATGTTCATGGGCGAGGTAAAGTATAAATGGTTTGTGGTTGCAGGCGGAGTGATACTCGTGGCTGTAGTTTTCCTGATAGCCAATCCTCAGGTGCTTGAAAAATACGCAGGAGAGCGTATTACCGCATGGCTTGATAAGGATTATGACCCTACGGGCGCACGTTGGCAGACCAACAACTCCCTTTACGCCATCGGTTCAGGCGGATTTTTAGGTACGGGATTAGGACAGTCAAAGCAAAAGCACCTTTATGTTTCCGAACCGCAGAACGACTTTATCTTTTCAATTGTGTGCGAGGAACTGGGCTTTGTAGGCGCGTCGCTTATAATTCTTCTCTTTGCGCTTCTCGTTTACAGAGGAATACACATAGGACTGCGTGCCAACGACCGTTTCGGCGCATTGCTTGCAATGGGAATATCGTTTCAAATCGGTATTCAGGTTGCTCTTAACATCGCCGTTGTCAGCGACCTTATTCCCAATACGGGAATTTCCCTTCCGTTCTTCTCGGCGGGCGGCACCTCCATATTTATTCTGCTTTGTGAAATGGGTATGATTTTATCCGTGTCACGCTCAAATAAGGCAAAGGAATGATTTTCTATGAGAATTATGTTTGTAGCAGGGGGTACAGGCGGACATATAAACCCTGCCGTTGCCGTTGCAGGGGAAATAAAAAGACTTGAACCCGACTGTGAAATTCTGTTTGTAGGAACAGAGGGCAGAATGGAAACCGAAATAGTTCCCAAGGCGGGATTTCCAATAAAAACCGTTAAAATGAACGGCTTTTCGCGGAAAATGTCTTTAAAAGGTTTAAAGGAAAACATAAAGACGGCAACGCTTACATTGAAAGCCTCCTCTGAGGCAAAAAAAATTATTTCCGAGTTTAATCCCGATGTAGTTGTCGGCTTCGGTGGTTATGTAACGGGTCCGGTGCTTAGAACAGCAGTAAAAATGGGAATAAAAACCGCAATCCACGAGCAAAACGCTTTCCCGGGAGTGGCAAATAAAGCTCTGGCAAAATCCGTTGACAGGGTTATGCTTACCTCAGCGGCGGCGGAAAAGCATATGAAATGCAAAAATCCTCCGATTGTAACGGGACTTCCTGTCCGCAGACAAATCGTTAAAGCCGACCGTGATTTTGCAAGAGCAACTTTAGGAATTGGCTCAAATGATATGCTTGTGCTTTCAATGGGCGGTTCCCTTGGTGCGAATGCAATAAACAACGCCGTTGTGGATATGCTCACAAGGCTTTATAAAGAAAAAAATATCTGCTTTTTACACGCAACGGGACAGTACGGCAAATGGGTGCCTGAAAAGCTTTCCGAAAACGGCGTTCCATACGGCAAAGGCACAAATATTGAGGTGCGTGAATACATAGACAATATGGAAATCTGTCTTCCTGCCTGTGATTTGGTAATTAGCCGTGCAGGAGCAAGTTCAATTTCGGAAATTCAGGCGCTCTCTAAACCGTCAATACTTATCCCGTCACCTAATGTAGCGGAAAATCATCAGTTTCACAATGCAATGACGCTTTCCGAAAACGGCGGCGCAATTCTTATTGAAGAAAAGAATTTAAACGGAAAAATTCTTGCCGAAACGGTAATAGAACTTAAAAATAACAAAAATAAGCTTGAAGAAATCGGTAAAAAAGCAGGGGAAAACGCAAAACTCAATGCACTTTCCGAAATCTGCCGGATAATTACATCTCTAAAATAAACACAATAACATTTTTTGCACAAACAGCATAGTATGGGACAAAAGTATTTTTTCATACTGTAAAGGGCGTGTGAAAATTGGATAAAATCATAATTAACGGCTCAAAAAGGCTGAACGGTGAGATTACCGTGCAGGGAGCCAAAAACAGCGTGTTGCCCATACTCGTGGCAACTCTGCTGGTTGACGGAACATCGGTAATACATAACTGTCCCAGCCTTTCGGATGTTGACGCAACAATCAAAATTCTTACTTATCTGGGCTGTACGGTTCAGCGTGAGGGACATACGGTAACGGTTGATTCAAGCGGTGTGAATAAAAATGATGTCCCCGATAATCTCATGCATGAAATGCGTTCCTCCATTGTTTTTTTAGGAGGAATTTTAGGCAGAATGGGAAAGGCAGTACTTTCAACTCCCGGAGGCTGTGAAATAGGACTTCGCCCAATAGATTTGCACCTTTCCTCAATGGAACAGTTCGGCGCAACCGTATCAACGGAAAACGGTTTTATCGTCTGTTCTGCCGAAGGAAATGGGTTAACAGGCACAAGAATTACACTTTCCTTTCCCAGCGTAGGGGCAACGGAAAATATTATCCTCGCTGCCGTTTTGGCAAAGGGAACAACTGTAATCACAAATGCCGCCCGTGAGCCTGAAATAAGCGATTTGGCGGATTTCTTAAATCGGTGCGGCGCAAAAATTCACGGCGCAGGGGACAGCACGGTGACAATAGAAGGCGTGAAAAAGCTTTATTCCACCGAGCATACCGTAATTCCCGACAGAATTGCCGCATCCACATATATGATTGCGGCGGCGGTTACAAACGGAAAAATCTGTCTGCGTGATATAATTCCCTCCCATATAGGGCCTACAATTCAGCCCTTGCGTGAGGCAGGGTGCGATGTTACTGTAAGCGGCAGATGGGTGTGTTTAAGCGCTCCGCCCAGACTTAAAAGAATAAGAATGATACGCACAATGCCGTACCCCGGCTTTCCAACAGATGTTCAGGCGCAGATGATGGCGCTTACAACGGTTTGCGACGGCACAAGCGTAATAGTGGAAAATATTTTTGAAAGCCGCTTTAAGCATATCGGCGAACTCTTGCGTTTCGGCGCGAAAATAAATGTTGAGGGCAGAATGGCGGTAATTGAGGGTGTTCGGCATTTAAGCGGAGCAACCGTAAAGGCAACCGATTTAAGAGGCGGCTCGGCATTGATAATCGCAGGGCTTTGCGCCTCGGGAACAACAGAAATAACAGAGATTCACCATATTGACAGGGGATACGAAGCTCCTGAAAATGTGCTCAGCTTTTTGGGCGCGGACATCAAAAGGATGAAGGACGATGAAAAACAAGAAACCGAATAACAACAGAGCCGTGCAGAATAAACAGCTTTCGGGCAACGAGCGAATTGTTAACCGTACAAATCAGCGCCGAAAAAAGAACAGGCGCAAAAAGATTATAATTTATTCCTTGCTTTGCTTTGTTTTTTTGTGCGTTGGAATTGCTCTTGTGCTCACAATGTTTTTCGATATAAATACAATTACCGTATCGGGTGAGAGCGCATATTCAGACGAAAAAATTATTGAGGCAAGCGGAATAAAAACAGGGGATAACCTGATTTTAGTTTCAAAGCAAAAGGCAAACGAACTTATAACAACTCAGCTTCCCTATATCGGCTCGGCAGAGTTTAAACGGCGATTGCCCTCCAAGCTCGAAATAATCGTAAAAAGAACAGATCCCGTGTATGCGGCGGCAAAGGACGGCTATTATATTATCCTTGACGAAAACGGAAAGGTGCTGGAAACAGGATTGGAATATATAGGCGAAAACTTAATTTTGCTTAAAACGGAAGAGATCGTATCTGCCGAAACGGGAAAAATTATAACGCTTACCAATGAAAAAGCGCTTGGTAAACTGAAAGAGGTCAGAGAAGCCTGCATTGAATGCGGACTTTCCGATATAACGGCTGTGGATTTATCCAATATTTATAACATAAAGCTTGAATATCAGGGCAGAATAACTCTTGTATTGGGTGAAACCGACAGCGGAAATCTCCTCAAAAAGCTTGATTTGGGCAAAGCGGCAATCGAAACCCAGAATAAAGAAAATTCAGCTTACAGAGGCACCATAAACTTAACCGTCCCGGGGCAGGGTGCTTGGCTTGAAGAAACCGTAACGGCGGAGAGCACAACGCAGGAGGAACCGCCGCAGGATGGTAATACGGACGCCTCCGTAAGTGACGCTTCCGCACAAAACAGCGCTTCAGGCGACGCGGGCACATCAAAAACCGCCGAAAGTCCGTCAAAAACCTCTTCAAAGGCGGCATAAATGTTAAAAAAGTGTAAAAAAACTGAAATCTAAGAAAAAATCTATACAATATATATTGCAATCTTTTTTTAATAATGTTAAAATAACCTATAACTATAATGCATAGGTGTGAAATTTTCTATACATAGGAGGATGTTAAAATGGCATTCGAAATTGATAATCAGTATCAGGACATCACTAATATTAAAGTTATCGGTGTCGGCGGCGGCGGCGGAAACGCTATTGACCGTATGGCAAAGGCAGGCATCGGCGGCGTAGAGCTTATCGCAATCAATACAGATAAGCAGGCTCTTGCCCGTTCACTTGCCGACCAGAAAATCCAAATCGGTGAGAAGGTTACGGCAGGCCGCGGCGCAGGCGCAAAGCCCGAAGTAGGTCAGAAGTCAGCCGAAGAGAGCCGTGACGCTATAATCGAAGCACTTTCAGGCACTCAGATGGTATTCGTAACAGCAGGTATGGGCGGCGGAACAGGTACAGGCGCGGCTCCCATCATTGCTGAAATCGCTAAGGAAAAAGGTATTCTTACAGTAGGTATCGTTACAAAGCCTTTCGCTTTTGAGGGCAGTCACCGTATGAAGCAGGCAGAGGCAGGTATTGCAGAGCTTGCACAGCATGTTGATTCTCTTATCGTTATCCCCAATGAAAGACTTAAATATGTTTCCGAGCAGAGAATTACCTTTGCAAACGCTTTCGGTATTGCCGATGATGTTCTCCGCCAGGGCGTAAACTCAGTTACAGACCTTATCACAATGCCCCAGTTCATTAACCTCGACTTTGCCGATGTTACCGCAGTTATGAAGGACGCAGGTCATGCTCATATGGGTATCGGCAGTGCAAGCGGTAAGGATAAGGCAGAGCAGGCGGCAAATGCGGCTATCTCCAGCCCCCTTCTTGAAACAACAATCACAGGCGCAAAGGGCGTTATCATCAGCATCACAGCATCTCCCGATATCACTTTGGAAGATGTTGATACAGCGGCAGGCATTGTTCGTTCACAGGCTGATGAAGATGCAAACATCATTTTCGGTGTTGCATTTGACGAAAAGCTCGACGATGAGATGATTGTTACCGTTATCGCAACAGGCTTCGGCATTGACGGAAACGGCATGGCAAAAAGACCCACATACAATTCATCAATGGACGATATAAGCTCCAGCAGTAATTTCGGCGCTGATGACGACGATAATATGGACGATATCCTCGATCTCTTCAAGAGCAGAAAATAATTCGCACATAAAAATCCAAAACTCCCGGCTTTAATTCAAGCAGGGAGTTTTGTCTTTTATAATCAAAGAATTGCCGCTATAAATTGCGGCAGCCCTTTTACTTTGCGTATTCTGTTTAAAGTGATTTAATAAAATCCGACAAAAGTTTTAACTGATTTTCGTTAAGGGATTTCAGATTATTTATAAGCTCGTTAAATACAACAGGATTTTTCTGTTCTTCGTTAAAGAACTCCGCGGGGGTAACTCCTAAGTATTCGCAAATGTAAAAAAATCCGTTCATAGAGGGCATCGCGTAGTTATTTTCTATCTTGTTAATATAGCTTTCGCTCTGACCGAGTGATAGGCTCATATCACGAGCGGAAACGCCTTTTTCCTGCCGAAGCTTTGAAAGTCTTGCGGCAAAATTGTCATAATACATATGTCGCGGCCTCCTTTTTAATATATTATTCATTATAATCCATAAAAAACCAAAAATATTTCTTTTTAGCATATATTTGACTTGACATATATAATGGTATGATGTATAATCAACTTAACAGATAATAAAAATCTGTAAAAAATAAGGAGGACTTTACGAAAATGAAAAAGTTCACAAAAATAATGAGCGTAATGCTCGTTGCAGCACTTATCTTTGCAGTTGCTTCAATTTCAACTCTCGCGGCAACACCCGAATCAATCAGCGTTACAACAATGCCTGACAGAACGGTTTATTATGTCGGCGTTGACGATGTTGATAACGATATCTGGTGCGATGCTGAGGGTATTGTCCTTACGGTTACTAACGATGACGGTACTACAAAAACCGTTACTTCCGATGATGAGGACGGTTGGATTGATATAACCGTTTATGATTATGTAATCGGCGACAATGAAGCAGAAGTAGTATATTATGACAACGAAACGGATACTGAGCTTACAACTACAATGACCGTTACGGTTAAAGAGTGTCCCGTTGAATCAATCGAAATTTTAAGTATGCCCACAAAAACCGAATACGATATGGAAAAAGATGTTCTCACAAGAGATAATTTTACTTTGGATAAGCTTTATGAATCAGATAAGGATACCTTTGATGCAATGCTTGACGAATTAGGTCTGACATTTGATGAGCTTAAAGCAATATATGAAGAAGATCCCGAGCTTATGGAAATGCTTGTTGACGTAGTATTTGAAGAATACGATTCAATACTTCTTGTTGACACAACAGGTATGGAAATCCGTGTAAACTATAAGGACGGAACAAACGAAGTTCTTACCGATGACGACGCTTACAACACATACGGCGGAGCGCAGTTCCCCATTTATCTTGACCAGAAAGAAAATGCAGTTACAGAGGGCGCAAATACCTTTGTAATCAATGTAATGGGCTTTGAAAAAGAGTTCTCTGTAAATGTTACAAGCGCAGGTTCAGGCGCAGGTTCGGGAACCGGCACAGGCACAGGTACAGGCACAGGTTCAGGCACAGGTTCAGGTTCAGGAACAGGTACAGGCTCAGGCTCAACAGGTATCCCCGGTATCCCCAATACCGACGCAGGTGTTTCCGCTGCGGCTCTTGCAGTAATCGCACTTATGTCCGGTTGCGGAATAGCTCTTATTCCCTCTAAAAAAGAGAAATAACAGATAATTCCAAATAATTTTAAACAGCGAAGAGGATTGCTCCTTTTCGCTGTTTTTCTACGTAATATGTAATTATTTTCTGCCGAAAATTATAAGGAAAAATCCTCGGGATTAAATTTTTCCAAAGGCTTCGGTCTTTTCGGCTGACGCTTCAATATGTCATATTTGAATTTTTTACAGGCGAAGTCTTTTTCCACAACGCCTTTTTTTATGCATAAAACCGTTTCGCCGTCAACGGACGCCTTACCGTATTCGCAGTATGAGCAGGAGGGGGAAAGCTCTTTTGTGTTAAGCATTTTCTTTCTCATTTTTATCACCGCAATAATTTTACCACATCTTTTTCTTTCTATCAACATCAAAAACCATAATAATACACATTATTCCCAATGCCAGAAATGCCGGAACAGATACAGAAAAAGGTATAATCGTAATACTTTGTGCACCTATGGTGCTTATTTCAACAGGGAAAACAGTAAGGAGTAAATGGCAGATTAAAGCCGCAATTGCCGCGTGGAGCGTACGGAATGCAAAAAACAGCCTGTATTTAAGTTCGCTTGCCGCAACATACTGATATACCTGGCAGTGAACGCAAAATCCACCAAATCCGATTATAGCCGCAATGGCGGGTATGGGCAGAACTCCTGCTGCATTACTGCACCCTGAGGTTACCTCCGTCAGCGCTGAAACAGCCAATATTATTCCGCCGTTAATAGGCAGTTTTTTTAAACAACTTATTATCCCGCTGAAAATTACAATCCAAGCGCATATCCCAAGCATAGACTGAACTCCGTCCGAAACGGAGGCGGAAAGCGCCGAAAGAGGGCTTTCATTCCGAAACTGCATATCGTTATTTATATATGTTTTTTCATTTAAAAATGAGGTTAAAAAGCCGATTAAAAGCGCCGAAATGCACAGTGAGGTATAAATTATAACTCCTGCACGCCTGCTTGAAAGCATTGAAACACCCACGGCGGTAATAGTAAAAGCAGGGCCTCCGTTTAAGCAAAACATATTAAGGTGCTGTGCCTGACTTTTAGTTATCTGTCCCCTTGATAAAAGGCTTGCGGTAAGCTTTGCGCCTACGGGAAAACCGCCGATAAGCGACATGAATATAACAGGAACGGCCTGTGCCGGCTGACGGAATATAATCCGCGATACAGGCGACAGTATTTTGTATAACGGAGATAAAATATCGGTTTTAATTATGTAAAGCGAAAGCACCATAAACGGAAAGAGTGAGGGCAAAACGGTATAAAAGCAGATTTTCAAGCCTTGCATAATTCCGTCGGATACCGCATAAGGCATTTTAAACATTAAAAAAATACAGATAACTATCAGTAAGGCAGGCAAAATATTCCTCTTAATTTTAACTGTAATCATAAGCTCACATCCCAATAAAATTATATTAAAAAAGCGATAGGTAAATGAATTATTTTTCCGGCCGTTCATATAATTTTAAAGTGAGGTGGTATTGTGCCGAAAAGAAAAAAACAGCAAAGCAAACGCAAAAATACGCCCGTAACACCGTTCAACCCCGAAACAAAGCTTGAAATGCTTGGCAACCGCGAGCTTATTATTGACGGCTGTAAGGGCGTTGTTGACTACGGCGAAAATTATATAAAGCTGAATACGGGCGCAGTGATGACGGGAATTTGCGGCGACGGACTTTTAATAAAATCCTTTGATAACGAAATCGCTGTAATCAGCGGAGAAATTACGGAAATATCTTTTGTGTCATAGGTGAATAGCAATGATAGTAATCGAAATGCTTCGATATCTTTTCGGATACATAGAATTCAGAGCCTTCGGCGGATTTCCCGATAGGTTTGTGAATTTGTGTACAAAAGAGGGAATACCTCTTTGGAATATTAAAAATGTAGGCGGCAGAATAACGGCGTGCACAACAATTAAAGGCTATCTTGCCGTAAGAGGACCTGCAAGAAAATCGGGTATGCGTTGCATGGCGCTTAGAAAAAGAGGGCTGATTTTCTTTTTAAAGAGGAATAAAACGCGTGTGGGAATTCTTGCAGGCGCTCTTGCCTCCATCGTACTGATTTTTATTCTTTCCCAATTTGTATGGAGCGTATCCGTAGTGGGGAATACTACCCTTGAAGATGAATATATCCTTTCTGCATTCGAGAAATACGGCATAAAGGTAGGAGCCCGAATATCGTCGATTGATTTAAAGGAAGCGGCTAAAACCGCCGTAACAGAGAATGAAAAGCTTTCGTGGGCGGCAGTAAACCGCAAGGGGAGCGTATTGGTAATTGAGGTGCGTGAAATAACAGAAAGCCCTAAGATGTATGACAGCTCCAAGCCGACAAATGTAGTGGCAAGTGAAGACGGCTTGATATTAAGCATCGATATTCTTCACGGTACGGCAGAAATTAAGCCCGGCTCCGCCGTTACGGCAGGCGATTTGCTTATAAGCGGAGTGATTAAGCACCGCGACGGCAGCGAATCCGTGGTTCATGCCGACGGTCATGTTAAAGCTCTTGTAAAAAAGAAAGAAACTTTTTCCGCCGAGGATTTTTCATTTTATAAACTCAGTTATGAAAAGAAAAGAAAAATCATCTTCTTTTTCGGTATAAAAATACCCTTTGGAAAAAGTGTTCCCGAAATGTATTTTTCAGAGCACAAATCATTTGTGGAAAGCGGAGAAATGCAGCTTCCAATAGGCATTATTACGCAGTACGGTGCAGTCTATTCTGAGGAAAAAATGAATCCCGAATTGTCTTTTCAAAAAAAAGCAGCACTATTGAGTAGTGCAATGTATGCCAAAAAACTTCTTGATTACAGCGAAATTAAAACCTCGTCTGTTACGGAAAAAACAGACGAATTCGGTAAACATTACGAATTTTATGCAGAATGTGAGCAGGAAATCGGCAGATTGCAGGAAATTTATGTAGAAAAAACTAATGACATTGCATAAAAAATGTGATATAATATGTTGAATTTTACTAAAAAAATAAGGTGAGAACGGATTGTTTGAACAGATAATAAATGTTGACAGAATGGAACAGGCTGTAAGTCTGTTCGGCAGTTTTGACGAAAATATCAAACTGATTGAAACACAGTACGGTGTAAAAATCGTCAGCCGAGGCTCGGAATTAAAGGTCAGCGGCGAGGCTGAAAATGTGTCAAAGGCAGTTCGGGCAATAAACGGACTGTTGCTTCTCATAAACAAAGGCGAGGCGTTGTCCGAGCAGAATGTGCGGTATGTTCTCTCCCTGGTTAATGAGGATAATGAGGACAAGCTTTCCGAAATGACAGGGGACTGCGTGTGCATAACCGCAAAGGGAAAGCCCGTAAAACCCAAAACTTTGGGGCAGAAAAAATATATCGAATGTATTAAGAATAATACCATAGTTTTGGGCGCAGGTCCTGCCGGAACAGGAAAAACATATTTGGCTGTTGCCATGGCGGTAAATGCTTTCCGTGCAAAAGAGGTAAACAGGATAATTTTAACCCGTCCTGCCGTTGAAGCAGGGGAAAAATTGGGCTTTCTTCCCGGCGATTTACAGCAAAAGGTTGACCCTTATCTTCGTCCTCTTTATGACGCTTTGTTTGATATGCTGGGGGCGGAAAGCTTTCAGCGGTATCAGGAACGCGGCAGTATTGAGGTGGCTCCCTTAGCGTATATGCGCGGCAGAACTCTTGATGATAGCTTTATAATTCTTGATGAAGCGCAGAATGCAACCCGTGAGCAAATGAAAATGTTTTTAACACGCTTGGGCTTTAATTCAAAAATCGTGGTAACGGGTGATATTACACAGATTGACTTGCCCGACGGTAAAAAATCAGGTCTTGTTGAGGCAATGAGAATACTGAAAGGCATAGATGATATTGCAATCAATGTATTTACCGAAAAAGATGTGGTCAGACACCGCCTTGTTCAGGATATAATCAAGGCGTACGAAAAGCAGGAAGTGAGGAAGAAAAAATGAACGAGAAACTGAAAGTGATTATTGAGAACAATCAAAGCGTAATTAAAATACCTACGGGTGTAAGAATGCTTATCAGGCGTTGCTGCAAGGCGGTTCTTGCCCTTGAAGGCTTTACCGATTCCGCCGAAATCAGCGTAACGATTGTTGATGACGCAACAATTCATGAGCTTAATTTAAAGCATAGGGGAATTGACAGAAGCACCGATGTTCTCTCTTTCCCTCTCGGCGAAAACGGAGAGTACGATACAAATATGGATACAGGCGCAAAAATGCTGGGGGATATTGTAATCTCAATCGAGCATGCTTATGAACAGGCGGAAAAATACGGCCATTCCCTTCAGCGGGAAATCGGCTTTTTAACCGTTCATTCACTTCTGCACCTTTTGGGTTATGACCATGAGGACGGCGGACTTGAAGCCGTACATATGCGTGAAAAGGAAGAGGCGGTATTAACACGCATAGGTCTTAAACGCAACGGAAGCTATTACGACGACGGAGAATAATCATATGAAGGCTCTTATAAAAAGCTTTTATTACGCGTTCAGGGGAATTATCACCGCTGTTGTTCGGGAGCGTAATATGCGCATACATATTGTCTGTATGATATATATGTACTTTTTCCTGTTTGCTTTTGATTTTTTTGAGATAACGGCAACACAGCTGGCAATTCTTTTTCTTGCAAACGGACTTGTAATCGGCGGCGAGCTTATAAACACCGCCGTTGAAAGAGCCGTGGACCTTTACGGAAACGAGCATACTCAGAACGGCAAAATTGCAAAGGACTGTGCAGCAGGCGCCGTGCTTGTGTTTGCAATATTCTCAGTGCTTTGCGGTATTGCAATAATGTGGCAGCCAGAGGCTTTTTCAAAACTGTTTGCATTCTTTGCGGACAAACTGTGGGCAGACGCATTGTTTATATTTTCCGTTATAATTTTTACAGTATTTATATTTTTCGGTTTCGGAAAAAAGGAGAATAAATGAATACACCAAAAACAGCGTTTATCGCAATAGTCGGCAAGGCTAATGTGGGTAAATCTTCAATCCTTAATAAGCTTTTAGGGCAAAAAATTGCCATTGTGTCGTCAAAGCCTCAAACAACACGCACAAGAATAATGGGCGTGCTCACAACCGATGACAATGTTCAGCTTGTATTTACCGATACACCGGGCTTTCATAAGCCCCGAACAAAATTGGGCGAAAAGATGGTAAAGGCGGTAAGCGACAGTATTGACGGCGTGGATGCCTGCCTTTTTGTAGCAGAGCCTGAGGGCGAGTTAAATGAAGCGGAACTTGAACTTATTGAAAAAATCAAAAAAGGCAAAAACCCTGCAATTCTTGCAATAAATAAAATTGATACAGTAAAGGATAAAGAAAAGTTGGCGTTGCGTATTGCCCAGCTTGCGGGTATGTATGATTTTTCGGCAATAGTCCCTGTATCTGCACAAACGGGTAGCGGGCTTGATGATTTGCTTTCAGAACTTAAAGCCCTCGCCTCTGAGTCGGAGCACTTTTTCCCCGACGACACACTGACCGACCAGCCCGAAAGAGTGCTGGCAGGGGAGATAATCCGTGAAAAAATGCTCAGGCTTCTCGATAAAGAAATCCCTCACGGAACGGCTGTAAGCATTGAAAAAATGCGTGAGCGTTCAGACGGAATAATGGATATTGAGGCTACAATTTACTGTGAGCGTGAAAGCCATAAGGGCATAATTATAGGAAAAGGCGGAAAAATGCTTAAAAAGATTTCCACATATGCCCGTCAGGATATGGAGGGCTTTTTCGGCTGTAAAATCAACCTTCAATGCTGGGTAAAGGTAAAAGAAGGCTGGCGTAACCGAGAGGGACTCATCCATAATTTCGGCTTGGATTAAATTACTATTTTTAATCGTATTTACCATTCATAAAACTGCCGACGAAACACAAATTACTACCGAAAGGCGGTAATTTATATGGATAATATGGCAATATGGAGCAAATTTACACAAAGCGGCAGTGTTGAGGATTATCTGATGTATAAAAAATCCTTTATGAATAAAACTAAGCCTCAGTATGACGGAGAAGAATATTATGAGGAAGAATACGGACGGACTGATACTCAAAGAACAGAATATCGGTGAAAAGGATAAGCTTGTAACGGTATTAACACGGCAAAACGGCATTGTGCGTGCTTTTGTGAGAGGCGCAAAAAGCCTTAATAACCGTAAAAACAGCGCAACGGGAATGTTTTGCTATTCAAAGCTGTCTTTATACAAAACGAAAGACAGCTACATAATCGACGAGGCAGAGCCTATTGAAACCTTTTTCGGGCTTCGCAGTGACCTTACAAAAATATCCTTGGCGCAGTATTTTTCAGAGCTTATTATGACTGTTGTTCAGGAGTCGGAGCAATCAGAGGAGTATTTGCGCCTGATTCTAAATTCCCTGTATTTTCTCTCCAATAATAAATTGCCTGAGGAACAGATAAAAGCGGTAACGGAGCTTCGGCTTATGTGTATGGCAGGATATATGCCAAGCCTTGTAGCGTGTGAGCGTTGCGGAGAGTATGAAACTCCCACTATGTATTTTGATGCGGAAAACGGTCTGCTCTACTGTGAGGGCTGTGTTTCATCAAACGCTCTTTTTGCTCTTGATGTAACGCTTGTGCGTTCAATGCGTCATATTGCATTTTCCGATTTTGAAAAAATATATTCCTTTAAAGCCGATGCAAATTCATTGGCGGATTTATCATATATAACTGAAAAATATCTCCTCTCAAAAATGCAGAGGAGCTTTAAAACACTTGATTTTTATAACAATATAGGAAAAATTTAAAATGAACAAACATTGTGTTTCACTTGAACTTGATAAAATTTTAAAAATGCTGTCCGAAACTGCTTCTTCTGCCGATGCAAAAGAGGCGGCGCTTGAAATTATGCCTAAAACAGACTTTTTTGAGGTATCCGAGTTGCTTGATAAAACCGAGACGGCTTACATATTTATAGCCAAATTCGGCGCACCCTCCTTCGGCGGACTGCAAAATGTAAATAATGCGTTAAGCCGTGCGGCGGCAGGAGGCTCACTTTCGGCAGGGGAGCTTTTAAAAATTGCCGTAACACTAAAAATCATAAGAGGCATAACCGTATGGCACGAAAAATGCGCAGGTATGGAAACCTCTCTTGACGATTTGTTCTCCTCTCTTTACCCCAATAAGTATTTAGAGGAAAAAATAACAAATGCAATTATTTCCGAAACAGAAATAAGCGATAACGCCTCTTCGGAGCTGAAAGAAATCCGCCGTAAAAAGCGCCATTTTGAAAATAAAATCCGTGAACAGCTTGACTCGATGATTCATTCAAGCCATTATTCAAAATATCTGCGTGACAGCATAATTACACAGCGCAACGGCCGCTTTGTCGTACCCGTAAAATCGGAAAACAGAGGCGATGTCCAGGGTATGGTGCATGATACCTCGGGCAGCGGAGCAACCGTGTTTATCGAGCCTGCCGCCGTGGTGGAGGCAAACAACGAAATTAAAGTACTTGAAAGCCGTGAACAGGAGGAAATCGAGCGTATTTTAGCGGAACTTTCCGCAATGGCAGGGGAGTTTCAGGATACAATCAAAATAAGCTTTGAAAGCGCCGTAGCCCTTGATTTGATTTTTGCAAAGGCACATCTTGCGTATAAAATGAAAGCGAGCCGCCCCATTCTCAATAATGACGGCGAAATCCTTTTGAAAAAAGCCCGCCACCCCTTAATTGATGCAAAAACCGTTGTTCCTGTTGATATTTCATTGGGAATAGATTTTGATTCCCTTGTAATTACGGGTGCAAATACAGGCGGTAAGACGGTTTCGATTAAGACAATAGGTTTGTTAACTTTAATGGCGGAATGTGGGCTTATGTTGCCTGTTTCCGATAACAGCCGTGTGTCTGTTTTCGATAATGTGCTTGCGGATATAGGCGATGAGCAAAGCATTGAGCAGTCCCTTTCCACATTTTCTTCACACATGACAAATATTGTGGATATACTCAAAACGGCAGGAGACAGAAGCCTTGTTCTCATTGATGAATTGGGCGCAGGCACAGACCCTGTTGAGGGTGCGGCATTGGCTGTTGCAATTCTTGAGAATTTACGCAGAAAAGGTGCAAAAATCGCCTCTACTACTCACTATTCCGAGCTTAAAGAATATGCGCTGAAAACTGATAGAGTTGAAAACGGATGCTGTGAGTTTGATGTGTCGTCATTAAAGCCCACATACCGTTTGCTTATCGGTATGCCCGGCCGTTCAAATGCCCTTGCCATAGCAGGCAGATTGGGAATAGACGAGAGTATAACCGACTTTGCAAAAGCCTTGATTTCCGAAGAAAATACACGCTTTGAGGATGCTGTTGATTCCCTTGAAACGGCACGGAAAAACCTTGAAGATGACCGTCAAAAACTTGAAACGGAAAAAGAAGAAATAATCCGGCAAAAAAATAATGCTGAAAAACTTCTTGAAAAATCCAAACAGCAGGCAGAAAAAGAAATTGAACGCGCCAAGGCAGAGGCACAGCGCATTGCGGATAATGCGCGCCGTGCAGGCAATTCCTTGCTTTTGGAAATTGAACAGCTGAAAAAAGAGCAGGCGAAAGAAAAAAATCTTGCCGAAATCGCAAGAAAAGCAAGAGCGGCAATGGGACGCCAGCTTGATAAAATGGACGAGATAACAAACAACTTGCAGGAGGACGACGGCGATTACAGCCTGCCCCGTCCCTTAAAAGCGGGGGACAGAGTTTTTGTAAAATCTTTGGGCAGTGAGGGCGAGGTACTGTCCGTTGACGAAAAGAAAAATTCTGTTCAGATTCAGTCGGGCATGATAAAAATGAAAGCGGATATTTCCGATTTGCGTTTAATAGGCTCGCAAAAAAAGCCTCAAAGGCAAAGGAATATTCCCCGTACAGTTCACACGGGAGCAAAGTCAACTGCTTCGTCAAATTCAAGCATTGATTTGCGCGGTAAAACCGTTGAAGAGGCAATGCTTGACCTGGATTCCTTTATCGACGGCGTGCTCCGTTCGGGGCTTAACGAGGTAACGATAATCCACGGAAAGGGTACAGGCGCATTGAGAAAAGGCATACACACATATTTGCGCCGACATCCCAATATCCGCACCTTCCGCGTAGGAACCTTCGGCGAGGGTGAGGAAGGAGTTACCATAGCTGAGTTAAAATAGAGGTTAATTTACTGCTTGAAAAAGTATATACGGTATGGTAATATGATGTTGTAATAAAATTCGGAGGGAAAATATGAATAAAAAGTATATAGCTGTCGTTTGCGTTTTTCTTTTGATGGTTTCGATTTTTGCCGCCTGCAAAAAAGACGATTTGGAAAAGACAGGCGAAGTCGGCGGCACAAACAGCAGTGAAATCTCCACGGAAGAAAACGGCGAACAGTATGTAACGAATGTTGACGGTGATAAAATTCCCGTTACAACCGATACAAAAGGAAATTACGACAAAATTGAGGACCTTATTACTCAAACTACCACCAAGAGAGATTCACAGAATTCCAATACGGGTACAACAAACGGCGGCAGTGAAAGCACAGGTACTACTGCAACAACACGTCCTTCAAACACAACAACGACAACAAGACCGTCAAATACTACAACCACTACAACAACTACCACAACCACAACCACTACTTCAACCACCCACTCCTCAGGCATTGGCATAGGCAACGAGGACCCCAACAGAGGAGACTCTGAATGGTTGGGTTAATAAACCTCGGGGTAAATATTTGAAAAAAGTTTTTTGCGGCAGGTGCTTCCCTGCCGTTTTTCTTTTTGGAATGAATAACCGCTTGCAAAAACAGAGGTTGTATGATAGTATTATGTAGTAATATAAACTCGGAGGGAAAAATATGAATAAGAAGTATATTGCAGTCGCTCTCGTGATGCTTTTGATGGTGTCGGTTTTTGCCGCTTGCAAAAAAGACGATCCGAAACCGAATGAGGATGTAAACGGCACAAATAATGCAGAAATATCCACCGATGAAAACGGCGAACCCTATGTAACTAATGTTGACGGCGACAGAATCCCCGTTACTACGGACGAAGACGGCTTCTACGATGATATCAAGGACCTTTACACACAAACCACCACAAAGAAGGACGCCCAGAATTCAACTTCGGGAACCACAGAGAGTCAGGAAAGCTCAACCAACGGTACCACGAGCACTACCGCTAAACAAGACAATAGCACCACTTCAACCACAGCTTCGTCGGGTATCTCTATCGGCAACGGTAACCAAGGCGGTTCAATTAAATGGGACGATATTCCTGCCGCGACAAATTAGTTCTTGACAAATTGAATACAGTATAGTATAATACCGTCCTGTAAAGCCGATTTCCTTTACAGAACGGTATTTTTTGATAGGAGGTGTTATCGTGGCAAATAATATAGAAATCACATTGTTGCTTGATTTGTACGGCGAAACTCTTACGCCCAAACAGCGTGATTATCTGAATTTTTATTATAACGATGACCTCTCTCTGTCGGAAATTGCCGAAAATGAAGGAATTACAAGGCAGGGCGTGCGTGACGCCATAAAGCGTGCCGAAACAGTGCTTTACGATATGGAGTCAAAGCTCAGGTTTTCTCAAAAGCTTGCAGATATGCAGAGCGGGCTTGACGATATTGTTAAATGTGCCGAGGATATAAATGAGTATAATCTTGCTCACGGGCTTTCAAGAGAAATAAACGATATGACCGTTAAGATAAAGTCGATAGCACTTTCCTTGACAGAATAGGAGAAATCATGGCATTTGAAGGTTTATCAGATAGGCTTGAAGCGGCTTTTCAGCGCCTGAAAAGTAAGGGTAGCCTTACCGAAAGCGATGTAAAAGAGGCTATGCGTGAAGTTCGCCTGGCACTGTTAGAGGCGGATGTTAACTATAAGGTTGCCAAGGATTTTACCGCCAAGGTAACCGAAAGAGCAATCGGCGCGCAGGTAATGGAAAGTTTAACTCCCGCGCAAATGGTTATCAAAATCGTAAATGAAGAGCTTACGGAGCTTATGGGCGGCACTCAAACACGCCTCGCTTACGCTTCTCATCCTCCCACAATCGTTATGATGTGCGGACTTCAAGGCTCGGGTAAAACTACTCACTGTGCAAAGATAGCGTTAAAGCTTAAAAACGAAAACCACAGACCTCTTTTGGTTGCCTGTGATATTTATCGTCCTGCGGCTATTAAACAGCTTCAGGTTGTAGGCGAGCAGGTGGGCGTTCCCGTTTTTGAAATGGGACAAACCGACCCTGTAATTATTGCCAAGGAAGCAATAAAATTAGCCAAGGATAAAGGCTATGACTATGTTTTCATTGACACGGCAGGCCGCTTGCATATTGATACAGAGCTTATGAACGAGCTTAAAAATATCAAGAGTGAGGTTCATCCTCATGAGATATTGCTTGTTGTTGACGCAATGCTGGGTCAGGATGCAGTAACGGTTGCAAGTACCTTTAACGACGAATTGGGTATTGACGGTCTTGTGCTTACAAAAATGGACGGCGATACAAGAGGCGGTGCGGCGCTTTCCGCAAGAGCCGTTACGGGCAAACCCATAAAGTTTGTGGGTATGGGCGAAAAGCTTGATGAGCTTGATTTCTTCTATCCCGACCGTATGGCGTCAAGGATTCTCGGAATGGGCGATGTGCTTTCTCTCATTGAAAAGGCTGAAACGGCGCTTGATGAGAAAAAAGCGGCACAGCTTGAAGAAAAGCTTCGTAAAAACAAGTTTGACCTTGAGGATTTACTTGACCAGATGGAGCAGATTAAAAAGATGGGCAGTATGAAGGATATTCTTTCAATGCTTCCCGGTATAAATAAAAAAGTCAAGGATGTTGATGTGGACGACCGTCAGCTTGACCGTATGCGCGCAATAATACAGTCTATGACCGTAAAAGAGCGCAGAAATCCCGATATTATCAATCCGTCAAGAAAAAGGCGTATTGCAGAGGGTTCGGGTATGAAGGTTGAGGATGTCAACAGGCTTCTAAACCAGTACCGTCAGATGCAGAAAATGTTCAAGCAGTTCAATTCAAAGGGCGCAAGGCGTAAAATGCGCAGAATGGGCAATTTCGGCGGTATGGGCGGATTCCCGATGTAAAAAAACACAAATGTGTTTATAATAAAATTTCAATATATTTGGAGGAAAACAAAATGGCAGTTAAGATTAGACTTCGCAGAATGGGCGCTAAAAGAGCTCCCTTCTACAGAGTGGTAGTTGCTGATTCACGCTATCCCAGAGACGGCAGATTTATTGAGGAGATTGGTTACTATGACCCCATGAAAAATCCGCCCGAAATCAAGCTCGATACCGATAAGGCAGAGCAGTGGATTAAGAACGGCGCTCAGCCTACCGACACCGTTAAGAATATTCTTAAAAAAAGCGGCGTTATAAAATAAGAAAGGCGTAAAAAATGCAGGAACTTCTTATTACTATCGTAAAAGGACTTGTAGAGAATCCTGACGCTGTTGCCGTTACGGTTGACGAGCCCGATGACAGAGGCGTTATCGTTTATCATCTTCATGTTGCTGAGGACGATATGGGCAGAGTTATCGGCAAGCAGGGCAGAATAGCAAAAGCTATCAGAACCGTTATGAAAGCCGGCGCAACACGCACAGGCGAAAAGGTACAGGTCGATATTGACTGATTTGCATTTGGGCAGGCAATTATTTGTCTGCCTTTTTGCTGATTTTCGGTGAAATTATGATTAAAGATTATCTTGAATTGGGGCAGATTGTGTCCACTCACGGTGTAAAGGGCGAGGTTCGCTTTAATCCGTGGTGCGATACTCCCGATTTTGTGAAAAAATTTAAAACGCTGTATTTTGATAATAAGGGCGAAAAAAGCATAAAGGTTATATCAGCACGCCCCCACGGTAATATGGCTATACTTATGCTTGAAGGCGTTGACGATTTCGACAAAGCCCGCGGGCTCAAAAATACCGTTTTGTATATGAAAAGAAGCGACGCACATCTCCCAAAAGGCGTATGGTTTATTCAGGAGCTTATCGACTGCACGGTAACAGACGATAAAACGGGTGAAACGCTTGGCACGGTTTCCGATGTGAGCGAAACAGGCGCCAATGATGTGTGGCATATAAAAACTCCCGACGGCAGAGAAGTGCTTATCCCCGCCGTTAAAGAGGTAGTTGTGTCCGTTGATGTAATAAACGGTATTATTAAAATCAATCCTCTAAAAGGACTTTTTGACGATGAAGATTAACATTATGACGCTTTTTCCCGAAATGTGCGAAGCCGTGCTTTCCGAGAGTATTATCGGCAGAGCAAGGGAAAAGGGTTTTGTGGAAATTGAATGTGTAAATATAAGGGATTATGCAACGGATAAGCATAACCGCGTTGACGATGCGCCTTACGGCGGCGGAATGGGTATGCTTATGCAGGTGCAGCCCATTGCCGATTGCTACGAGGCAATCTGTGAAAAAAGCGGAAAGAAAAGCCGACTTATCTATATGTCCCCCTGTGGTGAGGTGCTCACGCAGGAAAAGGTTAAAGAGCTTGCATCTCTCGACGAAATAACCTTGCTCTGCGGTCATTATGAGGGCGTTGACCGGCGTGTTATTGACTCACTTGTTGATGAGGAGATTTCAGTAGGGGATTATGTTTTAACAGGCGGCGAATTGCCTGCTCTTATCCTCTCTGACGCCGTTTCGCGAATGTTGCCGGGAGTTTTGCCCAACGATGAGGCAAAAGAGCTTGAAAGCCATTATAACGGGCTTCTGGAATATCCCCAATATACAAGACCGTACGAATGGAACGGTATGAAGGTGCCCGATGTGCTCATTTCGGGGCATCACGGCAATATTGAAAAATGGCGCCGAGAGCAGTCACTTCTTATGACGGCAAAATATCGCCCCGATATGCTCCGAAAGGCGGAATTGTCAGAATCCGACAAAAAGTTTTTAGAAGGAATAATTACAAAGCTGTAATTATTTTGCAGTTGATTATTTATGCATAATGAGATAATATAATATATAGATAAAATATTTTACAAGGGAAGAAGTATTTTGAAAAAAATCAGTAAGCACACTTTATTTAGGGCGGTAATTATTTTATTGTCGGTTTTGTTTGTGGCTGCAGCAGCAACTGCGGTTTGCTTTGTTGTGCGTGATAATAAAAATATGCGTGAAATAGAAAGCTTGAATAAAAAACTTACTGATGAAAAATCAAGCTATGAAGCAAATATACAAAGTAATTCGAGCGAATTGGATTCTGTGCGGAATGCACAAAGTTCGGAAGCCCGGTCTTATGAGGACAGATTAAGCGCCGAAAGCAGCGCAAATCAAAGCAAGGTTGATGAGCTGAATAAACAGATTGAAAGCCTTAATAAACAGCTTGCGGCAAAGCGGGCGACTTCGGTGCCGTCAAGCGGAAAAACCGTTTATTTAACGTTTGATGACGGACCGTCGCAATATACGCCGGAAATTCTGAATGTGCTTGACAGATACGGCGTTAAGGCGACTTTTTTTGTTATAAACGGCAGGTATAACAGCGTTATGAAGGGTATTGTGAACAGAGGCAACGCAATAGGATTACACAGTTATTCGCATAATTATGCCGGCATTTATTCTTCGGATTCAGCATTTTACAGCGATTTGAATAAAATATCCGCTGTTGTAAAAGAGCAAACGGGCGTTGAAACGAAGATAATGAGATTTCCCGGCGGAAGCAGTAATACCGTCAGTAAAAAACACTCTCCCGGTATAATGAGCAGGCTTTCAAAATCCGTAACGGAAAACGGATATGTGTATTTTGACTGGAATTGCGCAAACGGTGACGCGGCTGGGGCGAACACTGTTGAAAAGCAGTTGGCAAATTGCAAAAGCTATCCGAAATCCGCGTCAAATATAATCGTTTTGATGCATGATAACAAATCAACAACTTTGGAGGCTCTCCCCAAAATTATCGAATACTATCAGAGCTGCGGAATGAGCTTCGGTGTGCTGACTACCTCAACACCGCCCGTTCATCACGGTATTAACAATTAAATTGGACTTTATACACAAAAAATCAAAAACACTATTGTCAAATTGTACAAACTTGATTGTTTCAATTTTGCGGTTTTTGTTTTTATGACTGAATTATTACAATATCCCCCAAAACTCGAATGTTTTTCGTTGACGAGGACAAGATTTGTGGTATAATATGATAGTAACAAGTGAGTTTCTATCTGTTATTTTTTAAATCTATCATTTGGGAGAATGTATTATGTTTACTAAAGATGTTGAAGTAAAAAATCAAGTTGGTTTGCACGCTCGTCCTGCAACATTTTTTATTCAGAAAGCAAATGAATTCAAGTCATCAATTTGGGTTGAAAAAGAGGACAGACGCGTTAATGCAAAGAGCCTTTTGGGCGTTCTTTCACTTGGCATAATGGGTGGAACAACAATTCGCATCCTTGCAGGCGGTCCCGATGAAGAGCAGGCTGTCGATGAGCTTGTGAAGCTTGTTGAATCAGGTTTTGCTGAGTAATTTTCGGCACTTTCGGCACATCGCTTTTGCGGTGTGCCTTTTGTTTTGTAATGATATAATCGGAAGGTGAGGCGGTTTTATGAATGAAA
>JBJEPX010000064.1:0-6709 GCA_051881455.1 Candidatus Fimenecus sp. | reverse complement strand
TCCATCTGAATAGCTGTGATACCGTTCTTTGTACCTGCTACCTTAAAGTCCATATCGCCGTAGAAATCTTCAAGTCCCTGAATATCAACCATTGTCATAAAGTCGCCGTAAACGCCCTCATCGCCTGTGATAAGTCCACAGGAGATACCTGCAACGGGAGCTTTAATGGGAACACCTGCCGCCATAAGAGCAAGTGTTGAACCGCAAACGGAGCCCTGCGAGGTTGAGCCGTTTGAGGAGAGAACCTCGGATACTACACGGATAGCGTAGGGGAACTCCTCAACTGAGGGAAGAACGGGGATAAGAGCCTTTTCAGCCAATGCACCGTGACCGATTTCACGGCGTCCCGGACCTCTTGAAGGCTTTGTTTCGCCTACTGAGTATGAGGGGAAATTGTAGTGGTGAATATATCTCTTTTCGGTCTGCTCGTCAAGACCGTCAAGCTGCTGTGCGTCGCTTACAGGGCCAAGTGTTGCAACGGAGAGAACCTGAGTTTGACCTCTTGTAAACATACCTGAACCGTGAGCACGGGAGAGCAAATCAATCTCAGCATTAAGAGGACGGATTTCGTCAATTCCTCTGCCGTCAACACGCTTATGCTCATCTTTGAGCCATGCACGGACAACATGCTTCTGAACAAGATACATAATCTCGTCAAGCTTTGCCTCGCAACCCTCAAAACGCTCGTCGAATTTCTCGTGAACTGCCTCATAAATGGGAAGAAGAGCCTCGTCACGAACAAGCTTATCGTCTGTATCAAGAGCCTTTTTAACATCTTCAATGCAGAAAGCCTCAATCTCTGCCATAATTTCGGGATCGGGGTCTGATGACTCATAAGAGAACTTCGGTTTGCCAACCTCGTCAACGATGCCCTGAATAAACTTAACAATCTTCTTGTTTTCCTCGTGACCTGCCATAATGGCATCAAACATAGTGTCATCGTCAATCTCGTTACCGCCTGCCTCAATCATGGCAACAAGGTCGGCAGTTGATGCAACTGTCAAAACAAGGTCTGATTTTCCACGCTGTTCCAAATTGGGGTTAATAACAATCTGACCGTCAACAAGTCCTACATTTACTCCTGATATAGGACCGTCCCACGGAATATCGGAAATTGCGATTGCTGTTGAAACACCAATCATGGCGGTGATTTCAGGTGAGCAATCGGGATCAACTGACATTACCGTTGCAACAACGGAGCAGTCGTTTCTTAAATCCTTGGGAAAAAGGGGACGGATGGGGCGGTCGATGCAGCGTGAGGTGAGAATTGCCTTTTCGCTTGCTCTGCCCTCACGGCGCTGGAAAGAGCCGGGAATACGGCCTACAGAATACATCTTCTCTTCATAATCAACTGAAAGGGGGAAGAAATCAACGCCCTCTCTCGGTTTTGCGGAAGCAGTTACGGTACAGAGAACCTCTGTTTCACCGTAGCGCGCCATAACGGCGGCGTTTGCAAGGCCTGCCATTTTGCCTGTTTCAAGTGTCAGCTTTCTGCCGGCAAGCTCGGTTTCCCAAACCTTAAAATTCTTGAAAAACATAGTTTTTACCTCTTTTCTTTTTCTTTATTTTACAAGGCAAAAACCGTTTTTTAGCAATAAACGCAACATTCAAAACACAACCGCTTAAATGCTCTGTTTACCGCTAAAATCAAAGATTTTCGCCCCGTTTTACCATGCTTTAAAAGCAATTCAAGGCAGACCGAGTAAAAAACTCTGTCTGCCCGAATTTAAAAACTTACTTACGAAGTCCGAGTCTCGCAACGATTGAACGGTATCTTTCGATATCCTTATCAGCAAGGTATGCAAGAAGGTTTCTTCTGTGACCTACCATTTTAAGAAGTCCTCTTCTTGAATGATGGTCTTTCTTGTTTGTTTTGAGATGCTCGGTCAAATCGTTAATTCTCTTTGTGAGAACAGCAATCTGAACCTCAGGTGAGCCTGTGTCGCCCTCATGAGTAGCATACTCAGCCATTATGGCCTGCTTTTCTTCTTTTGTCATTGTTTTTCACCTCATTAAAATTATTTCTCAAATGCCCCAGATGAAAGACAGGTGAACACCCTTTGGGTTTTCTCAATCACCCGAGCGCACAGAGATAGCCTTGATATTGTAACACAAGTTATTTTATTTTGCAAGTGTTTTTTCTCTAAAATATAGTATATCGCTTTTTTCTGAACAATATTCAAAGACGCTGTTTTGCCAATCAGCCTTGTGAATTTGCTAAATTCAACTCCGCTTCACCGAAAGCAATGGTAATTGACATTTGCGGCATACTGTTTGTTTCATACCACTTTGTGCCTATTTGTACCTTATCCTTCCACGCACGGATTAAGAGTTCTTCACCGCCGCATTTAATAATACATTCCATCATTTCGTCCTCGCTGACATTTTCGGGGACGTCAATAGATGTCAGCGATGCGGTTTCAACAGATGACGCTATCTCTTTAATCCAATGTAAATCGGTTATTGTTATATCCTCATATCTTTTCAAATCCGTATCGCTAGCCATTCTCTCGTAAAAGGTTTTTCCTCTGTGAAGCCGGGCTGAAATATTATCGGTTTTAAGCCACTCATTAAGTACCGTCAAGCCCTCGATTTTATATTCAAGCTCCTTAACCTTTTCCACCTCGCAGGATTCGCTGCCTTTTTTTGCACAAAGCGTCACAATCCACTGTGCGCCTCTTTCGGAATCGGTTATTTTGTACTTTATGGTTTTATAACCCGTTGAAATGCGCTCCACCTGAGGAACAATCTTCTTTCCGTTCTTATTACCGTAGTTTATATATCCGTTTTCCCGATAAAACTCGATTATAGGAGTTGATGCCATATTGTGCAGCTTATAGAAATCCTCTTCACTCAAAGATTTCGCAACAAATATATATCGGGGGAAATAATAGCTGAGCATTCTGCCTTCTCCCATATGGTCGCTTGAATCTGCAATGGCTGTTTCTGTTCTGTTCCAATAAAGGGGTGTAAACGGAATTATTACCGCCGCCGCCACAGCAAGAACCATCACCGCCGCCAATGTAACGAGTATTGCTATTCTTATTTTTTCCTTTTTTACCATTTTATTTTCCTCCTTTTTCTTATACAACAATTTTGTGTTTACGACAGGTGACAAAAACCGTGTTCGATGATAAAATATTTTTGAAATGTCACCTTTTCTGTCTTCTGCGGTGTTGTATAATTAAAGGTACGGGGTATTTATGTTGAAAAAAGATAACTCTACAACTGAATTCGAGCAAATATATTTAAAATACCGCAATCAGATGATTTTGGTAGCGCTTTCCCTTTTACATAATCAGGACGACGCGGAAGATGCGGTTCACGAGGCTTTTTTAGGCATTGCCAATCATATGAAAACCGTTGGTCAAATAAAAAACGAAAACGATTTACGCAACTACTGCCTAAAATCCGCAAAAAATGCTTCTCTGAATATGCTGAAAGCGCAAAGCAGGCGTGAAAAAACATTTTTTGAGCCGTTTCCAATAAGCGACAAGGACTTTCTCGACAGCATCTGCACAAAATGTGACTGCGACGAGCTTATCAGAGCAATACAAAAGTTGGATGAAAAATACCGTGATGTGCTTTATTACCATTTTGTGCTTGAAATGACTGTGCCGCAGGTTGCAACGCTTTTGGGCAGAAAAAAAGCAACGGTAAAAAAGCAGCTTATACGAGGGAAAAAGTTTTTGCTCCAAATTATTGAACGAAAGGACGGTGACGGCAATGACTGATTATGAAATGAAATATGCCTTTCGCAAAGCGGTATGCTCTGAATTTGACGGTATAAACACCGAGGAAAAGATTGTATTTTCAGAAAAATTTGAAAAGAAAATGGGAAGGCTTATCCGCTCCGAAAAAAGGGCGCAAAAGGATATTCCCAAGCCTGTCAAAATACGGTTTGCCGTTTCATTCGCCGCCTTAATATTTACTTTGACAACAGCGCTTACCGCAACTGCGGCAATAAATGAGGAACCGTATATTATAGAATTCTCATCTTCAACAGGCGAATACATACAGATCGCAAATCCGTCAACGGAAAGCATAAAAATTGCTTTCAGACTTCTCTCTGTTCCTGATGGCTTTTATCCCGAAAGCCACGCTGTTTCAAACACATCGGCAGAAATGATATATGAAAATACGGCGGGTGAGAAAATACTACTTCGCCAATATGCCGTAAATTCCGTTGTTTTCCCTGTTGAAAAGGGTTACAAAAGCTGCAAAAATCAATACGGACTCAAAAGCACACGGTTTTATCTGTCTGACAACGGCAAAGCCGCATATTGGATACAAGACGGTTATCTTATGGAGCTTATATATGAGGGGGAAATCTCCCAATCGGATTTTGAAAAGCTTACCGAAAAAGTCGGCATATAATTAAACCTATATAATTAAACTTATTGAAAACTCTGCGGTCACTTTTTGTGACCGCAGAGTTTTTTCTTTTCTCATTTTATTCTATCTCAACACCGTATTGCCCTGCTGGGAGCCTGTAACAACGGAATTGCGATTAAAATATGCCTCGTAAACATCACGGACATATGTGGGAAGTCCCGCACTGGATACGTTTTCGATCGCCGCCACAACAGCGATTTGAGGATTATCGGCGGGAGCGTAAGAAATAACAAAGCCGTTTGTGTAGCTTACAAGTTGACCGTTAACACGCTTTGTCGCCTGCGCTGTACCCGTTTTTGCGGCTACGGAATAATCAAGCCCGCGAATTGAGGCATATGTATTCGCCATTGCCACCATACCGCGTCTGACTGCCGCATATGCTTCATCCGATGCCTTAACCTCGCCCAACAAAACAGGCTCTGCCTCATAAATTGTCTGTGAATAATCCGCTGATTTTATGCTTTTTACAAAATGAGCCTTATATCTTTTGCCGTTATTTGCAAGGGCTGAAACATAAGATGCCAACTGTATTGGCGTGAACAGGTTATCGGACTGACCGATAGCCGCCTGAATTGTATCGCCGGGATACCAGACCCCGCCTGCGTTAATACGGTTTTCCGCACTTGCCACCACGCCGGTTGCCTCTGTGAGCTCCACGCCTGTCTTTTGTCCCAGACCGAAATCCGAAAGATAGCTGCTGATTTTGTTAATGCCCAACTGACTGCCCACGGTATAATAGAATATATTGCAGGAGTGCTTTATTGCCTCCTCAACGGTTATATCCTTGCCGCCGTGGCCGCCGAGACCTACGCATTTCCACTGAGGAAAGGGAGTATAATTGATTGTGCATTTAATTCTTGTCTGCGGAGTGATTATACCCTCATTCAGTGCCGCAATGCTCATGGCAGGCTTCACTGTTGAACCGGGAGCATAAGTGCTTCGCAAGGCTCTGTTCCAAAGGGGAGCGGATGGGTCGGAATTCAGCGCCGCCTGATTTTCTTTATAATAGGACAAGTCAAAGGTGGGGTATGTGGCGCAGGCAAGCAGAGCGCCCGTGTTTACATCCATAACAACGATACTGCCTGCCGCCGCTATATTTTGAAGGTCACGGGTATCATTTATTCGTGCGGCAAGTATTTCCTGTACCTTTTTTTGGAAATCCGCCTCGATGGTAAGAATAACATTGTTGCCGTTAACGGGCTCTTTCGTTATTGAGGTGGTTTTTGTGCCGTCGCTGTTTGTAACGGTTGTCTGTTTGCCCTTTGTGCCTCTTAATTCTTCCTCCATTGCGCTCTCAATGCCGAATTTACCTATTTTATCGGTCATTCCGTATGCGCGAAGACGAAGCTCCTCTTTCTGTTCATCGGTAAGCGTTTCGTCTTTAAGCTGTTCTTTATACCGCTCTGTTACCGCCTTGTATTCATCGGCATCGATATAGTCATAATATCCTACTATATGAGGGGCTATTGTTCCGTCGTAATATTCACGGCGAACATCGGTGCGGATTTCAATTCCCTCATAAAAACGGCTTTGCTCCTTTAAAATGAGCACCACATTATCGGGCACATTTTCCGCTAATGTAAAGGGGTTTGCCGTTGAAAAATCGGCTCTTCTCATTCTGAAAAGTATTCCGCCCACTTTCAGCGCCTCATCCGCGGTCATATCCCCGAGGGAATAATATTCGCAAAGAGCGTCAAAACAGTTTTGCGCCGTTGCATATGAATTAAGATTAAGATAATCCGCCTTGAAAAGATAAGCCTTATCGCTTTCACTTTTTTCGGCAAACACCAAATCTCCACCCGAAAGCTCAATGGGCAGGGCGTGTGAATACTCCACCTGATTTTCGTCAAACAGTTTTATAAGAGAAAGGAGTATTTCGTTTCTCTTTTCCTGCTGAGCGGAACGGGGAAAATACGAAGCGTCAATATAAACGGTGTTTGACTGCACATTATATACAAGAGGGGTTCCGTTGCTGTCCAGAATTTCGCCTCTTACGGCATCCACCGTGTTTGAAACAGATGAAAGGGAAAGCTTTTTTGAGGCATATTCGTCACGCATTACCACCTGGATACGGAAAAGGTCGCCGATAAAAACAGAAATGACAAAAACAACCGCCGCAATAAATGCGGTAGTTCTTATTTTAAAGCTGTAATTGCTTTTCATCTCTGTTTCTCCTTTAGAGGGTAACGGCGATAATCCGAACCACGGTTTTTCGTGGCAGATTTGCCCTTACTCTTTGTTAAAATACTCGTTAATCCGAAAGGATTAACTGCGTTTTATGCCTCGATTAAGACCAAATCTGCACACGATAAAC
>JBJEPX010000063.1:0-6775 GCA_051881455.1 Candidatus Fimenecus sp. | reverse complement strand
ATTTTACCATATTTTCACTCTTTGAACAGTCCATTTTTATTGTACAACTTTCAATTATTCATTTTTCGTTTTTCATTATTCATTAAAACAAAATTCCCCCTCGTAAGAGGGGGAAAACTGCTTAAATTAACTTTTGAGAATTATTCGTCCTCGCAGCCGCAATCGTCGCAGTCGCAGTCACAATCGCAGTCGAATTCAAGAACCTCACCGCAGTTGGGGCATTCAGCCTCGCCGTCAAGGATAATATCCTCGTCGAAATAAACTGTTTCACCGCAGTTGGGGCACTCAACCTCATACATATCGTCGTCACAGCAATCGCAGTCCTCAGCCTCGTCATAGAAGATTTCTTCAAGGTCTGCAAGATCCTCGTCAACAGCGTCAAGCTGTTCTGTGACAAGCTCCATCTCATCGTCAAGGTCGCTTACCGTGAGAGCAAGATCTTCAAGTACATCAAGCACGGCATTGAGAACCTTTGTTTTCTTATCGTCCTTATCAAAATCTAAGCCCTCAACAAGGCCTTTAAGATATGCAACTTTTTCTGTAACTGTCATTTTAAACAGCCTCCTTATTTTTAATTACGCTCTTGACATATACTCGCCTGTGCGTGTATCAACATTTATCATTTCGCCCTCGTCAATGAAAAGGGGAACCTTGATTTCCGCTCCTGTTTCAAGAGTTGCGGGCTTTGTGGCGTTTGTAGCAGTGTCGCCCTTGAAGCCGGGGTCGGTCTTTGTAACCTGAAGAGTTACGAATGTGGGGGGCTCAACGCCGAAAACATTACCCTTATAGGAAAGGATTTTGCAAACCATATTTTCCTTAACGAACTTAAAGTTGTCGGAAAGGTCTGATTCGTTTATGGGCACAAGCTCATATGACTCGGGGTCCATAAAGTAGTAAAGGCCGCTGTCGTTATATGAATACTCCATATCCTTTCTCTCAATGAAAGCCGTGGGGAATTTTTCGGTGGGGTTGAAAGTTCTTTCAACAACGCTGCCTGCAATAACATTTTTAATCTTTGCTCTTACAAAGGCTGCTCCCTTACCGGGCTTAACATGCTGGAATTCAATGATTTGATAAACATTACCGTCCATTTCAAATGTAACGCCGTTTCTGAAATCACCTGCTGATACCATAGGTATTATACCTCCGTTTTTTCTTTTAATTCATTATACATAATACAATAAATTTCATTGTATTTCAAGTGTTTTTGTAAAATCAGGGAACGATTATATAACTTTTCGCCGCTGAAGTTGACAATTTTTCGTAAAACTTTGTGTCCTCGGGCTGATTTTTAACCGTGGGAATCACTTTCAGGGTGGTGAAATTGTTTTTCACGCTGTCGTTAAGCTTTGCATATTCCGCTTCTATCAAACTGATATAATCTCCGCTTTCAGGCTTTTCAATAAGAGGAGAACAAACCGACGCCGCTGTGTCAAAAAGCGTTCCTCCCAGCTTTTCAGCATCGCCGCCCACAGCTCCGTCATAAGATGTGCCGATAAACAGCGGGTGATTTCCCGCCGCCGAAGCTGCTTTTTCTATAAACTGCATAAGCACCTGATTTTTGTTGAGCGTTGTTTCGTCAGACGTAAAAACAGGTACCGCACCGTCGTGTGCTGTGGGGAATTCTACGGACTCCAAATAAATACAGTCTGCGCCGAAAGCGGAAATTTCTTTGATTACGGAGCAAAGATAATTCTGTGCTTTTTCGTTGACAGGGTCCAGCCACACGCTGCCGCCCTGTACGGCAGGAGCGTCAAACCAGATTTTTGTTTTTTGGGCATCCTCATAAACATAAGCGCCCAGCCTTTGTGGAGAAATACTGTCCTCAAAGCAGTAAACTCTCGCTATTACCTTAAAGCCCTCTGTCTTTATTCTGTCCAGAACAGCCTGATTTACTGCATTATACGCATATCCTGCGGGAATATCCATTAAGTGGGAGCCGTAGGTTAAAGCACCGTCGGCATTTTTAAAATCAAGCATTACGGCATTAAAACCGTTTTTCTTTGCATTTTCAAGGAACCGTGAAAAGCCGTCCGTATCGCCAAGCGTGGCGTTTTCAAGAAAAATTGCCCTTATTTCGCCCATATTTTCAACAGTTACCGTATTTTCGGTTTCAGGCTTTTTTTCGGGAAGCGGACGGGCGGAAAGCTTTATATAAAGGGACACGCCCACAAAAGCCACGGCGAAAAGGGCAATAAGCAAAAATACCGACGCAATTTTCAAAGAGCGTTCTCTTTTTTTCATTTTACGGCTTTCACCTATTGCATACCCCGTGCCTCGGCGTGAGGGATATTTTTTTGAAAGTTTATAATACCCCTTTAATCTGCGCGGGGACGAATCTTTTTTTGCCATATTAAATCCTTAAATTAGTACCGATGTGCCTGAAATACCCGTAAACGCCATTGATAAAAGCGCGGTGTAGATAAACAGCGCCGGAGTTCCTTTAAAGCACTTGGGTAAAGTTTTATTCATATCAAGGACTTTAAGTCCCGAATTTATCAGTAATACCGCAATAATATATGCGACTCCTGCACCTATACCGGCGCCCACAGCCTCATATACCGTAAAGGCGGAACGGTAGTTTATGAGCGGAACGCCCAAAACAAGGGTATTAAGAGCGGCAATGCCTATTCTGCGAACGGTGCGGGGAGATGCTTTGCCCGAAATAAGCACGGCAAAAACCGTTACAAAATAACATGCAAGCAAAACTGCCGTGAACACAACGGCGTGAAGCATATCGTTGAGTCCGTGAATAAATGCAATACCGTCAAGCAGAGCACATACTGCCGAAACAACCGTGGAAAAAAATGTTATAAACATTGTCATGGGCAAAAGCTGACGGGGCTTTGCGCTCATTCTTATCGCTTCGCTTATACCGTAACCGCCGTTGAAAATAAGGTTTTGGAAAAGCATTACATAAAGCGCGGCGGAAACAAGCTTTAAAATTACTGTCATTGTCCGTCGCCTCCCTTATCTTCGGTATCATCGTTGCGTGTTTTATACTCTTCAAGCTCTGTGAGCATATCGGAAAAGTCGTCAAGGTATGTTCTGCCGTCCTCCGTTTTCGGCGTACGGCGTACAGTTTCGCTCCTTTGGACATTATCCTGATGTTTTCTCGCCGATTTGTGGGTTTTCGGCTTTTCTTTTTTAACCGTTTTTTCCCTGCGCGGCAGTTTCTCTTTCTTTTTATCCGCTTTTTTATCCTTTGGCTTACGCTCTTTTCTGACAACGGCAGTGTCGCTCTCTCCGTCCTCTCCGTAGGGGTTGAAATCATCGCTCATAAGCTCTTTCAACGAGCCTTTAAGTGAACGGCGGATTTCAGAGGTGTCAAAGGCTCGGTCAGGCGAGGCGTTGGGATATTTCACGCTGATTACGGCTTTGAGCGCCGCCGCAAGAAAGCCCATTATGATAAGTCCGCCGAAAGGCATAAGCAGGGCGGGGAATTTAACGGGTAAATGAATATCCGCGCCGCCGATTGTGCCCAAAGCCAGCAGTTCACGAAGAAATCCCACTATTATCGTTACCGCGCCGTAGCTCAAAGAAGCTGAAAGTGCGTCCACAAGGCTGTCGGTCACATTGTTTTTCACCGCAACTCTTTCGCAGTGGAGTGCAACAAGGGAATTAACCGCCATAAGGGGCAGATAAACGCCGAAGTTCATTGACATATCGGGGAAAAATCTGCCTGTAATATACATTACCGGATAAATTATCGCCGTGCCGAATATAACATAAAGAGCAACGCGCCAATAGCGGCGAACATTTTTAAGCATTAAGGACGCTAAAACCTCGCAAGCCACCATTTCGATTGCTGTTACAAGCGCCAGAAACAGAGCAAGCCTTAAAGAAAGGGCAATGGCAACAACGGGACAAAGACCCACCGCCTCAAAAAGCAGGGGATTCTTAATGACGGCACTGTTTCTTATGCGCTTGAAAATCCTTTTTTTCTCACTCATCGCCGTCACCTCCCGTAATAAACGGAGCTTCGGTTTCGTTCACCGTATTTTCTTCCGAAATAACCTCTTCCAAACTCTCCGGCTCTGTATTTTCACTGTTATCAGGGATTATTTCCTCCTCTTTGGGCTGTTCGCCGTTTTCTGCCGTTTCTTTTTCCTCATCAATATCGGGAATTTCGTTAAGCACCTCTTCGGGTACCGCAACGGGAGAAATTTCAACATAAGGTTCCGACTGTTTGATACGCTTTTTCTCCCACGGTGTTAGGGGAATGCGGTCAAAAAATTCCGACATAGCGTCAATTATGAGTATTCCGAAACAAACGGACTCCTCCATTGCTCCGAAAAGACGGATAAGCATACATATAATTCCGCCTGCAAAGCCCCACACCGCACGGGAAACAAGGCGCTCGGGCATAACCGACGGATACGACATAAAAAATACAGCGCTGAAAAGCATCATTCCCGAGCAAAGCTCCATAACAACCGAAACGCCCCTGCCCGTGCTCACGCGGGGGAACAAAGCCGCCGTTATTGCAACTGCAAGAAGGAAGGTTATTACGGGAATACAGTTTTTCGGCCTGCGAAGCGCGAGATACAAAAATGCGCCTGCCAAGGCAATAATACTGCCTGCACCTATGGCCGAGGGAATACTGCCTGTAAGCAATTCAAGCAAAGCCACCGAATTTCTACCCACGGAAATATTCTGCATAAGCATTTTAGTGAGCGCCAAAGTGTTCCCTGAGGAGTAGCTGAACATTTTATCGCTCCAACAAAGCGTTAAAAAGCAAATTGAAGCCGCCGCGGGAACAAAGGGCGATTTTTTCACCGAACCGAATGGCAAAACGCACACGGTAACGGCAAACGCACCTGCGCAAACCGCCATCCACCAGGGAGCGGTAACAGGCAGTAAAAGCGCCGCGGTCGCGCCGATTACAAGGGAGAAAAAATCTCTCGAAGCGTTTCCGCCCAATATTTTTTCGCCAAGTCTGCGGCAGATTGCAGCGGCGGCAACAGAGCAAAAAACAAGCAGTAAAACTCTGATTCCGTAATTAAAATACGCCGCGGCAAAAACAGCCGCAAGCATTACGGCATAATCTGCCATCTGCCGGCGGATTTCAAGAAAATCCTGAGATTTTTTCGGCGTTACAGTATCTGTCAAAACCTTTGCCTCACTTTTTCCAAAATTTATTTATTGCACATTGCCTGTCCCTGTAATATGATGGATTAAGAACACTTTTACGGAGGACACCGCCATGACCTTTGAAACGCTTAACGGCAATGTTGTACTTGTTGAATTATCGGGAGAAGAAATGAAAAGATTCAATATTACATACGATACGCTTGAAAGCGACGAGCATACCGAAAGAGTAATAAGAACAATTTTAAAAGATATTCCCTGCGACAAATATCCGCGAAGAGATAAAATCATCGTTGACGCCCTGCCTGCCGACAACGGAGGATGCTTCTTTATTTTCACATTTCCGCAGGCAAAAAAGCGGCGTTACCGTGTAAAGAAGCAGGAAATACCCACAGTTTTTGAAATGGAGAATGCCGATGATTTTCTCGATTTCCTATCGGCGGCAAAAAACACCATGCCAAAAAATATTCAGTGCCCCGTTTACCGTATAGAAAACAGCTTTTACCTTGTTTTTCCTAATTCTGTATCGGAATACGGTCATCTTTTAGGGGAATTCGGAAAAATCAGCTCCGCCCACACCGCCGCCTCAATCTGCGAAAGAGGCAAGCATATGGGATTTATCAATATTTAGCAATATTCTTTAAATAGTTTTCAGCCGCAACCGCCTTGAATTTTTCAACAGTGCCTTTGCGGTTTTCGCTTTTAAATAGGGCGTTGCCCGAAACGAACACATCCGCGCCTGCACCTGCGGCAATGGCGATGGTTTTTTCGTTTATTCCACCGTCAACCTCAATTTCACAGTTTAATCCGCGGCGGTCAATCTCTTTACGGAGAGCGGCAACCTTGCCCATCATATCTTCCATAAAGCTCTGTCCGCCGAAGCCCGGCTCAACGGTCATTACAAGCACCATTGAAAGCTTATCAAGGTAGGGGAAAATATCTTCTGCGGGAGTTGCAGGCTTAACGGTCAGAGAGGCTTTAACGCCGCGGGAAAGTATTTTGTCCACCGTTTCGCCCACAGGAGAACTGCACTCTGTATGAAAAGTGATTATATCGGCACCCGCGTCGCAGAAATCGTCAATATATTTCAGCGGCTCGCTTATCATAAGATGAACATCAAAGGGAAGCTCGGTAGCACTTCTTATGCACTTTACAACAGGTGCGCCGAGAGTGATGTTGGGGACAAAATGACCGTCCATAACATCAATGTGTATATAATCCGCGCCGCAACGCTCCATATCCTTTAATTCCTCTGCAATTCTTCCGTAGTCACAGGAAAGAATAGAGGGTGATATTTTCATCATAACAATATACCTCACCTATTTATAATCGTTTTATTCTAACATATTTTTAATGAAATTACAATACACGACCTCGTGCACCGTGAAATTACATCAAAAATTTTCAATTTTCCATTTTTAATTTGCAATTCAAAAGTAGGGGACGATGAGTCTCACTGCGGTTCGGTCACGGCTCGGCTCTGACAATCCACCGGATTGTCATTCACTACCTCGCCGCCGCTTCGCTACCCACATCGTCCCGAAAATTTTGCCGAAAAGCCGGATGAATTTTCCTCCCTCTGACGAGGGAGGTGGATTTTGCGTAGCAAAAGACGGAGGGAGAGATAAAAAGGTGAGGGGAGTCGAACCCGATATGGTTTAAAACGGCATATTTTCGCCTGAAC
>JBJEPX010000062.1:0-37350 GCA_051881455.1 Candidatus Fimenecus sp. | reverse complement strand
TTTGGTCCGAGTGGCGAGACTTGAACTCACGGCCTCTTGACCCCCAGTCAAGCGCGCTACCAGCTGCGCCACACCCGGATATGCTGTAATCAACGAGATATATAATACCACATAACTTTTACTTTTGCAAGATGTTTTTTTACTTTTTTCATATATTTACTTTTTTGTTTGATTTTTATGTGAATTTATGGTAATATCACACAAAGGGGTGTTTTATATGAAAATATTTAAAAGAATTATATTGTCATTACTTTCCGTGATTCTTGTTTTGGTTATTCTGTTCGGAGCCGCGATGTTTTGGTATTATCCGCATTACCGAAAGCTTAAAACGGATATAACACTTGATGAAAACATCGCTCCGGGCGAGGTAAGGGTAATGAGCTGTAATCTTCGTTGCCTTAATCCTCAGGATTTGGGCAAAAAGAGCTGGTTTTACCGTGCCGACCTTATAATGAAAAATATTGAGAAAGAGCAACCGGGGATTATTGGTTTTCAGGAAGCCACAAAATGGCAGTACAGTTACCTTTGCGATACGCTTAAAGGCTACGATTCAATCATAACCTACCGCGATAAGATGTTTAATTCCGAGGGGTGTCCCGTGTTTTACAGAACCGATTTGTATGACCTTACCGATAAGGGCTCATTCTGGCTTTCCGAAACTCCCGATGAGATGAGCAAGGATTGGGGCGCCGCTTGCTACCGTATTTGCAGTTATGCTATTTTGAGAGATAAATCCACATTAAAGGAGTTTGTTGTGTTTAATACGCACCTTGACCATGTAAGCGATGAGGCCCGTATCAACGGAATCAGCGTTGTACTTGATAAAATTTCCGAATTTGGCGAAAAACCTGCAATTCTTATGGGTGACTTGAATGCGGAGGAGAGTTCAGAAACTTATAAAAGCGCCACCCAAAGCTTCCTTGATGTGAAATATGAAACCGAGAATACAATGACAAGCTGTACATATCAAAATTGGGGAAAATCCCTTGACCGAAACTGCATTGATTATGTTTTAATTTCCAAAACAGGATTTACGGTGAATTCCTATAAGGTTGTGAGAGATACATATGACAGTGTTTATCCCAGCGACCATTTCCCGCTTTCCGTAAGCCTTTTGCTCTCATAAGTTTTATATACGGCGGAAATGCAAAAACGCGTTTCCGCTTTTTTCATGTTGACAAAAGAACAAATGTTCGGTATAATAATACCGAAACGGGGCGACATTATGGACAGAACTATACTTCACTGTGATTTGAACAATTTTTATGCGTCTGTTGAATGTGCAAAAAATCCCAAGCTTTTCGGCAGACCTGTGGCAGTTTGCGGTAATGAGGACGACCGTCACGGCATAGTGTTGGCAAAATCACAGCCTGCAAAAGAGTACGGTATAAAAACAGGGGACACGGTTATTGAAGCGAAAAGAAAGTGTAAAGATGTTATAATCGTGCACCCCGATTTTGAGTCGTATTATAATTATTCGGAACGGGTTAAAAACATATATAAAAGATATACCGATTTAATTGAACCATTTGGAATGGACGAGTGCTGGCTGGATGTGAGCGGCAGTGAAATGCTTTTCGGCAGCGGCGAGCATATTGCTGACGAATTAAGAAAAACAGTACGGAAAGAAACGGGGCTTACGATTTCCGTCGGCGTATCTTTTAATAAGGTGTTTGCAAAGCTTGGCAGTGATATGAAAAAGCCCGACGCCACAACTGTGATTTCCCGCGAGGATTTCAAAAAAAAGATATGGTGTCTTCCTGCCGACACGCTTTTGTTTGTAGGCAGAAGAACCTTTAAAACCTTGCAGAAATACGGCGTGGAAACCATAGGAGATATAGCTAATGCAAGCCCATCCTTTATGCGCAAAATACTTGGTAAAAACGGTTTTGACCTTTGGCTTTATGCCAACGGAGCGGATACTTCTCCCGTATCTCATATGAATATACAGCCAACGCTGAAAAGCGTCAGCAGGGGAATAACCTGTGTTGAGAGCCTTGTGTCTGTTGCAGAAGCGGAAAGAGTGATTTCAGAGCTGTGCGTCAAGGTGTCCAAAAGTTTGCGGCAGGAGCATCTGCTGGCAACAGGAGTGCAGGTTGCGGTAAAGAACGAGAGCCTGACCGTTCAGCAGTATTCTTCAAATCTGGATTTCCCGACTCATAACGCAAAAGAACTTTTTGTTGAGGCTTGCTGTGTTTTGTCAAAAAATCACAAATGGAAAAACAATGTGCGTTCAATAACGGTCCGGGCGTATAACCTTATTTCAGACACAAGCTTTCAGCAACTGACAGTTGATTATGATATAGAAGAGCATGATAAAATAGGTAAGATTGACGATACATTAACGCAGATACGCAATAAATACGGAAATGATACGGTTTTCTGCGGCTGTCGGCTTTTCGGCACAAAAATGCCGGCGGGTAAATCGGAACATTCCTCTTTGCCGCCGGCATATTGTGTTCGACTTTAAGCAAGCTCAAGCCATAAATTTTCAAGATTTTCAAGGGATTTTTCTTTTTCACCGATTTCAGTCAAAAGGTCGGATAACCGTTGATAGTCGCTTGAAACCTCCGGATTTTCACAGAGCATTTTTAATTCGTTAATCTCATTTTGAAGAGCGTTTATTTCTTTTTCCGTATTTAAAAGCTTTGCACGTCGTTTTCTGTCGAGAGCCTTATTTTTTCTCGACTCATCGTAAACGGCGGCATTTTCGCTTTTTTCGGCATTATTACACGCTTTCGCCGTATCTGTTTGCCTTAAATGCTCCTTGTAATAATCGTAGTTTCCGTTATAAATAACAACCTCATCGGGCGTCATTTCAACGATTTTATCGGGTACTGAATTCAAAAGGTATCTGTCGTGAGATACGGCAATAACAGTTCCCTCATATTCTCTCAGCGCCTTTTCCAAAGCCTCTTTTGCCTTATAGTCAAGGTGATTTGTAGGCTCATCAAGTACAAGCACATTTGAACGCTCAAACGCAATAATGCAAAGCGCCGTTTTAGCGCGGTTGGCACCGCTCATTTCTTTTATGCGTTTGAAAACATCTTCACCCTCAATAAGAAAACGGGCAAGCATACTGCGGATTTCATATTCGGTTTTTGTGGGGAATTTGCGGTGTACCGCTTCAAGCACCGTCATATTAAGGTCAAGGGAGGTAAGCTCCTGGTCAAAATATGATATTTTTACATTCCCGCCCCACTTAACAACTCCCTCATAGGGTATCTTTTTCAAAACGGCCTTTAAAAAAGAGGATTTTCCTACACCGTTTTTACCCACAATGGCGATTTTTTCTCCTCTTGAAACCGTTAAATCCATATTTTCAAAAAGAGTGCGCTTGTTTTCCCCTGTGCCTACTCTAATTTTAAGACCTTTACATTCAAGAATTGTCTTATGCGGCTCAATATCAAAGGGAAAAGAAATATAAAGCTCTTTTACTGTGGGATTGGGCTTTGCCGCAAGTTCCATCTTTTCAAGAGCCTTAACACGGGAACCCACGCTGTTTATACTGCTTGATTTTGCTAAGTTTTTCTGCACATAATCACGAAGCAGGGAAATCTCACGCTGTTGTTTTTCATATTCCTTTGTGAGAACCTTTATTCTTTCTTCCTTTTGTGTTAAAAACGAAGAATATCCGCCCTTGTAGCGTACAAGCTCGCCGTTTTCGATTTCGCATATATCAGAGGAAACCGCATTAAGAAAATATCGGTCATGGGAAACTATAATAACAGCGCCCTTGTATTCGGAAAGATATTGTTCAAGCCAGTTAAGCATAGAAAAATCAAGATGGTTTGTAGGCTCGTCAAGAATAAGCAAATTGGGATTTTCAACAAGAATTTTTGCAAGGGCAAATCTTGTTTTTTCACCGCCCGAAAGAACAGATACACGGCTGTTAAGGTCAAAATCTGCAAATCCCATACCGTTTAATACGGTTTTTATTCTGACCTCTGCATTATATCCGTCGGCGGCGTTGTAAATGTTAGTGTATTTATCATAAAGGTGAGATAACTCATCAAGCTGAGCGCCCGTTGCGTCAGCCATTCTTTTGGAAATTTCTTCAAGAGTTTTTCTTGCTTCAAAAACCTCTTTAAGGGAGTCATTTATTTCTTCTTGCAGTGTGTTTGAGGTGTTCAAAGCCTCATTCTGCTTTAAATATCCAATGCGCAAATCGGGCTTTCGGGAAACGTTGCCCTCATCATAATCCAAATTACCTGAGATTATGTTGAGGAGAGTGGTTTTGCCCACACCGTTTATGCCCAAAAGTCCGATTCTGTCTTTATCATTTACGGATAAAGTGATATTGTTCAGTACATTTTTGTCAAGAAAACTTTTACAAACATTGTTAAGAGAAACAAGCATTACAGTTTTGTTACCTTTTTAATATCTTTAATCTCTCCCAATACCATAAGCCGTTCATAAGGCGTGAAAATATGGTTAGGGGAGGGCATGGGGGATAAAATTCCCTCGTTAAGAGTTGCAAGTATGTTTACATTGTATTTAGAGCGAACGTCAAGTTCGATTATGCTCTTACCCTCCCAGCATTTCGGAACGGCAATTTCATAAATTGAATAATCATCCGTAAGCTCAATACAGTCAAATATATTATCATAGCTAAGCCGTGTTGCAAGTCGCTCCGCGGTTTCTTTTTCGGTAAAGATAACCTCATCGGCTCCGTTTTTCAAAAGGAATTTAGCGTGAACATCATTTCCCGCCTTTGAAATAACATTAGAAGCGCCAAGCTCCTTTAAGAGATTTGTAATAACAAGTGAGCTTTGAAAATTATCTCCCGTAGTTACTATGCAGCAGTCAAAATTGTCAACGCCTACAGAAGACATAAACTGTTCGTCTGTTGCATCGCCGATTTGCGCATTTGTAAGGTATGGCATTGCCATATCTACAAGCTCTTCTTTGTTATCAATTCCGAAACAGTCAACATCTCTTTTATAAAATTCTTTTGCGATATGGCGGCCGAAACGGCCTAAGCCTACAATAAGTACAGATTTCATACTAACACCTCATCCGATAGTTACATTTTCAACGGGATATTTTGAAACATATCCCTTAACATTGTCTTTTATTGCAAATAAAACAGTAAAGCATCCAACTCTGCCGAGATACATAAGCAAGGCAAGAATAATGTGGGAAAATCCGCTTAATGACGGGGTTATACCGAGTGACAAGCCCACTGTGCCCAGTGCCGACGCAGTTTCAAACAAAACGCTTTTAATCGGCGTACCGTCGATAATTGATATAAGAATACTTGATGACATAAGCAAAACGGTAAACAGCGCAACAAGGGCGGTTAAATGCAAAAGAAGGTCATTTGAAATGCGGCGTTTGTAACATTCAACAGCCTTTTTCCTTTTTAAGGTGGAAATAATACTTGAAAGCATTAAGGTAATTGTTGTGGTTTTCAGTCCGCCGGCCGTAGAACCGGGTGAACCGCCTATAAGCATAAGGGGAATCATAATAAGAATTGACGCGTCGGCAAGCAAATTCAAATCAACTGTGTTAAATCCCGCTGTACGGGTAGTGGTGGATTGAAAAAACGCCGCGGTAATTCTTTGCATTAACGGCAAATTTTCAAAATTTTTGTTGCCTGCTTCTGCCGCGGCAATAACAACCGTGCCGAAAATCAGTAAAAATGCCGTTGTTGTTAAAACAATTTTTGTGGTGAGTGTGTATCTGCGGACTTTAAATTTGTTTCTGTATAAATCCGCCATCACATAAAAGCCTAAGCCGCCTGCTATTATTAAAAAGCAAATTGAGTAGTTTACAACATAATTATCGGCAAAACCCGTAAGCGATGAAAATTCACCCGAATATCCGCCCATAAGGTCAAATCCCGCATTACAAAAAGCCGAAACAGAGTGGAATACCGAAAAATACAAGCCTTTTATTAAGCCGAATTCTTTGCAAAACTGCGTAGAAAGTAAAATCGCTCCGAATATTTCAAAAATTACGGTGGCAAGAAAAATAAACCTTGTCATTCTCACGATTCCGCCAACCTGATTAGCCGATACCGATTCTTGCATAATCGAGCGCTGACGCAGTCCTATTTTGCGCTTTGTCACTGATAAAGCAAGCACGGAAAGTGTCATAAATCCTATTCCGCCAAGCTGAATCATAGCTAAAATTACAAGTTGACCGAATATTGACCAATGGGTGTATGTATCATATACAACCAAGCCTGTAACACAGGTTGCGCTTGTAGCAGTAAATAAGGAATCAATAAACGGTGTAAACTCTCCGCTTCTTGAAGAAAAAGGCATAGTTAAAAGCAGAGTACCTATGGAAATTATACACAAATATCCCAACGCAATTATTTTTGTGGGACTGAATTTTGACTTAAACTTTTTATCTTTCATTAATGCACACCTGAAAAACCAATTTTAAATATTATACATCAATCAGTATTGAAATAAAAGATATATTTTATTTTTGAGCAAAATTATTTATCTTTTTCTTCCAAATGCCTGAAAAATAAAAGAAGCAGGAAATTGCAGTAGCTAAAAGCCAACCAACGGGCCAGGAGTACCATATGCCTTTTTCGTTTAAATAGGGCACCAGTGCGAATGAAAGCGCAACCCTCAAAAGCAGATCGGAAAAAGTGGAAATCATAAACATTTTCATCGCACCGCTGCCTCTGAGAACACCGTCAACAATAAGTTTCATTGATATGAAAAGATAAAACGGCGATACGATTTTCAAAAATGCAGTTCCCGATTCTATTATATCGGTATTAGAGCCGTTCACAAAAATTCTCATCATATATTGCGGAAAGAAAAAGAATAAAACAAACAGTGGCACTGTAATAATAAAAGACATAATATATGAGTACTTAACGCCTTTTCCGACACGCTCGATTTTGCCCGCGCCAACATTCTGTGCGGTATAGCTGGACATACTGTTTCCCAAAGCGCACAGCGTTGTTATCGTAAATGCGTTCAGCTTGCCTGCCGCGGAAAATCCTGCAACAACAATATCTCCGAATTTATTAACAAGGCCCTGAATAAAAATGTTTCCCACTGATACAAAACTTTGCTGTAAAATGCTGGGCACTGCCACAAACAGTATTTTTTTGAGCATTTCAAAGGAGAACAAAGAAGGCTTTTCACATTCGATTTTGCTGATTTTCAGCATTAAAAATCCAAATGATAAAATTGAGGCTAAGCCTTGTGCAATAAATGTTGCCCATGCAACGCCTGCAACCCCCAAAGAAGTGAATCTTACAAGTACATAATCAAGAAACACATTAAATACCGATGAAAAAATGAGAAAATAGAGGGGAGTTTTGGAGTCCCCCAACGCAGTAAAAACACCGTTGCATATGTTATACAAAAACAGAAAAATAAGACCGCCTGTGTATATGTTGAGATATATTCCGGAGTCTGCAAAAAGGCTTTCCGGAGTGTTTAAAGCCTTTAAAAGAGCGGGGGACAGAACCAAACCGCCTATACTGAGGATAATACTTGTTGCCGCCGAAGAAATAAGCGATGTGTAAATGCAGGTTTTCATTTTTCGGTAGTTTCCGCTGCCGAAAAACTGCGAAATAACAACACAGCATCCAATATTCGAGCCATTGGCAACAGCCATATAAATCATTGTAACGGTATATGAAATACCCACAGCTGCCAGTGCGCTTCCGCCTAAAAGCTTGCCTGCGATTATACTGTCGGCTATATTGTAGAGCTGCTGAAATGCAACGCTTATTAAAATAGGAATCGTAAAGGCTGTTAAAACCTTCCCCGGATTACCTTTTGTCATATCCTTAACCATTTTATCACCGATGTATAGTATATCACTTAAAAAAATTTGATAAAAGATAAATCTTAAACGGATTTTTATATATTTTTCAAGAAAATTTGTATAAAAATAAAGGGCGCCCTTGACGCCCTTCATTCTTTATAAAGTTTTAAGAATACTTCTTGCAACGCTTATTCCGTTTGATGAAGCCTGCATAAGACCTCTTGTAACAGATGCGCCGTCGCCGATTGCGTGAAGTCCCTTAACGCTTGTTTCAAAGTTCGTATCGACAACAACCTTGTTGGAATAGAACTTAACCTCAACACCGTAAAGGAGAGTCTCGTCGCTTGCAATACCGGGAGTAACCTTATCAAGAGCTTCAAGCATTTCCTGAATATCCACCATAATTCGGTGTGGGAATACAAGTGACAAATCGCCGGGAACAGCGTCCTTTAAAGTGGGAATAAGATTGTTTCTGCAAAGTCTTTCGGGAGTTGTTCTTCTGCCTCTCTTGAAATCGCCGTAGGTTTGAACAAGAATTTTTCCGTCACAAAGCATATTACTGAGCTGTGCGATATGCTTACCGTATTCAATGGGGGACTTAAAAGGCTTTGTAAAGTTCTTTGAAACCAGTAACGCAAAGTTGGTGTTATTTGTCTTGTATTCAGCCGATTTGTAAGCGTGACCGTTAACAACAGCTAAGCCGTTGTCATAATATTCTGTTGCAACCTCACCTGAGGGGTTGGAGCAGAAAGTACGAACTTTGTCGTCAAAGGTCTGTGAATAATATACCAATTTAGCTTCATAAAGATTTTCGTTGAGGAATTTCATAACCTCGTCACGAACCTCAACACGAACACCAACATCAACGGTTCCAACCTGTGTTTCAATACCGTGGTCCTTACAAATGTGACTGAGCCATTCAGCACCCTCACGGCCTACTGCCGCAACGATTCTGTCAGAATAATATGTGTTTCCGCCTGCAACAATGCCCTTAACCTTGTTATCCTCAATGATAATATCCTCTACCATTGTGTTAAAGATGATATTGCAGCCTTTTTCTTCAAGATGATGTTGAAGCTTGGCATAAATCTTGTATCCTTCTTCGGTACCCAAATGACGGATAGGACATTCAATCAGCTTCAAATTAGCGTTAATTGCTTTGCGGCGAATTTCTTCAATTTCCGCGCGCTTATCAACGCCGTAAACATTTTTATCAGCGCCGAAGTCAAGATATACGCTGTCCGCTTCCTTCAAAAGCTCCATTGTTTCCTCATAGCCGAGAATATCGGGCAGAGTACCGCCCACATCGGGAGAAAGTGAAAGCTTACCGTCCGAAAAAGCACCTGCGCCTGCAAATCCTGTTGTGATTGAGCAGGGCTGACAGCCTACGCACTTTTTGGTAGTTCTTTTGGGGCACATTCTTTTTTCAATAGAACGACCTTTTTCTATCATGAGTATATTTATATCGGGCTTTTCCTTTAAAAGCTCGTATGCGCAGAAAATACCCGAAGGTCCTGCTCCTATGATAATTACATCAAAATTGTTATTCATAATATTACTCCGTTAAATAATAATTAATACCGTTTATCTTTCTTCTCTGAAATAGTTTAAGCCCAAGCTTTGAGGCGGTTGATTTTTCTTCTGATTACGCATACTTGTAATGAGAAGCACTATAATCGTAACGATATACGGGAGCATTTTAAAGATTTCCTTTGAATCAATTGAAATACCCGTAATATAACTGCTTGCAATATATAAAGCACCGAAGATGATTGAGCCGAATATTGCAAGGTTAGGCTTCCAGACCGTGAAAATTACAAGTGCGATTGCCAACCAGCCGATTGCATCAATACAGTATTCCCAGTTACCGTGAAGATAATCCATAACAAATGATAAACCGCCCAAACCGGAAATTCCGCATCCGATACAGGTCGCAACATAACGGTAAGCAGAAACATTTATTCCCGCCGCATCGGCAGTAGCGGGATTTTCACCCACTGCACGAAGGTGAAGACCAACGCGTGTGTGATTTAAAACAAAAGATGTTAAAATGGCAATTATAATTGCAAGATAAACAAATACGCCGTGGGATAAGAAAATCTTTCCAAACCAGCCAAGGTCATCTGCAATAGGTAAGTAAGCGGTAAAATACTTACTGCCTTTTGAGTAAATAAAGCCTGTTTGCGCAATCACATAGTTTGAAATACCTACGCCCAGTGTTGTAATTGCCAAACCTGTAACATTTTGGTTTGCACGAAGTGTAACCGTTAAAAAACTGAATATCAAACCGACAAGTGCCGCACTTAAGAAAGTTGCCAAAATCGGAATGATAACCGCTAAAATCGGGCTGGCATTTCTTCCTGCCGCAGACAAATAAAGATATTCCGCATAGCACCCGAATGCGGCGCCGGTACACATAACGCCCGGTGTACCTAAGTTTAAGTGACCTGATTTTTCTGTGATTGTTTCACCGGTTGAACCTAAAAGGAAAGTCATTCCCAACCTGATAGCACTAACAAGAAAGGTAAGCATTAGTCATTCTCCTTTCTTTTCTTTGAAAATACAATTCTGTATTGTAAAAAGAATTCGCACCCAATGATGAACAAAAGGATAATACCCGTTATAATATCGGAAATTGCGCTTGGAATTCTGAAATCACTTGAAACTTGTTCAGCGCCTTTTTGGAGGAAAACAATAAGAAATGATGTAAAGACCATCATAATTGGGTTAAATTTTGCAAGCCAGGATACCATGATTGCAGTAAAGCCTCTGCCGCCGGCAGTTGTAACGCTGATTGTGTGGTTTGTACCGCCCACAAGCAGTAAGCCCGCAATACCGCTGAGTGCACCTGAAATGGCAAGAGTTCTGATAATTACTTTTTTTACATTGATACCGATGTATTTTGCAGTGTTTTCACTTTCACCAACAATTGATATTTCATATCCTTGTTTGCTGTATTTTAAATAGATATACACAACAACGGTTAAAACGGCAACAATGATGATATTGAGCAAATACGGCTGGTTGGCAATAACCGGGAATCCGTATTCAGGCATAGGGGATAAAACACCCGAACCGCTTTTAACAAACTTTTTCAAAAAGTAAGCAACTAATTGAATAGCAACATAGTTCATCATAAGAGTGAACAATGTTTCGTTTGTATTCCAAAAGGCTTTTGCAATTGCGGGGAGCAATGCCCAAATAATGCCTGCAATAATACTTGCGGCTGTCATAATCAAAAGGAGAAGGGGGAGGGGCATCTTATCGCCGCAGAACATCATAACTGCAACTGTTGCAAGTCCGCCCACAAGTACTTGACCTTCGGCGCCGATATTCCAAAATTTCATTTTGAAAGCGGGAGTAACCGCCAAAGATACACAAAGGAGCATTGCAATGTTTTGGAAAAGATTCCAAATTCTACCTGTGGAACCAAATGCACCCTCAAACATTGAAATGTAAACCTCAATGGGATTCTTTTTAGTAAGAACCGTGATAATTACAGCGGAAATAACAAGTGCAAAAACAATGGCAAATGCCCTTACGCCGAACGCCGCATACCAAGCCATCGGGTCTCTTTTTACGATATGAAAAAGGGGAGCTTTTTTAGTTGATTTTGATTTAGCCATTAGTTTTCCTCCTTTTCGTTTTCTTCATCAAAAGAAACGGATTTTGTCATAAGCAAACCGATTTCTTCTCTCTTTGCGGTTCTGCCGTCAACAAGACCCGTAACCTTGCCGCCGTTAATTACTAAAATTTTGTCGCACAACTCAATAAGAACATCAAGGTCCTCACCGACATAAATAACTGCAACGCCGCGTTCCTTTTGTTCGTTGAGCAAGTTATATATCGTGTATGATGAATTGATATCAAGTCCGCGTACGGGGTATGCCGCCATCAAAACAGTAGGCGAGGAGGAAATCTCACGACCTACAAGCACCTTCTGAACATTACCGCCGGAAAGTCTGCGTACAGGTGTTTTTGTGCTGGGAGTTACAACCTGCAAATTTTCAATAATGCGCTCTGCAAGGTCTTTAGGCTCTTTTCTTTGCAAGAAAAATGAATGACCTTTTTTGTAACTGCGAAGCATCATATTGTCGGTGATGTCCATATTACCCACAAGTCCCATACCGAGCCTGTCCTCGGGAACGAAAGAAAGACGAACGCCCAAATCACGGATTTGCATTGGAGTCTTGTCCCGAAGATTTTCCGACTTTTGATTTTCGGGATTTATATAAGTGATATCACCGTTGTCAATTTTGTAAAGACCTGCAATGGCTTCTAAAAGTTCTCTCTGTCCGCTTCCTGCAATACCGGCAATGCCGAGAATTTCACCGGAGTTAACCGAGAAAGAAATGTTGTCAAGAACGGTAACACCGTCTTCATTTTTGCTTGTAAGATTTGAAATTTTAAGTCTCGGTTCGGGATTTTTAGGCTCTGAACGGTGAATGTTCAAGTCAACCTTTTTACCCATCATCATTTCAGTAAGCTCAGACTCGTTTGTTTCAGAGGTGTTAACGGTGCCTATGTGCTCGCCTTTACGCAAAACTGCAACTCTGTCTGAAATAGAGAGAACCTCATGCATTTTATGGGTAATGATGATAATTGCCTTTCCGTCTTCTCTCATACGGCGCAAAACTGAGAATAATTTGTCGGTTTCCTGCGGCGTTAAAACAGCAGTGGGCTCGTCAAGAATAAGAATATCGGCGCCACGGTAGAGAACCTTTAAAATCTCGACGGTCTGCTTTTCCGAGACGGACATTTCATTAACGGTTTTATTGGGGTCCATAATAAATCCGTATTTGTCAGTAATTTCTTTAACTCTTTTGTCAACCTCGGACATTTTAAATTTGTTGCCGTCTTTAATTCCCAGCACGATGTTCTCACTTGCGGTAAAAACATCAACTAATTTGAAATGCTGGTGAATCATTCCGATTTTATATGAAAATGCGTCTCTTGGGGAACGGATTACCGCCTTTTCACCGTTGACAAATATTTCTCCCTCATCGGGGAAATAAATGCCTGCCAACATATTCATAAGGGTAGTTTTTCCGCTTCCGTTTTCACCGAGTATTGCTAAAATTTCACCTGAATAAAGGGTCAAATCGCAATCTTTGTTAGCGACAACACTACCGAAAGTTTTAGTAATATGTTTGCACTCCAAAGCAATCTTTTTTTCCAAATTATTGCACCTCCGTATAAATCGAAAATTATAAAATATTTCTTGATTTAAGAAAAAACACATAAAAATATATCATTTCTTAAACCAAGAAATAGGCGGAGTATAAAACTCCACCTATTCCGAGTGTTCTAAGTGAAATTAGAATTTCTGGTTCAAAAGCTTAACGCCGTCAACTGTGATATCAAAGTAGGGTGCTGAACGAGCAACAGACTCATCAAAGACGCCGTCCTTAATTGCCTCTGTATCAGGATCAAAAGAGTCTACCTTTGCCATGTAAGAATCAATGTTCTTACCTTCAACTGTAAAGTTCTTTGTATCAAATACCTTAAGTGTACCTGCTTTGAACTCATCAATAGCCTTCTTAACAGCAGCTTCTGTGCCCTCTGCAGCAACATCAAGGTTAATACCTGTAACTACTACGGAACCTTCAGCAATACCGCCGCACCAGTCAGTATCAATAGCAGCACCTGTGCTTACGCACTTAATAATGTAGTTGAAATAGGGAGCCCAGTTGATAGCAGAAGAAATCAAGAATGTATCGGGGCAGGATTCATATGTGCTTCCGTTGTATGAAACATTGGGAACGCCTTTTGCTTCACAAGCAGAGGGAGCGCCCATTGAGTCAGCGTGCTGGCTGATAAGTACGCATCCGTTAGCGATAAGAGCTTCAGCAGCATTCTTCTCCTCAGTAGCATCATACCAAGAACCTGTAAACTGAACATCCATTGTTACTGTCGGGCAAACTGACTTAGCGCCGAGATAGAAAGATGTGTAACCGGAAATAACCTCAGCATATGTAAATGCGCCTACATAGCCCATCTTTGCCTTGTCAGCAGTGATTTTGCCGTCAGCAATCATTTCGTTAAGTTTCATACCTGCAACGATACCTGCAAGATATCTGCCTTCATAGATAGAAGCAAAAGCGTTGTGGAAGTTAGCGAGCTTCTCAGTGTGTGCCTTTGTACCTGTCGCGTGGCAGAACTGAACATTGGGATATTCCTTAGCAGCCTTGATGAGGAAATCTTCATGGCCGAAAGAGTCAGCAAATACGATTTTGCATCCCTGCTCTGCAAGGTCTTTTGCAGCTTCAAAGCACTCGTTGCTTTCGGGAATATTTGTCTTGATGATTACCTGCTCGTCTTTAAGACCGAGAGCAGTTTGAACATCTTTTGCGGCGTTGATGAAGTTGAGGTCATAAGTTGACTTTTCATCATGCAGGAAGATGAAACCGATTTTGAAATCATCACTGACTGTGTAATCAGCTTTAATTTCAGCCTTGGGAAGAGGTGATTCACTCATACCAAGAGCCTTGGGTTCATCATCTGTGCCTGTTTTTCCGCAAGCGGCAAAAACGGTTGCAATCAAAGCGATTGCCATGACAACTGCAAGAATCTTCTTAAAGTTTTTCATGTGTTTTTCTCCTTTGTTTTTAATATTTTAACAGCAAACGCTGTTATAAACCTATCTGAAAACTATTTCGCCCGTGGCATCATCCATTTTATCAATAATTGCCATTGATTCCACACGGACACCTTGCGCTCTGAGCTTGTCTCCGCCGCCCTGAAAGCCTTTTTCAATGGCTATGCCGCAGCCCGCAAGCTTTGCACCTGCCTGATTTACGATGTCAATAAGACCGTTTAGGGCGTTTCCCTTCGCGAGAAAATCGTCAACAATAAGCACGGTGTCTTCGCTTGAAAGAAAATCCTTTGAAACGATTATATCATAAACGCACTGATGAGTAAAGGATTCGACCTGACTTTTATAAACATCGCCTTTAATATTAATCGTTTTTGATTTCTTCGCAAAAAGCATCGGACAATCAAAAAACTGCGCCACCATACAGCCTACACCTATACCCGAAGCCTCGATTGTAAGCACTTTTGTGATGTCACAGTCATTGTATAATTTTTTCAGTTCTTTACCGATGTCAGAGAGAAGTCCAACATCAAGCTGATGATTAAGGAAACTGTCAACTTTCAAAACATTTCCTTTAAAAACTTTGCCGTCTTTTAAAATACGCTCTTCTAATTTCCGCATGTTTTTTCCCTCTGTCGTCAATATATTACTAATTATAAGACAAAACAAAATAAAAAACAATGTTTTTTAACTTGAATTTCGTGGAATTTTTTACAGTTTATTTGTTAAAAATATATAAAAAGAAGCAATCAAACAATTTGCTGATAAAATTCAGAAGAATTTAAAATACAGGAGGCTGTTATGAAAAAGTTTTTATCAATTTTTATGGTGGTGTGTCTATTTGCAACATTTATGTCCGCATGTACCAAAGAAAAAGTGAACACTCCGACAAACGGACCCGCAACGGTTCGCTTTCTGAACTTCAAGCCGGAGGTTGCACAGGTATATGATGAAATTGCAAAAGCATATAAAGAGGAAACCGGAGTAAACCTCATGGTTGAAACCGCCGCAAGCGGAAACTATGAGCAAACACTTACCGCCAAAATGGGAACGAAAGAGGCACCGACTCTGTTCCAGATTAACGGACCGAAGGGCTACGCAAACTGGAAGGATTACTGCGCCGATTTGTCGGGTACAGAGCTTTATAAGCATCTCACGGATAAATCGCTGGCCGTATCTTATGACGGCAAGGTTTACGGTATTCCCTATGTTGTTGAGGGCTACGGCATCATTTATAACAAAGAAATTACCGATAAGTATTTTGCACTATCCAACAAAGCGACGGAATACAAATCAATGGATGAGGTAAAAAGCTTTACCGCATTGAAAGCCGTTGTTGAGGATATGCAGAAGAACGCTTCGGCGTTGGGAATTAAAGGCGTGTTTGCGTCCACATCTTTAAAAACAGGTGAGGATTGGCGTTGGCAAACTCATTTGGCAAATATTCCCGTTTATTACGAGTTTACAAAAAATAAAGTTGACCTGACAAGCGACGCTACTAATAAAATATCATTTGAATATGCAGATAATTTCAAAAATATCTTTGACCTTTATATAAACAATTCAACAACCGACAAAAAGGTGCTCGGTTCAAAAATTGTTGATGAGTCTATGGCGGAATTTGCTTTGGGACAATGCGCTATGGTGCAGAACGGCAACTGGGCATGGGGACAAATAAGCGATGTAAAAGGCAATACGGTTAAAGCCGAAAATGTAAAGTATCTGCCGATTTATATGGGTGTTGACGGAGAAGAAAAGCAGGGACTTTGCATCGGTACCGAAAACTTCTTCGCAATAAATTCAAAGGCTTCACAGGAAGAACAAAAGGCGGCGGCTGATTTTATTTATTGGCTGTTTTCAAGTAAAACGGGTAAGGATTTTGTAATAAACAAGCTTGAACTAATTGCACCGTTTGATACTTTTACCGAAAATGAACGCCCGACAGACCCGTTGGCTCAGGAAGTAATCAAATGGATGAATAATTCGGAAGTATATACAATACCGTGGAACTTTACCGTATTCCCCAGTCAGACCTTTAAAGACGATTTCGGAGCCGCCTTGCTTCAATATGCACAGGGAACAAAATCGTGGAATGATGTAAAAGAGCTTGTTGTCAAGCGTTGGGAAAGCGAAAGTAAATAGATAAAGCGTAATCGCCCCGCCGCCAAGTTTTGACGGGGCGATTATGTCGCAAGAGGCGGTATATATGGAGAAAAATATAAAAAAATATTTTCCTGTCTTCGTTTTGCCCACATTGGTATCTTTTGTAACGGTTTTTCTTATTCCTTTTGTAATGGGAATATATTTGTCGTTTACAAAATTCACTACTGTTGATAATGCAAAATGGACAGGCTTTGATAATTACATTAAGGCGTTTACTCAAGATGAAAACTTTATAAATGCACTTTGGTTTACCGTAAAATTTACGGTAGTTTCCGTTATAACAATAAATTTTTTTGCTTTTTTGCTTGCACTTTTACTAACAAGAGCTATAAAGGGAACATCTTTTTTCAGAACTGTGTTTTTTATGCCTAATTTAATAGGCGGAATTGTATTGGGGTATATTTGGAACTTGCTTATTAATGCAATTTTAGGGATAGTAGGCCTTGATATAACCTATGATGCAAGATACGGCTTTTGGGGACTTGTGTTCTTAATGAATTGGCAGTTAATAGGATATATGATGGTAATTTATATTGCCGGAATACAAAATATACCTCATGAACTGAATGAAGCGGCAAGAATAGACGGTGCTTCATCGTTTTCAATATTAAGAAATATAACAATACCAATGGTAATGCCGTCAATAACCATTTGTCTGTTTTTGACCTTGACAAACTCCTTTAAGCTGTTTGACCAAAACCTTGCATTGACGGGCGGCGCACCGGCAAGAGAAACCTCAATGCTTGCCCTTGATATTTTCAACACATTTTACGGCAGAACAGGCTGGCAGGGCGTAGGTCAGGCAAAAGCGGTTGTGTTCTTTATAATCGTTGCCGCTATAAGCTTCATTCAGTTAAAAATAACAAGCAGAAAAGAGGTGGAAAGCTGATGAACACCAAAAGAAAAACGGCAAACTCGTTTTATTTTGCATTGCTTCTCTTACTTTCAGTAATTTTTCTGTTTCCCATATATCTCGTTTTAATGAACTCCTTTAAATCGAAATTCAATATCGTGGGTACACCATTTGAATTTCCAAACAGCGAAACATTTGTCGGATTTGAAAACTATATTAATGGAATAAACAGCTCAGGAATAATCGACGCGTTTTTGCGAACTGCGTTTATAACTGTCGGCTCTGTAATTGCAATAATTATCTTTACATCAATGACAGCTTGGTATATCGTGCGCGTAAAAAGCAGATTTAACAAGGCAATATATTATCTCTTTCTGTTTAGTATGATTGTGCCTTTTCAAATGGTCATGTTTACTATGACCGCTGTGTGTATTAAGCTTAATTTGAATAATATATTCGGAATTATTCCCGTTTATCTCGGCTTCGGCTCAGGATTGTCCGTGTTTATGTTCAGCGGCTTTGTAAAGGGTATGCCCCGTGAAATAGAAGAGGCGGCAATGATTGACGGTTGCAGTCCGTTAAAAACTTTCTTTTTTGTTGTCTTCCCCATATTAAAGCCCACCGCAATAACTGTGGCAATTCTTAATGCAATGTGGATATGGAACGATTTTCTTTTACCGTATCTGCTGTTGGGAACAACCGATAAAACGCTTTCTGTTGCAATTCAGATTGCAATGCAGGGCGCATACGGCTCAATAGATTGGGGCGGATTTATGGCAATGCTTGTATTGGCGATAATCCCGATAATCATATTCTATTTGATTTGCCAGAAATATATAATAAAAGGCGTTATTGACGGTGCTGTCAAGGGCTGAGGGAGGTAAAAGAATAAATGGCGTCTATTAGCTTAAAAAATATCAAAAAAACCTATGAAGACGGAGTAACCGTTATTGATAATCTTAATCTTGAAATTAAGGATAAGGAATTTGTTATTCTTGTGGGACCTTCGGGATGCGGAAAATCAACAACACTCAGAATGATAGCAGGGCTTGAAGAGATAACTGACGGTGAACTTTATATCGGCAGCCGCCTTGTAAATAATGTGTCACCGAAAGACCGAGATATAGCTATGGTTTTTCAAAGCTATGCTTTGTATCCTCATATGAGTGTGTATAAAAATATGGCTTTCGGGCTTAAAAACAGAAAGGTTCCGAAAGATGAGATAGACAAAAAAGTTAAGGCCGCGGCAAAAATGCTTGATATTGAAAAATATCTGCACAGAAAGCCTCGGGCGTTGTCAGGCGGTCAGCGTCAGCGTGTTGCTCTCGGTAGAGCAATGGTGCGTGAGCCTGCGGTGTTTTTGCTGGACGAGCCTCTCTCAAACCTTGATGCAAAACTGAGAACTGAAATGAGAAGCCGTATTTCCATGCTCCATAAAGAGCTTAAAACAACTTTTGTATATGTTACTCACGACCAGACGGAAGCCATGACAATGGGTGATAGAATAGTTGTTATGAAAGACGGCGTAATAATGCAGAACGATACTCCGCAAATGCTTTATAACCATCCGCAAAATATGTTTGTGGCAGGCTTTATAGGCTCACCGCAGATGAATTTTATTGAATGTACCGTGCGTCGGGATAAAAAGGGCTTTCACGCTGTTTTTGAAGAATATGATTATCTTCTTCCCGAGAGAATGAACGGGCCTCTTTCACTATATACCGATAAAGAGGTGATTATGGGTATCCGCCCTGAGGATATGCACAGTGAAAGCTTTTATTTTAAACCGGACGGAACAAACACCATAAATCTCTATGTGGATATTGCTGAAATGACGGGCTCCGATTACTTTTTGTTCGGCACGGCAGGTAAAAAGAGAATTGTTGCAAAAACTTCTGCCGCCGAAGAAATAAAAAATGATACCGTTTGTAAATTGGCGGTGGATATTGATAAAATCCATATATTTGATAAAATCAGCGAAAACCTTATATGTGATTGACATTTCGGCGGAAAAATAATATATTTATTTGTAGATTTTATATGGGTAAGTGATATTATGAGAACAAGCGGAGTTTTAATGCATATTTCATCTTTGCCGGGCAATACAGGTATAGGAACACTTGGCAAAAATGCATATGAATTTGTGGATTTTTTAAAGGAGGCAGGGCAAAGTTATTGGCAGGTGTTGCCATTATGTCCCACGGGGTACGGTGACTCGCCCTATCAGTCTTTTTCAACCTTTGCAGGCAATCCGTATTTTATTGATTTTGATTCGCTTGGCGACGAAGGACTTTTGAAAAAAGAGGACTACGAAAAGATTGATTGGGGAAAAAATCCCGAAAAAGTTGATTTCCCGAAGCTCTTTGACAACCGTTTTAAAGTACTTTATAAGGCATTCGAAAGATTTTCAACAACCGATAATAAGGATTATGCAACTTTTTGCCGCGATAACGAATGTTGGCTGAATGACTACGCACTTTATATGGCTTTAAAGTATGAGAATAACGGTAAACCGTGGACTGATTGGGAAAAATCAATTAAGCTTCGCGAAAACGACTCACTGAAAAAATCAGAAAAAGAACTCAAAAATGAAGTCGAGTTTTGGAAAACCGTTCAATTCTTTTTCTTTAAACAATGGCTTGCATTAAAAGAATATGCAAACAGCAACGGTATAAAAATTATCGGCGATATTCCCATATATGTTGCAGGCGACAGTGCCGATGTTTGGGCTAACCCTAAAAACTTTTTGCTTGACGGTGAATGTAACCCCACAGAGGTTGCCGGCTGTCCGCCTGACGCATTTACCGCCGACGGTCAGCTTTGGGGAAATCCTTTATACGATTGGGATTATATGAAATCCGACGGTTACTCGTGGTGGAAAAGCCGTATAAAGCATATGTGCAATTTATGCGATGTGGTACGCATCGACCATTTTAGGGGCTTTGAATCGTTTTATGCCATTCCGGCCGGTGCGAAAACAGCTAAAATCGGCGAATGGAGGAAAGGACCCGGAATTGAATTCTTCCGTGAAATTGAGCGCGATTTGGGAAAAATGAATTTAATAGCGGAGGATTTGGGTTTTTTAACTCCTGCTGTCAAAAAGATGTTAAGACAAAGCAAATATCCCGGTATGAAGGTTTTACAGTTTGCTTTTGACAGCGACGGTGATAACGATTACACATTGCACAATTTTACAAAGAATTCCGTTGCATACACAGGCACACACGATAACGACACAATTATTGGTTATATTAAAAAATCTCCGAGAAAAACGGTGAAAAGAGCAAAGGAATATCTCCGTCTTAATCGCCGCGAGGGTTATAATTGGGGTATGATGAAAGCAATTTGGTCAAGCAATTCCGATACAGCAATCGTCACCATGCAGGATTTGCTGGGGCTTGGAAGTGAAGCGAGAATGAATTTTCCGTCAACCGTCAAGGATAATTGGCAGTGGCGGGCAAAGGACGGCTATCTTTCGTACGAGCTTGCGCAAAAGGTCAGATATTATACACAGCTTTACAAGAGATTGCCTGAAAAGAGAGGGAAAAAGTAATGAATGAAATTGTAACGAGAGCGGCAGCTGCTGCAAAATATAAATACCAAAGAGAACTGATAGATTTAGAGCCGTACGAATTGCACGAAGTCATCTCAGCGTCGTTTATGGAATTGATTTCCGAGGATTGGCGAAAAAGCCGTGAAAAGCGTGTTTTAAAGAGAACCGCATTTTATTTTTCAGCCGAATTTTTGGTGGGAAGAGCAATATATAATAATCTTGTTTCTAAAAATCTTTATGATGAAACAGAGCAAGCGTTAAATGAGTACGGCGTTTCATTAAAAATGCTGGAAGAAATTGAAGACAGCGCCTTGGGCAACGGTGGCTTGGGTAGGCTTGCTGCATGCTTTCTTGACAGCGCCGCAACGCTTAATATTCCTCTCGACGGTTACGGAATAAGATATAAATACGGACTGTTCAAACAGGATATACAAAACGGTTTTCAGGTTGAAAGTGCTGATGATTGGACAAAATGGGGCGACCCTTGGTCAATACGGTGTGAGCACGACAGCGTTGAGGTAAGCTTTAAGGATATGACCGTTAAGGCGGTGCCCTATGATATGCCTATTATAGGCTACGGCACCGATAATATAGGTACTCTCCGCCTTTGGCAGAGCGAATCTTTGGTGCCTTTTGATTTTGAGCTTTTCAACGAGCAAAAATACGATAAATCCGTTGTATTAAAGAACAGGGCAGAGGATATATCAAGAGTTTTGTATCCCAATGACGATAATTTCGAGGGCAAAAAACTGCGTTTAAAACAGCAGTATTTCTTCTCAAGCGCGTCTTTGCAGGATATAATAAGAAAGTTTAAAAAAATACACGGAAATGATTTTTCTCGCTTTGCCGATTATATTACCGTTCAGCTCAACGATACACATCCCGTTATTTCAATACCCGAGCTTATAAGACTTTTAACCGAAAATGAGGGCTTGGATTTTGAGGAAGCCTTTGAAATAACCTGCAAGGTGTTTAATTACACAAATCATACCATCATGCAGGAGGCTTTGGAAAAATGGGATATCAAGGTTGTTAAAGATACCATACCGCAGGTGCTTGATATTATCAAAAAAATTGATAAAAAGCTGAAAAAAGAATTAAAAGCCAAAAATGTCCGCAAAGAAACCGCGGAAAAAATGATGATAATTCAGGATAAACGGATTCATATGGCGTATCTTGCCGTTTTCTGTTCAAAATATGTTAACGGCGTAGCGAAAATCCATACCGAAATACTGAAAAACGATGTGTTAAAGGATTGGTATCAGTTATTCCCCGGGAAATTTCAGAACAAAACAAACGGAATAACACAACGGCGTTGGCTTCTTCTCTGCAACAGGGAATTATCCGCCCTTATTACAGAACTTTTGGGAACAGACGATTGGATAACTGACTTAACAAGACTAAAAGAGCTTGAGCGCTATGCAGATGATGATAATGTTCTTGATAAGTTTATAAAAATAAAAGAAACAAAGAAAAAACAGCTTGCCGATTATATCCGCCTGCATGACGGCGTGATAATTGATACCGAAAGTATTTTCGATATTCAGATTAAACGCCTTCATGAGTATAAACGTCAGCTTTTGAATGCTTTGGCAATTTTGGAGCTTTATTTTGAGATAAAAGAGGGAACGCTTAAAGATTTTACCCCAACTACCTTTATTTTCGGTGCAAAATCTGCTCCGGGATACGCAAGAGCAAAGGGCATCATAAAGCTTATAAACGAAGTTGCAAAGCTTGTTGAAAAGGATAAAACAGTTTCAAAGTATATCAAGGTTGTATTTATTAAAAACTATAATGTTTCTTATGCGGAAAAGCTTGTTGCGGCGGCTGATGTAAGCGAGCAGATTTCCACCGCGGGAACAGAAGCCAGCGGAACGGGCAATATGAAGCTTATGCTTAACGGTGCTGTTACATTGGGCACATATGACGGAGCAAACATTGAAATTGTAGAAGAAGCAGGCGAGGAAAACAACTTCATTTTCGGCGCAAGAGTTGAGGATATTGAAAAAGTCAAAGATTACTATTCAGCCGAAAATCTTTATGAAAACGATGAAAAAATTCACCGTGTGCTTGATGCATTAACGGACGGAACGCTTAAAGACGGAAGAACAAAAATATTCAAAGAGCTTTATGATTCCATTATGAAAGGCGCATCGTGGCACGCACCCGACCAATATTATTTGCTTCTTGATTTCAATGATTACCTCGAAGAAAAAATCAAGGTAAATCAAGCCTTTAAGAATAAACGGGAGTTTTACAAAAAGTGCTGGCTGAATATGTGTAACGCAGGTAAGTTTTCTTCCGACAGAACGATTGCCGAGTATGCAAAGGACATCTGGCATATATAAAAACAGACAAAGACGGACTTCGGTCCGTCTTTTATTGTCACCTTTTTTAATTTTTGGGTTGACAATTAAGAAAATGCTAATATAATATCAGTGGTGATAAGAATGACGGTAAAAAAACAGGTCTTAAAAATTCTTGAAAACAACCGAGATTGCTATATTTCCGGCAACGATATTGCAAAAGAGCTTTTTGTAAGCAGAAATGCGGTATGGAAAGCAGTCAATACACTGAAAAATGACGGTTATACCATAAATTCCGTTACAAATAAGGGATATATGCTTTCGTCTGACACAGATATTGTATCTGGTGAAAGTATTGGCAAATATTTGAAGTACAGCCTTGATGTTTCCGTGTTTCCAGAGATTGATTCAACCAACAATTATCTCAAAAAACTTGCGTCTGACGGCGAGAAAGAGGGAAAACTTGTTGTTGCCTGCAAGCAGACTAAGGGAAAAGGCAGAATGGGCAGAAGCTTTTATTCGCCTGACAACACGGGAATATACTTTTCATTGCTTTTAAGACCGAAATATTCTGCTGAAAAATCGCTTTTTTTAACAGTTATGGCGGCGGTTGCCGTTGCTGAAACAGCCATGGTTTATTCCGATGCTGATATAAAGATTAAATGGGTTAACGATGTTTATGCAAACGGCAAAAAGCTTTGCGGAATACTGACAGAAGGCTCTGTAAGCCTTGAAAATAACGGACTTGATTATGCAGTCATCGGTATAGGCGTGAATGTTACTGAGCCCGAGGGCGGATTTCCCGATGAAATAAAAGATATTGCTACATCTGTTTTCCCGGGGAATAAAGCACCGGGTGACGCTAAAAGCCGAATTACAGGCGAGGTAATAAACCGCATTCTTGATATGTATTACGGTAAGGATACCGATTATATCAGCCGCTATCAAAATATGTCATATCTTGACGGTAAGGCTGTTAATATAATAAATTCCGACAGCGTTGAGCCTGCTGTTGTCATAAGGATTGACGAAAACTGCGGGCTTGTTGTCAAAAAAGAAAACGGGGAGATAAAAACATTATCTTCCGGAGATGTGAGCGTGAGGGTAAAATGAAAAGGAAAAAACTTGTTTTTGACATAGCGGTGTCCGGACTTTTCTGCACATTGATTTGCGTAGGAGCATTTATTAAAATTCCCATACCTAATTTGCCGATTACAATGCAGGTGTTTTTCGTGCTTTTGGCAGGTCTTGTATTAGAGCCTAAAACTGCATTTTTTGCGTCCTTTGCTTATATGTTCTTAGGACTTGTGGGTTTGCCGATTTTTACGGGCGGCGGCGGAATAGGATATGTTTTTATTCCAAGCTTCGGTTTTATTATCGGGTTTGTAATAGCGGCCTCCGTAATGAGCCTTATATTACATAAAGCAAAAAAACAGCCGCTTTGGCTTTTATCACTTGTTGCCTTGGCGGGAATTATAATTATTTATCTTGTAGGCATACCGTATTTTGCTTTGATTACAAACGGATATAAGGGCGGAGATAAATCTGCAATATGGTTTATTCAGGCACTGCTTGTACCGTTTATTCCGAAAGAGATTATATCAACTGTGGCGGCAATTCTTGTGTCATATAAATTAAGACCTCTGCTTGCTAAAATAAAATAGCTTAAAAAATGGCTGTTACTTTGATTTAAGTAACAGCCGTTTTTTATCTTATCGTCTGATAAATGAGTTTTTGCTCGCCCGGTTTTTCACTGCCGAATGTTAGGGCATTTTTGAAAAGCTTTTCAGCGTTTCTCAACCGTTCGTTAGAGTCAGCATACAAAGATGCTATTGCTTCTCCCTTTTTCACATAATCTCCCGTTTTTTTGAAAAGAATTATTCCTGCGCCGAAGTCGATTTTGTCTTCCTTTTTTTCTCTGCCTGCGCCCAGCAAAACAGCGCTTTCACCGATTAACCGCGAATCGGTTTTTATAATGCATCCCTCGTGTTCCGATAAAACATCAAAACGCTTTGATGACACAGGCAACAGAGATGTGTCGTCAAGCACCGAAATGTCGCCGCCCTGAGCTGAAACAAGCTCTTTGAATTTACTAAATGCAGAGCCGTCAGCCAATGCGTTTTCGGCTTTTCCATATGCTTTTTCATATTCCCAATCATAAGAAATACTTAAAATTGTAGCGGAAAGAGCAAGGCACAACTCACGAAGGTTTTTGTCTCCTGAATTCTTTAATATATCCACAGCCTCTTTTATCTCAAAAGAGTTGCCTATGTGAGTGCCGAGAGGAATATCCATATTTGTTATAACAGCCGCTGTATTCCTGCCGCATTTTTTGCCGATTTTCACCATAAGCTCGGCAAGCTTAACAGCTGAATCTTCGTCCTTCATAAATGCGCCGCTTCCGCATTTAACATCGAGTACAATATTTTTAGCTCCTGCCGCAATTTTCTTGCTCATAATACTTGAAGCAATCAGGGAAATATTGTCGACAGTTGCCGTAACATCACGCAGAGCATATATTTTCTTGTCCGCAGGGGCAAGGTTTCCCGTTTGCCCTATAAGAGCAATGCCTATGCTGTTTACTTGATTTAAAAACTCGTCTTTATCAATGCTTACTCGGTATCCCGGTATGCTTTCCAGCTTGTCAACCGTACCTCCTGTGTGACCTAACCCTCTGCCGCTCATTTTTGCCATTTTAACGCCCAAAGAGGCGCAAATGGGAGCAACAATAAGTGAGGTTTTGTCACCGACGCCGCCCGTGGAGTGCTTGTCGGCTGTCTGACCTTTTATTTGCGATAAATCCAGTACATCCCCCGAATGAGCCATACAGTCAGTCAGCGTAACGGTTTCTTCCTCGTCCATGCCGTTAATAAAAACAGCCATAAGCAGAGCCGCCGCCTGATAATCTTTAATTCTGTCTGCGGTAAATTCCTTTACAAAAAACTCTATTTCTTCGTGTGACAGCTTTTTGCCGTCACGCTTTTTTTCGATTATGTCATAAATTCTCATAAACTTACCTCAAATTATCTTGACCGAATGAATAGGGGAGGAGCTGTGAAAGCTTGTATTCCTGAATATCCTCGGGGCTTTTTGCAACATATACGGTAAAATCGGTACCGCAAAATTCGGAAAGTACCTGCCTGCATATGCCGCAGGGCATTGCATAGTCCGGGGTTGCGCCGTTTTTGCCGCCCACAATCATTATTGATACAAAATCTCTTTCACCGTCAGCAACAGCCGAAAAAACAGCAGTTCTTTCCGCACAACAACCTGCGGGATATGAAGCATTTTCCACATTACAGCCCGTGTATATTCTACCGTTTTTGCCAAGGAGTGCCGCTCCTACAAAATACCCCGAATACGGCGCATATGCATTCTTCATTGCACCTTCTGCGGCATAATACAGTTCTTTTTCCGTCATTTCAATCACCTTGTATTTCAAAATTGTCCAAGATAACATTACTGATATAATCGTAACCGTTTAAAACGCTTAAATTCTGCGGCTCAATGCCTTTTGAATACATGAGAAGGGGAACCTGCTCACGGGTGTGGTCCGTTCCGCTGTAAGCAGGGTCGCATCCGTGGTCGGCAGTAACTATCAACAGGTCGCTTTCATTCATATGGTTTATAAAACCATTAAGCCAACTGTCGAATTCTGAAATCGCCTTTGCATAACCGTCAATATCACGCCGATGACCGTACAGCATATCAAAATCGACCAGATTTACAAAGCAAAGTCCTTTAAAATCTTTTTCAAGCAGTTTACGGGTTATATCCATGCCCTCCGTATTGGAATGAGAGGGGAATTCCTCCGTTATTCCTCTGTGAGCAAAAATATCTGCGATTTTGCCAACCGAAATTACATCACAACCGTTGGATTTTAATTTATCAAGCATAGTTTCGGTTGGGGGCTCAACGGAAAAATCATGTCTGTCGGCAGTGCGCACAAAGGGATGCTCTCCGTTAAACGGCCTTGCAATTACCCTGCCCACAGCATATTTACCCGTAAGAATTTTTCTTGCAATTCTGCAATATTCGTAAAGCTTTTCAAGGGGTACAATATCCGTGTGCGCCGCAATTTGAAAAACACTGTCTGCCGAGGTGTAAACAATAAGCTTTCCTGTTTTCAAATGCTCTTCGCCGTAATCCGCAATTACCTTTGTGCCTGAATAGGGCTTGTTGCAAAGTACTCCACAGCCTGTTTGTTTTGCAAATTCTTTTATTATTTCATCGGGAAATCCTACCGGAAAAGTGGGCATTGGCGCTTTTGAGATAATACCCGCAATTTCAAAATGACCTGTTGTGGTATCCTTGCCTGCCGAAAGCTCGGTGAGTGCTGCGTATTTACCTAACGGTGATTCGACTTTATTAAGATAATCAACAGTATCTATATTGCATAATCCCAAATTTTTCATACTGTCAATTTTGAAAAAAGGGGAGGGCGATATACTTTTAAGAGTGTTTGCACCCGTATCATTGAACTTATCGGCATCGGGAGCGTTGCCTATACCGAAACTGTCAAGCACAATGAGAAAAATCCGTCTGTATTTCATCAATAACCGCCGCTTTCTTCGTTTTTAACAATTTTGACAATCCGGCTTGTACCCAGTCTGTCTGCGCCGAGCTTAATGAATTCCTCAGCGTCTTGAATGGATGATATGCCGCCTGCGGCTTTAATTTTTTTGCCGTTGGTAATATGCTTTGCGAACAGCTCAATATCCGCCGTTGTTGCTCCTCCTGTGGAAAATCCTGTGGAGGTCTTTATATAATCAGCATCGGAGGCGGAAACAATTTCGCACATCTTGATTTTTTCCTCATCGGTTAAAAGACATGTTTCAATAATAACCTTTAAAAGCTTGCCGCGGCACGCTTTTTTTATTGCGTTTATCTCATTGAGAATATCATCGTATCTTTTACCTTTAAGCCAACCGATATTGATAACCATATCAATTTCGTCCGCACCGTTTGATACAGCGTCAGACGCTTCAAAGCATTTCGCTTCAGTGGTTGAATATCCGTTAGGAAAACCGATAACCGTGCATATTTTTACCTTTTCTCCAACATATTCTTTTGCTTCCTTAACATAACAGGCAGGAATACACACAGATGCCGTACCGTATTTTACACCGTCGTCGCATATTCCGTAAATATCTTTAATATCTGCCGTCTGTGTTAAAAGAGTGTGGTCAACCTTTGAAAGTATTTCGCCAATATTCATATTTTAACCTCCGCATGAACTGCATTTAGTATATCCGTTTTTCAAATATTCCTGCAATTCACTGTCTGTAAGCTGAACAATTTGCTTGTTTTCCTCTTTCATTCTATCTACAAAGGAACAGTCATATTTATGTATCTTTTTACTGTTTTTGTTAATCACATATGTAGTTTTCGCCGCATTATTTACAGTAGTGGATTTAGTATCGGAAACAGTTGTTTTTGCCTCTGTAACGGATTGTGATGAAGACTGAGCCGTATTTCCTGACGGCTTTTCGCTGTTGCCAACGGTGCTTTCCTGCGTTTGTGATTCGCTCTCTGTTGTACCGTCTTCTTCAAACATTGGGATAATATCCTCAATACTTTTGGTGGTTTCCGTAAACACATCAAAAGATGAGTTTGCGTTTCGCGTTTGATATTCTATGGAATCAGTCCCGTTTTCCGCAATACGCTGCAAATAAATGTTGGTCTTTGATATCTTAACAACCAGTACGGTAAGTAAAATACAGATTATAAAGAAATATACCGGGACCCGCCTGAGAGCGGCTTCACTTGTTGTGATTTTTTTGAAAAATTCAGTCAGTTTATTATCCTTCATTATTACACCTCACATTATATTTTATCACTTTTTTTATTATTTTCAATATCAATAACAATTTGTCCGCATAATGAATACAATGGATTGAGTGAATGCTCAAAATAAAATTAAGGAGATTTGCAAATGGAAGAAAAAGTATGCAAATGCATTTGTGAGGATTTGCCTAAGCTTCCGTGCGACATGACGGTGACAATGGCGTATGTTCCTTTTCAAACAGAACTTTTGACCTACACATGTGCAGAGGCTTTAAACAACGGAACCCTTTTCCCGGAACTTGACAAAAAATTCTACGGAGGTATGTGCTGTGGATAAATGTAAACTTTTAAGAGAACTTTCAAGCGCTCAGTTTGCCGCATGGGAGCTTCATCTTTATCTTGATACCCATAAATGCGATGAAAAAGCGGCGGAAATGCACAGGAAATATTCGCAGAGAGCGGCAGAACTTACAGAAGAATATGAGGAGCTTTACGGTCCTCTTACGCACAATACCGAAAGCGGCGCTCAATGGCTTAAAAATCCGTGGCCGTGGGAATATAAGGAGTGTGATTGCTATGTTTCAATATGAGAAGAAGTTGCAGTATCCCGTTAAGATAAAAAATCCAAATCCAAAATACGCAAAAATAATTATCAGCCAGTACGGCGGTCCCGACGGTGAGCTCGGTGCGTCGCTTCGCTACCTATCACAGCGGTATTCAATGCCGTTTGCAGAGCTTAAAGGACTGCTTACGGATATAGGTACAGAAGAATTAGGTCATCTTGAAATGATTGGTGCAATTGTGTACCAACTTACAAGAAATCTTACTATTGACGAGATTAAAAAATCAGGATTTGATACCTATTTTGTCGACCACACTACTGGAGTATATCCTATTGCTGCCAGCGGTATGCCATTCACTGCAACATATTTGCAGTCAAAGGGCGATGTGATTACCGATTTGCATGAGGATTTGGCGGCAGAGCAGAAGGCGAGAACCACCTATGACAATATTCTGCGTCTTGTTGATGACCCAGATGTGCGCGACCCGATAAAATTCCTGCGTGAACGCGAAATTGTGCACTACCAAAGATTCGGCGAGGGCTTGCAGATAGCAACGGATAAGCTTGACAGCAAGAATTTCTACGCCTTTAACCCCAGCTTTGATAAGCATTGCATGAAAAGTATGAACAATAACAGAAAAAACTGATAAAACCATAATTAAAACCAAGGTTGTTCGACTTCTGCTGAACAGCCTTGGTTTTACTTTTTTGTTACTCGTTTATTATCCATACATCTATTTCTTCTTCGGTCGGTTCTTCAAATTTTGATAAAAGCTTCTTCATAAGCCCTTCATCTAAATAAAAATCAGAACCGCCGTTTCCGGCTTTAATTCTTTTGTTTCTTTCTTCAATCAGCATTTCCCATCGGGATTGCTCTATGTATATATAATGCCACTCAACATCAATACCGTAATCGTTGAAATAATCTGTTAGTTCTTTTCTATCTGTTTTAGTCCAAAAACCCCAGTCTAAAATTACATTACATCCTATGTTCACGATTTCGACAGCCTTTTTTCTAAGGTATTTATTAACCCTTTCAGCAAAAATGTTGTAAAATTCGCCTTGTTCATTTTTAATTAAATCAAGGGTTGCTTCGTCTGTTGATAGAATTACTGCTTTTTCTTTATCTTTGAGTTGTTTGGCATAATATGATTTTCCGCTGCATATTTTTCCTATTATTGCAATAACCTTTGGCATATATTATCACTTCCGATTGAATAAAAGCGCTTTTTGAATTGGTGTACCAAAAATATAAATGCTGTAATCTTATTGAAAGCTATAAAAAAGAATATGATGCTAATTACAGCTTACATTCGTTGCAGTTACTGATTTGATAAACAGAAATCTACACTACTGTTTCTTATAATCAATATTTGCTAATTTTGCTTGTTGGCACAAATTTTTGTCTGTAACTTATACTGTTTGCCATCTTTAATAAAATGTGTTCCGCATTGTCTGAATTCAAAGTTGACATTCTTTCTGACACATTGATCGCGGACATCTAATACCCAATCATAATCAAGAGGTCTGGCATAATAATCGGATTCTCCGCCGACAACTACAAGTTCAATATCATCAAGATATTTTTCTATGTTGATTTTTTCGAGTAACGGCTGTGCAGTAATACATTTGTGTTTTATTGGCAATGACTGAAATACGGAAAGCTTTTTATCTGCATTTTTTTGATTTTCAATCGTGCAGCATACAACTACATTATCATATCCGTTAGCCCAATCATCGGGAATGCACTCCATAAATCTTTCGATTCGCTTTGTTAGAAAAAGAAATGTGCAGTCCGATCGCTCCCTTATCATCGACCAACATTCTTCACGCCAATCATCTGCTTCTTCAATCAAAAAGTCTGTTGAAAAGCATAGATAAACTATTCCGGATTTCATTTTATAACTGCCGTCTTTCATTTTCTCGATAGGCTTATAAAAATCTTTTGTTCTCACAATGTCGTTTGTGTTAATACTTCTCTTTGCATCACCTTTATGTATATAGCAATGCAGACATCCATCACTGCATTTTTTACATCCTCTCCATGGATTCCACATAGCCACAATCTGACACCCCACAAATTTAATCTTGTTGAATAGATGATAGCAATTTGTTGTTTATCTCAATGCAACAGCATATAAAACAGCCCACCGTAATTTTATAAAAATAACGGTGGGCTTATGGCGGAGAGCAAGGGATTCGAACCCTCGAAGCCGTTTTGGCGGCTTACACGATTTCCAATCGTGCTCCTTCGACCAGCTCGGACAACTCTCCTCGTCAACAGTTCAATATTATATATGATACTTTTGATAAAATCAAGTACTTTTTTATATTTTCTGTTTGAATAGAATTTACATGCTAAAACTACTGTATAGTTATCTGTTTTTGTCTTGACAGTATTTTCTCTGATTGGTATAATTATTTATAAATTTATGCATTTTTGAAAAACTCTTTGTTAGCAAATCTTTTAAAAATGTTTTATATATGGTGTTTTATATGCACGCGATACATAAGTATCAGTTATAGGAGTGGTGAGTACGAGTAAGGTAAAACTGTCTTTGGTTGTTCCATGCTATAATGAGCAGGACAATGTTGAATTATTCCTTGCCGCTTGTAAAAAAGCTTTTGACGGAAAAGTTGATAATTATGAAATTATATTTATCAATGACGGCAGCAAGGACAATACATGGCGGGAATTAAAAAAGCTTTATGAAAAAGAAGATAATTTGAAGCTTGTAAACTTTTCGCGTAATTTCGGTAAAGAAGCGGCAATGTATGCAGGTCTTCAAAAAGCTGTCGGCGATTACGTAACAATTATTGATGCCGATTTGCAACAACGCCCCGAGCTTGTAGTTGAAATGGTCGATTTTCTCGATAAGAACGATGATTTTGACTGCGTTGCCGCTTTCCAACAGGACAGGCGTGAGGGAAAGGTGCTCTCATTTTTCAAAAAGGCTTTTTACAAGTTCATAAATTCCGTGTGCGAAATTGATTTTCGGTCAGGCGCCAGCGATTTCCGCACTTTCAGGCACAATATGGTTGAGTCGATATTGGAAATGAAAGAATATTTCAGATTTTCAAAAGGTATTTTTTCATGGGTAGGATATAATGTCCACTATATGCCGTATATCGCCGAGGAAAGAAATGCGGGTAAAACCTCTTGGTCTTTCAGAAAACTCTTTAAATATGCTATGGAGGGTATACTTGCGTTTACAACATTCCCTTTAAAGCTGGCAACGTATGCAGGCGGTGTATGCTCTTTCCTTTCTTTGCTTTACATGGTTGTTGTTATAATCCAAAAGCTGGCGTTCGGAATTGATATTCCCGGTTATCCAACTTTAATTGTTCTCATTCTGTTTATCGGCGGAATTCAAATGATTTTGTTGGGTATTATCGGCTTGTATATTTCGAAAATGTATATTGAAGGAAAACGCCGTCCTATTTATATTGCAAAAGAATATCTTGATTCTGCGGAGAGAAAAGATGATTAACTTAATTAAAAAATATAAGGAAATAATTCTCTACATTATTTTCGGCGTTGCAACAACGGCAGTAAATTGGATTGTGTATACAGTTTGCATAAAAGTTTTTTCTTTTGAAATGACTTTGAGCAATGCACTTGCATGGATTGTTGCAGTACTTTTTGCTTTTGTTACGAATAAAATATTTGTATTTGAAAGTAAAGACAAATCTCTTGCCACTATACTTAAAGAAGGCGTTTCGTTTGTCGGTTCAAGAGCGGCGACGGGAGCACTTGAAATCTTTTTGCCCACGTTGCTTTTTAAAATCGGTTTAAATCAAAGCTTTTTGGGTATAGACGGCTTTTGGGCAAAGGCTTTCGTAAGCGTGATTGTAATCATATTGAATTATGTTTTCAGTAAATTGATTGTTTTCAGAAAAAAGAAATAACTTATGACGCAAAAACCTCCTTGCATTATTGCGAGGAGGTTTTTGACTGTTTTATGAAATATTGCTGCCGCAATATGAAATAAAACTCGTTCCCTCATATGCCGCAGGCATATTTCATACGCAAAGCGTATTTCACATTACAAAGTAATATTTCACTCGTTCCGTAAGGAACGAATTTCATTGAAAAAGACCAAGTCAGATGACTTGGTCTTTTTCTGGTGCGGGTAGCAGGGGTCGACCGTCTGCTGCGGCTTCGCCTTGCATACTATTCGTTTGGTGACCCAAATTCTTGCGAATTTCGGTACCCACCTCACGGCTTTTTGCTAAAAATGATTCACCGAATCATTTTCTTAACGCAAAAACCTTCGCAGGTTCGACCGCCTGCAATAAAAAAATGCCAGTATGAAATTCTGATATGGAGTTGAATAGGTAAGGACAGATAGCCAATGAAATATCGCTGACGCGATGTGAAATAATCCTTGCGGATTATGAAATATTCGGCTAACGCCGAATGTGAAATAAAATTCGTTTCTTCATATGCCGCAGGCATATTTCATACGCAAAGCGTATTTCACGTTACAAAGTAATATTTCACTCGTTCCGTAAGGAACGAATTTCATTGAAAAAGACCAAGTCAGATGACTTGGTCTTTTTCTGGTGCGGGTAGCAGGGGTCGAACCTGTACACCTCTCGGCACAAGATCCTAAATCTTGCGTGTCTGCCAATTCCACCATACCCGCAAATATTACTTTTGAATTATAACAAAAAAAATCTTTGTTTTCAATAGACAAATTTATAAATCTGTTATAAAATAATCGTATTGAGTATATTGGAGGAATTTGTATGGGTTTTTTGAAGACAAGATGGACTGACGGCGTTGATAAAAACAATCCGTTACCCGAATATCCACGCCCTCAGCTTGAAAGGACACAGTGGATGTCTTTAAACGGAATATATGAATATGCAATAAAATCGGCAGGATGTGAATGGGCAGAGGATTTTGACGGGGAAATTGTTGTTCCTTTTGCAGTTGAATCCATGCTTTCAGGCGTTCAGAAGCCGCTTATGCCTAATCAGAGATTATGGTATAAAAAGACTTTCACTATACCCGATGAAATGAAAAATAAGCATATAATCCTCAATTTTGCGGCTGTTGATTGGCAATGCAAGGTTTTCGTTAACAAAGCCCTTGCAGGAACACATTCGGGCGGTTATTGCTCATTTTCCTTTGATATTACAAGCTTCTTGACAGACGGAGAAAATGAACTCGTTGTATGCGTTTATGACCCGACAGAAAAAGGTTGGCAGCAAAGAGGAAAGCAGGTGTTGAATACCCACGGATTTTGGTACACCGCAACCTCCGGCATTTGGCAGAGCGTATGGCTTGAAGCTGTTAATGAATGTCACATAACAAAACTCAGAATAATTCCCGATATTGACGAAAAGCTTTTAAAAATCAAGATTTTTGCTACTAATGAAAATTGCGAAGTAAAGGTTACTGTGTATGATAACGGTGAAATCATTTCCGAAAATACCATTTCTCTTGACGGTGAAATTAAGTTTGATAAAATCAAGCTTTGGTCGCCTGAGGAGCCGTTCCTTTATGATTTAAAGCTTGAACTTTTGAAGGACGGTAAAACAGTAGACAAGGTAAAAAGCTATGTGGGTATGCGCAAATACTCTATAGAAAAGGATAAATACGGCGTACCAAGGTTTTTCCTTAACAATGAGCCCTATTTCCAAAAAGGACTTCTTGACCAAGGTTATTGGTCGGATGGCGGTATGACGCCGCCCTGTGACGAAGCAATGATTTACGATATTCAAACAATGAAGCGGTTAGGCTTCAATATGCTGAGAAAACATATTAAGGTTGAACTTGACCGTTGGTATTATCACTGCGACCGCTTGGGAATGCTTGTGTGGCAGGATATGGTAAGCGGCGGTGAATATATCGGTACTCTTGTTGCAGGCGTTCTGCCGTTGTTACATATCAAGGTGAATGACAGTAATTACAAAACCTTTAAGCGCACTGAAAAGAAATGGCGCGATGATTACAAGCATGAGCTTAACGAAATGCTCAATCAGTTGTTTAATCACACATCAATTTGCTGTTGGGTTCCTTTTAACGAGGGGTGGGGGCAATTTGATTCGGTAAAAATTGCAGCAAGTGTTAAAAATTTCGACTCCACACGCCTTGTTGACCACGCAAGCGGTTGGTATGACCACGGCGCTGGGGACTTCAACAGTATGCATAAGTATGTTTTGCCGGTTCGTATGCCTAAAACCGATAACAGAATTTTTGCATTGACCGAATTCGGCGGTTACAGCAGAATTGTCAGCGACCATACATGGGACGAGCGAAAAAGCTTCGGTTATATGATGTATAAATATAAAGACAAATTAACCGCGGCGTATAAAAAGCTTCACGAAAAGCAGATTATTCCCTTAATTGACAGGGGATTGAGCGTTACAATTTATACTCAGGTCAGTGATGTGGAAAATGAAGTTAACGGAATACTCACATACGACCGTGAACATATAAAAATTGACGAAGATGTTATTATTGAAATTAACAAGAAGTTGGATTTTGTAAAATGAGTATGAAAAGTGCATCAAAACAAAAATTACGGTTACTGTATATTATAGATATTCTCAGTAAAAAATCAGACGAAGAGCACCCTTTGTCAGCGTTTGATATTATTGATTATCTTAACAATGATTACGGTATTGCCTGCGAAAGAAAAACTGTATATGATTCAATCGACTGTCTGATTGAATACGGCTATGATATTATTAAATCCAAATCGCCGAGGGGATATTTTATGGCGTCAAACCGTTTTGAAATCCCCGAACTTCGCTTGATGATTGATGCAGTTCAGGCGGCTGATTTTATTTCAGCAAAAAAGACAAAGATGCTTTTGGAAAAGTTTTCGGCGTTCGCAAGCGATTATAATTATAAGCGTATTTTAAAGCAGGTCTATATTGATAACCGAAACAAGTGCGCAAATGAGAATATCTTTTATATAATTGATGAACTAAACGATGCAGTAGTAAAAAAACTTCAGGTTGAAGTGGTTTACCGCAGGAGAAAGGTTACTGACGGCGGCAAGGCTGTTTTTGAAGAAAAGAATATGACTGTCAACCCTTATGCGCTTCTTTGGTCAAACGACCACTACTATCTTGTGGGAAATTACAGCAAATACGATAATCTTATTCATCTGCGCATTGACCGATTGAAAAGCGTAACCGTTACAGATATGCCTGCACGGCATTTTTCCGAGGTTTCGCCTTACAGAACATCTTTTGATGTTGCCGATTATGCCAATAAGCATCTTTCAATGTTTTCGGGAGATATTAAGCCTGTTGAACTCATATGTAATAATGAAATCATTGAAGAATTTATAGACAAATTCGGTGAAAAATGTTATATGCGTCCTTATGATGAAAATACTTTTCTTACAAAGGTTGATGTAGCGGTGACCGACGGCCTTGTTTCGTGGATTATGCAGTACGGAAATAATGTAAAGGTTAAGGCGCCGAAAGAACTTAAAAATATGATTATTGACAAAACTAATTCAATTTTGAACTTGTATAATCAGTAAAAATGATATTTTTTTAACAAATCTGTTCTTTACTCTTGAAAAATGCTTAACAGTAGTATAAAATATATTACGGTAAATTTATAAAACAATTGAAAGGATGTATTTCAATGAGCAGTGCATTAAACAAAAAGACTGTTGAAGACCTTCAGGTTAAGGGCAAAAAAGTCCTTGTCCGTTGCGACTTCAATGTAAAAATGGAAAACGGGGTAATTACAAGCGATAAGAGAATTGTCGCTTCATTGCCCACAATCAAATATCTTATTGATAACGG
>JBJEPX010000061.1:0-110528 GCA_051881455.1 Candidatus Fimenecus sp. | reverse complement strand
TATGAATCCTGATTATTGCTTCTTTTCAAGCCTACATCGGTTTTTGCAACAATTCGCAAAGCCATCACCTACTTTTACTTTTAGATGCTCTTAACTGACCGCAGGAAGCGTTTATATCACTGCCGAGAGTTCTCCTGACAGTAGTCGGGATACCGTTTGACTGCAATATATCCGAAAACCTTTTTTGACGGTCGGTTGTACTTTTTTGATAATTTCTCTCACGTACATTATTAACGGGTATTAAATTCACGTGACACAGCATACCTTTAAGCCTCGAAGCAAGCTCACGTGCGCACTCATCACTGTCGTTAACGCCTTTAATCATGGCGTATTCAAAGGATATTCTTCTGCTTGTTGCGGAAGCGTAATACCTGCAAGCTTTTAACAACTCTTCTATGTCGTATTTACCGTTAATAGGCATTGATTTTGAACGAATACTGTTATTAGGCGCATGTAATGATACTGAAAGTGTCAATCCAAGATGCAATTCGGCAAGTTCATATATTTTAGGAACGATTCCGCAAGTTGAAAGAGAAATATGCCTCATACTGATATTTTGACCCTTTTCATCGGTAATAAGCTTAATAAGTTTCATTACATTATCAAAATTATCAAGGGGTTCGCCTGTTCCCATAAGTACAAGATGGTTAATTTTTATATTCATGTCACGCTGTGCAGAATATATCTCCGAAAGCATTTCTCCTGCGCTTAAATTCCTTACAAAACCGCCGATAGCGGAAGCGCAAAATGTACAGCCCATCTTACAGCCGACCTGTGTGGAAATACAAATGGAATAACCGTATTTATATTTCATTACAACACTTTCAACATATTCACCGTCATCAAGAGAAAAAAGGTATTTGACAGTACCGTCCTTCTGTGACATAAGCTTTGTATTTATACGGCAGTTCGGCAAATAATATTCCTCTGCGAGTTTTTCACGCATACTTTTGGGAATATCGGTCATTTCATCAAAAGAAAGCGTGCACTTTTCATGAAGCCATGAAAAAATCTGTTTTCCTCTGAACTGCGGAAATCCGAGTTTTACCATATCGTCAGTTAATTCTTCTAATGTTAAAGCACGAATATCCTTCAGCATACTGTTAGTCCTTTATAAATTTGGCAATGAAAAAACCGTCGGTACCGTTTTTATGCGGCATTAAAGTTAAATATCCGTCTTCACCGCTTAATTCAGCCTTTTTAAATGAGGGATTTTCACTTAAAAATCTCTCACATATTTCACCGTTTTCTCTCTTATTGAGGGAACAGGTTGAATAAACCAATGTACCGCCGTGCTTCAAATACTTTGCCGCACAACTTACAATATTATATTGCAATTCGCATAATTTGTCAATAAAAGCGAAATCCTTATACCTTATCTCGGGCTTTCTGCGTATAACGCCTGTTCCGCTGCAAGGTACATCGCAGAGAATTCTATCCGCCGACGGAAGGCTTGAATTATATTCGGAAGAATTCTGAACTGCACCTATAATATTTGTTATTCCGAGTCGTTTTGCACCGTCGGAAATCAATTTAACGCGGTGTTCGTATAAATCAAAAGAATAAACCGTTCCGCTGTTTTTCATATACTGTGCAATAGTAAAGCTTTTGCCACCCGGTGATGCGCACATATCAAATACTGTTTCACCCGGTTGCGGATTTAACTCTTTAATACATATTTGCGACGCTGTATCCTGAACATGAAATAAGCCGTTTAAATAGCATTTTGTTTTTGAAACAGCTCCACCGCTTTTTAATACCAATGCGTTTTCAAGCTTGGTTCTTTCTGCAACAACGCCTTCATCTGCAAGAACTTTGATTAGACTGTCGCTGTCGGTTTTCAATGTATTCACACGCAGGACAACGGGAGGAGCCCCCAAGGAAGCTTTTAAAAATTCTTCCGTATCCTGAACGCCGTAATCGTCTATGTATGACTGTACAAGGCTTTCGGGGCAGGAATACCTGACGCTTAAATCAGCGCAAATATTATCTGTTTGAGGAAAATGAACATCATTTGCGCATACTTTTCTCAAAACGGAATTGACAAGTCCCGAAGCAAAGGAGCATTTTACTTTTCTGATAAGCTTTACACTCTCATTTACTGCCGCTGAATCGGGTACCTTTTCCATATATTTAATCTGATATACACCCATACGCAAAACGGTTAGAACCTGTGGATTCAGTTTTCTCAAAGGCTGTGTAAGGTATTGTGACAAAATGTAATCAAGTGTTATTTTCCGTTCAATAACGCCATAAACGATTGCACATACAAAAGGCGCAGAAGCGGATTCGTTACTGTTTAAAACCGCATCTACGGCTATATTGGAATATGCCTTGTCATATTCAATTTTTGAAAGTATCTTGTATGCTAAATATCTGTCGTCCATAATCAATCTTTTCGTCTATTAATCATTAAAATAAGTCTTAAAAGGTTTGCCAAGCTCACTGCAAGCGAAGCAATATAAGTCATTGCGGCGGCTTTAAGCACTTTGGCGGCTCCCTTTTTCTCACTTTCGCTCAAAATATCGGCGGAATCTATTACCGACAAAGCCCGTTTGCTTGCATTGAACTCAACAGGGAGAGTTACAAGCTGAAACAAAACAGCAAAGGAAAAGAAAACTACGCCTAATACAGCAAGAATTTGAAAGTTTAAGAAAAAACCTAAAATTGCAAGCGGTATTCCCGCACGCGACCCCAAAGAAGCAACAGGGAATACCGCATTTCTTATTTTTATAGGCAAATATCCTTGTGCATATTGAGCCGCATGGCCTGCTTCATGGCATGCAACACCGATTGCCGCAACTGACGCGGAGTTGTAAACATTTTCGGATAGCCTGATTACATTTGTTTTAGGGTCGTAATGGTCGGTAAGATTACCTGAAACACGCTCAATTCTCACATCGGTAATACCGTAATACCGCAAAATCTCAAAAGCGGCTTGCGCTCCCGTAAGCCCTCTTGATGAAATAACCTTGGAGTATTTTGCAAAGGAAGAATTCACCTTTGCAGACGCAATAAGTGAAAAAATCACCATGGGCAAAACGAGAATTATATAATAGTAATTCGATAAATAGTAATATGAAAAATACGGCAAAATTTTCAGCCTCCCAAAACTGTTCCCAAATCTATTTTATTGCCTCTTAAATAACTTGCCGAATCTGTTTTCTTTTTACCTTCTGCCTGCAATTCGAGAATTTCAACAGCTTTTCCGTCACCGCAAGCAACTACAAGTCTGTTATTATTATCTGCAATTTCACCCGGTTTTCCGTTGAACTTTTCATTCAAAATTTTGGATTTATGAAGTTTTACTCTTTTACCGTTTATTACCGTAACAGCGACGGGCCAAGGCGAAAGTCCTCTTATGTGATTATGAACTTCAAGAGCGCTTTTTGAAAAATCCGTGGGGCAAAGCTCTTTTGAGAGCATTGGGGCATAATTTGAAATACTGTCGTCCTGCTTAACAGGTGTTAAAGCGTTATTCTTCACGGCTTCAACGGTTTCAAGCAATACTTCGGCACCAAGCTGTGAAAGAATATCGTGAAGTTCGCCCGCATTCATATCTTCGGTAATTTTAACTGATTTTTTTATAAGCATATCGCCTGTATCCAAGCCCTCGTTCATCTGCATTGAGGTTACGCCTGTTTCAGTTTCGCCGTTCAAAATACTCCATTGAATCGGCGCGGCACCGCGTAATTTCGGCAATAATGATGCGTGGATATTTATACAGCCGTATTTCACGCTGTTCAAAACATCTGCGGGTAAAATTTTACCGAAAGCAACAACAATAATCAAATCAGCATTGAGCGTTTTTATTATTTCAAGCGCAGTTCCGTCTTTCATAGATGCAGGTTGGAATACGGGAATCCCGTACTTTTCAGCGCACAACTTAACAGGAGGAGGAGTTAACTCATATCCTCTCCCCTTTGGTTTATCAGGTTGAGTAAAAACGCCGACAACCTCGTCGTTTCCGCTTATTAACGCTTCTAAACAGGGTACTGAAAAATCAGGCGTACCCATAAAAATAATACGCATATTATCACTCTTTCGCATTTTTAAAGCTGTCAATTTCTTCCTGACTCGCAAGCTTATCAGTATAAAGTATTCCGTCAAGGTGGTCAATTTCATGGCAGAAAGCCTTTGCTTTTAAATCCGAGCCCTTATATACGCACCAGTTGCCCTCACGATTTTGTGCTTTTACCTTAACGGTTTTAGGGCGAATCGTATAGCCTTGCTTACCCGGCAGAGAAAGACAACCTTCTATATCGCACTTAGCACCCTCTTCATCGGTTATTTCAGGGTTTATAAGCTCAATAAGACCGTCGCCCACATCAATTACAACTATTCGGCGCAAGACACCCACCTGAACTGCGGCAAGTCCCACACCCTCAGCGTTATACATTGTATCAGCCATATCGTCAAGTAGTTCAAAAAGCCTTTCGTCAAAGTTTTCCACACGGCGGCTTTTCTTTCTTAAAATTGCGTCTTCTTCTGTTCTTATATTTCTTATAGCCATATTATTACCTCACATCATATTTTCGGGATTTATATCAGCAAAAATGCTGACATCCTTATATTTACTGCTTTTTTCAAACTGTTTCAGCAGATTGCTTATCATTTTTCTGAAATTTTTATTGTTTTTACACTTAATAATTATTCTGCTTCTGTATTTTCCCCCTGCTTTTGCAATTCTGGGTACTACGGGGCCGAGAACAATAAGTTTTTCGCTGTTATACTCCGATGAGTGAAGAATTTTCAGCTTTTCAAGAAAAAAGCTTGCAGAAAAGGCAACAGTAGATTCCTTTTCACCTGAAAAGCCTATAACGCAAATATCACAAAACGGCGGATAAATCATTTCTTTTCTTATTGGAAGTTCAAGGTCATAGAATGATTTATAATCCTGTGCTTTTGCAAGAGTGACGATTTCACTATCAGGAAAAGATGTTTGTATAAAAGCCTTTCCCGGGAAATTTCCTCTGCCGCTTCTGCCCACAACCTGAGTGATTAGGTCAAACGCCCTCTCTCCGCTTTTATAATCGTCATTAAAAAGCATTAAATCAACGCTTAATACGCCGACGAGCGTAACATTGGGAAAATCAAGCCCCTTTGCAACCATTTGAGTACCGATTAGAATGTCATATTCGCCGTTTCCGAAACTTTTGAATTTTTCATCGTATGAATATCTGGAAACGGTTGTATCCGTATCCATTCGCAAAATTCTTGCCTCGGGTACGATTTCCGCTAATTCCTCTTCAAGTCGCTGAGTTCCGCTTCCGGAAAATCTAACTGTTTCATTTTCGCAATTCGGGCATTTTTTTGAAAACGGAGCGGAATAACCGCAATAGTGGCACATCAGTCGGCCGTTTTTTATGTGATATGTCAGCGAAATGCTGCAATTCGGGCAGGTCATTACGGATCCGCACTCAGTACATGCGGCAAAAGTATTGTATCCCCGCCTGTTAAGTAAGAGAATTGACTGCTGTTTTTTATCAAAATTTTCTTTCAATTCTTCTGCAAGCCGCTTGCTGATGTTTTCAACAACCATATCACTGCGATATGTAGTGTCGATAATTTCAACAGTCGGAAGAACTGAATTTCCGTAGCGGTTGTTTAACTGATACATGGAATAAACGCCGCTTTGAGCCTTGGTATATGTTTCAATCGACGGCGTTGCGGACGCCAAGAGCAATAACCCGTTATGCTGACCGACGCGATACGCCGCAACATCCTTTGCGTGATACCGCGGAGTCATTTCGGATTTATAGGTATGCTCCTGCTCCTCATCCATAATGATAAGCCCGATTTTCTCAAAGGGAGCAAACACAGCCGAACGGGTACCAACGGCAATTTTAGCCTCACCCCGTTTTACCCTTTTCCATTCGTCAAGGCGCTGTCCTAATGAAAGTGCGCTGTGAAAAACGGCAACGCGGTCACCGTATCGGTTATAAAACACATTTAACAACTGCGGTGTTAATGATATTTCGGGTATCATTACAATGATTCCTTTATCATCTTTTAAAGCCTCGTCAATAAGCTTTAAATAAACCTGCGTTTTGCCTGAACCTGTAACGCCGTACAGTAACGCGCCTTCTGGTGATGCCGATTTGTACAAATTTAATAGACCTTCAAAAGCACTGTTTTGCTCTGATGACAGAGTTATTTTGGATAATTCCGTTTCTTCTGAAAAATCGTCATACGGTCTTCTGTATACCTCATCGTCGTATGCTTCAACAATACCCTTATCTTCAAGAGCGCTGACTACGGCGGCGGTAAATCCTGTAAAATAACATATTTCACGGATAGATGCAGAACCCACATCACTAAGGATTTTCACAACTTCGCGCTGTTTTTTCGTAAGCTTTGCGATTTTCTCGGAATCTTCCTCAGTGTCAACTGCAAGCCGCACCATTTTTACGGTGGCATCGCCTGTTCGCCTTTGAGCGTCAATACTTTGAAGAACGGCGCCTTTTGAAACCAATTTATCAAAAATATCGCTGATTTTTTTGATTTTGCAAGTCTCTTCTGCATCTTCGGCGGAAACATATTTTGAATTTTCCGAAAGAAATTCATATACCTTCAACTCATCGCCCTGCAAATCACCGCTGAAATTACTGTTCGCCGCATAAAGTATATTTACATTCATAGACATACCCAAGGGTAAAAACAGCTTACAAGCCTCAAAATAAGTACAAAATGTTCTTTCGTGAACAAAATTTGATGTTAAAAGCATCTCCCTTGTGAAAATCGGTGTTTCGTCAAGAATACTTTGAATTTTTTTCAGCCTTTTTTCGGTATTTGTTTCAACCGACACAGAAAAAACAATGCCAACTCTTTTTTTTGAAGAATTACCGAAAGGCACTAAAACACGCATTCCGGGCAAAAGAGTTTTCAATAAATCAGGGGGAACAGAATAGTCGAATAACATATCAAAGGAATACGCTGTATTTTCAACAGCGACCTTAGCAACAGTTAAAAGTCCCATATTCTGCCCCCCTAAACAATTATTTATTAAATTTTCAGATATTTCTAATCTCTTCCGGTTCAACAATCTCGTATTTACCGCTTATTATTTCATCAAGAGCGATGCTTACGGGCTTTTCATCAAGAATTTCACCCTTTTCCTCTGCTTCGGCGGCAACTTCTCTTGCGCGCTTTGCAACTGCTGTTACAAGAGAATAACGGCTTGTGCGGTTTTTCAATACATTTCTTAAATCAGGATTAAACATTTTCAATTACCTCGCTTATATAATTATTCATTCTTTTGTATGTAAAATCAAGTGATTTTATAATCGTCAGCACATTATCGGAAGCGGAATCTAAATTGTCGTTAACAACGACATAATCATAATCCACACTCTTTTTAACCTCTTCGCAAGCAATATCAAGTCGGCGGCGGATATCCTCTTCGTCCTCTGTTCCTCTAAACCTCAAACGGCTTTCCAACTCTCTCATAGAAGGCGGCATAAGGAAAATCGCAACGGCGTCGGGATATTTTTTCTTAATTTTTGCGGCGCCCTTGACCTCAATTTTCAGTATCACGGTTTTACCCTCGGCAAGCCATTTATCAACAGGTGCTTTGGGCGTACCGTAAAGATTTCTTCCGTAGCGCGCAAACTCCAAAACTTCACCGTTATTTATCATATGCTCAAATTGCGGAATGGAAATAAAGTGATAGTCTTTGCCGTCAACCTCATTTTCTCTTCTGTTTCTTGTAGTCAGAGAAACGGATTTTTGAAGTGATTTATCTTTATTCAAAACAACATCAAGGACAGTATCTTTGCCTACGCCGGACGGTCCTGAGAAAAGTATAAGCATTCCCTCTTTATTCGCCATATACACCCTCCTCTGTTCCGTCGGTTTCTGTACGGTTAAGTATAGTTTCTGCTTTAAGGTAAGTAGAAATTACATGGTCGCTGTCCATAATTAAAACAGCATGAGTTTTTCTGCCCTGTGTTGCGTCAATCAGCATATTGCTTTCCTTTGCCTTTGCAATGATTCTTTTGACAGGCGCGGAATCTGTTGAAACAACTGCGATTACTCTGTCTGCATTAACGGAATTTCCGAATCCGATATTGATAAGCTTCATACATTTACCTCATTCAATATTTTGAATTTGCTCACGGATTTTTTCAATTTCCGCTTTTATATCTATAACACAACGGGCAATGGTTACATCCTGCGCCTTGGAGCCTATAGTATTTGCTTCACGGTTCATTTCCTGAACAAGAAAGTCTGTTTTTCTGCCTATTGCTTCATCGCTTGACAAAAACTGCCTCAATTGGTCGATATGACTGCGAAGTCTAACAGTTTCTTCGGCAACGGCTACTTTATCGGCAAAAATTGCACATTCCGCCATTAAACGCTGTTCATCAATCTGCACATTTGAAAGATATTCGTTTATACGTGCAAGAAGCTTGTCATTATATTCCTTTACGGTTTGCGGCGAACGCTCCTCAATTATCTTTACCTTTTCGAGAATTGTTTCGGAACGGGATAAAACATCGTTTTTAAGCTTTTCGCCCTCGACCTCACGCATAGCGATAAAATTATTTAGAGCGCTTTGAGTAACGGTTTTAACGGCATTCCAAATCTTTTCTTCGTCAGCCTCGCTTTTGTGGACCGTAAATACATCATTACAGCGAATCAGTGATGATAAAGCGAGGTCATCACGAAGAGCTAAATTATTTTTATCTGCCAATTCTCTGAAAGCCTTTAAATATGAATCGGCGAGGGACTGATTGACTAAAATTTCCGCATCTCCCTCTTCAAGATTTTCTACAGAAACATAACACTCTGTTTTACCTCTTGAAACGAGGGTATTTATATAACTTTTCAGCTTTTCATCAAGAAATCCGTAATTGCGCGGCACTCTCGAGCTGAACTCAAAATACCGATGATTTACACTTTTAAGCTCAACGGTTATGTTCATAGAATCAACCGTTGCCTGGGCTCTTCCGTAGCCCGTCATACTTCTTATCATTTTCTACACTCCCGATTTTTTACAGCAACTTCCCTTTAAAAGCGTGGGAATATCGCCTTCATAAATGTCGTTATTATTTTCAAAGCCTAATAAAGTTAAAACATCTTTTATCTCTTCAAGACTGCAATAAGCCATATAGGCGTTTCTGTTTGCACCGAAATTCAAAGCGGCACGCACAAATCCCTCTGTTAAAAGCTTGTCCGAATAATCACAGTCAAGCTCTGTAACAAAGCAGTTATAACCGGTAATCTTGACAAGACATTTTCCAACCTCGTTGTTGCTTTCGTCATAACCTATATAGCCGCCGAAAACTGCATTTTCCGCAATTAAATCCAGTTTAAAAAGCTGTGCAAGCTTAACTTTATCCGTAATTGGTTTATAGTATATCATTTATTTCATATTCTTTCTGTCAAGTGATGCCGCTGTCATAAGCTTGTGAACTTCGTCGTCGGTAAGATTTCGCCAATCGCCCTGCTTCAACATTCCAAGCTTAACAGAGCCTATTTGTGTTCGCTTTAAGCGCGCCACTTCAAGTCCGAGCGCCTCGCACATTTTTCTTATCTGCCTGTTTCTGCCCTCGTATATTATTATTTCAAGAACAACTCTGCCCTCTTGCTTTTGAATAACTCTTACTTCCGAAGGCATAGTCATTCTGCCGTCAATCTCAATTCCCGTAGAAAGAGCGGTTAGCTGGTCTTCGGTAATTGACGGTCTGACTGTGACACGGTAAGTTTTCGGAACATGGCGTGTGGGGTGTGTTAAAGCATTGGCAAATTCACCGTCATCCGTAAACAAAAGCAAGCCCTCGGAATCTCTGTCCAGTCTGCCGACGGGATAAACTCTTTTACCAACATCTTCAATGAGCTGAGCCACACACTTCCTGCCCATTTCATCGCTTAAAGTAGTAATAAAACCTCTCGGCTTATGGAGCATAATATATGTGTTTGTTTTACTCTTTATTACCTTCTTCCCCGAAACGGCAACGGTATCCTTTTTAGGGTCCACTTTGTCGCCTATTGAGGCAATTTTTCCGTTAACCTTAACCTTACCGGCGGAAATCAAATCCTCTGCTTTTCTCCTTGAAGCAATGCCGCATTCAGAAAGGTATTTTTGAAGTCTGATTTTGTTATCTGCCATAAATTCACCTGAAAAAATTTATAATTCTGTCTTTAAATGAAATTTTACTTTCCGCTTTACTTTTTACATTATCGGTAATTGCCGATTGTACCGATTCTGCGGCGCACAAAGGAACTTCAAATATGATTTTTCCCGTTTTATCAAAGTATTGAATACTTCCCAAAACATCGCCTTTACTTACAGGAGCGTATTCAAACTGTTTTAAATATACTTTACACCTTAATTCAAAATTATCCGAAACAGATGTATATTTACGCGCATATGACTGCTCTATGCCAACGCTTTGCGCACATCCGCCTACAACTTTCATACGAACATCTGATAAATTCTTATAAACCGTATGAGAATTTGTATTCTCAAAAGAATAATCAAACAGTTTAATATGGTCGTTCCAATCATCGGGCGCATTTAAAGTGACACAAATCAGCGTTTTACCGCCTTTTTCGGCAGCGGACACAAGGCACCTGCCGCTTTTTTTAGTAAAACCCGTCTTTATACCGAATGCACCGTCATAGATTTTCAAAAGCTTATTATGATTTGTAAGAATTCGTCTGTAAGGCGGTGAACCGTAGTATACAGCCATACTTTCAGTTGAGCAAATACTCTTGAACTCTGGATTTTTGATGGCATATGATGCCAACAAAGCCATATCGTATGCAGTAGAATAATGACTATCTCCGTCAAGCCCCGATGGAGTTTCAAAGGATGTTGAAGACATCCCGAGAGCCTGTGCTTTGTCGTTCATCATTTTGACGAAATTTGGAATATTCCCGCCAACAATGTACGCAGTTGCATTTGCGGCATCGTTTCCGGATTCGAGCAACATTCCCTTGACGAGAGTTTTTAAAGAAACGCTGTCACCCGCTTTGAGCCCCATAGAAGTGCCTTCAACGGCAACCATTTCCTCAGAAACCGTTATCATTGTATCGTCAGCCCCGTATTCAAGAGCTATGAGGGCCGTCATAATTTTCGTTGTGCTTGCCATTGAAAGCTTAGTATCCATATTCAGTGAATAAACCGTTTCACCCGATTCGGCACACATAACAACAGCCGCCTTTGCGGAAATCTGCGGTTCTTCTGCAAAGGCAGGCAAAGCACACAAAAATATTACAGCAAACGACAAAATCAAAGAAATAATCTTTTTCAAAACAATCACCGCAAAATTATATGCTTTTACAGGATTGTTTAAGAATACAATTATTCTGTTACTGTATCCTGAGCCTCTGCTTCTGCAACGGCTTTATTGTAGATTTTATCCATTTTGTTCTTATTGATAGCACCCGAAACCTTATCGAACATCTCAGGAACAAGGCTTACAACACGCTCAGCCGCATTATCAAATGCAGTGATGTGCTTAATATCAACATTACCGTATGCGTCGATTACAAGGAAAGCAACGGGAGTGATTGTAACGCCTGCTCCACCGCCACCGCCGAAAATATCCTGATTACTTTTTGAGGGAAAATCAGAACCGCCGGAAGCAAATCCGTAAGTAACCTTTGACACGGGAATTATTGTAACACCGTTGTCAACCTTAATAGGCTCACCGATAATTGTACTGACATTTACAAGATCCTTTACCTTTTCAATCGTACTTTCGAGAATACCTGCTGCTGATGATTTTTCTTTCATCATATAGCACCACCTTCTTTTATATTTTTATCTTTTGTTTTATCTCTAATTCCCAATAGGAATTTAATGACAACCTTAAATATTAAACGGAATACGAGGACAATCAGTGCATTTAAAATAAAGATCGGTCTTACAGAAACCGAGAAAACAAACTGTGCCGTATTTTTATTTCCCAGGAAATCAGGCTCAATTTCAACATCGTATTTTTTAACGGTCAAGGTTGAGCAGATAAATGAAAGCGCGGGGAAAACCTTTTGACACATTCTGCCGTATTCCAAAGCCGTTTCACCTGCGTCATTAGCGGAAGAAACAGTCATCCAAAGGTACAGTTCACGCAAAACTATATGCTTTTTAAAAGAATTCATCATTCTTGCCAAAGAATACGCGGCGTTATTTATAAGTTTTACAACGCCGTCAACGCCCTGATTTTTGTAGAACTTAACGAAGATGTTTTCTTTCTTTTCCCCCTCCGCCTTCGGCTCTTCTTTCGGCGGCGCTTCTTCCTTCTTTTCTTTGGGAGCTTTTTCTTTTTTCGGCTTATCCTTCTTTTTCAGAGGGAAAATATTGAATTTCAAAAAGAGCCATGAAACATCAAGCTTAAATTCATCAAAATATTCGCCGTGTAATGTAATACGAACAGACAAAATCAAGACAAAAAAAGCAATAATGCCGACTATTATGTATAACGCCGTCAAAAGAGCACCCCCTTGTAAAAGAATTTTATAAAAATTTATGCTTCACCGGCAACCGTGTCACCATCGGAAGATTCGTCAACAATGTCGTTTTGAGGAACCGCGGGTAATTCATCAAGTGATGAGATTGAAAAACACCGTAAAAAATCAGGCGTTGTACCGTACACAAGCGGTCTGCCGGGTAAGTCAAGGCGGCCTTTTTCTTCTATCAGCTTTTTTTGACAAAGAGTTGATATTACGCCGGAACAGTCAACTCCCCTTACCTGCTCAACAAATGATTTTGTTACGGGCTGGTTATATGCTATTACGGCAAGCACCTCAAAAGCCGCTTGCGACAGAGGTGTATTCTTTCTTAATTCCAACACTGTTCTTATAACCTCTGCAAATTCAGGTCTTGATGAAAGCTGATACCTTGTTCCAAGCTTCAAAAGACAAATTCCGCTTTTGTGTTCATCAAGCTTTGCCGACAAATTATAAAGCACCTGTTCACATATTTCATTTTCAATTTCAAGAGCCTGCGCAATTCTTTCAAGCTCCACCGGTTCGCCTGCGGCAAATAATATAGCTTCTGCCGCCGCTTCAAGTTTACTTGCTTTCATCAATTCCATTCCTCACTGATTTCAGAATAGCTTTCGTCCAATAATTCTATCTGTGCTTCGTCACCGTCGCCCAATACTTTAAGTTTTTTAGATTTTGTCAGCTCGAGCAAGGCTAAAAAGGTTGCAACAATTTCCGAACGAGACTGCGCATCATCAAAAAGATTGTTGAATTTAGTTTTGGTGCCTCTTTTTGAGAATTTGGAAAATATTTTTGAAATCCTTGAACTTACGGACACAACTTTTTTAACAACGATTTCACGAAAAGCTTCAATCGGCGGCGGCATCAGTCGCATCTTTCTGCCTGCGGCGGAAACATAAGCCGCGAATAATTCCTGCGGGTCGTGAAGTCTTTTATAAGTCTGGTCAATATCAATTTTTTCCTGCTCACGTACGAAAGAATTGAACCCATCGGTATTTTCGGAAAGCTTTTCAGCCATAAGCTTCATATCGCGGTACTCAATCAGCTCGCCTTGAAGCTCTTCTTTCAGTTCCTGCGCCTCTGTATAAACAGGTAAAAGCGAAACTGATTTTAAATATACAAGGCGCGCCGCCATTTCTAGGAAATCGGAGGCCACATATAAATCTTCCTCCTGCATACGCCTTACATAATCAATGTATTGCTCCACGAGCGTCACGATAGGAATATCGTAAATATTCAGTTTATGCTTTGAAATGAGGTGCAGGAGCAAATCCATAGGCCCCTCAAATACCTCTAACTTATAGGATATTTTTTCCATATCATCACTCAAAATTTTTCAAAAAACATAAATAAATCTAAAATCAAATCAGAAATAAAGGAAATTGGATAAGAGAGAATCCCTGTGAACAGTAAAAAGAAAACCGCTAAAATAATATATCTTTCATACTGCATTACACGGTAATAGTATTTTGCAGGTATGAGTAATTGAAGAATCCGCGAACCGTCCAAAGGCGGAATCGGAAGAAGATTAAACACGGCAAGGTTAATATTAACGACTCCCGCATAATACAAAAACATACAAACGGCAAAGGGCATATTTAAGCTTTGCGGAGCAAAAATTACGCCGTCTCTTTGGAAGAAAACTGTTTGACCGTTTGATACCAAATCCACAATCTGTGCAAGCAAAAGGAAAATAAATGCCATAATCAAATTCGATATAGGACCTGCTATGGCAGTTAAAGCCATTCCTTTTTTCGGGTCTTTAAAATTCCTCGGGTTTACACTTACAGGCTTCGCATAACCAAATCCGACCAAAAATATCATAGCGGCGCCCAAGGGCGAAATATGAGCCATTGGGTTCAAAGTAAGTCTGCCTGAAAGGCGAGGTGTTTGGTCTCCCAGCTTTGTTGCAATAAGTGCATGAGCATATTCATGAACAGGCATTGTGCAAAAAACAACAAATGCCATTGCAAACAAATCAATTATGAGTTCCAGCGGGTCAAATCCGTTTCTTAATAAATTTAAGAGCATAACTTACTCCTTTCGTATCTAAATATTATATTCTAAAAGTCACTATTCTGTCAATATTATTGAAGTCAAAAATTATTTGTTGACTGTTTGTTTTAGGCTTAAAAATATCGCAGATTTCTTTTCCTTGACCGTCGCCGCATTCAAACGCAAAAAATCCACCTGTAACAACCGTTTTCAGCCATTTTTCATATATACATCTGTAAAAATTAAGACCGTCAACGCCGCCGTCAAGTGCTAAAACAGGCTCATTCAATACCTCACGTTGCAGACTGTTAATTTCTTCAGTCTTTATATACGGAGGATTAGATAACAAAACATCTGCGTGCGGCAACGCACTGCAATCATAGTTGAAAATATCGCATTTTACAGGGTATACATTAGTCAAAGAGTATTTTCCGATATTTTTTATAAGGTATTCGTAAGCCTTATCCTCTTTTTCAAAAAGATAAACTCTTGAATCAGGTCGGTGCTTGGCAACGGTTAATCCAACGCACCCACTGCCTGCGCAAAGGTCAAAAACAACGGGATTGTCTATGTTTTTTATGCTGGCAAGTGCTAAATCAACAAGCATTTCCGTTTCAGGACGAGGTATCAACACTCCCTCGCCTACAAAAAAGGACATATCGTAAAAATCCCATTTGCCGAGAATATATTGAAGGGGTCTGCCGTTCTTTCTTTGTGAAATTACGGATTTCACCAAATCAATTTGCTGTTCTGTTACCTGAATATTTTTTGTAATAAAATCATTTTTGGATAAATTGAGAAAATCCTCAAAAATACAGTTTGCTTCAAAGTCGCCGCAGTCAGTAAAGGAAAGTTCCCTTGAACAAAATCGGTATAGTTCGTCTGCCGTCATTTAATTCTGTCGTCCTCCGGATTATCTGTAATTACCGCCTTTATTGATTCAATAGCAACCTCAATCACATCGTCCTCTGGTTCATTTGTTGTTATGTGCTGCATAAGAAGCCCGGGATAGGAAAGTATTTTGACTAAAATATTGTCGTGCTTACCGGCAAACTTGATGAATTCGTATCCGAGACCCATAACAAGCGGTAAAATGCAGAGTTTTATAAGCATCCAAAGGATTCTGTTAATCTGTGCAAGATTGGGAAAAATCAACACAAGCACAGAAGAAATAAATACGCTGATTATTATCATTACAAACATAAAACTTGTGCCGCAACGAGGGTGAAAGCGGGACATTTTTCTTACATTATCAACTGTTAATTCAAGCCCGTTTTCGTAGCAAAAAATTGTTTTATGCTCCGCTCCGTGATACATAAACACACGCTTAATCATTGACATTTTTGAAACAATTAACATATATAAAACAAAAATAATTATTCTCAAAATACCTTCAAAAAGAGGATGGAACTTTTGCGCGTCAAATCCTTTTAATAAGTATTTATCGAACATATCCACGCCGAGAGTAGGCAGATACATAAATATAACAAATGCCAGACAAACTCCTAGAACAGAGGAAATTGCGCCCACTGCCGCCATCATTTTTTCACCGAAATGCTCGTTTATCCACTTATCAAGCTTTGACATATCCTCTTCTTTTTCTTCATCTGTCAAGGCTTTATCGGCTGATTTCATAAGGTATTTGTAGCCCGTAACCATTGATTCTATAAAAGCGGCTATTCCTCTGATTAAAGGAATACCGAGAATTTTATATTTCTCTTTAAGAGGATGATATTCTTCCAGTTCGGTTTCGATTGACCCGTCAGGAAGGCGAACCGACATTGCATTGCCTTTCGGACCGCGCATCATAATGCCTTCAATAAGAGCCTGTCCGCCGATTGATGTTTTGTGCTTTGTATCTTTACTCAATTTATTTCCTCCTTGCTTTGCTGTTGCGCGGCAAAATCAAAACGGTTTGCGTGCCTTGCCCTATTTTGCTTTCAATCAGCATTTCGCCGCCGTGAAGCTTAATAATCTCATCAGTAACGGCAAGACCTATTCCACTGCCTCTTACGCTGTTATTTGCTTTATAGAATTTTTCTCTGATTCGGGGCAAATCATTTTTTGAAATACCGCACCCGTTATCGGAAATTATTATTTTGACCGCTTTGTCAGTACTTTCAAGCCCAACCTTGACAAAACCGCCTTTTTTATTATATTTAAAGCTGTTATCAATAATATTAACAAAAGCTTGTTTAAGCCTGTTTTTATCGCCGTCTATTCTAATTGAATTATTTCCTACATCAACAATAAGTTCAATTCCTTCTCGCTCCGACCGCTCGCTGAACGCCTTTAAAACCTCGTTTAATTCCTTCGTAATATCCATCGGCGCAATTTTCAAAGACATTTTACCGCTTTCCATACGGGAAAAATCCAACAACTCTTCAACGAGCTCGGTTAAGCGCTCCGATTCGTTGACAATTACATCAATTCCTTTTTCCAGCATTTCGGAATCACTGTCTTTTACGCTTCTTATGGTTTCTCCCCAGCCTTTGATCGCCGTGAGTGGAGTTCGAAGTTCATGAGAAACGGTGGAAATAAACTCGTTTTTCATGCGCTCCGCTTCACTTATTTCGTGAGCCATATTATTTACCGTTTCACAAAGCTGACCTATTTCATCGTTATATTTATGCTTTTCAATAGAAACATTAAAATCGCCTTTGGCAATCTTTGACGCAGTTTCATTAATCTTTCTAACAGGATTTATAATTGACCTTATAAAAAATGCGCCGGAAGTTATTACAAATCCGATAAAAACAAGAACTAGCAACAAAATAAACAGCCATACATAAAAAATCTGACGGTCAATTTCTTCAAGAGAAATTATATACCGCACAGCTCCGCTAACCCCATTTTCATTCTGTGGCAAAAGATATGTTAAAGCCATAATTTTTTCGCCGTTTTGCATTTTGCCTATCCATTCTCCCCTGCCTTTTTCATCAGCCTTTGCATAATCATAGTCAGGATATATTTCACCCTCCACCGAAAATCCGGTTGAAGAAACAACAACATTTCCGTTTCTATCTATAACCCAAACCTCCATAAGATTTTTATCGGAAAAATTGTTGACAAAACGCCTTGCGGCACGGTTAAAATTTTCATCATTAAGAGAAAGTGATGAATTAAATGATGAAATTACCATGGAGTTTGCCCGTGAGTTTAAAGCGAGACGAACGGAATTGTAATATTGCGATTTAAACGCACACCCTATCAGCACTCCTATTGAAACAATCAGTATGATAATACCTAAAAGGACTGTAAAAGCCCATCTTTTAACAATACTGTTTCTTATCATACCGTTGTCACCGCCTTATAAAAGGAATTATACAGTCCATTTATAGCCCATGCCCCAGACAGTAGTTAAATGCTTGGGCTGTGAGGGCTCATCCTCAATTTTATTGCGCAGTCTGTGTATATTGACATCAACAACTTTTTCATCCCCGTAATATGCTTCGCCCCAAACAAAATGGAGGATATCTGTTCTATCAAGAGCGACATTCGGATTTGAGAAAAAATATTCCATAATTTGAAATTCCACCTGTGTCAGTTCAACAGGCTCGCCTCTTTTGGTCAGGCTGTGGCTACGCAAATCAAGTACAAATTCGTTTAGCTCAATAACATTTTCAGCAGGCTTTTCCTGAACGGCGTCAAAGGTCATAGCAACGCGTCTGTATACAGCGTCAATGCGCGCCATAAGTTCGGACGGCGAAAAAGGCTTGGTAACATAATCATCGGCACCTACCATAAGCCCCGTAACCTTATCCATTTCCTGAGTTCTCGCTGTAAGCATAATTATACCGGTCTTTTTGCTCTTACTGCGTATGTATTTGCAAACTTCAAGGCCATCAATAACGGGCATCATAATGTCAAGAATTGCAACATCGATTTCTGCCGCGTGTTCATCAAATTTTTGAATTGCCTCTTCTCCGTTTGACGCTTCAATTACCTCATATCCGCTTCTGTGAAGATTGATAACGACAAAATCTCTTATTGAAGCCTCATCTTCTGCAATCAAAACACATTTCATATCAATACCTCTAATTTAAAATAACGAAATTTTCCGTTATATCATCAACAGTAATAATTTCGCTGTTTTCCGAAACGGTATATCCGAAAACAGTCGCACCTGAACTTACAAGTCTGGTATAGTCATAATTGTTTTCTTTCCATTTTATTTCCGAGAATGAGCGAATCGAGAAAAGCTCATTACCCAAAGTTCCGCCCTCATCAACTTCATAGAATCTCAGCGTAGAATTTGTGCTGTTATACACGGCGGTTATGCTGTTTATCCATTCTTCGGGGAAAATGAACATATATCCGTTTGAACTGTTAAGCAAACATTTTTGTTCTGTTGTAAGCTCACCGTCGGAAAGCTTTGACCATATTGTGAGATTCAAATTATGACTGCCACCGTTATTTATAACAGAACTGTAAGGAAGATTTTCAACAGTCGGGATTTCAATTTCACCGTCTCCGTCGATATCCGTACTTAAAGTTGAAACATCTCTGATAGTTAACGGCTTTTCGGAAATATTTGTTTCGTAAAGCGGCAAAGAAATTTCAAAATCATTATGTGAAATATCAATAACCTCGGTGATAACTGCAGTTTCGCTTATTCCCCCGTCGACGAAAATTCTGGTATGCTTTTCACCGTTAAAAAGAACTGTATCCTTCTCAATGTTCAAAACATCTATCATTCCCGTAAGATTAAAAGAACGGTTATAAACAATTTTATAATCTGAATCAAAGCCGAGAATTCTCCCGCTTGTTTTCTTTACGGAGTTTGACAAATCAACGGATACAAGAAATAATTCATCACTTTTGTCTCCGTTAAAATCACCTACATGCATCTTTGAAAAAGGATGGGAAGTAATAAGAGTGGTTGAACTGCCGCTGTAACTGTAAACAGACATTATTCTGTCACCTGCATTTGTAAATGCCGATGAATTTTCAGCCTGAGTGGTTTTCATATATATCCATGAAATAACGATTTCAAAGCGTCCATCGCCGTTTACATCTGCAAAGTTTATTTCAAAAATTTCTTCGCCGTTACCCTTTATGCTTGAAACGGACTGCCAATTATTATCTTCATTTTTAAAAATGCCTACACAGGCATTTTCATCAACAGACGGATCCGAATAAAAAACAAGGGCTTCCTTTTTTCCGTCGCCGTCAATGTCAAAATATAAAAACGATGAACGATTTTCACCGCTTACGGGAGTTTTCAAAATAGCGGAATTGTTCCCGTTCAATGATTTTTCAAACGTGTCTTGAAGCAACCTGTTTTCACCGCTCAGCCTCGGCGGCCTCATAAGCTCATCGACGGAAGAAATATCAATACTGCAACTTGAAAAGCACAGGCAGATAATAATCGCAACAAATACAACTGCAATCTTTTTCATTATCTGCCACACCCCCTCTATTCAACCGCAGATACGGTTACTTTAACATCATATTTTCCCGAAGCCCAGCAAGCGCCGTCATCGGATATTACAACTTTTCCCTGAATCACTTTTGTATCGCCGGAAATTGTTTTATCCGCGGTATCAACTTCGATTAAAATATTTTCAGCCGAAATTTTTTCAATATCCGTTGCAGTTCCTATTACTGTTACCGAAATATCACGGTCCTGTGCGGATTTAATAGTGAAATCACTGCGTGAGTTGTTAATTCTGATTTGTGATACAGGCACTGTTACTGTCTTAGCAGACAGGTCAGATGCGTTTATACGCACTCTGAAACGCTTAACCGACTCGTCCATAATTTTAAATGAATTTATCGACGAAGCGTCAATATTAAAAGTATTTATACTGTTGGAAATATCAGTAAAATCAATAGTATCCACTACGAAATATTTTGTAGTTTCAACAGCGTCAATCGGTACTGCCACCTTAACATATGACGGTGAAACTGAATAACTCAACGGGTTTGCTACATAGTAAGACGGCGCATTTTTAAATTCCACGCGAGTAGGCAGGGTCATTATTTTAAGAACGGGAACCGTCATTGTAATATCGCCGTTTTCAGTAATAATTCTTGAATATTGAAGAGCCGAACCATCATTTGTAATAAGCTTGATTTCAGGGTCAAATGTTGTTGTTTTTTCAAGAACAGAGTCAATAGAAACAGTTGCGTGAACATTAATAATCCTGTTTATCTCGGAAGCGGGTCCCGAAATCTTAACGGTGGGCTTGGAAAAGACAATATCACCCAACAAGCATTCTTCGGGAACGACAGTTTCAAGATTAGAAGATATCTCACCGTTCAACGGTAACTCAATTTCTTTATAGTTATCGAAATACACCTCAATATAATTTGATGATGAGGAAGTTATCACAAAGTCGTCAGATTCATTTTTGGGGCTGAATTTGAGCTGAAGCGTTTTTATTCCGGCGCTGTCAACATAATTCAAATTAGCTTCAACAGTAATGTCGTTTTTGTCAAGTGCAGATAAGATATATTTCTTACCGGTGACAGTAACATCAACTGTAAATTCCGATTCTCCGAAGATTTGTAACCCAAGCTGTTGAGGAATAGAATTAGACATATTGATGCTCACTGGCACGCCTGAAACAACCTTTTGTACCTCTGGACTTTTTTCAATTGCAACCCAAATCCAAACCCCAAAGGCAATTATGAGAGAAATCACCATAAGAATCCGATTATTGTTCAGCAGAACAGACAGTGAAAATTTAGTTTTGTTCTTATCATTATTCTTCATCTTTGCTACCTCTGAAAAATCCCTTAAATTTGCTCATATTATTCGGTTTATCATAATCACGGATAAAGTTTTTCATAAGAATTTCTCTTAAATCACCGTCGGAAATATTTCTTTTGAGTTTGCCTTTCTCTGCAACGGAAATTGCGCCCGTTTCTTCGGAAACAACAGCAACAATAGCGTCGCTGTTTTCACTCATACCGATTGCGGCGCGGTGTCTTGTGCCTAAATCACTGCTTATATCATTATTTCCCGTAAGCGGAAGAATACAGCCCGCCGCAACAACTCTGCCGTCTTTAATTACGGCGGCTCCGTCATGCATAGGAGCTTTCGGGAAAAAAATATTGCCTATAATCTCAACTGTTACCTTAGCGTCAACAAGCGTTCCTGTTTTTATAATATCACCGAGTATTGTTTCTTTTTCAAATACAATCAGTGCGCCTATTCTCTTATCGCTCATATCGGCACACGCCTTACAGACACAGTTAATTGAGTTTTCAACGGCTTCTTTCAGTAAGTACTCGTCACGATTTTTAAAATTGAGAAAACTTATGTTGGACACCGAGCTTCTGCCGACACTCTCCAAGGCATGTCTTAATTCAGGGGCAAAAATAACAACAAGTATTAAAAACAAGTTGCCGAAAACAAAGCTCATAATGTACTGACTTGCCTGCATATCGAGAACAGTTACCCCAAGATACAAAAGTGCGAGGAGAACAACGCCTTTTGCAAGCTGAATTGCTCTTGTTTCACGGATAAGCTTGATTGCGCTGTATATAACAAAAGCTACTAAAAGTACATCAAGCAAATCGCTGAACCTGTCAAAAGAGAAAAGTGCTTTTTTCAGCTGTTCAAAATTTTCACTTAAAGATAATAAAATCATCATCTCACGCTTTCCTAAAAAAATACAATATATTGCAAAAAATCCGTAATAACACCAAAATTTGTTACGCATATATATAATCACAATATATTGTATCACAACTTATTCTATTTTGCAATTTTATTAACACAATTTATAAAAAAATCTATTTCACTTTTTCCTGTAAAATATGACGGGGAAACTCGAACAGTTCCCGTTTCCTCCGTGTGCATTTTCCTGTGTGCGAGAGGTGCGCAATGCAGCCCCGCTCTCACTGCTATACCGTTTTCCGATAAAACCGAAGCTGTTTCTTCACTGTGCATACCGCTGATATTAAAGGAAAGAATAGGCGAAAATTTCATATTACTGTTGTTTAAGTCGGTATATAAAACAATATTCGGGTTCTCGGAAAATCTATTTTGAATATACCGTACGATTGAAAGTTCATGCTCGTATATATTATCCGTGCCGACTTTGTTTAAAAAATCTATACCTGCGGAAAGTCCGAGAATACCTGAAATATTCGGTGTTCCGCTTTCAAACTTATCGGGCAAAACCTCCGGCTGATTTCCGCTTGCCGAGTTACTGCCCGTACCGCCCTCAATTATTGTGTTAAGTTTAACCTTATCTCCCAAAATCATCAATCCTGTTCCCGAAGGACCGTACAAACCTTTGTGGCCTGCACAGCACATAATATCAATACCGTCGTTCTGCATATCGACACTCATAACACCTGCACTCTGTGCGCAATCAACGATAAACACAAGATTATATTTATGCGCAAGTGCAGAAATCTCTTTAATCGGAGGAGCAATTCCAAAAACATTTGAAGCGCCGGTACATATAATTGCGACCGTATTTTTTCTTATTGAGTTTTGAAAGTTCTGAACGGTTACTTTGTCCTCTGCTTCAACCTTTGCCACTGAATAATCACAAAAGCCGTCTTTTTTGAGCTTTTCCAAAGGACGCAGAACCGCATTATGCTCAAGGTCAGAAATAATAAAATGACCGCCTTTGCGGGCAATTCCTTTTATAGCCATATTTAACGATGCTGTGCAGTTATAAGTGAATATGACATTTTCAGCCGACGGAGCAGAGAAAAAAGCGGCAAGTTTTTTTCTGCAATTATATATTTGCTCCGATGTTTCCATTGCCATACCGTAGGCACTGCGCCCTGCATTTGCCCCGTATTTAAAATATGCTTTCTCAGCAGCTTTCATAACTGACCGTGGCTTTGGAAAAGTTGTTGCGCTGTTATCAAGATATATCATTTTACATCAGCTCGTAACTCAGATATTTAACTCTGTTTAAGTCAAATGCCGTAATAATTCTGTCAATATTACCGTTTACTGTCAGGCTGTAACCGCAGCCTTCTTTTTTTGAGGGATGCGGGTTTTTTCTGACAACTGCTTTACCTCCGAGACTTTCTGCTATTTCTTTTCCTTTTAAGGCGTATGTCACAGAGGAAAACTTGAATATAACTTTATTCATTGTAACCACCACCCGATACATAATATGCCGATAAAAGTTTTTTTGACAAAAAGAAAGCCGCCCATATTAGGCGGCCTTAACGACTGATTATATAAACTTTACTTTTTTTGTTTCCTCGACCAAGCAAACACTGTGAGCGGCAATACCTTCGCCAGTTCCCGTAAATCCGAGTTTTTCCTCTGTTGTAGCTTTAACGCTTACTTGGTCAATGCGGATTTTAAGAGCATTTGCAATATTTTTCCTCATTTCATCAATAAAGGGAGAAAGCTTTGGAGACTGTGCAATAACGGTGGCATCAACATTGTAAACTTTATATTCCTCGTCCGCAATGATTTCACCGACTTTTTTTAAAAGTTCCAAACTGTCGGCATCTTTAAAGGCTTCATCGGTATCAGGGAAATGCTTTCCTATATCACCGAGAGCACATGCGCCCAAAAGCGAATCTGAAATCGCATGGAGCAAAACATCAGCATCGGAATGACCTAAAAGACCTATTCCTCCGTTTTCTATTTCGACTCCGCCTAATATTAGTTTTCTGCCCTCTGTGAGTCTGTGCACATCATAGCCGTGACCGATTCTAATCATGATTTTTCCTCCTGTCAAGAAACCCTTTCGCAAAGAAAATATCCTCGGGAGTAGTTATTTTAATATTTTCATAATCACCTTCGGTCAGAAAGACCTTTTCCCCGAAAGCCTCAATGAGCATACAGTCATCGGTAAATCCGCGGCTGTCCTCAACTGAATTAACAGCATTAAGGTACAGTTCCTTTTGAAATACCTGCGGCGTTTGCACAAAACGCATAAAAGCTCGGTCAGGCGTTGAAGTAATAAATCCATCGGCATCAACCGTTTTAACGGTATCTTTGACGCGCACCGCCGCGGCGGCGGCAAAATACCTAAAAGCATCTTTCACGGTATTAGAGATAACCTCTTGGGTAACAAGCGGTCTTGCGCCGTCGTGAACAGCTACAAAATCACAGTCGGCACAGCAGGCGTTTATTCCGTTTAATACGCTCTCCTGCCGTGTTGAGCCGCCTACAACAATGTGTGACACCTTTGCATAAGCATTCTGCTTAACTAAACACAAAAGCTTTTCAATATCACATTCACGGGTAACTATAACGATTTCATCAATCAAAGAATTCTTTTGAAACGCTGAAATTGAACGAGCAATTACAGGCAATCCGTTTAAATCGAGGAATTGCTTGTTAATTCCGCCCATACGGGAAGAACTTCCCGCAGAAACAATGACAGCGGAAACAAAAGGCTTATCTGACTTCTGTTTTTCAATAAAGTTACTCATTTTAACTCCGTTATATGAGGGCTTCAACAGCCGCTATTTTTGCACAAAGGCAGAAAATTTCCATAGCCTTTTCAAGGTCTTTCAAAGATGGATAAGTGGGAGCAATTCTGATATTTTTATCCTGCGGGTCAATGCCGTATGGGTAAGTTGCGCCCACAGTCGTCAGTACAAGCCCTGCAGCCTTGCAAAGCTCGCCGATTCTTTTCGCGCTTCCAACAGTGGTATCGTAGCTTATGAAATAACCGCCCTTTGCCTTAACCCATTCGCCTATTCCGCAAGGAGCAATTTCTTTTTCAAGCATTTCAAGCACAAGGTTGAATTTCGGTGCTATTATCTCTGCGTGACGGCTCATATGCTTGCGGATACCGTCAACATTTTTAAAGTATTTAACGTGGCGAAGCTGATTGAGTTTATCATAACTGATAGTTTGAAAATTCAAGCGCTTTTTAATATCGGCAACATTGTTTTTTGAGGCCGCGATTGCGGAAACGCCTGCGCCGGGGAATGAAATCTTCGATGTGGAAGTAAACTCCACAAAATAGTCCTCTGTACCGTATTCCTTACATGCGTCAAAAATATTCAAAAGCTCATCAGGCTCATCAGTAAGTTCGTGAATAACATACGCATTGTCCCAGATAACTCTGAAATCCTTTGCGGCAGGCTTTAATGCCGCGAGGGCTTTTACTTTTTCATCACTATATGTTACGCCGTTGGGATTTGAATATTTCGGTACACAAAACATACCCTTAACCATGGGGTCACGGACTAGTTCTGCAATTTTTTCAACATCGGGACCGTCATTTTTCATTTCAACGGAAATCATTTCAATTCCGAAGAACTCCGTAATTGCAAAGTGTCTGTCATAGCCGGGAACATTGCAGATAAATTTAACTTTACCCTGACGGCTCCACGGCTCACAGCCTGCAACACCCAAAAACATACATTGATTTAAGTAATCATACATCAAATTTAGACTTGAAGAGCCTCCCACAATAATATTATCAGGCTCAACACTTAAAAGCTCGGCAAACATTTTTTTACATTCCGGTATTCCGTCAAGAACTCCGTAGTTTCTGCAATCAAATCCGTTTTCTGCTTTACAATCCTCAGATGAAGAGATTATATTAAGCATATCAGCGGAGAGCGAAAGCTGATCTGCACCCGGCTTACCTCTTGACATATCTAATGATAAGCCCATACCCTTAAATTCATCATATCTCTTTAAAAGCTCATTTTTAAGTGAACTCAGCTCATCCTTACTCATTTGTTTATACTGCAATTGAATAACCTCCAAATGTATTCTCATTACATTTTATATCATCAGGTAAGAATTTGCAAGTGAATAATAAAAAAACTGCATTTTGATGAAAAAATAAAGAAAATTCAAGCCAAATTTGCATAAAAGTACAAATATTTAACCAATTTATTTCCTTTTAGCAGAAATACAGGGGATAATTTTAGGCCGCTCACCCTCAATTTTTTCAATTTGCGCAAGTAACAGGTTTTTCATTTCTGCTTTTACGCTGTTATACTCTTTGGATTTAATCAGATTATTTTTCTGTGCAGGGTCTTTTTCGTTATCATAAAGAAAATCCTCAAAATATATATTTGAATGGGAAGAAAACAGTTTTTTACTTGTGACGGAAAATGTGTACCGTTTTGTTCTGATTGCTCTGCCGCACTGACTTTCACTAATCTGTATAAATACACAATCCCGTTCATTATTATTTTGAACGGCGCTTCCCTGATAGTATTGGGGTACTTTTATTCCCGCCGAAGTCAATATAGTTGCAGGCAAATCGGCAAGGCTTACCAAACGATCGTCGCGAACACCTTTTTGAAATCCCACACCTTTGATAACCAAAGGTGTATGGATTGACGAATCATGACAACTCCGTTTATATTCCGAATTTCTTGTTTTAAAATGGCAACCATGGTCGGAGGTATAGATAATCGTTGTATTATCATAAATCCCCTTCGCTTTCAGGCAGGCAATCAACCGACCGAAATTATCGTCAAGGCTTTCGATTGCAGCAAGGTAGTCGGGATACATCTCTTTATAATTCCCTTTCAGGAAGGATAAATCGTCGGGAATGGGATAATCTTTATATTTTTCCACCTTTTCTTTCGGACCTTCAAAACGGTGCCTGTCATTCTGATGGTGGGGTTCTAGCTGAGAAACAAACATAAAAAACGGTTTTTCACCGTTGTGATTGTTTATGTATTCCAATGCAAAATCGTTAATTTTATCGGCACGGTAGCCTTTGAACTCAATTTTATTTCCATTCTCGTCAAATACATAACCGTCATACCCATGAGATGTAAATTCCAAAACATCGGCGCCCCTGAAATAATTATATCCCCATAAACGGCTTTTAGGTATTGCCGTTGTTTCGCATTTTATGTTTTCGCCCCCGTTTTTACCGGAAGCTAAATGCAATTTACCTATATATGCAGTATCATAGCCGTTTTCATTAAAATAATCCGCCAAAGATTTTGTGTTTTGGGGAAGAGGTATTCCGTTAATGTGGCAGCCGCATTCAGTTGGATAAACTCCCGACTGCAAGCAGGCTCTTGCAGGACCGCACACAGGCTGACATGTGTAACAGTTTTCAAAGAAAGTTCCGTCTTTTGCGAACTCGGTCAAATTCGGCATAATATCCTTTGTAACGGTATCATATCTCTGCTGGTCGGAAAAATAAAATATTACATTGTTCTTCATAACAGTATCTCCCCTTTTACAGTAATTTTAACATAATTTAAAGCAATAAACAATAGAAAAAAGCCGTATTAAGTTGAAAAGAACTTAAATCCGTGGTATCATTATGGTAATTTGAATTTTAGGAGTAATACGATGGAAATTTTGAAGCTTCAACCGGTATTTAAAGATTATATATGGGGCGGAACAAGGCTCCGTGATGAATACGGCTTTCAGTCCCCTCTTGAAAAACTCGCCGAAGGGTGGATGCTCTCATGCCACAAGGACGGTGAAAACACCGTTTTAAACGGTGAATACAAGGGTAAGACTTTAAGCGAAGTTATGAAATTCAATCCTGAATTTTTGGGAGAAAACGGGAAAAAATTTGAATACTTCCCCATACTTATAAAGCTTATTGATGCAAAAAATGATTTATCCGTTCAGGTGCACCCGGATAATGAATATGCTTTAAGAGTTGAAAAGGAATACGGCAAAACGGAATGTTGGTACATTCTTGACTGTGATGAGGGTGCAGAGCTTATTTACGGTTTTAACAAACAAATTTCTAACGAGGAATTTAAAAAGAGAATTGCCGATAACACATTTCTTGAAACCGTAAATAAAGTAAAAGTAAAAAAAGGAGATTTATTCTTTATTGAGGCGGGAACTCTCCACGCAATCGGTAAGGGCATACTTTTAGCCGAAATTCAGCAAAATTCCAACACCACCTACCGTGTGTATGATTACGGCAGATTAGGAGCTGACGGAAAACCGAGAGAGCTTCATATTGACAAGGCTATTGATGTGACAAAATGCACGCCTCCCGATCGTGGAACAGAGCCTGAGGGTGAACTCAACAGCTTTAACGGATATTCAGAGCAGTTACTGACAAAATGCGAGCTTTTCAGCGTTGAAAAGCTTTCTGTAACAGAAGAATACCTAGGATTTGCCGACAACAAGTCTTTTGTTTCCCTGCTGATTACAGAAGGAAACGGTCAAATTGATGAAATAAATGTGAAAAAAGGTGACAGTCTGTTCATCCCTGCACAATACGGTAAATTTAAAATAAAAGGAAATATTGAGGTAATAGTAACAAAAGTATAATGAAACAGAGAACATATCAAAGCACAAAATACGCCTGCTACACCGGTTATGTTGTTCAGGCTGTTATAAACAATTTAGCACCCCTGATGTTTGTAATTTTCAGCAACAGGTTCAACATTTCCCTTGGACGCCTGTCAACGCTTATTACGGTGAATTTCATTACACAAACGGTAATTGACATTGCGTCCGTTAAGTTTGTTGACAAAATCGGATACAGAATTCTATCTGTAATGTCGCAGGCCGTTACCTTTGCAGGCCTTGCGTCCATGGCAATTTTGCCGTTGATTTTTTCTGAGCCATATTTCGGAATTGTTATTTCAATTATTATGTGCGCCGTAGGCAGCGGTCTTACAGAGGTTATAATAAGCCCGATTGTTGAATCAATACCCGGTGAAAAAAAAACATCGGAAATGAGCCTGCTCCATTCCTTTTACTGTTGGGGACAAGTGCTTACCGTAATTATTACAACGCTTTTGATTAAAATATTCGGTGAAAAGTATTGGTTCATAGCCCCCGCTTTTTGGGCGTTTATTCCCCTTTTTAACTCAATCAATTTCTCTACTGTTCCCCTTGAAAAAACTTTGTCAAAGGATGAAAAAACTCCTCTCGGTAAGCTTCTTTTATCCTACAATTTCTTTTTTGCTGTTATTATCATGTTGTGTGCAGGCGCTTCCGAGCTTGCAATGTCTCAATGGTCATCATATTTTGCTGAAACGGGACTTAAAGTATCAAAAGTAACGGGAGATTTATTGGGTCCCTGTCTGTTTGCAGTATTTATGGGGATAGGAAGAACAATTTTCGGTTTTAACGGTGAAAAACTTAAAATTAAAAGTGCTCTCACCGCTTGTGCAGTCCTTTGCTCAGTTTGCTATATCGGAACTTCTATTTCAAATATTCCTTTAATTTCACTTTTCTTTTGCGCACTCACAGGGCTCGGCGTCAGCATAATGTGGCCTGCTACCTTCAGCCTTGCTGCAAGAATGTTTCCGAAAGGCGGAGGTTCAATGTTCGGCATACTTGCCCTTGCCGGTGATTTGGGCTGTGCTTTCGGTCCGTGGCTTGTAAGTTATATTTCAATTGCAGTTTCAAGCGGATCTGCCGACGGTGTGGCTTTAAAACAAGGTTTGGGCTACGGTGCAGTTTTCCCCATAATTATGATTTTTGCCGTTATAATGCTTGGAATTAAAGAAAAAAGTGTTGACAAAAAGTAAAGCCGTGTTATAATCAATATACAATTAAATTAGTTGTCTTCAGGGCGGAGTGAAATTCTCCACCGGTGGTAAAGTCCACGAGCCGAGTTTGGCTGAACGGGTGCAATTCCCGTACCGACGGTATAGTCCGGATGAAAGAAGATGCAACACATTTTTGCGTTACACCTGCCCTGCATTTTATGCGGGGCTTTTTTCTGTTTGGCAACTAATCATGATGAAAGGAAGATTTTTATGTCAAACAAAAGAAACAAAAAAATTTTTGGGCTTACCTTTACAGCTGTAATGGCGGCAATCGCAACTGTGGTGTATATGGTTTTTCCCGAGATTCAAATTATCCCAGGTGTAAGCTATATGAAAATTGATTTTTCAGATTTTCCTGCAATACTTACAGGCATCACTTTGGGCCCAATTTACGGAGTGCTTGTTGAGGTGGTGAAAAACATTATTCACCTTGCAAAAACCACAACTGTGGGAATAGGTGAAATAATGAATGTTGTAATCGGCGGTGGAATTGTACTTTCAATGTCGCTTTTTACAAAGCTTTTTGCAAAGATTTTTAAAGAAAATAAATTTTCTGCAAAAACATATATCATCTCATCTGTAATCACCGTTGCAGTTGCAATTGCTCTGGGCTGGCTTGCAAATATTGTGTTTACGCCGATTTTCTTTAAGCTTATGGGAATACCCCTTGTAAAAGAAGCTTATTGGGCAGGTGTTTGGGGTTCTACTGCCTTAAACACAGTTAAAGCGGCGTTTAACGTACTGCCCTTTTACCCTGTATATTTTGCTGTCGAAAAAGCTGTAAAAAAATACGGTATATAGTTGACAATATATAAATCTGTGGTAAAATAATAAAGAATTAAATATTTCCTTATGCAGAGTGGTGGAGGGACCGGCCCTTTGAAGCCCGGCAACCTGCTTTAAAAGCAAGGTGCTAATTCCTGCGGATTTTCCGAAAGATAAGGTTTTCTAAAAGCGTCCTTATCGGGCGCTTATTTTTTTTGGAGGCGAAGATACTATGGCAAAATTTCTTTTTACATCAGAATCGGTTACAGAAGGACATCCCGACAAAATTTGTGACCGTATTTCCGATTCAATTCTTGACGCATTGATTGCACAGGACAAGCAATCCCGCGTTGCCTGTGAAACAACATGCACAACAGGTCAGGTTATGGTAATGGGCGAAATTACATCAAAGGCTAATGTGAATATTCCCGAAATTGTACGCTCAACTATATGCGAAATCGGTTATGACAGCAGCGAAAAGGGCTTTGACGGCAACACCTGCGCTGTTCTTGTGGCTCTGGACAAGCAATCTGCCGACATTGCTTTGGGCGTTGATAATTCGTTGGAAATAAAAGGCGGCGATAACGACGCATATAACCTTAACGGTGCAGGCGACCAAGGTATGATGTTCGGATTTGCCTGCGACGAAACACCTGAGCTTATGCCAATGCCCATTTCAATGGCAAACAAGCTTTCGGTTCAGCTCACAAAGGTAAGAAAGGACGGAATACTCCCCTACCTGCGTCCCGACGGTAAAACTCAGGTTACCGTTGAATATGACGATGACAGAAATCCCGTAAGAATTGATGCTGTTGTTATATCCTCACAGCACAGCGCAGATGTTTCCCTTGAAAAAATTCGTGAAGACATTAAAAAATATGTTATAAATCCCATAATTCCTGCAAATCTTATTGATGAAAATACAAAAATTTTCATTAACCCCACAGGGCGTTTCGTAATCGGCGGCCCTGCCGGTGACAGCGGCCTTACAGGCAGAAAGATTATAGTTGATACATACGGCGGATACTCACGCCACGGCGGCGGTGCGTTCTCGGGCAAGGATCCCACAAAGGTTGACCGTTCTGCCGCGTATGCCGCAAGATATGTTGCAAAAAATATCGTAGCAGCAGATCTTGCGAAAAAGTGCGAAATACAGTTAGCATACGCAATCGGCGTTGCGAAACCCGTTTCAGTAATGGTTGATACATTCGGTACTGGAAAAATCAAAGATACCGACCTTGCAGATATTGTAAATGAAGTTTTTGATTTGCGCCCTGCCGCAATAATCGACACACTTGAACTTCGCAATCCCATTTACAAACAACTTTCCGCTTACGGTCATGTTGGAAGAACCGATATTAATGTTAAATGGGAGAAAACAGACAAAGTCGAAATTTTAAAAGAAAAAGCAAATTTAAAATAATTTGATTTTTTCCAATTTCAGTTTAGTATAATGTCATCAAAATTACTCATAATAATCGTGCAGATAAGATGAAGGCGGCAAAATAATCCGACTTTACCTTGAAAAAATGCTGTTATTAAGGAGTGAAAATGATGCTTGACAGAATTTCTTTAATTCTTGTTATAATCGGTGCAATCAACTGGGGCTCAATCGGTCTTTTTCAGTTTGATATCGTTGCCTGGATATTCGGCGGACAAGGTGCAATTATCAGCCGAATTATTTACACAGTTATTGCTCTTGCAGGAATTTGGTGCTTGTCACTGTTTTTCAGAGAAAACGAAGTACTTTCAACTAATGAAGACAACTGAACAAAGAAAACCGGGAAGCATCACGCTTCCCGATTTTTATTTTATTTGCAGTTTTTCGACGATGTCTTTTGACGGCGTTACATATACAGTATTATAAGTATTATAAATAACCTTACCGGGCTTTGCGCCGTTTGGCTTTTTAACATTTTTCACAAGAGTATAATCAACCGCTACGGAAGAAGAATCGGCAGATTTACTGTGATATGCGGCAAGGCAGGCGGCCTCATAAATTGCCGTTTCGCTGATTTCTTTTTTGTCCGAAACAATTATCGTATGTGAGCCTGACTGCTTTTGGACATGAAGCCACATATCATAGTTTTTTGCGGTTTTTAATGTGAGAATATCATTTTGAACATTATTTCTGCCTACAAGTATCTTAAATCCGTCGCTTGATATAAATTCCAAAGGCGGCAAGGGTTTTTCTTTTTTGCCTTTTGTTCCGTGTTTTGACTTTATATATCCGCCTTTTTCAAGCTCTTCACGAATTTCCGATATTTCCTTATCGGAATATGCCCGTGATAAATTGTCAATAACAGAGTCGAGATAAACGAGCTCCTGCTCCCCTTCCGCAATTAATTCATGGAGCATTTTTTCGGCGTTTGCCGCTTTTTTATATTCTTTATAATACTTTTGTGCGTTTTGCTGTGCCGTTAAAGCGGGATTAGCGGGGATTGTAATTGAATTGTTATTGTCATAATAGTTCTCAACAACATATTCAGGTGATTTTTCTGTAAGTCTGTACTGATTGGAAGTAATCAGCTCGGCATAAATGCGCAAAATTTCACGGTTTTCACTTTTTTCAAGTTCGGCATTTCTATTGTTGATTTTTCTTGCGGTACGCTCAACTGCGTTGTTAAGAATTTTAAACAAATCAGCGGCGCGACGCCTTACTCTTAATTGCCTGTCACGCTCAAAACTGAAATCATCAAGCAATTCAGAATAAGTATCATAGTTTTTCTTTATTAAAGAGTTGCCGTACTGCCTGATATCCGTAAAGGAAAAATCAAATGGCGTATTATCCTCACGCAAAAGCATTTGAGGTGGGTTTTTACCCATAATTTCATTTCTTATGTTTTGTAATTCATTAAACAGTCTTTCATTTTCAAGGGGTGAAAGCACATCGCATTGCTTATCACCGAACACCGTTCTGTATGCTATTTCACGGGAAACTATGGGAGAAATTCCCTCAACACTGTCAAGAATTGCTTTTGAAAGCATTTTGCCGCCTGAATTGCATATTTCCCCTGCGAGCTCTGCAAGGTCATCGTTTAAAAGGTCCGCTTTTTCCTGAAAAGGCGGATTTTCATATTTAAGACCGGGTAAAATTTCACGAACTGATGATTTTGTTTCATCAACTCTTTTAACAGCATCAAGAATAACATAATCTTTATCGCAAAGAATTATATTGCTTCTTTGAGCCATTATTTCACATATCAGGTGATACTCGGTTTTATCGCCTATTTCAGTTGTACCGTCAAAGTCAAAAATCAGTATTCTGTCATTACGCACTTGACGGATAGATTTTAAAACTGCGCCCACAAGCCGTTTTCTGAAAAGCATACAAAGCATAGGCGGAACTTTTGGATTTTCGGGCGCATACCTTGTCAAGTGGACACGAGGACTTTGACCGTCGCAGGAAAAGAACAGCCTATAAGCACCGTCTCGGGTACGGAAAATAAACACCAGCTCATTTTTTAAGGGCTGATGTATTTTTTCCACCTTTGCACCGATTATATAGCCTTCAAGCTCTTTTTTTATAAGTCCAAGTGTAATTCCGTCAAGTGCCATTTTATTATCCTTTTTCTTTAAATATGGTAAATCGGAGAGGTTTGCGATGACAAAACAAATGTAATTTCGGGGAACTGCTTTTGAAGTTTTTCTGTAAGCACACGCATAGAGGGCATTTCGGTTTCAAAGTGCCCTGCACAAATAACGGCAATATCAAAATTACAGGCGTCCAATATCTCGTGATGCTTAACTTCACCCGTTAAAAATACATCAGCACCCTCATTTTTTGCCATTTCTATATATTCTGCGGCAGAGCCACCGCAAACTGCAACAGTTTTAATTTTCTTTTCGGGCAAAGAGCAGAAAACATCAGCATTTAACGAATTTTTTACGGTTTGTGCAAAATCTCGTACTGTTTTACAATCGGTTCTACCGATACGGAAAAGTTTATTTTCGGAAAGTTTAGTATTGTAAACTCCCACAAGCTCTGCCAACACATCATTCACTCCCCCAACAGCGCAGTCAAAGGAGGTATGAGCCGAAATAACGGAAATATTATATTTTGCCGCTAAAAAGGCAGGCATCTGCTCTGTAAAGCTCTTTACAGGATGAAAGAGAAAGGGATGGTGAGAGATAATTAAATCACATTCCTTCAATTTTGCTTCTTCAACAAGCCCTGCAGTTGCATCTAATCCTACAAGGACTTTTTTTACCTCTTGAGAGAAAGAACCTACCTGCAATCCGCTGTTATCCCACTCCTCCTGAACAGAAAAAGGAGCAATACTATCTATGTAATCATAAATTTTTCCTACATTCATTTTCTATCCCCTCAATAATTTTAAATAACCTTTGGGACTCCGCTCCGTTTTTTTCCGCAAGGGCTTCGCCACGCTTTTTAAGGCGTGTAATAATTTTTTCTAAAAAATGAGCGTCAGTTTCACCCTTACCGCGGGGCAACTCCCCTGCATAATAATACCACTCGGGGTATGTTTTCTTATTGTGACTGTATCGGGCGGAAATCACAACATACAGTCGCTCACCCTCTGCGGTTGTCTGTTCGGATTCAATTACAAATCCGTTTTCGCAAAGAGCACGTCGAACATCTTCAAAATGCGTCATAGGCTGTAAAACGAGATGTATGCTTTGGTCACGGAGCCACGGAGTTTGAGAAATCATATCTGCAATTTGATTACCGCCCATTCCTGCAACGACAATCTCCTGCACCTCGTCAGCTGTTATATTTTTAAGCCCGTCGGATAAACGAAGCGTTATTTTGTCATTAAGCTCGTATTCCTCAACGGTTTTTCGGGCGTTTGACAACGGTTTTGGGTTTATATCGGCGGCAACAGCTGACCGTGCTTTGCCGTTTAATAAGCACCAAACAGGCAAATATGCATGATCTGTTCCTATATCCGCCATAGAATCACATGGATTAACACAGTCGGCAACAAGCTGTAAACGATTTGTAAGTTTCAACATAAAACACCGTAGAAAAACGGGGCGTAACACCGAAATTATGTTACGCCCTCAAAACTCTTATTCTTTATTACTCTTGAGAAATTCGTTGATTTCTTTTACGAACTCATCGGGGTCAACGCCATGAACCATACAAGCCTGCTCAACTGTTTCTCCTCTTGCAGAGGGACAGCCAAGGCAATGCATTCCTAAATTAAGGAAGAAAGGAACGGTTTCTCTTGCGTTGTCAAGAATTTCACCAATGTTCATATCTTTTGTAACCTGAAACATTTTTTACTCTCCTTTTGCAACTGATACTGCAATCTTTTTGTCATTTACTGAAAATGCTTTAATAAGGTCAGCGTTGATTTCGCCGTTAAGAACCAATGAATCCGCAAGAAGCTCACTTGAAATATAATCTTTTTTCTCTGAAAGTGCGCTCAATATAAACTCGTCTTCAACGGATACTGATGCAATTATATGCTGTTCAACCTGATAACCTGCTTCTTTTCTGATAAGCTGACATTGACGGATTACATCACGGACAACGCCCTCACGGAGAAGGTCATCGGTAAGAACAACATCAAGTGCAACGACACAGTCCTGTGCAAACTCGGCAGAAACGATACCTTTTTTGGTTTTTGACTGAACCGTGAAAATAGAACCGTCAAATTTCTCCTCCCAGCCGGGAACCGAAACCTCACCGCCTGCAATAACAGCATTGGTAAGAGCTTTCATTTCATCATCTGAAAGAGATTCAAGAGTCTGCTTCATCTTATTTACATTTTGTTTAAGCACAGCACCTGCAACCTTGAAATTGACTGTAAGGAATTTATCCTCAAGTACATTCACATCGTCAATATACTCAATTGCCTTAATATTAAGCTCATCAAGAATATTTTTCTCAAATGTTTTGATTTTATCCGTTTTGTCGCTGTCACAGCAAACAAATATCTTGGACAAGGGCTGACGGACTTTAATCTGCTGTTCATTACGAAGTCTCATTGCAACGGCAATCACTTCACGGGAAAGGTCTGTCTTTTCAATTATACCGTCATCTTCAAAGCCTTCAACAACCTGCGGCCAGTCGCTTAAATGAACTGACTCGGGGCAATTCGGTGTAACCTTTCTTATAAGGTTCTGCCAAATATATTCCGTCATAAATGGAATTACGGGTGCCATAACCTGTGTGCAGGCTTTAAGAGCAGTAAATAATGTCCAATACGCAACCATTTTATCTTGATCATCGTCTGTTTTCCAGAAACGGCGGCGGTTAGTTCTGATGTACCAATTGGAAATATCGTCAACAAACTGCTCAAAGTCTTTTACAAGAACATAAACCTTGTAATCGTCCATATTAGCTGTGGCTTTCTTAATAAACTCGTTTGTTCTTACAAACAACCACTTGTCAATAGGCGTCATAAGAGATGTATCGGGCTTATAATTTGTAAAATCGGGCTTATCTATCTGTGCATAGGTATCAAAGAAAGTATAGATATTCCAATATGAAAGCATCTTTCTTCTTGCTTCATCACCTAAATTATATCCGAAACGGACATCGTTGGAATTTGGAGCGCCTGCATAGAGATAACGAACGGTATCTGCGCCGATTTTTTCAGCCGCCTCGTCAAACTTAATCATAAAGCCTGTTTTTGAGAACTTTGTGCCGTCCTCCGAAACTACGGTACTGTTTGTAAGTACACGCTCATAGGGGGCTCTATCCTCTAAAACAACGCTCATAAACAGCATTGAATAGAACCACAAACGAACCTGCTCATGCATCTCGGTAACCCACTCTGCGGGGAAATTCTTTTTCCATTGCTCTTTATCGGAGAAATATCCGAAGGTTGAGAACGGTACAATACCTGCATCGAGCCAAACATCACCGATTTCGGAAACACGGGAAACGGGCTTCCCGCACTTGGGACATTTAATTTGAATTTCGTCAACCCACGGTCTGTGAAGCTCAGGCAATGCATCAACCTTTTCAGGCTCAACCGCCAAATCATGAAGCTCCTGACGGGACCCTACAACGGTCACATGACCGCAATCACAAGGATAGAAAGGCAACGGCATACCGTAATAACGCTTTCTTGAGATATTCCAATCGCCCATATTTGTGAGCCAGTCATTCATACGCTTTCCATTTGAAGCAGGCTCCCATTTAACTGAATTTGCCGCTTTCATAAGTCTGGGTTTTAATTCCTCAGTTCTGATATACCATGCAGGTACAAGACGGAACACAACCTCAGACTTACAGCGCCAGCAAACAGGATAGCTATGCTCATGCGGCTCAACCTTATAAAGCTTATTAGCAGCTTTGAGGTGCTCAAACACTTCGTCAGCAACAGTATGACTGTCTTTACCTGTCATCCAGCCAAAACCGTCAAGATAAATTCCCATATCGTCGATAGGCATAACCTTTGGAAGGTCAAGTCTTTCCCCAAGCTCAAAGTCCTCAACACCGCAACCGGGAGCAATATGAACAACGCCTGTACCTTCATCGGCGGCAACATCCTCCCAAGCGACAATTTTATGCTCAATACCTGCCTGTGCAGGAATATCGGGGAAACATGTGTCATAATGAAGACCTACAAGCTCCTCGCCCTTTAATGCTCTTACAACCTCAACCTTGTCGTCACCTAAATACTTAATTGCGTTTTTTGCAAGAATTAAAGTTTGCTCGTCACTCTTTATCTTTACTTCAACATAATCGATGTCGGGATTAACAGCCAAAGCAACATTTGAAGAAAGAGTCCAGGGAGTGGTTGTCCAAACAAGGATTTTAGAATCTATTTCTTCTATGGGAAGCTTAAAGAACACTGAATTATGAGTCATAAGCTTATATGAGCCTGTCATTTCATGCTCTGAAAGGGATGTTCCGCATCTCGGGCACCAAGGCATAGGCTTATACTCGCGCTGAATCCAGCCGTTTTCGTCGCACTTTTTAAGGAAATACCAAATACCGCCGATATTTTCATCGGTGTTTGTATAGTATGAATTGTCCCAATCCATCCACTGACCGAGACGCTTTGACTGCTCTGTTATTATCCCTGAAAAATGCTTAACACGGTCTTTACAAGCCTTTGTAAACTTGTCCATTCCGTACTCTTCAATATCCTTTTTGGTCTGGAAGCCCAGCTCTTTTTCAACCTCGACCTCTACCCAAAGCCCCTGCGAGTCAAAGCCGTTTTGTCTGCGGCAATCGTAGCCCTGCATTGACTTATAACGAATAAAAATATCCTTTATACTTCTGCCCCATGCATGGTGAATACCCATGGGGTTGTTTGCGGTAATCGGTCCGTCAAGGAAACGGAACATTTTATTACCCTTATTTTTTTCGACAAGCTTGTCATAATACTTCTCTTTTTCCCAAAGCTCCATTACCTGATGCTCAAGGTCAACAAAGAGATTTTTCTCATCAGCCACTTATTTGTCCACCTTTCAAGTGATGTATACCTAAAATTCAACAGATAATATTATACACTAACGGTGTAAAAATTCAAGTGATTTATTAAAAATATATATGTGCTGCGGAGAAATTCATTTTTTTCCGAGGTATTTCTCTTTTGTTGCCATACCTCCCCTAATATGCCGCTGTGCTTTATTTACTTCAAGTACCTTACGAACCTGTCCGTAAAGACACGGGTCAACACGCTGAAGCCTTTGGGAAACGTCCATATGTACCGTACTTTTACTTATTCCGAAAACCTTTGCTGCGGCACGCACGGTCGAACCGTTCTCCACAATATATTCACCCAACATTGAAGCTCTTTCCTCAACTAAATCTTTCAAAAAATTACCCTCCTTGACCGAAATGACGGTTAATCTCATTTTAACGGTATTTAATAATATGTTCAGTCAAGGAAATATATTCATAAAAAAAGGGCGGCAATAAGCCGCCCAAAATAATTATTAAGTTTTACTCTACAACAATTCTTTGCTGATTTATGTCACAGAAACCGTTTGATTGAAGTGAAATGTAAATTGCGTCGTATCCGTCAACCGCTGTATCGCCGTCGCAGTCCGCCGCCATCAGCAAATACGCATTTGTGATAACCTCACGAGCATTTGCAACATTGCAAATTTTTTCAAAGTCAGTATCATCAACTGTTCCGTTACCGTCAACATCGCCGTAAAGAATTACCGTAACGGTTTCGTAAACCTCGCCTGTAAGTTTTGATGTGTATGTTATCGTAGCTCCTGTTCCCACAAGATCCGTATCGTTAAGTACATTGCCGTTTATGTCTTTAACGGTTATCTGCATAGAATCGTTTTCAAGCTGAGCCTTGATTTCTGCTACTGTATTGCCGCCTACTGTAAGACCGTCCATGAGTTTATTGGTATGGTCAACCGTAAGCTGGCTGTCGGCCTGCGGTACAATCAGTGTAAGCTCATAATAAGGTTTGATCTCCATACTGCCTGTAATAGCAGTTGTGTCTGAAATATAATTTCCGTCTTTATCAACATAGCCTACAAGTGTCTTGTTGCCAACGGTACCGTCAACGCCTGTGATCTGTGAAGCAATATCACCCATTTCTGATCCTACTGTTACGATAACGGTGGAGATTAAATTACCGCCTTCATCAACAACGCTGATTGTGATTTGGTCAGAAAGATTATTTACGGCATCTGTCAAGTCATCAATAGCATTCTTAACATCTTCGGGAGTTGCATCGGAATTATTGAGAACATCTTCCGCAGCCTTTATGGCATCATCAAGGTCTTTCTTAGTCTCATCTGATTTTCCAGTTGTATCGGTAGCTTTTGCTTCGTCAATAGCAGTCTGTAAACCTGACTTATCGGTGGTAAGTCCGTCTTTTGCGGCTGTCAAATCATCAATAGCTTTCTGTACATCAGCAGGTGTTGCATCGGGATTATTGAGAACTCCCTCGGCCGCTGTTATTGCGTTTTCAAGATCTGTTACACTTTCAGGAGTATATCCTGTAGTATCCTGAGCTTTTGCTTCGTCGATTGCAGTCTGTAAACCTGACTTATCGGTGGTAAGACCGTCTTTTGCAGCTGTCAAATCATCAATAGCTTTCTGTACATCAGCAGGTGTAGCGTCAGGATCTGAATTTACTGCTTCTGCTGCTGTGATTGCATCTTCAAGTGCAGTCACACTTTCAGGGGTATATCCTGTTGTATCAGTTGCTTTTGCTTCGTCAATAGCAGTCTGTAAACCTGACTTATCGGTGGTAAGTCCGTCTTTTGCGGCTGTTAAATCATCAATCGCTTTCTGTACATCAGCAGGTGTTGCATTAGGATCAGAATTTACTGCTTCAGCTGCTGTGATTGCATCTTCAAGTGCAGTAATACTTTCGGGGGTATATCCTGTTGTATCAGTTGCATTAGCTTCATCAATAGCGGTCTGTAAGCCTGATTTATCAGCTGCAAGCCCGTTTAATGCATTGTTCAAAGTCTCCGTTGCAGAAACGATTTCATTCCAAGTTGCATCAGGATTATTATAAACCGAATTTGCGTTGCTTAAAGCCTCTGTTAATGTATTAACAGAATCAGATGTGTAACCGGTTGTATCCTTGGATTCAGCATTTGAAATAGCAGAAAGAAGCTCTGACTTATCAAATGCAAGATTGTTTGTTGCATCTATAATACTTTGTGTAAGTGCATCCACGATATCTTGACCATTATCAGGATCGGAAACGCCGACAGGTCTTGTAAGAGCGGCGGCTTTGCCAAGATATTCCTGCAAAGCGGCTTTTGACTCTTCGGTGAGAGTACCTGTTCCGTTAAGAGCATCTTTTGCGGCTTCAACGGCAGCGTCAAGCTCTGTATAGGTTACATACGGCTCAGTTTTTGCTGTAATCGTAACATCATAGTTCAAGATGTCAGTTGAATTCACCGTTGAACCGTCGGAATAAGTTACGCTCATTAAAACTTCGTCTTCACCAACCAAAGTCTGAACATAATCAAGAATTTCTGTGTCGCCAACGACAGATCCGGGATTAAACTTAAATACATGAACAGGTGTACCGTTTTTAGTAACGGTCACCGTAACAAGCTCAATCGCATTTTTCATTGCATCATTAAGTGCTTTTGAGGCATTGTCAATTTCTGCTTGGTTTACTCCCTCATTATCATCAATCATATTGCGTTCTATTGCTTTCGCGGCAGCAAGTGCTTCCGCAAGAGCGGCATTCGATTCGGCAGTATAATCCTCGGAATTCATTGCCTCCGCTTTTGCGATTGCCTCATCAAGATCACCGTAATAGCACTGACCGTTGGGTACAAGATTTGCCTTCGCTTTTGCAAGTTCGCTCGTTACTGAATCAATATAAGATTGGTCAAGTATCGTAAGCGTTCTTGTAACAGAATTAGCTGTTTTCAGAGCATCTGAATAAAGTGCCCAGCTTTCGGCAGAATAATAGCTTTCGGGATTTTCGGGAACATCCGCGATTTCAGCATCAAGAGCTGTGTAATCGGCACTTTTAAGAACGAGTGCATTTTTTGCGTCAACAAGAGCCTGTGCCGCAGTATCGATAACAGCCTGATTAACACCTTCGGTATCGTTTATCATATTTCTCTCAACCGACTGAGCAACGGCAAGAGCAGAGATATAAGCGGCATATGAATCTTCAGTGTAATTTGAAGCGTCCACGGAAGGAACATTTGCAATAGCCTTATCAAGGTCGCCGTAATAGCATTCACCGTTAACGGTAAGACCATTGAATGCCTGAACAAGCTTATCTGTTGCATCATCAACTATTTGCTGACCGAGCTTATTAAGAGTTCTGTCAACAGAATTGGCATTTGCAAGAGCTGTCTGATAAGCGGTCCAACTTTCGGGAGAATAATAGCTTTCCGGATTTTCAGGTATAGTTGCTATTGCTGTATCAAGAGCCGTATAATCGGCAGGAAGAATTGAAATTCCGCTAAGAGCGGCAAGGAGCTGCTGTTCGGCAAGGTCAATTTGACCCTGACCGGAAATATCAAGATTTCTGTCAATATTTTCAGCGTTTTTCAAAACTTCAATAAAAGTGATTTTTGCATCATCATTAACGATGTAATCAAGAGGAATATCTTTTGCCGCCTGAATTGCTGTATCAAGGTTTGAATAATTTGCAGGAAGAACTTCAAGGGAAGCTAAGGCGTCATTAATTGCCTGAGCAAATGCATCAACCTCGCTTTGCTTTGACAAAGGAAGGTCATATATAATGCGTGCAATAGCCTCCTGCAAAGCTTTGACACTTTCGGGAGTATAAATTGAAAGGTCAGCAGGAACCGAAGAAAGAGCATCGTTTACTTCGGAATAATCCGCTTCATTATATCGGAAAACGGCAGACACATTGCTTGATGCGTTAAAAGTAAAGGTTCTTTCGGGATTTGTATTCGCTTCATCATCGCTCCAATTAAGGAAGGTATAGTCAACAGAAGATGAAGTTGCCTCGACAACATATGTTGTGCCGTCAGCTTCAATGCTGGTACCGATCACCGAAGAAGGTGTATCAAGAGCGGCTCCGTTTACAGACTTTAATACAACATCCGTTTCGCTTGCATCAGGTGTTTTTGAAATGGTAAGACTGTAATCAAATACAAAGCCTTCAAGTGAAGCAACAGCAGCATCGATCTGTGACTGAACGACCTCACGGTTATTATAAACTTCCTTTGCGGCGGAAATTGCACTTATCCAATCACCCCAGTTTACAGCACCGTTATAGCTGACTGCAACTGCCGCATTAATTGCGTTCATAAGAGGTGTTTTATTGTAAACATAAAGATTAAAGCCGGGATATGTGACATCGTCCGCAAGAGTTGCCGAATCGCCGGTTCCGATAATTTCCTTGGGAAGCGCAAAATTTCCCGCATCGTTTGATGAATGAGAATATGATTTAGAACCACGCTGCCACTTTTCGATTTTGAAATAAATACCGGGAATTACATAATAAGGAGTATCACTTGCAGAAATTCCGTCAGCTAAACTGCCGACAAGAGTCGCGCTCGACGCTCTTGTGCTTGTGCTTCCGTAGCTATCGCCGTCAAGCAACTGAGTTTTAGTTGCATTATTTCCGTCGTCATCGGAAAATCCGGTAAAGTATGTAGTATAATTTGCAGGACTTTCGGTGCCGTTTATTGCAGAATTAAGAGCTGTTGTGCTCAAGGGACCTGCCAAATAGTAATAATACTGACCATTCCACCAGTTGTTGCCTGTTGCAAAGTTTGTCTGTGCCGACCAGATAATATTATATACTGAGAGGTCTTCTGTTATATCAAGATATACATTTGTATGGGAAATATTAACAATCGTAGAGTCATTTATATTTGCATTGGTCCAGCCTGTTTTTGCCGTACAGTCATAAACCCATGTCTTTGAAGTCCCTATAGGAACCGAAACAGAATTCGGCGCGTCAACTTCTGTGCCGCCAATTGTGGCAAGTAAATTTTCAAGAGATTTTGTCGCCTCATCAACATAAGCCTGATTGCTCATATTCGTTGAAAGCACCTGAGAAGATGGATATGTTGTGTTTATTTCTGTGCTGATAATCTCTTTTTCAGCATCTGAATATGAACTGTCATTAAGAATTGCGTTTGCTGCTTTAAGAGCATTCAGGTAATTAGTATAGTCAGCAGGAATATGATTGTGAATAGCGTCTGTTACCGCGTCAATTTCCTCCTGAGTGTAAGCAACTGTGCCGTCTGTCATATGTCCTGTTTCCGCATTTTCAACGAGAGCCTGTAAAGCATCAATTTGCTCCTGTGTTGCGTTGCCGGAAGCAATATAATCCTTTGCGGCATCAACTGCTTTGATAAGCTCACGCTCATCAACAACCGTTATTGTATAAATAACAGGCTCATAAAGCGTTACATAGTTGTTGACATCTTCTGTGTTCATTATGTAAGGACCGGTTTCGTAGTCAATAAGAAGCCTTGTTTCATACTGAGCGGCACCTTCACCGTCAAAGTAATAGTTACAGTCCCAAGAAAGCACATTTTGAGCCATTTGCTTCTCGAAGCCCTGTGAAAGATAACCGGGCAAAGCTGCACCGTCAGGAGCGGGATTTGTGTTTTTACTGTTTAAATCCGTACGAGGCTCCCACAATGTTGCGGTCGGATTTAACGTGGTGTTGGTAATGGTTGTCTTTTTAATTTTCGCATAGTTTACACCGTCGTTTTTTACGGCATAAAGAGTGGGTGCAAAAGTAAATTTTTCATTATCCTTTGTTTGCATAAAGACAAAATCCGTGCTTTCAACCCACATTGTAACAAAATGAGTACCACGCCCATCATTATAAACATTGTCTAAGGCATGTTCCCATTTGCCTGATGATGAAACAGGAGCCGTAAATTCAGTTACCTGTTCCTCTGCTGTTTCAGCTATCGAAGGAATTACAGCAAAAGGAATCATTGCTGTAACCAAGCAAACTGAAAGAAAACAGCTTAAAAGTTTTTTGGAAAAGCCGGTTGTTTTTCTTTCCATATAATTTCCTCCCTGTAGTGTGTGCTCCAAAATTGTATGGGAAGCACAACATATTTTATTATTTTCTGTTTAATTTTACTACTATGATATTTTTTTGTCAATCTTTGTAACCAAACATGGAATAGAAAATTAAAAAATTCTCATAAATTACACGGATTTTACAGTTATTGTGAATTCTTTTTGTAAATTATTACAATTGTGTATTAACAATAAATAATAATTTATTCATACTTTTTTTATAAAATGACATATGCGTCAATATAAAACGCAAAAAAACCGAGCTACTGCCCGGTTTCCTTTAAATAGTATTTTGCAATTTATTTATAAGCGACTTATTTCTAGTGGCTGAAATATTATTTATATACAAAACATCTTTAACATTGTTTTGCTTTACGAAGCCGCCCACGCTTCCCTTATAGTATCTGTAATCAATCACATAAACCTTGCTGTAATTTTCCACAAGGAAGGGTACAAATACATTTCCGAAAGATTCTTTAACTACAACAATTGACGAATTATCGTTAATATCAGGGTTTGTTATCTCTGTGAAGGGATTATCACCGCCGATAAATGCACTGTACTTTATTGATTGAGGATATGAGGAAACATCGTTGACAACAGGCCAGCTTATTTTTTCGCCTTTTGCGGTTGTATACACCATTTTTGCATTTTCATTCGGTATATACGCAACAACCGTATCAGGATTTTTTTCTAGTTCAGGCAGTTTTCCCGTGTCATTATAAAAGCTGCCGAGGAAACCGCTGTATTCCGCTCTTTTGTAAGCTGAAATGGGTTTGCACTCAATTCCTGATGCATTGGCATACTGCTCATATGCATAATAAGCACCCAGCGCTGTCCAATGGTGGTCGGTATTGAAATAGATATACTCACTTCTGTGGGACATAAGGGTGTTGTATACATTTACCTTATGAACATCGCTATCCATACCGCTGTAAATATAATCTACAGCCTTCTTTTGGTCTGAACTGTTAATAGTATTTTTTAAATTATCAGGCAAGGTTATTCCGATGCTTGTGGGAACAACCATTGAATACACATTTGCCACGTTATTAAGGTTTGCCGCCTGTTTATTTATTAAAGAAATGTATCTGTCCGCCTGCTCCTTACTGAAATTGTAATACTCATACCCAACATTTCCGGCAACAAATACCGCACCCAAGCTTTGTGTATCAACATCTTTGATAATTTCATCAAAATTTTCCGTTTCGGTAGTATCTGTTGGTTTTTCATCTACGGCGGGAGGAACATACTCATCGGGAATTTCATCGCCATTTACTACATCGCCGTGTATTTCTACACTTGAAATACCGTAGCGGCTCTTAATTTTGGAATTAAGTCCTACAAGCGTTTCTCTTCCCGGGTAAGTATCCGAATACCAATCCCCTATTCCTCTGAAATATGAGCCGTCAAAAAAGCTTTTAACGGTAAAATGGGGAAATTCGGCTAATTTTCTTTTTTCTGACTCAGAATATTCAGGCCTTAAAGGTATCAGTAAACCTGTAACAGCAAGTGCCGCAAGTGTTAAGGAAAACACACACATTTGCGCCAGATATACCGCTATCCTTTTCTTTTTAATTTTTTTATTGTTTCGCATTTTAAAGCTCCATATCAGAATTGAAAGTATAAGAAAGGATTGTAGCTGCTTCCTACTATGTTTATCAGTGAAATGAATATAAGTACGGCGGGAGATACGGCGGTAAACACAGACCACGCCGCCATTGCAGTACGACTTTTAACTGAAAGGCTTTTTAGAAGCATGCTTGTATATTTAATTACGGGTAAAGCGGCTATTAAGCATATTATTATAAAAACAAAATTGCTTTTAAGCACGGTCGATGTTTCAAAGCTTGTAAATCCGTTCTTGTTTAATCCAAACATTCCTTTTATAACCGCCGCCATTGCGCTCATATTTTCAAATTTAAACAAAATCCAACCAAAATACACTACAAGAAGCAAATATATATTCGGCAACACTTTGAGTTTTTTGAGTTTTTCACCGAGAAAAGCTTTTTCAAGGGCGATGAACACAAAGAAATACAGTCCCCATAGCACATAGTTCCAGCTCGCTCCGTGCCAAAGTCCCGTAAGAGCCCAAACGACGAATAAATTGAGATATGTTCGCATTTTACCCTTACGGTTACCGCCCAAGGGGATATATACATAATCCCTGAAAAAAGAACCGAGAGAAATATGCCATCTGCGCCAGAATTCCGAAACAGACCTTGAAATATAAGGATAATCGAAGTTTTCTTTATAATCGAGGCCTATCATTTTACCCATACCTATTGCCATATCGGAATATGCGGAAAAATCAAGATAAATCTGCAATGAAAACAACAACATTCCGAGCCATAGTGATACTGCGGATTTTGATGAAATTACAGAAACGGCCTCGGCAGTATTCAACACATTGTCGGGCACAATAAGCGTTTCAACAAGCTTGCCGCAGGTATTTGCAAGAACTGCTTTTTTTGCAAGACCTACACAAAATCTGTTAATACCCGCACTTATTCTGTCAAGAGATGTTGTTCGTGACAAAAGCTGTTGTTCAACATCCTTATACCGAACAATCGGTCCTGCAATGCACTGATGAAAAAGACTGGCATACAAAAGTACAATATGGAATTTTGGTTGCGCTTTTACCTCTCCCTTATAAACATCGGCAACATATGACAATAACTGAAAGGTATAGAAAGATATACCTATCGGCAAGGCAATCTGCGTGACTGTATCGGGAAATCCGAAAGCATTGCGGAAATTTGTCTGTATAAAAGTGCCGTACTTAAACACACCGATAAGCCCAAGATTGACAACACAGGCGAGAATCATAAAAAACTTTTTAAAACTCGGCTTGCGTTCCATCATCAAGGCAAAAAGCCAATCGGCAAATGACATAAACAAAAGCAGAAAAATGTATTTCGGCTCTCCCCATGAATAGAAAATCAGGGAAAAAATCAAAAGCACAAAATTTCTCCGTTTTATATCTTTTGCAAAGACATAAAAAAGCATACAAAGCGGAAAAAAGACTAATAAAAACGGTAAGCTTACAAATACCATTTGTTGTTTCTCCTTAACATTCAATAATGCCTTGTGATACAGGTAAGGTTAAATATACTTCGCTGTAATTTTCAGATAACTTTTCAAAGCATTTACGAGCCTGTGTTTCATCGGAAAACAGCCCGAACACAGTCGGTCCGCTTCCGCTCATGCAGCAAGCGTCCGCCCCGAATTTACGAATAATACCCTTTATATGCGGTCTTTTGGGCACTTCAACCGCCTGCTCAAAAACGTTTCCGCAAAGGGAGCATATTTTATCGTAATCACCGCTTGAAACCGCGTCAATCATTGCTATTCTGTCCAAATGCCTTACTCTCGTTAAAGAATCGAACTGTGAATATGCCGCTGGTGTTGATACCTCCTGCTCGGGCTTTGCGATAACAATGCTACAATTTGTCAATTGCTTTACAGGTGCAATCACATTCCCTGTGCCAAGCGCAACCGCAGTACCTCCCGTAAGACTGAACGGAATATCCGCGCCAACTGTTTCACCGATTTCACAAAGCTGCTTGTGAGAAAGCCCTGCATTGAATATCTTATTAAGGGAATACAATACAGCCGCCCCGTCCGCGCTTCCGCCCGCAATACCTGCGGCAATCGGTATTTCTTTCTTTATATTTATTGATACTCCGCAATCTTTAATACCGCAAAATTCAAAAAATTTTTCTGCACATTTATAGGCGATGTTTTTACTGTTGCAGGGAACTCCAGGTTTATCACAGTCGATAATAATTCTTCCCTCACAGTTTTTCTCAACAGTAACGGTATCGTATATTCCCACGGACTGCATTACCATAAAAAGGCTGTGATAACCGTTGTCAAGTTTTTTCAGAATATCAAGCATCAAGTTAATTTTTGCTGCGGCTTTTACTTTCATTTTCAATCCTCATTCTGTATTTTCATAAGCATCGGCGTTCTTCTCTGGAAGAATGTTATACTGTCAAATCCCGCCTCAATCGCGGCGTCATAAGCCTTATCAATACCTGCGGCAAGATGCTCTGCGTAATGAGCGTCGGAACCGACGGTTACATATTTCCCCCCCAATTCTTTAAAACGCTTTATAACATCAATTTCGGGCTGAAGCTTATTTAAAGGCTGTCTTAAAGCGGCGGTATTTATTTCAAGGGCTTTGTCTTTTTTTGCCGTCAATAGTAAAATCTCATCAATCTGCTTTTTATAATTGTTCAAATCGATTGATAAATTTGACTGGGAGTAAAAATATCTTAACGGATATGTGAGATGAGCGACTACATCGAAATTACCCCATTTAAGCATCTCAATTATTTCATCGAAATATTCACTTAAAAGCTTAGCAGCGTCGTCATACGCCACATTTTCCATATAATAGAAATCCTCTTTACCGCGAAGATTATGAACAGAACCGATAACCTGGTCATAATCGTATCTGCTTATAATATCGTCGGCCTGCTCAGTATCGTATGCGGGCTGACCTAACTCAATTCCGTTGAGAACAAGAATTTTACCGCGAAATGCGGAACGAACCTTTGAAATTTCAAAAAAAGCCTGAAATATTCTTTTTTCATACTGCCTGTTACCGCGGAACTGGTCAACCTCGCAATGATCGGTAAAAGCAACTGCTCTCAAATCAAGAAATTCGGCTTTTTCGCAAAAAAATGTTGCGGAATGATTACCGTCAAACGAATTATCGGTATGTACATGTAAGTCAACAATATTTTTATACATCTCGTTGCCTCCAAATATAGTATTAGTTTACCACATTAGAAAATTTCTTTCAACAGATTTATAACTTTTTTTAATCATATTTTGTAAAAATGTTTTCTTTTTCTTTTTTTTATGTTAGAATACTCGTAAAATGTTTTTGGAGGTAAAATTTATGAGAGGTATTATTACCGTTGTCGGTAAGGATATGGTAGGAATTCTCGCAAAGGTTTCCGGTGTGTGCGCCGAAAACAGCGTTAATGTTATTGAGGTTTCACAGTCGATTTTGCAGGATATGTTTTGTATGATTATGCTTGTTGACTTTGAAAAATGTACGGTAGCGTTCACAGAATTTTCCGATAAGGTAACATCTATCGGTGATGAAATGGCTCTTTCCATACATGTTATGCACGAAGATATTTTCAATTCAATGCACAGAATATAAATTGAGGTTACATAAAATATGATTAACACCCACGACATACTTGAAACAATCAATATGATTCAAGAGGAAAATCTTGATATAAGAACCATTACAATGGGTATTTCTCTTCTTGACTGTATTGACAGCAATATTGATAATGCCTGTGCAAAGGTTTACGATAAAATCTGTTTCAAAGCGGAAAACCTTGTAAAAACAGGTGAAGAAATAGAAAAGGAATACGGAATTCCGATTATCAATAAAAGAATTTCCGTTACACCTATTTCCATGATTTCCGCCGCCTCAAAGGGCGACCCAATTAAATTTGCGAAAATTCTTGACAAGGCGGCTAAGGAAGTCGGTGTAAACTTCCTCGGCGGATACTCAGCCCTTGTTCAAAAAGGCTTCGCCGTAGGCGATATTGAACTTATTAAAAGCATACCGCAAGCTTTGGCTGAAACGGAACGCATTTGCTCAAGCGTTAATATCGGTTCGACAAAAACGGGCATAAATATGGACGCTGTAAAGCTTATGGGAGAAATTGTCCGTGAATCTGCAATTCTCACAAAGGACAATGGGCTTGTAGGTCCTTCAAAGCTTGTAATATTCTGCAATGCAGTTGAGGACAATCCCTTTATGGCAGGCGCTTTCCACGGTGCGGGTGAACCTGACTGCGTTATAAATGTAGGTGTTTCGGGACCCGGAGTTGTAAGAGCCGCTATTTCAAAAATACCTGACGCTGACATTACGGAAATTGCTGACACAGTAAAACGGACTGCTTTCAAAATTACAAGAGTCGGTCAGCTTGTTGCCACAGAGGCTTCAAGAAGACTTAATGTTCCTTTCGGTATAGTTGACTTATCCCTTGCTCCCACACCTGCTATTGGCGATTCAGTCGCTCATATTCTTGAAGAAATGGGCTTAGAGCAATGCGGCGCTTGCGGAACTACTGCTTGCTTGGCTCTGCTCAATGATGCAGTTAAAAAAGGCGGCGTAATGGCATCTTCCCATGTGGGCGGTCTTTCAGGAGCATTTATCCCTGTTTCTGAGGACGCAGGTATGATTGACGCGGCAAGGAACAACACCCTCTGTATTGAAAAGCTTGAAGCAATGACGGCTGTATGCTCTGTTGGTCTTGATATGATAGCCATTCCTGGTGATACTCCTGCAGAGGTTATTTCGGCAATTATTGCTGACGAGGCCGCAATCGGCATGGTAAATTCAAAAACAACGGCTGTAAGAGTTATTCCCGCAATAGGTAAAAAAGACGGTGAAGAAATTGAATTCGGCGGGCTTTTCGGCGTTTCACCCATAATGAAAGTGAACACTGCCTCCCCTGCAAAATTTATTAACCGCGGCGGAAGAATTCCCGCACCGTTACAAAGCCTCAAAAATTAAAAATATAAAATTCAGGGTGGAAGTCAAACGGCTTCCACCCTTTTTTGTCAGGCTGCGTTTTGTAAAAGCTGCTCGTACTTTTCCATTTCCTGACAAACGGAGGTTTCAAGCATTCTCTCGGCGAAAATAGCGTATCCTTGTTTTGTATTATTCACAAACACATGGGTAACGGCGCCCACAAGCATACCGTCCTGAATTATGGGAGTTCCGCTCATACCCTGTAAAATTCCGCCTGTTTTTGAAAGCAAGTCTTCATCAGTAATTTCTATAACCATATCCTTATTGACCGATGCGGAATTCAAATTGATTTTTACGATTTTCACATTATAAAACTTCGGTTCGGAGTGATCAATTGTGCAGTAAATTTGAGCTTCACCTTCGTGAACTTCCTGCTTTACTGCAACCGGATACCTTTTTCCGTTAATTGTTTTAGTTGTATATCCGTATATTCCCGTTTCGTCATTCACACACAGAACGCCTGTATTTTTACCTGTAAATACTCCGCAAAGCTCGCCAACGCTTCCGTTGCTGCTTTTATAAAACCCGTTCACATACGCCTCAGCCATATCACCGTTTTTCATAGGCATTATTTTATCGGTATCAGTATCGCAAATTGCGTGTCCGAGCCCTGCAAAAGAATTGTTTTCCGTTTTGTAAAATGTTACAGTACCTATTCCCGCAGTACTGTCACGCACCCAAAGTCCCGCTCTGTACTTATTGCTTATTTTTTCTTTAACGGTTCTGAAACTGATTTTCTTCTCAATTCCGCTTCTTAAAACGGTCATATTAACATATTCGCCGTTACTTTCCTGAATAATTGAGGATAAATGCTTGACAGACTGTATATCGGTTCCGTTAACAGAAATAATAATATCGCCTATCCGCAAATCCGCTTCTCTTGCGGGATTTACGCTCCCCTCGTCAGTTTCGATCGTATCGGTGGAAACAACTATAACACCGTTTGTATAAAGCTTGATTCCGAAAATATCCCCGCCGATAGTAACATATTGCCTTTTTGTACCGGAAATTTTTGCATTTTTTACAGGTATTATTTTTAAAAGTGTAACTTCTGTTTCATTTTGTGAAGTTCGGGCAGTCCCCTCTGCAACACCTGTTTCATATACACCCTTAACTCCGTACATTGAAGCCCCGAAAAAATCCGGAACAATAGAGCGCGAATCTTCAACAATCGTAATGTTATCGGGAATAAATCGGCATCCAAAATAAATTAAAGAAAAAATTATTACGCACAAAGCCGAGCAAAAAATTGATAAAAATCTGATAAAATAACGCATTTCTCACCTCCGCACTAATAATTTGCCACGCATCCGGTTTAATATTAACGGAAAAATAAACGCCTTTCGGTGAATTTTCTCATTAAAAGAAAATACCGTAAGGCGTTTTTTTTGTTTAAAACTTTATTATTTCACATATTTTTTCAACAGTCTGTTCTGCACAGCAATCTGATAAATCAAGAACAAAGTCCGCATATTTTTCATAAAGCGGCGAACGCTCGTTGAAAATATCGTCAATACTCTCGCCCGCCGTGGCGGCAATTCCGCGGGTTTTAATGTTATTAAGACGATTTTTTATTTCATCAACAGGTACATTCAAATAGAAAACTTTTCCTGTTTTTTTCAAATGAAGCATCGCGTCGTCCCGAAAAATAACACTGCCGCCGGTCGCAATCACAGTATTATCGCAAGAAACGGACTTAACCGCCTCAGCCTCGCAATTAAGGAAGGCATCAATGCCGTCATTATTGATTATATCCTGCAAGAGCCTTTTTTCACGCTGTTGTATAATCAAATCTGTATCGACAAAGCCTATTCCCAGCGTTTTTGCGAGAATTACTCCAACCGTGCTTTTACCGCAGCCGGGCATACCGATCAAAATTATATTTGACATAATCAGATTGAAATTTCGTGAGCAATTTTATAAAGATTGAGGTCAAGGGACTTTTTCATATTGAGTGCTTCAAAAATGTCGAAATCAACTATTTCGTCCTTTTGCATAGCAACAACTCTATTGCCGATACCCTCTTTCAAAAGCTCAACAGCATTATAACCCATAAGACTTGCTGTTACACGGTCACGAACGGTAGGAACACCGCCGCGCTGAACATGGCCGAGGATTGTTGCACGGGATTCAACGCCTGTTTCAGCCTGAATACGCTTAGCCATTTCTTCAACGCCGCCGATACCTTCGGCAACAATTATAATGAAATGCTTTTTACCTGTTTTCTGCGTTCTTATCATGCGGTCAATAACATCACGCTGGAAATCGTATTCAACCTCCGGAATAAGAATTGATGTTGCGCCGCAGGCAATACCTGCATTAAGAGCAATATAACCCGCTCTTCTGCCCATTACCTCAACAACTGAACAACGGTCGTGAGATTCGGTTGTATCACGGAGTCTGTCAACCATTGCAAGAACGGTATTCATGGCGGTATCGTAGCCTATTGTGTAATCACAGCAAGCAATATCATTATCAATGGTGCCGGGAACACCAACACAAGGAAGACCTCTTTCAGAAAGGTCCTTAGCGCCTCTGAAAGAACCGTCGCCGCCGATAACAACAATACCCTCCATTCCTACTTCTTTTGCAACATTAAGTGCCTTTTGAAGACCTTCTTCGGTTTTGAATTCGGGGCTTCTTGCAGAATAAAGAACCGTACCGCCGCGGTTAATAATGTTAGACACGCTGCGCAGGTTCATTTCATACATATCGCCCTGCATAAGACCGTTGTATCCTCTTCTGATACCCATAACGCGCATTCCGTTTTCACATCCTGCACGCACAACAGCACGGATTGCAGCATTCATGCCCGGTGCGTCGCCGCCGCTTGTCAGAACACCTATTGTTTTCATTTAATCACCCTCTGATTACTAAAAATTACCACATTGAGACTTTATGATAACATAATTATATACAAAAAGCAAGTAAATACCTTCATTTTTGCAAAACGACATCGGAATCACCGACAAATTCTTTCAAACCGTCTATTATACTTTTGTCAGCAGATATTTTTTTATACGGAAAATACTTTTTACTAGTTGAAAAATAGAAATACAGCGGAATATCTCCGTCTTTTGCGTTATTTTGAATATAATCAAGACATTTTTTATATTCAGGCGATGCTTCGCTTTCAACGCGAATAAAAAGACCCTTTCTTTTTGTTTGATTGACCTTAATATTCTCCGCAGTATCCGCGAAATCAAGAATAAGCTTTGGATTTTCCTCTTCGCGCACGGAAATTCGCCCGCCGATAATCACCGCGGCGCCGTTATTAAAAATATTTACATATTTTGCAAACAGTTTCGGGAATACTATAATCTCTATTGAACCACTGACGCCCTCTAAATTAACAAACGCCATAGTTTCTCCGTTTTTAGTTTGCTTTTTTGTAATCCCGTTTATAATTCCCATTACCTTTACCGAAACAGAATCGGAATATTTTGAATCAAAATCATTTTCGGAATTCAAAATATCAACTATTCGGTCACATCTGAGCTTTTGCTCCAATTCGGCATATTGCTCCATTGGGTGAGAGCTTATATAAAGCCCTGTTGTTTCTTTCTCCATTGCGAGAAGCTCTTCGGTTCGGAACTCATCTGAATGTTTTATTACATAAGGATTTTCCGCTCCGCCGCTCATTAAGTCAAACAACCCTATTTGTCCTTCAAGGTTACGCCGCCTTGAAGAGTCGAGCTCATCGATGATAAACGGAAGATTCATAAGCATTTCACGGCGGTTACAACCGAGATTATCAAGCGCTCCGCACTTGATAAGACTTTCAACGGCACGCCTGTTGAAGCCTTTTCCGTAAACACGGTTACAAAACGAATAAAATGAATCGAACTTACCGTTTTGAGTGCGCTCATTTATTATTGTATCAATAAAATCCCGCCCGAGATTTTTGATTGCAAGCAAACCGAAAAGGATTGCATTATTATCTTTATCCGAAGAGAAACTTTTAAAACTGTAATTAACATTGGGCGCAAGTATTTTAATACCGTTGCGCTTACAGTCCTCAATATAATCGGAAACCTTCGAGGAATTGTCAAGCACGCTGGTTAAAAGGGAAGCCATAAATTCACAGGGAAAATAGCGTTTTAAATATGCCGTTCTGTAAGCAACAACAGCATATGCCGCCGCGTGGGATTTATTAAAGGCATATGATGCAAAAGACGACATATCGTCAAAAATCTCATTGGCAACGCTTTTTTCAATACCGTTCTTTCCTGCACCTTCGCAGAAAAATGCCCTTTCTTCTTCCATTACCTTATGCTTTTTCTTTGACATTGCACGGCGCACAATATCAGCCCTGCCGAGCGAATACCCTGCAAGGGATCTGAAAATCTGCATAACCTGCTCCTGATACACCATACAGCCGTAAGTAACATTAAGTATATCGCGGAGCATCGGGGTTTTATACTTAATTTTTTGGGGATTATGGCGGTTTTCTATATAAGTATCGATTGAATCCATAGGTCCCGGTCTGTAAAGTGAAATGACGGCTATAATATCTTCAAGATTTGTGGGTTTAAGCCGCATAAACACGCTTCGCATACCGTTGGATTCGCATTGGAAAACTCCGTCAGTCTGACCGCTTGAAAAAAGAGCATAAACTTTTTCGTCATCAAGCGGTATTTTTTCAATATCAAAATCGGGATTAGTTTTTCTGACGGCTTTTACACAGTCGTTAATGACTGTTAATGTGCGCAATCCCAAAAAATCCATTTTGAGAAGTCCCAATTCCTCAATAGTGGTCATAGTAAACTGGGTTACGATTGATTCGTCATTTCGTGCAAGAGGAACATAATCGCTTACGGGCTTATCTGTTATTACAATTCCTGCGGCATGAGTTGAAGCGTGCCGCGGCATTCCCTCCACACTTTTCGCAGTATCAATGAGCATTTTTACCTTTTCGTCGCTATTGTATAACGCTTGCAGTTCATCGCTTTCGGTCAGTGCTCTTTCAATAGTCATTCCGATACTTCGGGGGATTTTCTTTGCGACATTATCTACAGCCGCATAAGACAAGCCCATGGCTCTACCCACATCACGCACAGCCGCTCTTGCCGCCATTGTACCAAAGGTTACTATCTGCGCCACATGGTCGGCACCGTATTTGCGTATAACATAATCAATTACTTCTCCCCTGCGTTCATAACAGAAATCCACATCAATATCAGGCATACTGATGCGCTCGGGATTTAAAAAGCGTTCAAAGATAAGGTTATATTTAATTGGGTCAATATTTGTAATCCCCATACAGTAGGCGCAGATACTACCCGCTCCCGAGCCTCTGCCCGGGCCTACGGGAATACCGCGGCTTCTCGCGTACTCAATAAAATCTGCAACAATAAGGAAATAATCCACATATCCCATACTGTTTATTACTGAAAGCTCATATTCAAGCCTGTTGATATACAGTTTATCGGGATTATTACCGTAACGCTTACGAAGACCGTCATAACTTTTTTTCTTCAAATAGTCAAAATGCGTAATACCCTCAGGCACATCAAAATTCGGAAGTTTAGTTTTGCCGAATTCAAAGTCAAAATTACACATATCTGCTATTTTTTGAGTATTCTCTATGGCGAAGGGTGCATACTCAAAGAGTGAGCGCATTTCTTCCTCTGTTTTTAAATAGAAATTATCAGTTTCAAATTCGAGAGAGTTTTCCTCATCAATAGTATGGTTTGTGGCAATGCAAATCAATATCTTTTGAACATTTGCATCGGCTTTATCCACATAGTGAACATCATTGGTCGCAACAACGGGAATACCCGTTTCGCGGGAAATACGCATAATACCGTCATTAACGGTAAGTTGTTCGGGAATACCGTGATTTTGCATTTCAAGATAATAGTTTCCCTTGCCGAACACATTTTCATACCAAAGAGCAGTTTCCTTTGCCCTTCTGTAATCACCGCCTGCGAGAAGCTTCGGCACCTCGCCCGCAAGGCATGCTGAAAGTGCAATAAGTCCGTCATGATACTTTTCGATCAATTCACGGTCTATTCGAGGTTTCGTGTAAAATCCGTCTATCCAGGCAGATGACACCATTTTTGTCAGATTTTTATAGCCCGTTTCATTTTTGCAAAGTAAAACAAGGTGATGCCTTTCGGAATCGGCACCGTGCACTTTATCAAACCGTGAGCGGGAGGCAACATACACCTCACAGCCGATTATGGGTTTAATACCGTGCTTTTTTGCCGTTTTATAAAAATCCACGGCTCCGAAAAGATTGCCGTGGTCGGTAATTGCAATAGCAGTTTGTCCGCGCTCCGCCGCAGCGCTGCAAAGCCTGTCCAGACGGCATGCACCGTCCAGCAGGCTGTATTCAGTATGCACATGCAGGTGAACGAAAGACAATTAAAACACCTCTGAAAATTACTCAGTCACTTTTTTATAAAAATCAAAGCAGTCAAAGGTTCTGAAATAGTCGGCAGGAGTCTCTGCACGGCGGATAAGCTCAAAAGAACCGTCCTGCTTCAAGAGTATTTCCGCTGATTTCAGTTTACCGTTATAGTTATATCCCATTGCAAAGCCGTGAGCACCTGTATCGTAAATATATATAAGGTCGCCCATATCAATTTTCGGCAACATTCTGTCGATTGCGAATTTATCGTTATTTTCGCAAAGTGAGCCTGTAACATCATATTTACAGTTGCAAGGCTCATTTTCCTTGCCCATAACCGTTATATGATGATAAGCGCCGTACATTGCGGGACGCATAAGATTGACTGCGCAAGCATCAACGCCGATATACTCTTTATGTGTATGTTTTTCATTGATGGCTCTTGTAACAAGTGCACCATAAGGTCCCATCATAAATCTGCCGAGTTCTGTATAAATTGAAACATCGTCCATACTTGCGGGAGCGAGCACCTCGTTATACACGCTTTCAACGCCTTTACCGATTTCAAAAATATCGTTAGGCTCTTGCTCGGGTCTGTAAGGAATACCGATACCGCCGGAAAGGTTGATAAACTTAATGTTTGCCCCTGTTTCTTCTTTAAGTTTAACGGCTACCTCAAACAATGTTTTTGCCAAAGTGGGATAATACTCATTTGTTACAGTATTACTTGCAAGAAACGCGTGAATACCGAACTCCTCAACGCCCTTTGCTTTCATTATTTTAAAGGCTTCAAAAAGCTGTTCGGTTGTCATTCCGTATTTAGCGTCGCCGGGGTTATCCATTATATTATTGGAAATTTTGAAATATCCGCCGGGATTGTAGCGGCAGGACATTTTTTTAGGGAGCTTGCCGAGAGTTTTCTCAACAATATCAATATGTGTAATATCATCAAGATTTATTATTGCTCCCATATCGGCGGCATATTTAAACTCCGTAGGCGGAGTGTCGTTTGAAGAAAACATAACATCATCGCCCACAGCGCCGATTGCTTTTGAAAGCATAAGTTCTGTAACGGAAGAACAGTCACAACCGCATCCGTATTCTCTCAAAATATTGATAAGAAAAGGATTTGGGGTTGCTTTAACCGCAAAATACTCTTTAAAGCCTTTATTCCATGCAAAGGCTTTTTTCAAATTTTCCGCATTTCTGCGTATGCCTGCCTCATCATAAATATGAAAAGGCGTGGGGTATTTTGCCGCGATCTCCTCAAGCTTTTCTTTTGTTGTAAAAGGTGTTTTATCCATAAATTAACCTCCGATATATCGTTCAATGAATTCCTTAACTGTTTCAAGCCCCTCGCCGTTTTCGGCAGAAAAGGGAATAATTCTGTCAGGCGGAACAAAGCTCATTTCTTTTTTTGAATTTTCAAGCCGCTCGGTATACTCTTTCTTTTTCTTCAGCTTATCGCTTTTTGTCATAACAACAATAAACTCATAGCCTGTCTGCTGTAAAAACTCCATCATCATAATATCGTCTTTTGTAGGCGGATGGCGCATATCAACAAGCTGAACAACAAGCTTTATGTTACGGTTTGAATTAAAATAGCCCTCCATCATTTCAGCCCAACGCTGTTTTTCCGTTTTAGCCACTTTTGCGTAACCGTAACCGGGCAAATCAACAAAATTTACACCGTCAACATCATAAAAATTGATTGTAACGGTTTTACCGGGAACAGAGCTTACACGGGCAAGGGATTTTCTCATAAAAAGCTTATTTAGTAGCGAGCTTTTTCCCACATTTGACCGCCCTGCAAACGCAATTTCAGGTAAATCGGACTCGGGCAGTTGTGAAAAAGTTCCGTATGCACTTTTAAATTCTGCTTTATCGTATCTCATAATTACCTCAAATCATACCAAAGCTGTTTTCAAAACATCGTCGCCTGTTTGAGCGAAAACAAAATTTATCTTTTCTTTTACCTTTTCGTCAATTTTTTCAAGGTCACTGCGGTTAGCTTCGGGAACAATAACGGTTTTTATTCCCTCAACATAAGCCGCCATTGTTTTTTCACGCAAACCGCCTATGGGCAAAACTCTGCCTGTAATTGTAATTTCACCCGTCATTGCCACATCTGCTTTTACCTTACATCCTGACAAAGCGGAAACAAGGGCAGTAAAAATTGTGACGCCCGCAGATGGTCCGTCCTTTGGTACAGCGCCCTCGGGGAAGTGAATATGTATATCCTTATTTTGATAGAAATCTTTATCTATACGATATTTTTCGGCATTTGTGCGAATATAGCTTACAGCCGCCTTTGCGGATTCTTTGATAACATCGCCCAATGAACCTGTAAGTTCCAACTTACCTGTTCCATCCATAACGGCAACCTCAACTGTAAGCATTGTGCCGCCTACCGAGGTATATGCAAGTCCGTTTACAACGCCTGTTCTGTCAGCCTTTAAAACATCGTCGGGTTTAAATTTTACGGGACCGAGATACTTTTGAAGCTCCGTATCCTTTACTGTTATTTTTCCGTCAAAGCCCTTTGCATATTCAACGGCAATTTTTCTGAAAACTGATGCGATTGTTCTTTCAAGAACACGGACACCTGCTTCCTTTGTATAGCCGCTGATAATCCCTTTTAATGCTTTATCGGTGATTTTAACATAAGACTTTTTCAGTCCGTTTTCTTTAAGCTGTTTAGGCACAAGGTGCTTTTTGGCGATATTGAATTTTTCCTCATAGGTATAGCCCGGCAAATCAATAATTTCCATCCTGTCGAGAAGCGGAGCAGGAATAGAGCTTTTATCGTTGGCTGTTGTAATAAACAAAACCTTGCTTAAATCATAAGGAATTTCAAGATAGTGGTCAATAAAAGCACTATTTTGCTCACCGTCCAGAACTTCAAGCAATGCAGAAGACGGGTCTCCTCTGTGGTCAATGCCAAGCTTGTCCACCTCGTCAAGAAGAATAAGCGGATTTGAGCTTTTGGCAGACTCGATAGCTTCAATTATTCTTCCCGGCATTGAGCCGATATATGTTTTCCTGTGGCCTCTTATATCTGCCTCATCACGGACACCGCCCAAAGAAATGCGAGCATAGTTTCTACCCATGGCGCGAGCTAATGACTTGGCAATCGAAGTTTTACCCACTCCGGGAGGTCCTGCAAGACAAATTATCTGACCGCGGACATCGGGGTTAATTTTGCGTACGGCAAGAAATTCCACAATGCGCTCTTTAACATCATTAAGACCGTAATGGTCCTCATCAAGTATTTCTGCAGCTTTTGCAATGTCAAGATTATCCTCTGTAAAAGTATTCCACGGAAGGGAAGTAATTTTATCAAGATAATTGCGTATTACAGCAGATTCGGGACTTGACGACTGCATTTTGGCCATTCTGTCGCACTCTTTTAACAGTTTTTTCTCAATATCCTCTGCAAAACCGATTGCTCTGATTTTTTCGCGGTACTCCTCTGCCTCGGATAAAGCGCTGTCGCCCTCATTAAGTTCCTCGGAAATTGCTTTTATCTGCTCGCGAAGATAATAATCCCTCTGGTTTTCGTCCATCTGCTCCTGAACTTTTTCATTGATTTCTTCTTCAATTGTCAAAAGTTCAATCTCCTTTGCTAAAATAACGCAAAGTCGCTCGGCTCTTTCCAAGGGATTAAGCTCTTCGAGCAGTGACTGCTTTACTGCGTAATCCAAAGGAATATTCGAAAGTATATAATCCGTAAGCTCAGCAGTTTCTTTACGAACGGACACGCCTATTACAACATCGGGCGGAAGCTTCGGTATAAAATATGCGTAATCCTCAAAAATGCTTGTAAGGCGGCGTACGAGCGCTTGCTCATACATCAGTTTACCTGATTCAACCTTCTCAGTTTCAACACGGTGCACAACGGCGGAAAGATACGGATTTGCCGAATTTATATGCAAAAGCTCCGCACGGTAAAGACCGTAAACCACAACGCGCAGAGTGTCTGTTCCCGGAAGTTTTACTACTTGTTTTATCTCACAGACAACGCCTGCTTCATACATATCGTTATATCTTGGGTCTTCGCACTCCATATCCATCTGTGCGGCAAGGAAAATATTGGTTTTCTGTTCCATAGCAGCCTTGACTGCACGCACCGACTTTACTCTGCCCACGTCAAAATGCAAAGTCATTTCGGGAAATATTACAAGCCCTCTCAATGCAACCATGGGCATTGAAAAGGATTTTTCGTTAAAATCATTTAAAATACTTTTGGTGTTTTCCATTATTGTTTAAATCACTCCTGTTATTTGAGTTTATATTATATAATAAAACATCTTTTACTGCAAGAATTAGCAGGAATTTTTTTGAATTTTTGTATATTACCCCGACTTTGTTAATTTTTCGCACAATTTTCTTGTATAAAATATGGAAAATGGCAAAATCTTTGTTAAATGTTTGTCAATTTGTTGACTTTCAGATTATTATTTTGATATAATGTCAACAATGCGCAATCAAAAAACATATTATGGATTACGCTATGTGTATTTTTTGGAGGTAATATCAAATGGCAAGAGTTTACAATTTTTCTGCGGGTCCTTCAATGCTCCCCGAAGAAGTTCTTAAAAAAGCGGCGGCTGAAATGCTTGATTACGAAGGCAGCGGTCAGTCCGTTATGGAAATGAGCCACCGTTCCAAGGTATATGATAAGATTATCAAGGATGCCGAGGCTCTTCTTCGTGAGCTTATGAATATTCCCGATAATTATAAGGTGCTGTTTTTACAGGGCGGTGCTTCAACACAGTTTGCGGCAATTCCCTTGAACTTTATGAACGGCAGCGGTAAGGCTGACTATGTTGTTTCAGGTCAGTGGTCAAATAAAGCATACAAAGAAGCAACAAAATACGGTGATGTTAAAATTGTCGCTACATCAAAAGAACAAAACTTTTCATGCGTTCCCGAAATGGACAAAAGCGAATTTCGTCCCGATGCAGACTATTTCTATATCTGCATGAACGAAACCGTTCACGGAAACATTATCCGTGATTTACCTGATACGGGAGATGTTCCGCTTATTGCAGATATTTCTTCCTGTTTCCTTTCAGAGCCTATTGATGTTTCAAAGTTCGGTATGCTCTACGGCGGTGCACAGAAAAATGTTGCTCCCGCAGGTCTTACAATATGCATTATCCGTGAAGATTTACTCGGTAATGCAAGAGAAATGACACCCACTATGCTTGATTATAAGATTATGGCAGATAACGATTCTCTCTACAACACTCCCCCCTGCTACACAATCTACATTTGCAAACTTGTTCTTGAATGGCTCAAAGATTTAGGCGGACTTGAAGCAATGAAAGAGAGAAACGAAAAGAAAGCAAAGCTGCTTTACGATTTCCTTGACAATTCAAAAATGTTCAAAGGTACTGTTGTTCCGAAAGACCGTTCACTTATGAATGTTCCTTTTGTAACAGATTCCGAAGAACTTAACGCAAAATTTATCAAAGAAGCCACCGAAGCAGGACTTGTTAACATTAAGGGACACCGTTCCGTCGGCGGTATGAGAGCTTCCATCTACAATGCAATGCCTGTTGAGGGTGTCGAAAAGCTTGTTAAGTTTATGGAAGAATTTGAAAAGGCAAATTCATAAGGAGAAAGCGAAATGTACAATATTCTTACACTCAATAAAATTTCAGAAGCAGGTCTTTGTAATTTCAGTAACGAATACAACTGTGCAACGGAAATTGCAAATCCCGACGCAATACTCGTTCGTTCCGCCGCAATGCACGATATGGAATTTGCTGAAAACACACTTGCCATTGCAAGAGCAGGCGCAGGAGTAAACAATATTCCCATTGACCGCTGCAGTGAAGAAGGCATTGTTGTTTTCAACACTCCCGGCGCAAATGCAAATGCCGTTAAGGAGCTTGTTATTGCGGGTCTTTTGCTCACATCGAGAAAGATTGTTCCTGCTATTGACTGGGCAAAAACTTTAAAAGGTAACGGCGACACTGTTCCCAAAGATGTTGAAAAAGGCAAAAGCGCTTTTGCAGGCCCCGAAATTCTCGGAAAAACCTTGGGTGTTGTGGGACTTGGTGCAATCGGCATACTTGTTGCCAACGCGGCTTTAACCTTGGGAATGAAGGTTATCGGTTATGACCCCTTCCTCTCGGAAAAAGGCAAAGCTTCACTTAACGCAGGCGTAACTGTTACTGCTGACATTAACGATATTTTCACAAAATCCGATTATATTACCTTACATCTTCCTCTTAACGCTGATACAAAGGGACTTGTAAGCAAATCAAGCATCGCGGTTATGAAGGACAATGTTAGAATTCTCAACTTTGCCCGCGGTGAGCTTGTTGATACAAACGACATTATTGAAGCACTTGAAAACGGTAAGGTTGCGGCATATATTACAGATTTCCCCAATGACGCTCTTATCGGCGCAACGGGCGTTATCTCTATCCCTCACCTCGGCGCTTCCACTCCCGAATCAGAAGATAACTGTGCAGTCATGGCTGTTAATCAGGTTGCAGATTACCTTGAAAACGGTAATATCACAAACTCAGTTAACCTGCCCGCAGTTTCCGTTGCAAGAAACGGTAAGCACAGAATGACGATTATCCATAAAAATGTGGCGGGAATAGTAAGCAGCATCACATCTACTCTTGCTTCGGGAAATGTTAACATTGACAATATGGTTAATAAATCAAAGGGCGAATACGCCTACACTATGATTGATACCGATACCGATGTTTCGGATGAGGCTATCAAGGCAGTTACCGATATTCAGTCTGTTATCAGAGTAAGAGTTATTAAATAATCTCTGAAAGTAAAGTTATAAGAAATCCCCGTTCTGTAAACATACGGAACGGGGTTACTTTTTACTTATTATTCATTATTCTCCTCAATAGGAGTTTCGGCGGGTGTTCGTATAATTTCCGAATAATTGCGTTTAACATCAAGTCTGTCATAAAACTTCTTTATGCGGAGATTAACGCGAAATTCACGGTTACAGTGTTCGCAGAAAAAAACTCCTCTGAATGACTGATTGGTAAATTTCCAGTTTTTCAGAGTTTCCACCTTGCCGCCGCAAATATCGCAAAAGCAGTTGAACATACTTTTATCAATGAGCGGGTCATTTTTATCTTTAATAACATAAGGGCGGAAAGCAAGGCGTGCATAGAAATCACTGTCACAATTCACAATATGAGTACTGAGTTTTTCAGTGTCGAATACTTTTTTTAGACATTCCGCACTCAACAAACTGTCGTCAAGCGCTCTGTGGTGAGGAAAGCTTTCAGTATCAATTTCAAGACATTGTGCGGCATAAGAAAGCCCCGCCTGCTGAACGTTCTCCATCTCAATAAAACATTGACAGTATTTTTGCAAATCAACATATTTCTTTATAAAACCGATACTGCTTTTTTGAAGGAACATTTTATAATTGCTGAGCAATGTTCTTATATCCGTATCGCCCCAGGTCATTATTACTGCGTCATCACCCACCCAATTTTCAAAATCTGTCATAACGGCGGAAAACGGTTTTCCTCCCTTTATGTCATCATTTGTAATATGGGTAAGATTTTTAATGCGGGAACGCAGTTTTTTTGAAATAACAGGTTTTATCAACTCAGAAAATGTATCTACGGTTTCAAGCTTATCGTTAAGCTTTACCGCGCCTATTTCTATTATCTCATTTATAAATTTTTGTGTTGATTTCACATAAGAGTTATTCCACTCAAGATCCATTATTATGTAATACATAAATCACCGTTTATTCTGAATTTTCAATGCGCTTTTATCGGCAAAAAGCCTTACTCCGTGAGATTTTACGGAATTTTTAATTTTTTCTCTGTCGAAGAGAGAATTATTAAAATCAATATCGAGCAAAGGAATTAAAACAAATCCACGCTCAAACATTCTCGGATGAGGAAGAGTTAATGTAGGGGTATTGAATTCCTCGTTTTCATAAAGCAAAAGGTCAATATCAATAACCCTGGGACCGTTTTTTACTGTTCTCACCCTGCCAATACCGGCTTCAATGCCCAAAGCGGCGCCGAGAAGGCTCTCGGCAGGTAAATCTGTTTCAACCTCTACGGCAATATTCAAAAAATCGTCCTGTCCATCGTAGCCTACGGGGGCGGTTTCATAAATATTTGATATTGCGGAAACTTTTGTAAGGGGAAGCAGATTTAAGGAATCAATCGACTTTTGAAGATTTTCCATTCGGTCACCTATATTTGTACCGATTCCCAAATACGCTTTATTCATTGGCGCGTCCTCTCAATCTGCACCGCAACATAATCAAAATCAGCGTTTATAGGCGCTTGCGGTTTTTTAAGGGTAATTTTTAATGCGGAAATCTTTTCAAATTCATCAAACAATGCGTCAGCAACGCGCTGGCTTACTCTTTCAAGCAAATCGTTTTTTTCGCTTTGTGCCACACGACGGACTGTTTTTATTATTTTAGCATAGCTTACCGTATCGTCAACGCAATCCGTTCGGCACGGTACAGCCAGCGAAACATCGGCTTCAATATCAAAAACAAAAGGCTGACCGTCTGTTTTCTCTTCGGGATTAACTCCGTGATAACAAAAAAGTTCCAATCCCTTAACTATAATTTTATCCATTATATACTCCTCATTACGGCATCAGCCATTTTTGCGGACAGTACGCTTTCTTTAACATGATGTACTCTTATCATATCAGTTCCGCCTGCAATAGCCAGAACATCTGCCGCTATTGTACCGAAAACACGGTCATACCCATCCGCGCCCGTTGCAGTACCGATTACCCTTTTTGATGAAAGGGCCGTTAAAAGTCCGCAATCTCCTCTTTTCAGTATATTTACATTCCTAATGAGTTCTAAATTATCCTCATAAGTTTTACCAAAGCCTATTCCCATATCGAGCATTATATTTTGGCGTGAGATACCGAAATCATCGCACTTTTCAAGCATATTATCAAAGAAATCAATAACATCGCTTGTAACTCCGTTTTTATATTCGGGCACCGTTGAAGCGTCTCCGCCGCCTGTATGCATAATTATCCAGCCGCAATTATACTTTGTAACGATTTTTGCCATTTCCGGTTTAAAAACACCGCTCACATCGTTTACAATTGATGCGCCGTTGTTTAGCGCATATTCGGCAACCTCGGGAAAAAAGGTATCAACTGAAATAACTGCACCCGTTTCATTAAAAACAAAGGGAAGATAATGTCTTATAATATCCAATTCCTCATCGGCGGAAAGAGGTGTATGACCGGGGCGTGTGGATTGGGCGCCTATGTCAATAAGGTCTGCGCCGTCTTGAAGCATTTGTCGCGCGTGCTCAACAGCACTGGACGGCGAATTATATTTTCCGCCGTCATAAAATGAATCGGGTGTTACATTGAGAATACCCATAACATATGTTTTTTTACCTAGTTCAAAACTAAAATTTTTACCGCAAAATCTCATTTTATTCCCAAAAGAGTCATTACTTCGGCTCTTGTCCGTGCATCCTTTCTCATAATTCCGCGAAGTGCAGAGGTCTGCGTTTTTGAACCCGCAGCTCTTATTCCGCGCATAGTCATACAAAGGTGCTCCGCCTCAACAACAACCGCAACACCTCTCGGGTCCATTTCCTTCTGAATAAAATCAGCAATCTGAGCTGTAAGGCGCTCCTGCAACTGCGGACGGCGTGCATATGTATTAACTATTCTTGCAAGCTTTGAAAGCCCGATAACAAGCCCTTCGTCATTGGGAATATATGCAATATGCGCTTTGCCCACAAAAGGTAAAAAATGATGCTCACACATTGAATACATCGGAATATCACGGACGATTACGATTTCATCGCTTTGTCCCTCACGGAACATTTTCAGGTGCTTTTCGGGATTTTCAGAAAGCCCTGAAAAAATTTCCTCATACATATTCGCAACGCGCTTCGGTGTTTCAACCAAACCCTCGCGGTCGGGATCTTCTCCTATTGCTATCAGAATCTCTCTGAAAGCTCTTTCAATTCTCTCTTTATCCAAAATATCATTCCTCTACAAAAAGCAAACATATATAGTTCAAGTTATCAACATTTATGTACTCAATATTATTAACTGCAAGCTTACGCCCACTCTTTTTAACTGAATTACGGACAAAGGAAAAAAACTTATTGTCGTTTTCCAAAACAGAAACGGCTCTGTTATAATCCGATTTTTTGTCGAAACGGAATTCAATATAATTTCTGCCTGATTTCAGAGCCTCGGCAGTCACGGTAGTTAATTCATCATAACCGTTGAACGAATACAAATACCGATTACTTTTTACGAAATAATTGTCGTCTGTATAAATACAGTTGTTGTTCTCAGGTACAAGCTTTGAATGGTCATATAATATATCATCATCAGTAACATTGAAATACAGATAACTTATTTCATCGGTATCATCAGAATCATCCCAAGTAACATCGAGATGATAATTTTTACCGTTGATATTTACAATATTCCACATATGAGCCTCTGTCGATCCGTCGCTTGTTGCGTCACCCACGATTAAATAATTCTCAATTCCCGCTCTGTCAAGCAAAATCTGCATTGCCTTTGCATAGCCCTCGCAAATTGCTTTGCCGTTAAGCAATGGATAATAAGCAGTTCCTCCGAAATTGCCCAAAGTTGATTCATCGTAAACCGTATTCAAACATATATAATCGTGAAAAAACTTTTCCTTTTCATACTCAGTTGAATACTTTTGTGATTCCGCAATCAATTCATTTACCTTTTTGTTTAAAGACAGTGTTAACGCATCTGCCTCTTCCTTTGTATTTTTATATTCAAGGGTTATATTTACGGAACTTTTTGTTTGAGTGTATTTATAATTACCGTCCATCCAGAACAGCTCGGGGTTATCAAAATATATTGCCATATATACCTTGTCTGCATTGTCTTGGGATAATTTTAAATTACAGTATGGTTCAAAGTTCTTTACTCTCTCATAGAGCGTAAGATAATGTTCTTTGAGATTTTCATCAAGATTATTGTAATAATACATTGTTTTACCGCCGAATTCAGCCTGAAAATCAAATGCATCGGTGGTACTTTCAACCTTATCACCGGAAAAAATATCCTGCAAGTTTTCCTTTATGCTGCTCTTGGTGTTTTCCCCTAAATCTATCCTTGAAGCCAAAGAAAACATGACAGCACATATTACCAATGCAACTACAACGGACAATAGCTTTTTCATAAAATCTCCTACGGTTGTTTAATCTGCGGGAGGAATTTATCCTCTGCTTTAGAATATACAATCAAATTGTTTATAAACTCGGAATAGTCAATTACCGAAATGTCGGTTTTTGATGAATTCACAAATTTATTGAAAAGGCGTTCCGATTTTTCAGTAAACTCAGGGCGAAGAACTCCCGACACAATATCGCAAATCACCGAAGCCTTTGTTTGGCTGTCACTTACGGTAAGATACTTATACAAATATTCCGCAGACAATACCTGTTTCCCGGGCTCTAACTCCAAGTTAAAACTATCGGATTTATAATCGACTTTCTCTTTTACATTTACTGAAATACCGTCGAATTCCGAAAAGAAAGTCAGAAACGAGTTTTTATCAAACACAACATACTTTTCAGTTATAATATTTAAAGACGAAAAAGCTTTTTTGACGCCCGATACACTATGCTTTTCATACAAATCGGTATAGTTTATCAAACTGCCGTTATATTCAGCTTTATCTTCTCCGCTTACAACGGTAACAAACATATTTTTTGCCCCGAAATCCGTATTAATCGAAAAAGCATATTGCAGTTTACCTTCATTATCCTCGCATATAAAAAGCACGCAAGATTTTCCGCTTAAATTATTCACGGAATATGTTATGCTTTCAGGCTCGGTTTCCGATTGAGAGGTTGAATCCGTTTCTGCATTTATTAGATTCCCAAAGTCATAATCAATGGACCTCATAAACAAAAAAGCAGAAACAGCCGCCAATACAACAATAAACACAGCAAAAGCAATAATAAAATACTTTAATGAACCGTTATTCTTATTTTTCTCGTTAAATAAATCGTTTTTACGCATTTCAACACCAATTATGCACAGTTTTTATTAGTATAACATAAAATTCAGTCATAAACAATATTGTTGCAAAAAAAATAAGAGCTTCATAAGAAGCCCTTAAAAATCAGTATTTTTCTGTAAAATGATATTTGTTTTCGCCTGAACCGAATGCCGCCGTACTGTCAGAGGCTTTCAGCAAAACGGTAACTGTCTGTAAAATAAGCTTAAAATCAAGCCAAAGGCTGTATTTTTCAATATACATCAAGTCCAAAACAAGCTTGTCCTTAGGCGATGTATTGTATTTACCTGCAATCTGTGCATAACCTGTAAGTCCGCCCTTTACTCTCAGTCTGTATGAGAATTCCGGCAACTCTTCTGTGTATTTATCCACATTTTCAATCATTTCCGGTCTGGGACCGACAACGCTCATATCGCCCTTGATTATATTGATTAACTGAGGCAGTTCATCAATTCTGAATTTACGCAGGAATTTGCCGACTTTTGTTATTCTGTCGTCGTCCGATGTAACAGATTTATTTATGCTGTTTTCTTCTTTCATTGTTCTGAATTTATAAACCTTAAAGAGCTTGCCGCCTTTTGTTGCTCTAAGCTGTCTGAAAAAGACATGACCGCCGTCCTCAGCCTTTATTAAAGCCGCACAAACAAGCATCAACGGGCCGAGAACAATAAGTCCCACACAGGAAATAAACAAATCCATTGCTCTTTTGACAAATCGCTGTTCAAGAGTAAGGTCACGCACAACGGCAGAAACCAAAGGCTTATCATCCAGAATTACTGTTTTGGAACCAAGCATTACTATATCGTTCATTTCAAAGTTATAGTAAATGTTTTTATTCTTTGCATAGCAATACTCATTGAGCATTATTTTTTCTTTTACAGGTATATCGTAAAGGAAAATAGTATCCGATCTGTTAATTATATCAAACACATTCGGCGAGGAATAATGAATCATATCCACAACGTCGTACTGCTTTTTAAAGCGCCTGATTTTAGGCATAATGTTGTTTAAGGACTCCTCGGAGCTTGTAATGATACAGCACTTTTCGGGAGGATTTATGGTGAAAAACACATAATTTCCGAAATATGTGAACAAAACAATCAAAGCAATCTGAATACAGATTACAAGAGCAAGCAAATGCGGAGACTCATAAACAAAGTAGGCATTATTGTTTTCATTAACATTCATTATGCACAATTGAAGATGAGTAACGAAATCGGTAATAACCGTCGCCAAGGACATAGACATTATAATCGGCTTACTTTTCAGCCTACCTATAAGGAAACCGCCGTACACAGCAATTAAAGCCGCTTCAAGAACACAAAAAGTTACAAGCATTACGCCTGCCGTTCTTGAAGGTCTTAAAACCCAACTGTACTCTGTTCCGAAAATAACAAAAAATGTTCCGATCAAAAACAGATAAAGCAACGCTTTTATTACAAAAACAACAGTTTTTTGAAACTTAAAAAGTATTCTCATATATGCCTCCAAAAGGAATATAATGCTTTGGATATTTTACTTTATGTGACATATTTTGTCAATGATTTACAGTAAAATGTAATAATTGTGTCATTTTTATTGTTTGTTTTTATTACAAGTTTTTTTGCACATTTCTTTTAAATTCAATTGAGATAAAACGATACCTATAAAAATGAGAACACAGCCCAAATATCCCCTGCCGCTCATAATCTCGTGCAGTATTATTGCGCCGCCGATTGCACTAAAAACAGATTCTGTTGAAAAAACAATAGACGCAAAGGTGGGGTCGGCATCCTTTTGACCTAAAATCTGGCATGTATATGCAACGCCTACGGACATTAAACCGCCGTATAAAATCGGGATTAATGCTGATTTTACTGCGCTAAATTCAATATTCTCTGTAAACGCGGCAATTATAAGACTGATTAAACCGCACACAAAGAATTGAAGCATACTGAATTTTAACGGACTGATTTCATTAACGAACTTATCAATAATAAGAATATGAAGAGCCCAGAACACGGCACCTACTATTAAAACTATATCGCCCTTGCCAAAGGTAAGCTTGTCCCCTGTCATACATAAAAGGAAAAGTCCACCCACAGCAAAAAAAGCTCCGACAAACGTTAAAATATCTGTTTTTTTGCCCATTAAAAATCTTATTACGGGTACAAGAACGGTATAAAGTCCCGTTAAAAATCCCGCTTTACCTGCACTTCCTGTCAAAACAACTCCGTATTGTTGAAGCGAAGCGGCAATAAAGAGAATTGTTCCTGCTGCAACAGAAACAGCGAAAGTTTTAAGCATTTTCTGCTTATCATATTGTTCCCGTTCAAATATCAAAATAACAGGTATCAGCGAAAAAGAGCCTAACAGAAATCTAATTCCGTTGAAGGTAAAGGTGCCCACATAATCTGCACCTACTCGCTGTGCAACAAAGGCAAAACCCCATATAATCGCAGTTAAAAAAAGGAGAACGGTAGATTTAATTTTTGTTTTCATATGTATTTTCTTCCTGACAAACCATAAGCCACGGTTAATCCGTGGCTTATATTAAACTTTATATAGCCTTACCGATACTCTTTGAAGTGAGAATGTTGGGTTTTCTCCCCTCGTCCCTGATAATTTCAGGGGGAACACCTTCCACAACACATTCGCGGGTAATAATTACCTTTGCAATCGTGTGTTCCGAGGGAGTATCATACATTATCGGCATAAGCACATTTTCCATAATACCGCGAAGTCCTCTTGCGCCTGTTTTTTTCTCAAGAGTTTTTTCGGCAATCGCATTAAGAGCGTCATCGGTAAATTCAAGCTCAACATCATCCATATTGAACAATGCTTTAAACTGCTTTAATAAAGCGTTTTTAGGTTCTGTAAGAATTCTTATTAAATCCTCTTTGGTAAGCTGCTGTAAAGCGGTTATCACGGGAACTCTGCCAACCAATTCGGGAATAAGACCGTACTTCACCAAATCCTGAGCGATAACCTTTGAATAAATATCTTCATGCTCAAATTCTGCTTTATTCTTAATATCTGCACCAAATCCCATTCCTGAATTACCCGTGCGCTTTTCAACAATCTTTTCAATACCGTCAAAAGCACCGCCGCAGATAAACAGTATGTTTGAGGTGTCAATCTGAATAAACTCCTGCTGGGGGTGCTTTCTGCCGCCCTGCGGGGGAACATTTGAAACAGTGCCCTCAAGGATTTTCAAAAGTGCCTGCTGAACGCCCTCGCCGCTTACATCACGGGTTATGGACGGATTTTCACTTTTTCTTGCAATTTTGTCGATTTCATCAACATAAATGATGCCTCGTTCCGCCTTTTCAACATCAAAATCGGCAGCTTGAATAAGGCGGAGAAGTATATTTTCAACATCCTCGCCTACATAGCCTGCTTCTGTAAGTGTTGTGGCGTCCGCAATAGCAAAAGGAACATCAATTATTTTTGCAAGTGTTTGTGCAAGCACGGTTTTTCCCACACCGGTAGGTCCTAAAAGCACAACATTGCTTTTTTGGATTTCCACACCGGCATCATTGCCGTGGTATATTCTTTTATAATGATTATAAACCGAAACGCTGAGAGCTTTTTTGGCTTCTTCCTGCCCGACAACATATTCATCAAGCGCCGCCTTTATCTGATGCGGCTTCGGAAGTACTTTTTCTTCAAGCTTAACCTTTTTCCCAGAACGTTTATGAGTTTGCTCTGCATTTTCATCAATAATTCCCATGCAAAGTTCAATGCACTCGTCGCAGATATATACGCCGGGACCGGCAATCAGCTTATCGACCTGTTCCTGAGTTTTTCCGCAAAAGGAACAGCGAACAGCTCTTTCTTTTTCGTTATCTCGTGCCATAAAAATCTCCCTGAAGCTTATCTTTTATAAAAAACTTTATCAACAAGGCCGTAATCCATTGCCTCCTGAGCAGAAAGCCAATTATCACGCTCGGTATCAACGGCAATTTGCTCAATAGGCTTACCTGTATTTTCGGCAAGAATTTTATTGAGTCTTTCACGGGTTCTTAAAATATGATCGGCTGTGATTTTAATATCGGTTGCCTGACCCTGCGCTCCGCCTGAGGGCTGATGAATCATAATTTCACTGTTGGGCAGAGCAAATCTTTTTCCTTTAGCGCCTGACGAAAGCAAAAATGCTCCCATACTTGCCGCCATACCCATACAAATGGTTGACACATCGCATTTTATATACTGCATTGTGTCATAGATTGCAAGTCCTGCCGAAACAGAACCGCCCGGACTGTTAATATAAAGACTGATGTCCTTTTCACTATCCTGCCCTTCAAGATAGAGAAGCTGTGCAACAACAAGAGAAGCCGTTGCGTCATTTACCTCATCCGACAATACGATAATTCTGTCATTTAAAAGTCTTGAGAAAATATCGTATGATCTTTCTCCCCTGCTTGTTTGTTCAACAACATACGGTACAAGTGCCATTATAAAAACCTCCTGTTTAGGGTAACGGTAATAGCATTAAAGAATCGCCCCATAGCATTAAGACGATATGCCGCCTCACACGCCAAATTATTGGACAATTCTTCAACACTTATACATATAATTTTTTTAGCGGATAATTATTCCTCGTCTGCTTTTTTCTTGGTTGTTTTCTTAGCAGCGGGCTTTTTTGCGGCAGGCTTTTCTTCCTTTGCGTCAGTATCAGCCTTTTTCTTCGCAGCGGGCTTTTTCTCAGCCGGCTCTTTCTTTTCCGCAGACTTCTTAGCTGTTGCTTTTTCCTCTGTTATAACAGCGTTGTCCTTAATAAGCTCAATTGCTTTTCTTGACTTAATATCGCCTGTAATTGCATCAGCAGGAAGTGACTTTTTGATTACATCAGCCTCCATATTATATGCTTTTGCAAGTCTTTCATATTCGGCGTTTACATCATCCTCGGAAGCCTCGATATTTTCAGCCTTAACAATAGCCTCCAAAGCAAGCTGAAGCTTAACCTGATTTTCTGCATTTTCCTTATAGCCTTCTCTGAACTTATCTTTATCCATACCTGTGTACATAAGGTAAGTATCAAGGTCAAGGCCCTGAGCCTGAAGTCTGTATGCAAAATCATTTACAATGTCATCGATCGCTTTTTCAATCATACAAGCGGGAATTTCAGCCTTAATGCCGTTTGCAACCTCTGTTAAAAGGTCATTTGTTACTTTATTATCAGCATCGTCCTTTTTAGCCTTTTCAAGGTCAGCCTTTATGCTCTTTTTAAGCTCATCAAGAGTATCAAATTCGCTTACGTCCTTAACAAACTCATCATCAAGAGCGGGAAGCTCTTTCTTTCTGATTTCGTGAAGCTTAATCTTGAATACAGCATCCTTTGACGCCAAATCCTCCTGATACTCCTCAGGGAAGGTAACATTAACATCAAATTCATCGCCTGTTTTATGACCGATAATCTGATCCTCAAAGCCGGGGATAAATGCGCCGCTTCCGATAGTAAGGTTATAGCTTTCTGCCTTGCCGCCTTCAAACGCAACGCCGTCAACGAAGCCCTCAAAGTCAATAATAACAGTATCATCCTTTTTAACAGCTCTGTTATCAATGCTTACCATTCTTGAATTCTGCTCCTGCATTCTGGAAAGCTCGGTTTTAACCTCGTCAGCAGTAACCTTAGATGCGGGGCGTGTTGCCTTAATGCCCTTATATTTGCCGAGTTTCACCTCAGGTTTTACGGTAACTTTGAATTTAAGAACTACACCGTCTTTACCGATTTCGGGAACTTCAAGGTCAGAGGGAGTATCAACAACATCAAGCTCCGCCTCTTTAATTGCATCGCCTACGGCATCGGGATAGAGAATTTCAAGTGCATCCTCATAGAATACGCCCTCACCGTAAACCTTTTCAATAAAGCTTCTGGGCGCCTTACCCTTTCTGAAGCCCTTAACGGCGATATTCTTTCTCTGTTTGAGATAAGCCTGCTGAACAGCCTTTTCAAACTCTGCACCGTCAATCGTAACTTCAAGCTGGTAGACATTTGTTTCTACTTTGTTTGATGATTTTAACATTAAATATTCCTCCTGAATATCATTGTTTATTTGCAAAATTCTATTTATTATATCACAGAAAAAACACAATTACAATATTTTCCCAAAGTTTTTCTGCACATTTAAGAAAAATTGCGGTGTTTTTTGTAAAAACTAATTCTGATTTATGAACAAAGGACAAAATCCAAGGTAATCGGCAGATATTAAGCGAAAATCAATTCCGTATTTTTCACCGTTTACTGCATTAAGTGACGCACCGCCGTGAAGATGGCCGTAATAACAGCGTTTAATATTATTTCTTTTCAGTACATCTACAATAGGTTCACAGTCCTTCGTTTCGCTGACAGGCGGATAATGGAGAAACACGACAGTTTCACCGCCCAAATCTTTTGCGCAGTCGATAGAACGCTGTATTCTGCCGCATTCGCGCGCCATTACTTTGTCAATATTTTCCTTTTCAGCATCAAAAAACCAGCCGCGCGAACCCGCAACAGCAATATTTTCCGCTTTAAATGCGTTATTATGAAGTATTTTCAGTGTATCAAAGCCTTTTTCTTTTAAAAAAGCTTCCATTTTTGAAGCTGTATTCCACCAGTAATCATGATTGCCTTTTAAAATGATTTTTGTACCGTTCAAGCGATTTAGAAATTCAAAATCCTTCTCCGCTTCATTAAGGCTCATAGCCCAGGAAATATCTCCGCAAATTATTACCGTATCGTTTTCCGCGACAAGTCTTTGCCAATTATTTTCAAGACGGTATATGTAATCGTCCCAACCTTTAAAAACATTCATGGGTTTATCGGTTGAGAAAGAAAGATGCGTATCTCCGATTACAAAAACTGACATAAAACAATATCTCCTATGAATAACACGCCGTTCTTTTCAAACAATATAATGAAAGGAGGTATGTAGAAATGGAAACAAAGAACAACAACATTACTTGCGACGCATGCCATTGCACTTACAATGACGGTAATATGAACTGCACCGCAAACGGAATCAAGGTCGGCACACATGACGCTTGCACATGTGACGACACAAGATGCGCAACCTTTCAAATGAAGGCTGATGCCAAGAACTGCCGCTAAGCAGTAAAAAGCGGAAACCGTACGATTTGACATCGCCCGGTTTCCGCAATTTTTTTAACAGGGCTTATATACCTAACATATCAAAGACAACCTGCTTCATATCCTCTTTCTTACATACGCCGGTAAAGCGCGGTGTTTTGCCTTTAAGCGTTGCAAGCTGTGAGGGAACGGGTTCGCCTGATTTTTCAAACAACTCTTCCACCATATCAAATTCGTTATCGGCTTTTATACTGTCTGTTATAGCAGAGAGTACGCTGGCAGAGAATTTATACGGATTGGCTGTGGACGCAATTACAGTGGGAGTCACATCCCCTGTTTTTGCCTTATAATCGTCATAAACCTTTACTGCAACGGCGGTGTGGGTATCGCAAAGATAGTTTTTCTCTGCAAAGACCTTGCCGATTGTTGTCTTTGTCTGCTCATCATCACAGCAACCTGCCGCAAATAATTCTTTGATTTTGTTCTCAACGTCATCGGTAACGGTATATTTGCCTTTCTCGGCAAGCTCTGACATCCACTCTCTAACCTGTGCGTCGTTTTCGCCGCAGAGATGGAACAGCAATCTTTCAAGGTTGCTGGAAATCAAAATATCCATTGACGGAGATGTGGTGCAATAGAAATCTCTGTTTTTATCGTATGTACCTGTTGTTAAGAAATCTGTAAGAACATTGTTTGCGTTTGACGCGCAAACAAGTGTTTTAACGGGAATACCCATTCTTTTGGCATAGTACGCGGCGAGAATATTGCCGAAATTACCTGTGGGAACAACAACATTCATTTCTTCGCCGTTTTTAAGCTCGCCCGCCGCAATCATATCGCAATATGCCGATACATAATACACAATCTGCGGAACAAGTCTGCCCCAGTTTATTGAGTTTGCAGAAGAAAACGCAAGTCCGTTTTCTTTAAATTTCTTTTCAATGTCTTTATCCGTAAAAATCTTTTTAACTCCGCTTTGAGCGTCATCAAAGTTGCCCTCGATAGCGCAAACGCTTACATTTGAGCCCTCCTGCGTTGTCATTTGAAGCTTTTGCATGGGGCTTACGCCGTCAACGGGATAGAATACGAGGATTTTGGTGTTGGGCACATCTCGGAATCCTTCGAGAGCCGCTTTACCAGTATCGCCTGAGGTTGCAACGAGAATTACAATCTCTGTATCCTTTAATGTTTTTCCTGCGGAAACCGTTAAAAGATAAGGAAGAAGCTGCAAAGCCATATCCTTGAAAGCACAGGTAGGTCCTCTCCAAAGTTCAAGAACATTTGCGGAATCGGAAAGCTTATAAAGAGGCGCTACTTTTTCCGAGCTGAATTTGCCAGCCTTATATGCGCCCTCAACGCACATTGAAAGCTCATCGGCGGTAAAATCCGTAAGATAAAGCTTTAAAACCTCTTTTGCACGGTCGATATAACTCATAGGCACAAGACTGTTTACAAAATCGGAAGTAATTTTCGGTATTTCCGTTGGGACAAAAAGGCCTCCGTCTGCGGAGATACCCTTTGCAATCGCCTCGGCGGCCGTTACCTTAACCGATTTGTCTCTTGTACTCGTATAATACATATAAACACATCCTTTTCGTGTGGTATTCTATCATATAATTTACTGTATTTCAATTGTATTTTTAAATTATTTGCCCTCTGCATTAAAGGCGTTTTCAATATGATTGATTTTTATAGGCTTTTCGTCTTTAAAATATACCTCGATTATATCAAAACGGGGCTGACGCTTCGCGGTATGATCCTTTAAGTAAAATTGAGCAGTTGAAATGATCTTTGACCGTTTTGCAAAATCAACTGCGTCAGCAGGAGAATACATCATACCCTCGCTTCTTGTTTTTACCTCGACAAAAACTATGTACTTTCTGTCCTCAGCTATTAAATCAATCTCACCGAATTTGCTACTGTAATGAGCGCTTAAAATTAAATATCCGTGTTCTCTTAAATAACGGGAGGCTATTATTTCACCGTAATAGCCCAAAAGCTCTTTATCCATTATTTTACACCGATAAGCTTCTTCAAAAAGGATTTTCTGTGAAAGGGAGAAACGCCGTATTTTTCAAGCATCTCATAATGAAGCTTTGTGCCGTAGCCTTTATGCTTTTCAAAACAGTATTGGGGATATTTTTCCGCAATTTCAAGCATAAAACGGTCACGGCTCACCTTTGCAAGTATTGAAGCCGCCGCAACGGACATACTTTTCGCATCTCCTTTTACGATTGTTTCCTCCGTGACACCGCCGATATGTGGATATTGGTTGCCGTCAATCAAAGCATAGTCAGGCTTAACTTTTAATCCATCCACTGCTCTTTTCATTGCTAAAAATGTTGCATTCAAAATATTTATTTCGTCAATTTCTTTTTCGTCGGCAATACCGATTGAAAAATCGACAGCCTTTTCGCAAATCACATCAAAAAGCATTTCGCGTTTTTTTTCGGAAAGCTTTTTTGAATCATTCAGGCCGTCAATATCAAGCCCTAAGGGCAAAATAACAGCGGCGGCGTAAACAGGTCCTGCCAAAGGACCTCTGCCTGCTTCATCAATGCCGCATACAGTTTTAAAACCTTTTTCAACGGCTTTTTCTTCATAAGAATAATCCATAATCAATTCTCCGGCTTTTCAAGGGAAATTGTGCCCAGCCTGCCGCCCCTATATTCATCGAGAAGCATAACTGAGGCACGTTCCGTATCAATTTCTCCGCCCTTTATCATCATACCACGCTTTTTACCTATCATTTCAAGAACCTCCCACGGCTCTTTATCGGTAAAATCGGTGATTTTATATCTTTCGGTCAGTCTGTCGGGATAATCTTTTTTCATAACCTCCAACAAACGCACGGCAAGTGTTTCGCTATCGAGGATTTCATCCTTAACCGAACCGATAAATGCAAGCCTGTCCCCCACCTTTGGGTCATCAAATTTAGGCCAAAGCACGCCCGGAGTGTCAAGCAATTCTATACCGTTGCCGATAGCAAACCACTGATTTTGACGGGTAACTCCCGCCTTATCGGCAACCTTTGCCTTTGCAGAGCCTGCCATACGGTTTATAAATGAGGATTTACCCGTGTTGGGAATACCCACAACCATTATTCGTAATGCCTTGCCCGGCATTCCCCGCTCCTCGTTCTGCTTGATTTTATCCTTTAAAACCTCGCGAACAGCTGAAATGTAATTATTAAGTCCCTTACCTGAACGGCAGTCCACGGGAATTGCTGTAACTCCCGTTTTTTTATAATGCTCTACCCATTGGCGGGTTGTATCTTTATCAGCCAAATCGCACTTATTCAGGAGTACAATTCTCGGCTTATTGTTTATTAACTCACCAAGCTCGGGATTAGAACTGCTGTACGGTATTCTTGCGTCTAATAATTCAGTAACGCCGTCAACAAGAGGTAGACTTTCTTTAATAAGCCGTCGGGTTTTTGCCATGTGGCCGGGAAACCACTGGACGACCTGTTTTTGACTGTCAGGCATTTTTACTCTCCTTAAAATCGCTGTTGAAAAGCTGTTTATCACCGAATTTATAGATTACCTTGCCTACGACATACCGCTCGTCGATAAATCCGACATTTTTGTCACGGCTGTCCGCAGACTCATTACGGTTATCACCCATAACGAACAGACATCCCTCGGGAACGGTATATGTTTTGCTCATAGCCGGAGTAAATACCATATTTTCCCTTATGTATGGTTCATCAAGCGCTACACCGTCTACAACCACTTTCCCGGAAAAGCGGTTAAAGCTCACGGTTTGACCGCCCACTGCGATAACACGCTTTATCAGAACCTTTTCGTAACCGTTCGGCTGAGATACAACCACAACATCACCGTACTGCAATTTCGGAGTTACGGCTGAAATAACAACATTATCACCGTTGTGGAGCGTTTCTTTCATTGAATCGCCGATAACAGCCGATATTTTAAATCCAAATGTAAATATAACGCTTACCGCCAATATGGCAGTAAGCAAAACAGATGAAAAATCATATATAGCGTTTAAAAACTTGTTATTATTCATTATCGTTTATCGTCCAATCGCCAAAAGGAAAAATTCTTACCTGAGCCACGCCTAAAACATATCTCTCGTCAATATACCCGATAGTTTTAAAACGGCTGTCAAGAGAATCGTTACGGTTATCGCCCATTACAAACAAACAGCCCTCGGGAACTACGAGAGGATATACAAAATCACCCATTCTGGAAGTGGGTTCTGCAATATACGGCTCATACATAGTTACACCGTTAACAGTTACGGTATGCTCTATAAAATCAATGTTGATAGTATCGCCGCCCTTGGCAATCACCCTTTTTATAAGGGGCTCATTAAGGGAATTCGGCTGTGTTACAACAACAATATCGCCCTGATTTATCTTTGTAGGCAGAGAATTCACGGTAAGCCAATCGCCGTTGTTTAATGTCGGGTACATTGAAAGACCGTGCACACCCACAACTCTGAACAAAAATGTGAAAATAAGCAAAATAAGTATTATGGCGTATATCAAGGAATCTAGCCATTCATATATAAACGCCCACGCTTTTTTCGGCGAAGCCGTGACATTTTCCGAATCGTTAAATGAAATTGAATATTCTTCTTTTTTTCTCATATTTTCCACCTGCTTAAATGCTTGGTTTATTATTTTATTTCTTCCGCTATTGTGCAAATCTTTTTCAGCCTGTGATTAACTCCCGACCGCGAAATCGGGACTGCAAGCGCATCGCCCAATTCGCGCAAAGACATATCGGGATTTTCAAGCCTTACTCGTGCCAATTCTTCCAAATCGCCTGATAAATAAGAAAGTCCGACCGTATTTTTTATATGCTCTATTGCGTTAATCTGCCTTGAAGAAGCATCAATGGTTTTATCGAGGTTTGCATTTTCAAAGTTTAATTTACGGTTAACATTATTGCGCATATCCTTATACATTTTTACGCCCATAAGTTCAAGAGATGAATTATATGCACCCATCACCGTAAGCAAATCTTCGATTGCTTCGCTGTCTTTGAAATACACAACATAATTGGAGTTTCTGACAACGCTTTTCGGAGTTATATCAAGCTCGTCATAATCAGTGATAAAAAGCTTTAAATCCTTGCTTAAATTCAAATAGGGAACAACGAATTCAAGGTGATAGCCCTTGTTGGGGTCGTTTACCGTACCGCAGGTAAGAAAAGCACCTTTCAAAAAAGCCTGCTTACAGCACTCACCTGCAAAATTGCTCCAATTCAAGCGAGAAACCTTTGATTTTTTATCGTAGCCGAAGGTATTCATTACCTTTTCCCTATCAGCCGATGTTACAACCTCTACCTTGATTTTTCCCGCATCGGATTTATTCACTTCGGGGGAAACTTTGCAAACAAATTTTAAAATCTGCTCGTATTTTTCGGCAATAGCCTCCTGCTCGGTAAGCAGAGATACATCGAAAAAGGAAAACGCCCTTGAAAAAAGCAACATACCGTAGGCAAAAGCGTGAAGACAACATTCATCGGTTATTTCACAAGACAGTATTTCTTTTTTTACATGAGTTGAAAACGACATTTATACCCCTTACCTGTTAATATCTCTGTGATATGTAGCCGCATTGTAGCCTTTTTCTTTTATATCCTTATATACAAGCTCCGCAAACACAACGGAACGGTGCTTGCCGCCTGTACAGCCCACGGAAATCGTAAGCTGGCTCTTACCCTCGCTTCTGTAAAGCGGAACAAGATAGTTGATTAAATCAAGTAATTTAGGAACAAGACCTCTTGACTGGTCAAATTTCATTACATAATCCCGAACAGGCTCTTCAAGCCCTGTATGATGCTTTAATTCGGGAACATAAAACGGATTTGGAAGGCACCGAACATCAAAAACAAGATCGGAATCCTTGGGAATACCGTATTTAAAGCCGAAAGAAACAACATTGATTTTTAATGTGTTTGAAATATCGTCCAAAAACAGCTCGGCAATTCGCTCTTTCAACTGAGAAGTTGTAATCAAAGATGTATCAATTACATAATCGGCAATATTGCGCGCTTTTTTCAAAAGCTCACGCTCTTTTATGATTATGTCAAGTAACTCCTGTGAGGAATCGTCACTTGAAAGCGGATGCTTTCTGCGTGTTTCCTGATAACGGCGCAAAATTACATCGTTATCAGCGTCAATAAACAGGATTTTATATTCGCACTCCATTATACGAAGCTCGTCAAGCGCCTTGAACAACTCTGAAAATGAATTTCCGAGCCGCACATCGGCAACTATGGCAACCTTTTCACGAACCTCTGTGGAGTCCTTTAAAATTTTGACAAAGGTAGGTATTAACTGCGGCGTCATATTGTCAACGCAGAAAAAACCTATGTCCTCCAAATTGTCAATCGCTCTTGATTTTCCTGCACCGGACATACCGGTTACAATGACAAGCTGCACAACAGCACCTACTCTCCTATAATTTTTACTTCTGGTTCAAGCATAACTGAATGCTTTTCGAAAACGGTTTTTTGAATATGTTCTATGAGGGAAATAATATCCGAAGCTGTTGCTCCGCCCTTGTTTATTACAAATCCTGCGTGCTTCTCGCTGACCTGAGCACCGCCGACCGAGTAGCCCTTTAATTCGCAGTCCTCAATAAGCGCACCTGCAAAATAGCCCTCAGGTCGCTTAAAAGTACTACCGGCGCTGGGATACTCCAACGGCTGTTTTTCACGGCGGCGCATAAGCTTATCGTCCATTGCGGCTTTAATATCTTCTTTTATGCCTTTTTTAAGCTTCAAAATCGCCGATGTAATTACAAAACCATTGTCTGTATATGCACTGCGGCGGTAACTGAGGCTTAGTTCATCTTTTGATAAAGTACCGAAAGCACCGTTATTATCAAGATGAGAACAACTTTCAAGCACATCCTTCATTTCTCCGCCGTATGCGCCTGCGTTCATATAAACAGCGCCGCCGAGAGTTCCGGGAATGCCGTAAGCAAATTCCAAGCCGGACAACGAATTTTCAAGAGCAAACATACACAGAGCCTTCATGGAAGCACCCGCTTCGCATTTAACGGTACAGGCATCAACAAGCTCTATCGAAGAAAGAGAACTGCCGATTTTTATAATTGCACCGTCAAATCCCTTATCGGTTACAAGTAAATTTGAACCGTTGCCTATTACAAACATTTTAACATTGTTTTCACGACAAAAGTTAACTGTTCTTTTTAATGTATCAAGAGAATTTGGTATAATAAGGATACTTGCATTACCGCCTGCCTTAAAGCTTGTGTATTTGTTCATGGGCGCATCGGTTTGCACCTCTGCTCCGAGATTTTTTGCGAATAATTCAAGTTCCTTATACACCTGCAATACCTCACTTAATTCTGTCCTTCAAGCAAAGCGGCACCGATAACTCCTGCATCGTTTCCTAAAACCGCCGCGCAAATGATAGTTTGATTTTGGGCTCTTAAACTGTAATGCTCATTATTTACATAATATCTTACCGGTGATAGAAGTGCTTCGCCCTCGTTGCCTATTCCGCCGCCGATACAAAGAATTTTCGGCTGGAAAATATTGATTACATTAACTATTCCGACGGCAAGATAATATGTATAGTTATTTACTATTTCTCTTGCGGCGGCGTCACCCTCACGCATTGCGTCAAATGCGGTATGACCTGTAACCTTTCTCACATCTCCGCTTACCATATCCCACATAATAGTATCAAAGTTTTTACTCATAATATCCTGTGTTTGTCGGATAAGAGCTGTTGCAGAGCAATATGCTTCCCAGCATCCACGGCGCCCGCAGGTACAACGCTCACCGCCGAACTTTATAACCATATGACCGATTTCGCCTGCCGCGTCATTACAACCGTGAACAATCTTTCCGTCAACAACAATGCCGCTTCCCACGCCTGTTCCGAGAGTAATGGCAATAAAATCGTCAACACCGTTACCCGCTCCCGCTATCGCCTCTCCGAGAGCCGCACAGTTTGCGTCATTCTCAATGTAAACGGGAAGCTTAAACTCATCCTCCATAATCTGCTTTATGGGTACATTGTTAAAGTCAAGGTTATTTGCATATTCGATAACGCCTGTTTTACGGTTAACGGTACCGGGAGTTCCTATTCCGATTGAAGAAACCTCAGACCAATCAATTCTTGCCTGCTTGACAGACAGTCTTATGGATTCTTTTATATCCTCAATAACTTCCTTACCCGAACGGTTGCGCTGTGTCTGCACCCAACCTTTACCGATTATGCGGTGCTCATCATTAACAACACCTGCAACAATATTCGTACCGCCTAAATCAACGCCAATTTTATACATAATATTTCCCCCTTAATAATTTTGCCAAATATCAACTTCCTGCGCCTGCGGCTCATATCCGTCATCCATACCGAGATGATGGAGAAGCTCGCGGGCGGCATTATAGCCCATTTTCTTTTGACGGTTATTCATAGCCGCGCACTCAATAATTACCGCAAGATTTCGACCGGGTTTTACGGGAACTACCGTAAGCGGTACTTTAATGCCCATAATTGTTATGTACTCATTATCGAGCCCCATGCGGTCATATACTTTCGTGCTGTCCCACGGTTCAAGCTGAATAACCATATTTATTTTTTCCGTAAGCTTAACGGCGCCCATACCGAAAATACGCCTTGCATTTATTATTCCTATTCCGCGAAGTTCAATAAAATGACGGATATTATCAGGAGCCGAGCCCACAAGGGTTTTAGCGGACGCCTTTCTGATTTCAACAGCATCGTCTGCGATAAGACGGTGGCCGCGTTTAATAAGCTCAATCGCCGTTTCGCTTTTACCTACTCCGCTGTCACCCACAATCAAAACGCCCTCACCGTAAACCTCAACCAGCACTCCGTGGCGTGTAATGCGCTCAGCCAAGGCAGTGCCGAGAAAGTATATTAAAGTCGCCATACACGATGATGTAGATTCCGAAGTTCTTAAAACGGGAACACGGTATTTTTCCGCAAGCTGCAAAAGCCCGTCAACCGGTTCAAGATTTCGCGTAATTATAACAACAGGCGGTTTTTTGCTGAATAGGCAATCAAGCCTTTCCTGCTGTTGTTCCTTCGGCAGTGATTTTAAAAATTCAATCTCCGCAAGCCCCAAGAACTGAACTCTTGCAGGGTCAAAATATTTTTCATTACCTGCAAGAAGAAGCCCAGGGCGGTTAACCTCCTGAGAAGTTATTGAAAGCTCGGAAGCATCGCACGGCAAATACAGCGTTTCATAGCCATACTCACTGATTACTTTTTCAAGTGATACCGAATATTTTGATACCAAAACGCCGACCTCCCCTTTATAACTATATTTTATATAATTATATAACATATACTTTGATTTTCCAATAGTTTTTTTAAATTTTTTTACATAAAGACCGAACCCGACAGGATATTTCCCATCGGGTTCATAAATTCAGTCAGAATTCAGCTTATTTCATGCCTTCTTCATAAGACTTGATCATCTTTTTAACCATCTGACCGCCGACAGAACCGGCCTGCTTAGAAGTAAGGTCGCCGTTGTAACCCTGTTTAAGATTTACGCCTACTTCAGAAGCAGCTTCCATCTTGAACTTATTGAGAGCCTCACGTGCCTCGGGTACTACGCTCTTAGAATTTCTTGACATCTTATTACACCCCTTATCAATTTAATTTTTATTTGAATTGCGTTTGCAATAATAGTGTTATCACATATGCTTTTTTTATTATTGAAAATATTTGCTAATTTTGCGGAAAATCCCTCAGCGACATAAACGAATACCCCTCTTCACGAGCTTTATCGATTATACGGCTGAGGGCATTTGCATTGTCAGGTGAAACAGAGTGCAAAAGTATTACGGCACCGGGATGAAGCCTTGAAATTACCGTTTCATATGCATACTGCTCACCTTTTTGGTTATTCAAATCCCAATCGGCATACGACAGTGACCAAAAAACGCTTTTATAGCCTAATGAATCTACAACGCTGAGGGCAACCTCATTATACTCACCCTTCGGAAATCGAAAATACGGTTCGCTGTAATTAAAGTTTTCACGGAGATACGCGTCCATTGTCTTTATTTCATCAGCCATTTGATTTTTCGTGATTTCGGCAAAGGACGGGTGTGTTACGGAATGGTTGCCAACAATATGGCCTTCGTCTATCATTCTTTTTATAAGCTCGGGGTTTTCTTTTACCTGCGGTAAAGTACAGAAAAAGGCTGCGTTGACATTTTTCTCTTTCAGCACATCGAGTATTTTTGATGTGTAGCCGTTTTCATAACCGCAGTCAAAGGTTAAATATAAAACCTTATTTTGGGATTTTGTATCAAGACAAAAGGCGTTGAATCCGCCCTGTTCAAAATACTTTTGCGCATTTTTTGAAATTTCATGCGCTTCGCCGTTTTTTGCCACGCCGTAACTATGGGACTTTTTCTCTGTTGAAAGCTTTTTCCCATTGTCCGCTAACGGCTCGGGCGAAACGGTGGTTTCCGGTGAATATGACCTTTCGGACGGCTTTTCCGTATAAGTTTCGTCTGAAATAGGCTCGTATTTTGTCCGAACGCAGGAGCAAAGCAGACTAAGGCTTAACATTATGCCGATAATTTTTACGGTTTTTCTCATAATACCGCCTTATTTCATCATACTGTTCATATTATCAACAACATTTGAAAAAGTGTTTACAGCTTTTTTAGTTGCCTTTTTCATCTTTCTTTTTGTTGAATTTTTTGACGCCGCACCCGTAATCGCAAGAGCCGCCGTGCCTGCAAGAACACCAGCGCCCAGCATCTTATACATATTGTTATTCATATCTCTTCCTCCTTTTTTGAAATTACTCTCAAAAATTTATTTGAGAGCAATAATATTTTTTGAAAAAGAAAGAAAAAAATTTATAAACCGTATTTAAAATTTTTTCTAAAAATGTTATACTTTTAAAAAAACAAAGCAAGGTGATTTTATGACGCTGAATATTGTTATGGTGGAGCCTGAAATACCGCAAAATACGGGAAATGTTGCACGAACCTGTGCCGCAACGGGTGCAAGACTTCATCTTGTAGGTCCTATGGGATTTACACCCGATGACAAAAAATTGAAACGCGCCGGACTTGACTACTGGTATTTATTAGACATTACATATTACGATTCCTTGGAAGATTTTTTCCATAAAAATCCCGACGGTAATTTTTTCTATTTTTCCACAAAAGCGCAACACAGGCATACAGACGTAAAATATCCCGACAACACATATCTTGTGTTCGGCAAGGAAACTGCGGGGCTGCCTGAAAAGCTGCTTTTTGAAAATCCCGATAAATGCGTGCGCATACCTATGATTGACGAGGCGAGAAGTCTTAATCTTTCAAACGCCGTTGCTATCGGAGTATATGAAGCGTTGCGGCAATGGGATTTTCCAAAGCTTTTGGAGTCGGGCGAGCTACGCAATTACGATTGGGGACAGCAATAAAATGGTTACGCCAAATGAACTTATTGAATACTGTCTGAAAAAGAGGGGCGCATATATTGACTACCCTTTCGGTCCTGATGTTACAATAATCAAGGTTGAAAAACGAATTTTTGCACAATTTTTTCAGTTAAAAGGCATCGACACAATTACACTTAACTGTGATATGATGACGGGGCAATTTTACAGACAGATATTTCCCGAAAAGGTTGTGAGAGGGTATCACTGTCCTCCCGTCCAACAGCCGTATTTTAATACTTTTTCACTTGACGGCTCCGTGCCCGATGAAATAATATACGAAATGATTGAACACAGCTATTCAACGGTTGTGGGAAAGCTCCCAAAATATAAGCAAAAGTTACTGAATGATGAATAAGACAAAAGTAAACAGCACCCGGTGGGTGCTGTTCTTATTTTACTTTGAATGCATAAATTCTGCCTCCCGAATTATCGGGAGAAACTGTAACTGAAACATATTCTTGGGGGACTTTCGGGGTATCCCCTTTTTGCCGTGTTATTATCCAATCCTCGTAAGCATAAAATTTTCCGTATTCCAGCTTTTCAATATACTCCTCAAGAGTAAGACTGTTTTTATAAATTATTTCCGAATGTGGCAGTCCCACATATCTTAAATGCCACGGCGAAAATCAGAATAATTATCAGTACAATTAAAATCTTTTTAAAGCGTTTACTTTTTTTCATAAGCAAGGGGTAAAGTGAGTCTTACTTTAAACAAATCGCCGTCTATATCTATTTCAAAGCTACCCTTTTGAAGCTCTGCGAGACTTTTGGCGATTGAAAGTCCAAGACCGCTGCCCTCCGTATTTCTTGAGCTGTCCCCGCGCACAAAGCGTTCCATCAGCTCATCTCCCGAAATGTTAAGCTGTTCTTTTGAAATGTTTCTGAAAAAGATTTCAGCTGTTTTTCCTTTTTTAACTGCGTCAATATACACTCTTGTATGAGGCTGCGCATATTTTGAAATGTTGTTTAAAACATTATCGAACACTCTCCACATCAAGCGACTGTCCGCAGTTACCGAAAGGGGTTCTTCCGGCTTATTGAGAATTACCTCTAAACCGGCGTTATTAAACCGTTCCTGATATTCTCCGAGGGCTTGCGAGAGAAGTATGCCGATTTCAAAATCGGTGAAATTAACCGTCATATTTCCCGTTGAGGCTTTTGACGCCTCAATCAAATCAACAATGAGCTTTTTAAGCCTTGCAGACTGGCGTGAAATAACCTCAATATATTCTTTTGCGTTGGGGTTCTCTATGTCCTCTTTTTCAAGCAGATCAACATAGTTTATGATTGATGTAAGGGGCGTTTTAATATCGTGGGAAACATTTGTTATAAGCTCCGTTTTGAAACGCTCGCTTTTCATTTGCTCCTGCACAGCGGCGGCAATACCGTCATTAATATGGTTGATATTTTCGGCATGCCTTTTAATATCGCCGAACATATGAGATGTATCAATTTTTTCGTAAATATTACCGTCGGCAACGCTCTTTGTGCCTATTTGAATTTTTTTCAGCAAAATTGATACAAGCACCGCAAGAGCGGCAAGCAATAAGTTAAGCAATACAATCACGGCAAAGCAATCGGTTGCCATAAGCATTTCCATAAAGAACAACGCCGTTACAGCCGCACCTGTTTTCCAAACGAGGGGTAAGCCTTTAAAGAACTTGGAAATCAACTTACAGATTTTTTTAATAAACTTAAAAGTAAGATGTATAATCTTAAAGGCTAATGATGATTGCATAAATGTTTTTGTTTTCAGCCGCACCGCAGATGTCATTGACACAACGGTAAGCAACACTGCGGAACAATACACGGCTAAAAAGCACAATGCTATACATGATTGCGCTATTGCATAAAAATCTCCGTAAAACGACACATTTTGATAAACATCGTAAAGCGTTTCATCTAACAGCCATACAGAACCGCTTAGCATACCGATTACCGCCGCACCGACAAATACAAATATAATATCAATCGGGAATTTATCAAATCTGGAAATATGGATGCCTTCTACGCCGCTTTTATGACCTGACGCGCACATAAGGAAAATAAACAGACACAAGGATAAAACTGCCGAAACCGCCATAGTAACGGCAAAGCCTGCTTTATTTTCGCTTACAAAATTTACTGCTTTTGATAAAAGATAAAAGCTATCCTTTTCACTAAGGTCCTCAGTAAGCTTAACGGTGATTGTATAATCGGTTCTGAGCTTAATTTTATCCGCATCTTTCTCCGTTTCTGCGGAAGGATTTGTAACATTCTCTACTTCATATTGCGTCGTTGTTTCGGTCGATTCGCCCTCTGTTTCATAATACTTTTCCGGTTCAATTTTGCTAAGGTTTTCTTGGATAATTTTTCTTGATTCTTCGTCAAACAGCTCTATATTGTATATCAAGCCGTTACGCATAACATAACTCAAACTGTATTCTCCGGAAAAGCTCTCTGTTTTTTCAAGCTGAACAGGTGTATCTTTTAAATCGGAATAAAGCACCTTGCCCGAGCCATCCGCAACCTCATACATAACATTGCCCGAAACATCGGGATAGGAAGATGTATCGTACATATTATAATTTATTTGCCAAAGTACGGAATTCAAATGCTCCTCAAGAATATTTTTCTTTGCGATTTCACAGTTATCAGCATTTTTGAAAACGCCCGAAAAAACTCCGAAACCCATACAGAGGGTTGAAAAAACAAAAGCGGTTACGGTAACGCCCAACAGTAAAACGGAAATAAGCTTTAAAATAAAACTGCTTTTAATGCTGTTTTTCATTCATTCGCACCTCGTTCCATCTTGTAGCCCTGTCCCCACACAACTTTCAGATAACGGGGCTCGGCAGGGTTAATTTCGATTTTTTCACGGAGATGTCTTATATGTACCGCTACTGTACTTTCGGCGCCGTAGGGGTCATCCTTCCAGACCTTTTGATATATTTCTTTCGGAGAAAATACCTTATCTGGGTTTTGCATAAGCAAACGGAGAATTTCATATTCCGTAGGTGTAAGAGAAATTCGCTCGCCGTCCACCGTTAACCTTTTTGATGAATCGTCCAGCTCAATTGTACCGATTACAATGGCTCTTTCAGGCATATTACCGCCGCCCAGCATCATATAACGACGAAGCTGTGACTTAACTCTTGCCATCACCTCAACAGGATTAAAGGGCTTTGTAATATAATCGTCCGCGCCCACATTAAGCCCCAATACCTTATCGGTATCCTCACTTTTTGCCGTTAATAAAATTACCGGAATATTGCTTATTTCACGGATTTTCACCATTGCGGTTATACCGTCCATTACAGGCATCATTATATCCATTAAAACAAGATGAATCTCCTCTGTTCTTACTTTTTCCAAAGCTTCTCTGCCGTTGTAAGAAAGAACTGTATTATATCCCTCCGATTTAAGATAAATATCAAGGGCATTGACTATGTCCTTTTCATCATCACAAATAAGAATATTATACATATTTTCGACCTCCAACGGTATTTTACTGCATTTTAATTTAAGAAAAAAGTAAGTAATTTATTAAGAATTTATTAAGGTGAGGAGGGTCAAACACAATATGCCGAAAATTTGATATTACGGCGTATTTTCACTTTTTCACCGTCGTCGGGCGTCAAGCCCAACTGCCGTTTCAAAAGCAAAAATTCATCCGTACTCTCTGCATTTTCGGTGCGGAGCAGTTTAAAACGAGTAGATTTTAGTATGAACAAGGCACAAAATCGCCGCCATACTGCCGTTTGGCAAGATTTTTAACGCAGTTCAGGCGAAAATATGCCGTTTTAAACCATATCGGGTTCGACTCTTCTCACCTTAACAAAAAGTCCACAGACGAACACTTATTCCGTCTGTGGAGTGAATTATAAAATATCTACCTTTAATTCAGCATCATTATATTTATAAAACTTTCTGTCCTCCAACGCCCAAAGCCGCTGAGAAAACTCACCTTTTTCCACACCTTCAACAGCACTCATTATTTCATAAACGCGGGCGTCCATAAGGTCGAGCTCCGACAAAAGCTCTGCTTCCAAAAACTGCGGCCTTACTGCGGCACCGAAATCAGGCTCACCGTGATGAGACAAAATCATATGCTGTAAAAGCATTGATTTTTCCTTATCAATTGAAAGCTTTTTCGCTGCCTCATCTACCATCATAGCGCCTTTTACAAGGTGACCGATAAGGTTGCCCTCCACCGTATATCCTGAGGCCAGACCTGTTTCACGCACATCAAACTCAACAGTTTTAGCTATATCGTGAAGAATTGCGCCGGAAATAAGTAACTCACGGTTGACAAAGGGATATACGCGGCAGACGCCCTCGCATAGCTTTACTATTGACGCGGTATGCATCAGCAAACCGCATCTTATGGCATGATGAAGTCTGTAAGCCGCAGGATAAAAAAGTATTTTTTCTTTATTTGAATCAAGCAGATATAAAACAATCTTTTTAAGTTCTTCATCCTGAAAAGTGCTGACTTTTGAAACGAGAGAATCAAACATTTCGTTGCCGTCATAATCGGCAGACTTTACATAATCCGCCACATTCACATTATCGCTTTCCGTAACGGGGCGTATTCTCTCAATTCGTAACTGGTCGTTGCCGTTATATTTTAAAAGAGTACCCCTTATTTTTACAAACATATCGTTTTCATATTTGCCGTGGGATACTTCATTATAGTCCCACAATTTAGCGAATATTTCGCCGCTTTTGTCAGACAAAACAATATCAAGATAAGCGTTTCCGTTTTTGGCAGTTTTTTTATCACACTGTTTTATAACCGCAAAGCCCTCAACCTGGCCGTTATTTCCGATTTCGGTAAAATTCATTACAAAACAAAATCCTTTCAGTATATGTTGCTTTAATTATACACTTTAAGGAGCATTATTGCAACAATTTTCATCCGAAAAGCATTGTTTGAGTTTCGTTTTGTGCCGTAAAAATACCGCAAAATACTATTGTTGTCAAAACTATAAGCATGGCAGAAATCAAATAGCCCTTAATAATTCTTGAAAGTTCCGTCATATTACACCTCGTAATTTTTTATTAAATCGGATAAAGACATTGCAAAAAGCCTTGCGGCGTATATTGACTCGGTCAGCGTATTTGCATCGGAGCCTATCTCAATCTGCAATGCACATGTTGTTAAATCCATATTATATTTTCTTCCGCAAAAGAGAAGCGGTTGCATAAGTCCGGGATTTTGTGCAACAAGCTTTTGTTGAAGTTCAAGAGCAAAGGTAAGATTTTTTTCCCAATTCGGGAAATCCGTAACATTTCCGTCTTCACAGCCGCTGATAACCTTTATCTGCGCCGTTTTTTCGCCGTTTATCACGCAAACGGGTTTAATTCTTGTGCCGTCCTTTTGATATATCGAATCACGGTGAATATCGAGAACGATTTGAATTGAGGGGTTCTCCTTTAAAATTTTGCTTATATTCTCTCTTGAACGCTCATATGCGCCGTTATACTGTGTATCGTACACTGTTTTATCGTGAATCACCTTATATCCGTTTTCGGTAAGAATTTTACAAATTTCCTCTCCTATACGAATCATATTTTCCTGCGGATTTTCGCTTCTTGTGCTTCTTGAATTTGTATAAAAGCCTCTGTCCAGCAGTTCATAGGTTTCGCAGGCATGTGTATGATAAATCAAAACAGACGGTTCGTCTTTATCTATATTTGCAGACACCTTTCTTTGCAAAAAGCTTTTAATATCTATATTCTTACTTTTTGTTGTATTTCGGATATATATGCCGTTGTACTCCGAGGTTGCATTCTGCACACCGTAATCAACCTCAAGAATTTTTCCGTCATTCGGTGCGTCTGCATACTGAATTTCAGCGTTATCCGTAAGCTTCTTTACATCTTCTGGGACAGATGATATTTTATGCGAAGCGGCTGAAACAGTATCGCCGGTGCTCATTATTCCCGAATAATCCTCTTGCACCTCTTGTTTCGGTGTTTGATATGAATTATGAGAATTGCTTTCAAAGGGAAATGTTAAAACAGAGCTTATACGCAACATTCTGTTTGCCGTTTGTTGAATACTGCCTGAAAAAAGCATTACTGCCGCCATAATTACAGGCAAAACCGTTCTGCAAACAGTATGCAGATAACGGCTGTGTGAGTTTGTCCCTTTCCTCAAAAAATCATCTCTTTTCCATGACATAGTATCCATAAATTATATGATTAAATGACAAGGAAAATACATACGATACTTTTTACAAAGATAAAAACAGCTCCGGTTCCAACTGCGGCTGTAACGCGCAGTTTATGCTCAATGCCAAAAGCTTGGCAGCTCGGCTTATAACTGTGTCGATTTCTCGGGGCGTTACCATCATACTATCTGCCTCCTGCGAAATATTTTCATTTTTGTTTGCACCGTAGGTAAGGTCATGTACAATCGTAGCGCCGTCAACCACCGTAGGGACGCCTATTGCAACAACGGGAACGCCGATTGTGCTTTCATCTATTCTTGCCCTTGCGTTTCCCACTCCTGAACCCGGTGTTATACCTGTATCGGACAGCTGTACTGTTTTTCCCAGGCGTGAAAGCCGGCGTGATGCGAGCGCGTCAACAATTATTACAGCATCCGGCTCTACAAGCTCTGCAATACCTTTAATATATTCCGCGGTTTCAATACCTGTTTGCCCCAACACTCCCGTTGATACGGCGGCTACGGGATTTAATGAGGACAAACCCATTTCTTTTGCCATATTTTCTTCAATATGCCTTGTTGCAAAAATCTGCTTTGCACAAAGCGGTCCTAACGCATCGGGGGTAATACTTTCATTGCCCAGCCCCGCCACAAGTACATTTTTTACACCTTTTGGGAGCAGCTCTTTTACGGTTTCGGTTAAAGCTGTCAGCCTGCCGTCAAGTAACTCGCTCTCATGCGAAAATTCAGGCAAATCAACGGTAATGTATTTTCCCATCGGTTTTCCGATAGCCTCTTCACCGCTTTTATCCGTTATCTCAATTTGTGTTACACAGGCGTTTTCTATTTCCCATTTTTTCACCTTTACACCGCTGTATTCGCCATCCCTTAACAATTCCTGCCGTTCCAGTGCCAAATCAGTTCTGCAATTCATATTTTTCCTCTTTCTTTGAATTTTTCATTTATATTATTGTCAGGAGAAAAAATAATAGTCATTTTGTAAAAAAAACTTGATTTTTATTAAATTCCATGATAATATATGTATCTGTAATGCGAAGGAGGTGTGACACATGCCAAACATTAAATCAGCTAAAAAGCGTGTTCTCGTTAACAGGACAAAGGCACAGCGCAACAAATCAACCAATTCAGCACTTAAAACCGCCATCAAAAAGGCTAACGCTGCTATTGAGGCTAACGCTGCGGATAAAGATGAGCTTGTTAAGGTAGCTGTTAAGAAGATTGATCAGGCTGCTGCTAAGGGTCTTCTTCATAAGAATAACGCTGCCCGTAAAAAGTCCGCCCTCGTTACTAAGCTTAACAAAGCGTAATTATGTGCGCAGTTCTTTGCCGTTGACGAAAGTCTGCGGCATTTTTCTTTTTATCATTTTTTAACTATTCATTGACTTTTTATTTTTTTTTATGTATAATACCTATAACATTATTTTTTCGGGAGGTATATTTTATGAAAAAAGCATTGAAAGTAATCGCAGTTCTCGCCGCAATCGCAGGCGCTATGGTTGCAGGTTATATCATTGTTAAAAAGTATGTTGACAGCAAAAAGGTGGTAATCGGAAACGACGCTGAAAATTATGTTTCCTGCTCCTGCTGTGACGACAGCTTTGTTTCGGAAACTGTTGCTTAATTTGTTAATATAAAATTTTGGACTGTTCTGATTTCAGAACAGTCCTGTTTTTTATTTAGACCTCGGTTTAGTTACAAACGAGGTTATAAGTCCCGAAACAAGTGCCACGGTTATACCTGCCGAAGAGGCTGTTAAAGGTCCCGTTATTATTCCCAGCGCACCTTTTTCTTCAATGGCTTTTTTTACACCCTGTGCAAGCGCGTTTCCAAAGCCCGTTAAAGGCACCGTTGCTCCTGCACCTGCCCAATCAACAAGGGGCTGATATAAGCCTAAACCGCCTAAGACTACTCCCATAACCACAAAAAGCACGAGAATTCTTGCGGGCGTCAGTTTTGTACAGTCAATGAGCAGTTGACCCACAACACAAATTAAACCGCCCACTAAAAACGCTTTTAAAAATATCATATTTTTACCTCCTGCTCAATCTCAAAAATAGTTTGCCGCGGAAAGTAAAAAATATACAAAAAAAGCACGAAGCATTAGCTCCGTGCATTTTTTATCTGAAAAATTATTCGCCCTTCATTTTTGCAAAGCAATCGCTGCAATAAACAGGTCTGTCATCTTTCGGAACGAAAGGAATTTTTGCTTCGCCGCCGCAGGAAGCACAAACAGCAGTATGATACTCTCTTGCGCCTCGGCTTGCATTTTTACGAGCTGTGCGGCATTCTTTGCACATTTTCGGCTCGTTTACAAATCCTTTTTCTGCATAAAATTCCTGTTCACCTGCTGTGAAAACGAATTCGTTTCCGCACTCTTTACAGGTAAGTGTTTTGTCTTCGTACATTTTGCTACCTCGCTTGAAATTTTTTACCCCATGCGGATTTGCACCGCATTCATTGAAACAATGAACCTCTTAAATAAAGGGCATTTATTTGATATTACGGATTTTCTTTCTGATGCGTTGCAAGGTGTTATCCACCGACTTCACGCTGCAATCAAGAATTTCCGCAATCTCACTGTAAGATAAACCGAGCAAATTCAGTTTAAATACCTTTCGTTCGGTTTTTGATAAATTATTCTCCACAAAGCTGTTTATTGTATCAAGCTCTTCATTAAAAATAAGCAAATCCTCCGGAGTGGGTGCACCCGACAAAAGATTGGTTTCATCTTCAAGGGGAACATAAGAGCGCATGGGAAGATTGTTTTTACTGTTCGCTTTTTTCAAAGCGGAAAGCATTTTTCTTGACGCCAGAGTAGAAACATATGTAGAAAACAACACATCACGGGATTCATCAAAGGAATACACGGCGGCAAGAAGCCCCAGCATACCCTCCTGATATAAATCGTCGCTTTCAAGGCCGCTCAAGCCTTTAAAGGAATTTGCTTTTTTGAGAACGGAATTCGAATAACGGTTAATTAAGACTGTAAGCGCCTCGCTATCGCCTGCTTTTGCACGGGCAACCAAGATATTATCGTTAATATCCGTATTCAAAATTACACCTCAAAACCAACAAATCTTTAAAAACTAATCACAACCTGCTGAAATACATTCAAATTATATCACAAAAAAAATAATTGTCAACAAAAAAATTTGTATAAAATTCATAAAACCGATATTTTAATAAAAAATCAGACTGCAATCGGCAAAAATAGCAGTCTGATAATCTGTTAATGCATAAAAATTTGAATTAAAACCGTTGACGTGCTTAAAATCATAATAACGGCAAGGAAAACTGCAACGGCTTTTACGAATTTGTTTCTGTCCATAAATTACACTCCCAAGAGCTCGGAAACCGCACTGCCAAACTCCTCTGATTTTTTCTCGGAATCTTCACGGGAAGTACCGTAAGCCGTAATATATGCTTTGATTTTAGGCTCGGTGCCCGAGGGACGAACAATCAACTTACTGCCGTCCGATAAATAATATGAAAGCACATTTGATTTGGGAAGATCTATTGTTTCTTCATTATTATTTATAATATCAAACACTTTGCTTGTTTTGTAATCAGCGGTTTTAACAACATCTTTACCCGCAATGGCTTTGGGTGGATTTTCTCTCAATGAAGTCATCATATCGCTCATTTTCTGCATTCCGCTGGCGCCCTCAAAAGCAAAGTTCAAAACGGTATTGAGATACATACCGTATTTTTCGTAAATGCTGTCCATAAACTGTTTCAGGGACATACCTTTAAGCTTATAATATGACGCCATTTCGCAAATGAGGAGCGATGCAACAACTGCGTCCTTATCTCTTGCATGAGTGCCGCGAAGGTAACCGTAGGATTCCTCCATACCAACAATAAAGCGCTCCTCCTCGCCTTTTCTTTCAAGATTTGTAACAAGCTCACCGATATATTTGAAGCCTGTAAGCAAATCCGCTGTTTCTGCGCCGTATGACAAAGCTATTGCCTCAACCAAGGGTGTTGTAACAATTGTTTTTACAACAACGGGATTTTTCGGGAGTTTATTCTGCTCTTTAAGGGAATGAAGCAAATATTCGCAGAACATTGCGCCGACCTCATTACCTGTCATCAGCACATAGTCGTCACCGTCACGCACGGCTATTCCTACACGGTCGCAGTCGGGGTCTGTTGCCAAAAGCAAATCGGCATCAGTACCCTCTGCGGCTTTTATTGCACACTCAAATGCCTGACGGATTTCCGGGTTGGGATAGGGGCATGTGGGGAAATTGCCGTCCGGCTTTTCCTGCTCTTTTACTACCGTTACTTCCCCTACTCCCGCTTTTTTAAGCACCTTGCGCACGGGCTTATTGCCTGTACCGTTCAGGGGTGTATAAATAACCTTTAAGTTTGCCTTTTTAATTGCTTCGGGATTAACGCGGCAGGAAAGCACTTTCTTATAGAATTCATCAAGAAGCCAATCCTCAATGAAATCCACCAAATCCTCTGCCAAAGCCTCGTCAAACTCCATTGTTTTAACGCCGTTGAACATATCAATTTTCTGAATGTACTCATATGTTTTTGCGGCGGCCTCATCGGTCATCTGATAGCCGTTGGGGTCATAGCACTTATATCCGTTATACTTTGACGGGTTGTGGCTTGCGGTGATAATAATACCCGAGGAGCAGTTAAGTCTTCTTACTGCAAAAGAGAGCATGGGTGTTGGAACGAGCTCGGGAAATATATATACCTTTATTCCGTTAGCCGCAAGGACGCCTGCGGCACTTTTTGCAAAATCCTCGGACTTAATTCTTGAATCGTACGCCACGGCAACAGAGGGATTTTCAAAATTAGCGTTAAGATAATCGGCAAGTCCCTGAGTAGCCTGATTAACCGTATAAACATTCATACGGTTTGTTCCTGCGCCGATAACGCCGCGGAGTCCTGCCGTGCCGAATTCAAGATTTTTATAGAAACGGTCAAGAATAGCGTCATTATCCCCTTTTATGCTTTCAAGCTCGGGAATCAAATCCTTATCGGCGACAGCGGATTGTATCCATTTATCGTAAAGAGAGTTTATGTCGTTCAAATTAAAGCCTCCTAAATTTCAATATTTACATTGTACTCCAAAATATTATAAAAGTAAATATAAAAAGGATTGAAAAATAACCGTAATAATGTATAATTATGTTATAATTTGACGGATAAACAAAAATAACCGCAGTCGGGAGTGAAAACATTGTTTGCAAAAATTACGAGTCTCGGGCTTTTCGGTATGGAAGCATACAAGGTAATAGCAGAAGCCGATATTTCAGGCGGTATGCCCAGATTTGATATTGTAGGACTTCCAGACACGGCAGTTTCGGAAAGCCGTGAAAGAGTGCGCTCCGCCATTAAAAATTCAAATTTGCAGTATCCTGTAAGCAGAATAACGGTAAACCTTGCTCCCGCTGACATGAAAAAAGAGGGACCTTTATACGATTTACCCATCTTTATTGCTCTGCTCTGCGCAAATGACCAACTGAAAGGCGTTACCGAGGACATGGCTTTTATAGGTGAGCTTTCGTTAAACGGTGAGCTTCGCAAAATCAACGGTGTTCTCCCCATGGTGCTGTGTGCCAAAAAATGCGGTATTAAAAAGGTTTTCATTCCTGACGAAAACATAAGCGAGGGTGCGGTTGTTAAGGGAATTGAGGTTTACCCCGTAAAGAATGTTGTGCAGTTGCTTAATCACCTGACAGGAATTAAAGAGATTCTTCCTGTTTCGGCTGACAATTATACGGAATACAGGCACCCTGACAATATGCCCGACTTTTCTGATGTACGCGGTCAGGAAGAAGTTAAGCGAGCACTTGAAGTTGCCGCCGCCGGCGGTCATAATGTGCTTATGGTGGGGCCTCCCGGTTCGGGTAAGAGTATGCTTGCGAAAAGACTGCCCTCAATACTCCCCGAAATGACCTTTGAGGAGTCCATAGAAACTACTAACATTTATTCAATAGCAGGCGCTTTGCCAACGGGGATTTCCCTTATGCGCTCGCGGCCTTTCAGATCGCCCCACCACACGGTATCTCCTGCGGGGCTTTCAGGAGGCGGCGCAATCCCACGCCCCGGTGAGGTTTCATTAGCTCACAACGGAGTTTTATTCCTTGACGAACTGCCTGAATTTACAAGAAACACCTTGGAGGTACTGCGTCAGCCCATTGAGGACGGAGTTATAAGTATTTCCCGTGCGGCGGCAAAATTTCAGTATCCCTGCTCCGTTATGGTAGTTTGTGCAATGAACCCCTGCCCCTGCGGATATTACGGTCACCCCACAAGAGAGTGTACCTGTTCACATGGGGCGGCACAAAGGTATTTGAACCGTGTAAGCGGTCCCCTTATTGACAGACTTGATATACATATTTCCGTTCCTCCTGTTGATTTTGAAAATCTTTCGGGTAATCAAAAGGCAGAGTCCTCGGCTTCTGTTAAAGCGAGAGTTGAAAAGGCGCGGGAAATACAGCTTAAAAGATTTGCGGGGACAAAAATCACCTGCAACGCAAAAATGGACGCCGCAAGCACGAGAAAATACTGCAAGCTAACGGAAAATGCACTTATGATTCTTAAAACCTCGTTTGAAAGGCTGGCACTTTCGGCAAGAGCATATGACAAGGTTTTGAGAATTGCACGGACAATCGCCGACCTTGATAATTCCGAGGAGATTGATACAAAGCACATTACCGAGGCGCTTCAATACAGAAGCTTTGACAGACGGTTTGATGAAATATCGTAATATGCAAAAAGAGCAAAGGCAGTGTGCCTTTGCTCTTTTTTCGTTTAAACTTATTTTGCGTTCTTTACACTTGTAATCTGGGGGATTTTGCCTACAACAGCCGCAACAATAGGTGTAATGATAATTTCAGGAATCATATACAAACCGTTATATACTACCGAATAGACAAATGACAGCATATTGGCGTTATCCTTAAACTTTTCATATATTCCGCCGCCCCACGAAACATTCTCCGTAAAGAACCACTCAGCCCATGCGCCGTAAAGTATGTATCCCGACAAAATGTGTGACATATAGCGGAAAACGAGAACCGTAAATGCACCGAGAGCCAAAGAAAGCCAGTTCTTTTTAATAGATTTTTTATACATAGCGGCAAGTCCGAGTACGGTGTAAGCAAGAATGTAGTCAAGGAACAGCATGAGAATTGCTTTGCCAACACCGAGACCGTCCTCTTCAACGGGAAGAAAAGCGGCGGTGATTGTACCGTCGGCAACTCCGATTACAGCCTCCGCAAGAGAATAGACAAAGCCTGTTACAAGTCCTTTTGAAATTCCGTATTTCCAACCTACAAGAATTACCGGCAGCATGCTGACAATTGTAAACTGTCCGCCGAAAGGCAGCTTAGGTAAAAACATTTTGGAAACGATCTCCAAAACGATGGCAAGCGCAATCATAAGTGCGCTTTCAACAAGCCAATAAAGTTTTTGTTTTTTCATTTATTTTTCCTCCAAATAAAAAAATTCAGCCAAGGGAATACCGCAAGGCTGATAAAACTTCCTACGACGGCATTATCCGTATCAGGTTCAATGGTCAGAGGCGGAATAAGCCTCAATCTCAGCCGACTTACCGTCAGCCCCCACGCACTATTTACTTGGCTTTTTACATTATACTACCTTTTTCGTCATTGTCAAGTAAAAAATGCTTTAAAGATGAATAACGAAGCTGTGTTTTACAGTTTTCAATCATATTACTTACACAACCTGTTGTCCCCACAAGCACCATAAGATTTTTTGCTCTTGTTACGGCGGTATAAAGTAAATTTCTGTAACAAAGGCGGCTGTTCACCGAAATTACGGGCATAATTACGGCATCAAACTCACTGCCTTGACTTTTGTGAACGGTAACGGCATACGCAAGCTCGATTTCCGCCAACTGCTCCTTTGAATATGTTGCTCTTTTACCTGAAAAATCAATAATAATCGCATCGTTATGCAAATCAATATGCTCAATAAATCCAATATCGCCGTTGAAAATACCGTCGCCCTCTTCGTTTTCAGTTTCCCAATGAATATTATAATTGTTTTTTATCTGCATAACCTTATCGCCTGTTCTAAACAGACGGTAGCCTGTATTGTACTCACGCTTTTCTGCTGAGGGAGGATTAACAGTCTCCTGCAATACACGGTTAAGATTAAAAGTGCCTGTATCGCCTTTTTTTGAGGGACAAAGCACCTGTATCTGTGTAAGAGGGTCCATTCCGTATGCTTCGGGCAATCTTTTTGTGTATAAATCCTTAACGGTGCGTACTGCGTCAAGAGGAAAATTACGGTGTAAAAAGTAAAAATCCCCCTCTTTATATTCCGTTTCAATATGCTTTCCGCTGACGATCAAATGGGCATTTCTGACAATATTACTCTCCATTGCCTGCCTGAATATTTCGGTGAGCTGAACAACGGGAACAAGTCCGCTGTCAATCAAATCCTTTAACACATTTCCCGCGCTTACAGGCGGAAGCTGGTCACTATCCCCTACCATAATAAGGCGACATCCGAAAGGCAACGCATCCAAAAGACTTGAAAAGAGGAAAATATCCACCATAGACATCTCATCAACAATCACTGCCTGACAGTCAAGAGGATTACGCAAATTCCGTTTAAACACGGGTTTATCGTTACTGTCCCACTCAACTTCAAGCAATCTGTGAATTGTTGCGGCTGTTCTGCCTGTTGCTTCGGTCATTCGCTGTGCGGCTCTGCCTGTTGGAGCGCAAAGGGCAATATCAAGATTATCCTTTTCAAACATACCGATTATGCCATTTAAAGTCGTGGTTTTACCTGTACCGGGACCGCCTGTAAGAATAAGAATACCTTTATTTACTGCTGTGATTATTGCCTGCTTCTGCTTTTCGGCATATTCAAATTTGCTTTGTTTTTGAAGATTATCTATATACTGTTCAACTGGTATGGGATTTTCCGGCGGATACCGCAAAAGCACTTTCATTCTGTTTGCTATGGACTTTTCGGCACGGTACGCCTCGGGCAGAAAAACGAAATCACGCCCGTTTATCTCTTCAATTACTATTCTGTGTCTTTCTTTGAGACTGTCAATCGCAATTTCAATATTTTCGCGGCTTTCACCCAGTAATTCGCCTGACGGAGCGTATAGCTTTTCGAGGGGAACGCAGGTGTGTCCGTTATAGAAATTATGGGTAATCACATAAACTACGCCTGCCTCAATGCGGCACTGTGACTGCGGCTTTGTGGGAAGCATCCCTGCAATTTGCTCCGCTCTTTCAAAGGAAATCCTGTTTTCTCCCTCACAAAGAATATACGGGTTGTCTTCAATCAGTTCAACGGCGTTATTGCCCAATTTTTCATATGCCAACATGCATTCGCCCGTATTCAGCCCATAACGGGATAAATTCATAATCAAAGCGCGTGTGGAGCACTGCCTATTATACTCTTTACCGATTTTTCTCGCTTTTTCAATAGAAATACCTTTAATTTCAGCAAGGCGTTCCGCGTCGTTTTCAAGAATTTCAAAGGTTTTTTCGCCGAAACGGTCAACAATTTTGCGTGCAGTTGATTCTCTTATGCCCTTAATTACGCCGCTTGAAAGATAACGGTAAAGGTCATCCACCGTTTCAGGCAGTAGGGCTGTACACAAATCCGCTTTAAACTGCCTGCCGTAAACGGAATGGTATGTATAATCACCCACAACCTCCACACGGTCGCCTGTTTTTATATCGAGGGCAGTTCCCACAACCGTTAATTCCTCCTCAGAGGTATCAACGGTAAATACGGTATAGCCGTTTGCATCGTTGCGAAAGGTTATATCGGTTACAGTACCCTGCAATTTAATTTTTGTTTCAAATTCTTCCATTCAAAAAATCCTTTATTTTTTCTCTCTGCACTAAATATATTCCGTTGCTTTCTTTACAAATTTCAAGTAGACTTTCACGCTCTTCTTCGGTTATTCCCGAATCAAGAACTACTATTTTCCCATAAACTCCGTCGCTGAAAAGATTGAGTTTCAATCTCATACCGTATGCTTTTTTACGAACATCCTTTGTGTTTTTATCACAGGGAATAAATATGTAATAATCACTGTCGGTTTTCGGTATAAGTAATTTTAACATAATAATATAGCAAAATGCAACTGTTCCCAGCAGAATTAAGCACACAAAAACGGTCCCTGCCAATGCGTCAATCATAAAAATCACCTCAACACATTATACGGATATGTGGCAGTTTTGGTGATTGAATAAAAAAAGACGGATATACTCCGTCTTATAAAAATATGAGTAGGTCTGTAAGCCGAGTTCTGTCGTTTAAGGCAATTATCTATCTGCGATGCGCGTTGCCGCGCACCTGAAGCCATCCTTCGGAGTATCTGCCCAGCTGACAACTCCCGTCGATGTTGCATCGGGTAGGGTTTGCTCGGCCGCTGCATCTCTGCAACGCCGGTGAGCTCTTACCTCGCCTTTCCACCCTTACCGCAAAAGCGGCGGTTATTCTCTATGCACTTTCCCTAAGGTCACCCTCGGCGGCTGTTAGCCGTTACCCTGCTGTATGATGCTCGGACTTTCCTCACAGAAAATTCTGCGCAACTGCCCAACCTACTCACAAAATTATTAAATTATGCTTTTATTTTTATCATTTTACCGTCTTTTTTTATCTGATTGATTTTGTCGCCGTCAACCATAAAAACATTTTTTGATATATCCATCAACGGCTTGTCGCTCATGGAATCAGTGTAAAGCTCGTCTATTTCCGCGTCGCCGTAGGCTTCACGGAAAGCCTCTACTTTTTTATCTTTATAACAGACGCTTTTAATCTCACCGTTTATGGGATCAATATCAGAGCCGATGTAGTTTTTTATTCCTATTCGGTCACAGGCAATTTTCAGAAGGCATACAGGGCAGGCAGAAACAATGATATCATTTTCGTCCTGCATTTCGTAGTAAAAGCTTTTTACCTTTTCCATATTTTGATCCCAAAATGTCTCAAACTCGCCAAAAACATCTTTTACCTTGCCACAGTATTCCTTTAAAATTACGCCGTAATCTTCCATTACCTCGTCAATAGTAATTTTACCGCGCTTATACTTTACAAAGCCTTCAAAGAATTTGGGAGTATATTTGAGCAAGCCTTTGGGATCTTTCTTAAAGAAATAAAGGAATAAATCCAAACCGCTCTCGCCGTCATAGATTGTATTATCAAAATCAAATACCCTCATAAACATCCTCCTTAAAAGCCTCTTGAAGAACCTCCGCCGCCGAAAGAGCCTCCGCCTCCGGAAAAGCCGCCGCCACCGAACGAGCCTCCGGAATGCGAACTCCCTCCGCCGAAAAAGTCATCATTTCCGCCTGTGCCACCGTGGAAACCGCCGTGGAAGCCGCCGAAAAACGGACCGATGAAAAATCTTCTTCTGCCACGCCTTCCACCGAATATTATAAGCAAAACAATGAAAATTATAATCAGCGAAACAATTGTATCCATGGCATCGGTATCATCATTATAGTACTCATCTGCGTCGTAGTCAATCTGCGGTGTAACATCATATTCCGCATAGACCTCGGTAACAATCGCTTTATACGCTTCACTGAGCCCTTTTGAATAATCGTTGTCTTTAAGATAAGGAATAGCATAGTTATCAAGAATTCTGCCTGTTTTACCGTCCGTTAACCGCCCTTCAAGGCCGTATCCTACCTGGATTGTAACCTTCCTTTCGGAAACAGCCAAAAGCAAAACAACGCCGTTATTCTTCTCTTTTTCCCCTACGCCCCACTCTCTGCCGAGTTCAAGAGCATATTCACCAACATCATATCCGTTCAGAGAATCGACCGTAACGACAACGACCTGTGCAGTTGTCTGTTTATACAGACTTGCTCCGATAGCCATAATATCTTCTTCGGTTTCATCGTCAATAACATCCGCAAAATCATTGACAAAAAATTCGTTTGTCGGCTTCGGCAAATCTATTGCAAAGGCGGTGCATGACAATACACTGCACAAAGCAATCAAAAAGCAGAAGCTTTGAAGAAATTTTTTCATATCCTTACATTATTCAAAACTCACCGACGGAACGGTTTGTGATTCAGGTGTAGTATCAAAATATTCTGCCTTTTCAAATCCGAACATTCCTGCAAAAATTACTGCAGGAAATTTTCTTATTGCTTGGTTATATTCGGTGACTGCATCGTTATAATCCTTGCGCGCTGTTGCAATTCTTGTCTCTGACCCTGAAATTTCATCTTGAAGATAAATGAAATTCTCATTTGCTTTAAGCTCAGGATAATTCTCAACAACTACAAGAAGCCTTGAAAGTGCTGAATTGAAGCTGTTTTCCGCCTGCTCATATTCAGCAGGTGTAGCTGCTGAATTAAGCTTTGCCCGTGCATCGGCAAGTGCCGTATAAACCTCTTCCTCGTGAGCGGCATATCCTTTGACCGTATTCACAAGATTGGGAATTAAATCTGCTCTGCGTTGGAGATATGTTTTAATTTGAGCATCGGTATTCTGCACTTTTTCCTGCTTTGGGACAAGGTCGTTGTATGTTGAAACTGCACTGAATGCTACAATGGCTACAACAAGAACAACAGCCGCTATGCCGATTATTAAGCCCTTTTTCTTCATAGTAACTTCACCCTACTTATTCATCAAATCCGTTGGGATTCATGCTCTGCCAACGCCATGAATCCTCACACATTTCAAGAAGCCCGCGTTCAGCTTTCCATCCCAACTCATTATATGCCTTTGAAGCATCCGAATAGCAGGTTGCAATATCGCCTGGGCGTCTTTCAACAATTTTATACTCAATATGCTGACCTGATGCCTGCTCAAAGGCATTTACAACATCAAGTACGCTGTATCCCTTGCCTGTACCGAGATTATAAACATTGACCGAGGGAGTATCTTTTACGATTTTTTCAACCGCTTTAACATGTCCGAGCGCCAAATCCACAACATGGATATAATCTCTGACGCCTGTACCGTCATGGGTATCGTAATCATCACCGTAAACGCTCAAAAACGGGCGTTTACCGATAGCGACCTGTGTAATATAAGGCATAAGATTGTTGGGAATTCCGTTGGGATTTTCGCCTATTCTGCCGCTCTTATGAGCGCCGATGGGATTGAAGTAACGAAGAAGTGTTACAGCCCAATCACTGTCTGCCTTATGGAAATCCTCCAAAATAATTTCAATCATATACTTTGTGGTACCGTAAGGATTGGTTGTACCGCCTGTTTTCATATTTTCCTTCAAAGGAGAAATATTATTCATACCGTAAACGGTTGCAGAAGAGCTGAAAACAATTTTTTTACAGTTGAATTCTCTCATAACCTCGCAAAGAGCAAGAGTTCCGCCGATATTATTGTCATAATACTCTAAGGGTTTCTGACAGCTTTCGCCTACGGCTTTAAGACCTGCAAAGTGAATGCACGCGTCAATCTTATGTTCTTTGAAAATCTTGCGCATATTATCTTTATCACGGATGTCAAAAGGATAAAACGCAAAATCCTTACCGGTCAGCTCGCGAACTCTCTCCAACGATTTTTCGCTGGAATTGTAGAGATTATCAACAACAACAATCTCGTAGCCCGCATTCAAAAGTTCTACGCATGTGTGTGAACCGATAAAACCGGCTCCGCCCGTAACTAAAATTTTCATACATTTTCCTCCTTGGTTAATGTTGTTCCGTTAAAGTATGTTGAAAGAATTTTCTTGTATTTTGTACCGTTTGCGGCAAGTACATTTGCGCCTGTTTTACTCATTCCGACGCCCATGCCTTCGCCGTATGTTGTAACGGTAAAGGTAGTATTTGTACTGTCGTAAGAAACGGTGAAGCAATGAGAAGCAAGAGGCTGTGAAGAAAATACCTTTGTCTTGAAATCAAGCCCGCTCATTTCAACGCCGCCCACATTAACCTTAGTTACATATCCGATGCTTGAAGACACAGCCGCATCGTGGCTTTGTACCGTTATCCACCCGGCAGGCTCATCAGAGAGCGAAAGATTACCGTTATATGCCAAAAGTATTCCTTTCATTTCACCGAGGGTATATTCTTTTGTTACCTTGTAGTTTTCTGCCTTTGTATCGGGATTTCCTGTTACCTCAATATCTCTGAGGTAAGAATATGACTGTGAAAACACGGTTTGAGCATTTGATGTTTTGCGAGCCGCAATACCGAAATAAGGAGTGAGCGCTACTTCGCCGTTATAGGACAAATACTCGCCGTAAACAGCCTCAACGGCTTCCATAACCTCATTATTGTATGTTTCGCTGATTTCTACACCGTCAATTACAAAGTTTGTATCACGGTATTTCAAATATGTATAGATTACAACGGTCTGCGCCTTAATAGCCTCCGTATTATAGCCCTCGCCCATCTCGGTCATTACAAATCGTGCAAGTGCTTCTTTTGCGGGTATTTTTTCTCCGTTAACCGTTATAAATTCAGGTGCACCTTTATCTTCAACCGTTTCGGGGGCCGTTGAGGAAGTATTTTCCTCATTTCCGGCGCCTGTTGATGACTCTTCTGATGTATTTTCCTCTGAGTTTTTAAGCTTTTCAAGAGAAACGATTTCATTTGCCATAAACGCGGAAAGTTTCATAAGAGGCTTTTGAACAGGTTTCTGTTCTGTTGTGCTTTCGGTAGTTTTGGGTTCGGTAGTTGACGGTGCAGACTGCGTTGTTGACTCTGTACCGAATATTCTCTTAATCTTTTGTGCGAAGGCACCGTTTTCGCCCTGCATTTTATACACGATACCCAAAACCGCGCAAAGCACGACAATTATGCCCAATACGCCGCAGGTAACCGCTACGGTTTTCTTACTTTTGGCATTTTTTTCAGGTTCGCTTTCAGTCGGCACGGCGCCGTCTGTAATCTCAATACCAACGCTCTGAACACCAATTGCCTTTTCGCCCACCAGCTCAATTAACTCAACTGCAGCGCTTTCAATAAATGCGTCCTCTGTTTCGTCCTCTGACATATAAAGCTTTCTGACCACTGCGGATTCATCGTTTGAAACAGCGATACAAATGTACTTCGAGTCGCCTGCTGTGTATATATCGCTGATTGAAGCGCCGATATTGGCGGCAGACAAATCAAGGCTTACCTTTGCAAGCTGAGCAGCGTATTCAGTTGCGTTAACATCGCCTTTATCCTCAACATGAGGAGTAAAGATGAACACATCATCAAAGTTTTCCACGCTGTCGCCGCAGCTTTTAAGTATTTCGGCATTTTGTGTACCATTTACCGCTGCAACTGAGCCTGTATCGAGTAATCTTTTTACTGCGATTGCAACCTTTTCATTGTCAAAATGCTTATTTTCACCGAGAAATTCACTTTCCTCAGATAAGCCCAGATGCTTTGAGAGGAACGGAACCAAACCGTTTCTCAATATAAGGTTTATTCTCTCGTTATCAATTGGAAGCAACGCAAAATACTGACTGCCGTTTTCTATTCCGAAGCCCGAATACAGACCGTCCTTAGATAAAAATACGGTTGCAGGCTCGGGGAAGGCAGAAAAGTCCTTTCGCAGATTATCGTCCATTTCCTCATCGGATTCAAGCATATTAAGTATTGACGGATTGTACTGAACCTCCGTTTCAAGAGCTTGAATAAGAGCAAGCTTTAACTTTGTATAATGCTTATTGTCAACAGCGGTGATAATCAGCTCGTCATTTTCCAAAGCCTCCTGCAATGCTGAAAACAAGTCACGCATATTCTCAAAATGCTCGAATGACAGCGATTCATCGGAATATGCCTTGATACTGCTTATTACTCTTGCCTGAAATCTGGCAAATGGCATATTCTTGTCAACATTTAATGACAACAGTCTTACCTTCATAAATTTACCTCTCTTTAACCCAAATATA
>JBJEPX010000060.1:0-38671 GCA_051881455.1 Candidatus Fimenecus sp. | reverse complement strand
CAGGTATTACGGCAATACTGTCTCCCGTATGAATACCCACTGCGTCAATGTTTTCAACGCTCGAAACGCTGATACAGTTATCCTCGCTGTCCCTGATAACCTCAAATTCAATTTCTTTCCAACCTGCAATGCTTTTTTCAATCATAATCTGACTTACGATTGAAGCCTCAATGCTCTTTTGAGCCTTCTCAAAAAGCTGTTCCTTTGTATAGCAAAACTCTGCACTTTCCCGGGCGGGAGTAAATGCAGGGCGAACGATAACCGGATAACCCACTTTATCGGCAAAATCGCACGCTTCCTCTGAGCTGTTTACAACAATAGAATCGACAGACGGCTCGCCCATCTCTTCAAGTGCTTCTGCAAAGGAATGGCGGTTTTTTACGCTTCGGATTATGTCACTGTCAACGCCTAAAAGCTTTGTACCCGTTTCGTCAAGGTATCCGTTCTGGAAAAGTTCAAGGCTCAATTCAAGCCCGTCGTCGCCGCCTGCCGTTGCAAGCAATGCGTCGGGACGTTCCTGTGACAATATTTTTTTCACGCTCTCAATATTGAGCGGCTCAATATAGACCTTATCGGCAAACATTTTATCGGTTGCGAGTGCAGACGGCGTGGAGTTTGCAAAGATAACGGTAATGCCTTCCTCCTTTAAGGCACGGCACACCTGCAAGGCGGAATAATCAAATTCCAGGGACTGACCGATTTTTACAGGGCCTGCCCCCATAACTAATATTTTACTGTACTTATTCATTACTCTCACCGTCCATCATTTTGAAAAAGTCGCGTATAATAAATCCCGTACTGCTGTCCTCATCGCCCTTAGGAGTAAACTGAACCGACAAGCCTTCAAAATTTTTATATTTTAAGCCCTCAACAGTACCGTCGTTAACATTGGTCATAATAATCTCGGCTGTATTGCCGCAAACCGAAGAATTATCCACCGAATAGCCGTGGTTCTGATCGGTAACCATAATCCGCTTTGTGCCCTCAATTCTTACAGGCTGATTTGAGCCTCTGTGCCCTTTACTCATCTTAATAATTTTAAAGCCTGCTGCAAGAGCCAGCATCTGATGACCTAATCCGATAGCAAAAACAGGAACATCCTTTTTTATAATTTCCTTAATATTTTCTATGAGTTCGGGCTCATCGTCAGGGTCGGCGGGACCGTCGCAAAGCACAATTCCGTCGGGTGAATACTTCATTATTTCATCAACCGATGTAAAAGCAGGAACAAGCGTTACATTACAGCCGTTCAGTAAAAAAGCATTAAGCTGTTTGCGTGGTGAGCCATAGTCAATCGCGACCACATTGTATTTTGCATTATTTCCGCAAAGCTTCATGGGTTCTTTAACTGAAAGTTCTTTAACCGCGCCTGATATTGTATATTTTTTAATTTTTTCAAGAAGCTCATCTTTGTTATCAAGAGAGTCGGTAATAGCGCCGTTAACATAGCCTTTATCCCGCAAATATCTTGTAAGCTTTCTTGTGTCAATGCCGCATATGCCTACTATTCCTCTTGAAGCAAGGTAACGGTCAAGGCTCACCTCGCCGCCATCGGAGCAAACATCACACCATTCCCGAACGACATATCCGCTTGACATAATCTCACTGCCGTCGCCCTCGGGCATAACGCCTCTGTTGGCAGCAAGAGGATAAGTTTGCGCCACAATCTGTCCGTAATATGTAGGATCGGATAAAATATCCGTATATGCGGAGGTGCAGGTATTGAAAACGACCTCACCGATTGTTACACCCTCTTTTCCCATAGAGTAGCCTTCAAATTCTGTTCCGTCAGCCAAAACAAGATATGCTTTTTTTCTGTCTTTCATTTACTTCACCTTATAATGTATATTAGGGTTACGGTAATAATCCGAACCATAAAAAGCCCATCATAAGATGGGCGTATTTTTTATGCTGCCGGAGCTTCCGGAGTTGCCGGAGGCTCGGGCGCGGGAGCAGAAGTCGTTTCCACAGGAGCCGCAGTAGTGCTCTCTGTCGGGGTTTCGGGATTGCTCACAGAAGTTGTTCCCTCGTTTTCGGAAGCGGGCGGAGCACCGTTACAGTTTGCGCAAACTCCCGGAAGATTTGACAGCTTATACCAGCCTGTTGCTTTTGAATAACAGCCGTTGCCTGCCAAAAGCCCCGAAGAAGTACAATAAGTTCGCTGTACTACCTGGTCTGTATATTGCTCAAAGGATTTTACGGCAAGTCCCTTGTGAACACGGTCCATAACCGTTTTATAAATCAGACCTGCAGGATTTCCCGAAGCTTTAATCTCTTTATTATAATCGTAACCGAACCAAACAGCCGCAACATAATACGGCGTACCTGCACAGCACCACTTATCGTAGTTGTCCGAAGTAGTACCTGTTTTCATATAGGTTGTAAAGCCCTTTACACCGTAATTACGGCCTGTACCGTAAGATGAAGTGACAACAGTACGCAAAAGTTCGTTCATTACATATGCCGATTCGGGAGAAATAATCTGCTCACCCTCGGGATTGTTCTGCAAAATGACATTCTCACCCGTGCTGTCGGTTACCTTATAGTAGCAGTAGGGCTTGTAATACTTACCGCCGTTGCCGAAGGAAGCATATGCCGCCGCCATTTCAAGGGTGGTAATACCGCCGTTTGTACCGCCTGTTGCCAAAGCGGACGGAGCCTGACTGTCAATATCGGCATTCAGGGTGCTTATGTGGAATTTTTCGGTAAGATAGCTGTAACTTGTCTTAAATCCCATCATCATTAAAAGCTGAGCGGGAACGGTATTATATGAGATGGCAAGTGCATACTGCACGGTCAGGAAACTATTAGGTGACCCGGGGTCTCCTCCATAGTTAGTAGGCCAGATTTTGCCCTTCCATGTAATACCGTAGTTCTTGATTTTTGATGACCATGTAATATAGTTTTCTTCAATGCCGGGAGCGTAAACACTTAAAGGCTTTATTGAAGAACCGGGCTGACGGGCGGCTGAAACTGCGCGGTTATTGGAACGGTTTTCGGTTTTTTCGCCTGCTCCGCCCACAATAGCCACAACTCTGCCGCTGTAATCCATTATTGTCATTGCAGACTGTGCCTGGTCCTTAACTGAGCTTACGCGCTCGCTGGGAAAATTGGTGCGGTGAACATAAACATCTTCAAGAATATCCTGAACCTTTGTATCGACAGCGGAATATATACGGAGTCCGCCTGAATAAATCATCTTTGTGGCTTCATAATGTGAATAGCCTGCCGCTTTAAGGTCTTTGATTACACTGCTTATTACATAGTCAACATAATAGCTCTGGATTTCGTTATCAACAGCGGTATCCTTATCGCTGTTATCCTCTTTTTCAACATACTTTTCACTGTTTGTAAATATCAGCTCGTATGCCACAGCCTCATCATACTGCTCTTGCGTTATAACCTTCTGTTCAAGCATGGAACGCAGGCAGTATTCCTGACGTATTTTGTTGTTTTCCGGATTCCAAAGAGGGTCATACTCGCCCGGTGACTGAGTGATTGCGGCAAGCGAAGCGCACTCGGCAAGATTAAGCTCCGAAACATCTTTACCGAAGTATATTTCGGCAGCGGTTTTTACGCCGTAACAGCCGTGGCTTAAATAAACGGTGTTCAAATATGCTTCAAGTATTACTTCCTTATCGTAATACTTTTCCAAATTCATAGCGGAGAGAATTTCATTGTATTTTCTGTTAATAGTTCTTCCGTTTTCGCCTGTCAGATTCTTGATAAGCTGCTGTGTAATGGTAGAACCGCCCTGTTTAAACTTTGACTTTGCAACGCCGAGGATTGTTCTTACCCAGTCAACACCGTTATGCTTCTCAAAGCGCTTATCCTCTAACGATACAAAGGCTTTACCCATCCATTCGGACATATTGTCCTTACTCACCCACACACGGTTCTGCGCGCCGTGCAGACGGGCAAGCTCAACGGGATTGTTCTCTGCATCATTTGCGTAAATAATAGTGGTTTGGTCCTGATTTTGCTTATAAAATTCAAGGTCAACCAATCTGTCACCGTTTACCGTGCTGATTACATCAAACAAAACATAAGAGCCGATAATTACGCAGGTAAGAAATCCTGTGAAAAGAACGGCAAGGACTGCAAGCAAAGTTTTATTGATTTTCTTGTGGTTTTTACTGTTTCGGACAGGAGCCTTTTTTCTCATATTATTCCTCCGCGAGCCGCTTTCTTTTGCGGCAACAAGTAGAAAAATCCAATATATCGGTAATTATAACACAAATATATTAAAATGTTTAGTCTTTTTAGAAAATTTCATAAAATTTAATAAATTGTATAATTTTGTGAAAAATAATAATGTATCAAAGCTGAAAGGACGGCAAAAAAATGACGAAAAAAGTAAAAATTTCGGTTTTTGCATTATTGTTCGCATTTTCAGCCCTTATACTTACGCTTTCTTTGGTAACCAAAGAGCCGAGCGAGAAAGGCAAAGTGCAAAACACCACTTCCGCAACCGTATATACTGTTGCGGATTATCAGGGCAAAATTGCAGTTTTTAAAAACCGCGAAAAAACGCCCTTTGAGATTTATGACTCATATGTTTACTCTCTTCCAAAGGAGGACCGTGAAAGGCTGAAAAGCGGAATTCAAACCGAAAGCGAAAGCGAACTGCAAAAAATTATTGAGGATTACACAAGTTGATTTTAATTTCTGCCTCTTTTACAGAACCGTCAAGGGTTATTTCTATTGCGCCCTTTTCGCGCAGGCAAAAATCATATTTTTCGCCGTTTACGGTTACCGAATAATCAAAAGAATCGTTCATTACGGCAATCAGCGAATACTTTTCGTTTTTGCCGTAATATTTTATTCTAAAACTCGACTGCGAGTTATCATTTGTAAAACTGCTGTTCATAACCATCGTATCAAGTCCCGTTGAAAGTGTTCCTGACCTATAATAAGCGTTTGTCCAAATATTTACGGGCGTTGAAAGACCGCCGAAATTATGGAACCAGCCGCCTCTGCCTGAGGTTATATTGAACATCTCAAAAGTATAATATGAATATTCTACCTCTCTTTTCCATGCGTCCAGAGCGGTTTTTGCAATTTTAAAGGCAAAATCGGTTTCGCCCAAATCAAGCATTGTTTTCCAAACAAACCACTGGTGAGAAAGCCATACATTGCCGTTCCAATAGCCGTTTGTGATGTAATAAGAAGCGGTTTTATCAACAGCACTTATACCCACGGGGCTAAACATTTCATCGTCGCTTTTCAGATGGGATAGAATTCTGTCACGCTGAGCGTCTGTAACGGCGCCTGCTATGATGGGATAAATTCCGTCCATTGTTTTATTTAAGTTTTCGCCTTTTTCGTTCCTGAAAGCGCCCACGGGATTGCCATTATCATCGTGAAGAACATATGAGAAATATCCGCAGTCCTCATCCCATGAATAATTTTGTAAGGCGTCGGACACCCGTTCAATATCGGCAAGGTATATTTCTTTATCCTCATCTTTTTCCAGAAGGTCAGCCGCCATATAAAGAATTTTGGCACAGCGGATAACCTCGCAGGAGGAAATTACGGGAGTCATATATTTTTGAAGATTTCCGGCATACATAGCCTTTTGAGGCGGCAAATCGTCCATACCGCTGCAATTATAGAAATAATCAAAGGTAGTGGTGAGCCCGCTGCTGAATTTTGTTGTTGTAGAGCCGTTAATTTTGCCTGCAAGAAAATCGTAAAACATTTTAACTCTGCCGTAATACTTTAAAAGCCCTGTTTTATCGTTTGCTCTTTTCAGCATTTCAAGATACTGATAAATATGCACAGGCACGGGTGAACCGTGAAGCAAAAAGGCGTAATCCGGATTATCGTAATCACTCAAATATGTATCAAGAATATAATCGGCGATTTCCGGAGCATATTCCAGCATATCAAGGCCTATGAAGCCCGAATCCCAAGTATAGAACGAGTCCCAACGCTTACCCGGAGTATGATGCACTATGTATTCGCCGTGACGGTACAGAGGATAAACCGTATTTTGGAAAACGGTTGCACGGAGAATATTATTGGAAAATTCATAGGGCTTTCCCGCAGAATTTAAGCCGAGATTTTCAACCGAGGAATGTACGGTTTCATATATTTTCTCATACTCCTCAGCCGTTTTATACTCTGTTTTGCCGAAAGAGATTACCGCATATTCCGTATGAGTAGTATGAGGCTGAATATAGAGAGTGTGCACAACCGTATTGTGATAAAAGCCCTCATCGCTGTGTTTTTCGGAAAATGATCCCGAAAATGTTTCAAGCATATTTTGAAAACTCTCGTCGGGCTGTGAAATTCTGGCGGTGGGGCTGTCTTCAAGACAGCCTGTATCGAAATCACGGTATCTTGTGGAGTTATTAAAGGTTCTGATATAGAATTTATCGCAGAGCCCATCATACTTATAGCTTACAAGCTTGCCTTTTTCGCAGTCGGCAGTTTTAATTTGAGGGTAGAAATTATGCTTTTCGGTTTTTACCGAAACAGCTTCTCCTTTTTCTGTTATTGCGAAAAAGTCAAATTCTATACCGCCCGCACCCTCTGATACAAGCGTAATTTTATCCGTCATTTCAAAGGGTATTGCAATAATTCCCATCTTTTCCGCAACGGGGAAAGAAACGGTTTTTCCGTTCAGTATCCACTCGCTGTCTTTGGCGTCAGTTGTGCGGTAACGGATATGGAGTACCGGCGAATTAAAGCTTTTATCTTTTTTAATTTCATATACGATTTTGTCGCCTTTTTCTTCACCCAAACGCGGGCATTTAGGAAGAATGTAACGGTTTGTATCTCTGTCGCCGAGTCCTTTGTGATATGTAAACATATCGTCAAAAAATTCGCCCTTTTTCATAGCGTCAATCACTTGTTTATCCCAGGGACGCACGGTGTTATAATCATAGCTTACATAATCAAGAGCCTTGATAAACACGCACTTTGAGGGCAAAATGGGCGTGCAGGAATACACATTGGGATATTCAATGGCGGAAAACAGATTTAGAAGGCAAATCTGCATAATATCGGTATTATTAAAGAACTTTGACCTGACAAGCACGCTGTCGTCGGTAAGTTTTGTAAAGGACACATCGGCATATACCCTATCCTTCCATTCAAGGTCATAGCGATATGAATAGAAAGAATAATCCGATTTTGCCTCCCAAGGGTGGACGCCTGTGGGGACAGTTACATTCGGCACGCGGCTGTCCGCATTTTCTATTGCTGGACTGACAACCAAATCAAATCTCACGCCGCCCTCCGACTGATGGTCAACAATACGGGAAATTCCGCTGTATTTTTTTGAATACGGACCCCATTTACCTAATAAACCGTTCATTTTTTCCGTTACTGTGCTCATATACGATACCTCGCTTAAATAATGGAACAATTATAACAAATGGGTTTTGTTTTTTCAACATATACGCAAAATAAAATCCCCTAAAATCGGGGATTTATTTCGATATCACATTTTCGGGGACATTGTGTTCAAAATCCTTTGTATCATCAGCACAATGCTCCGATTTAAGTTTTTTGCTGAAAAAGCGTTTTTTATGCTTTTTGCACGCTTCCATATCACATTTTTCACACGAAAGGCAGGCATTGCTGATTTTATAGAATCTTTCGGGATGAATTGCATGCATTGTCTCCCATTCCAACAGGGACGCAACACCCAGCAAAAACAGTGTTACGGTATATTTATTGGGAATCAGAATTAAAAAGCTGTATTGAAAAAAGCTATCCCAATTATATACGCGGCATTCGTTACAGCAATTTGTTTTCATAAAAAATTTGTTGATTGGGCACCATCCGAAAACTGCATAAAATATGGCAAAATTTGAAAGTGCAAAGAAGAAAAACACCCATTCTTTTCCGATAATGCCGAATAGATAAAGCAACGACGGAACGCTCATATATGCAAGCCAAAAAAGCATTGAGCAGAGTGCTCCCCTGTTATATTTCTTTTTGATTTTCTCAAATTCGGCTTTGTCAAAATTTTCTGCGGGAATATAATACTTTTTGAACTGTCTTCCTTTATATGTATTATTCGTGAACGGCGCAAGCATATCCTTTATGGGAAATGCGGCATAAAAAACAGTTGCAAGAGCATATACCCATTCGGGCTGTGAGAAAGGCAGTTCGGGATTAAAGATAACACAATAAACAGCAAACAAAAAAGCGCTCCCGATTAAAACAGTCTTATACGGTTCATTTTATTCACTCCTAATTACATAGTAAGATTTTACAGCAACAATTTACGGATTTCAACATTTTATGATAAAAAAGCGCAGGGCATACGCTCTGCGCTTTTTTATCAAACAAAATTCGTTATTAAACCACGCCATAAGCCATCATTGCATCTGCAACCTTTAAGAAGCCTGCAATGTTTGCTCCTGCAACAAGATTATCCTCCATGCCGTATTCCTTTGCGGCGGCGGCACTCTTGTTATAAATATCAATCATAATTTCACGAAGCTTTGCGTCGGTTTCTTCAAATGTCCATGAATATCTGATTGAGTTCTGGCTCATTTCAAGGGCAGATGTTGCAACACCGCCTGCGTTCGCCGCTTTGGCAGGTCCGAACAACACGCAGTTTGACTGGAAGCACTCGATTGCCTCAGGAGTTGATGGCATATTTGCGCCCTCGGCAACTGCAATTACGCCGTTTGCAACAAGAGCTTTTGCGCTGTCACCGTCAAGTTCGTTCTGCGTAGCGCAGGGAAGTGCAATATCGCATTTTACTGTCCACACGCCCTTGCAGCCATCGTGATATTCAGCCTCGGGATGAGTGTTTACATATTCCTTAATACGCTTGCGCTCAACCTCTTTAAGCTGTTTTACAAGTGCTAAATCTACGCCGTTTTTATCATAAATATATCCGTTTGAATCAGAGAAAGTAACAACCTTGCCGCCAAGCTGTATAGCCTTTTCAGCGGCATAAATAGCAACATTACCTGAACCTGAAATAACCACGGTTTTGCCCTTAAAGGAATCGCCCTTTGCACGGAGCATCTCCTCGGTGAAATAGCAAAGTCCGTAGCCCGTTGCCTCTTTGCGAACAAGGCTTCCGCCGTAGGAAAGTCCCTTACCTGTAAGAACGCCTGAAAAGCCGTTCTGAATTCTCTTGTACTGACCGAACATATAACCGATTTCACGGGCACCTACGCCGATATCGCCTGCGGGAATATCGGTATCCGCACCTATGTGCTTTGAAAGTTCTGTCATAAAGCTCTGGCAAAAACGCATAACCTCAACATCTGATTTACCCTTGGGGTCAAAATCCGAGCCGCCCTTAGCGCCACCGATGGGAAGTCCCGTAAGTGAATTCTTGAAAATCTGCTCAAAGCCCAAGAATTTGATAATTCCCTCGTAAACAGACGGGTGGAAACGAAGTCCGCCTTTATATGGTCCGATTGCAGAGTTGAACTGAATACGGAAGCCGCGGTTAATCTGAACCTTACCGTTATCGTCAAGCCACGGAACGCGGAATTTGATAATTCTTTCAGGCTCTACAAGGCTTGCCATTACTCCCTTTTCGATAAACTCCGGATGCTTGTCAATTACGGGCTCCAAGGATTCAAGAACCTCTTCGACCGCCTGCAAGAACTCCGGCTCGTTGGGATTACGCTTTTTGACCGTTTCAACAAGTTCAATTAGATACTGATTTTTCATTTTTACACACTACCTCGATAAATTGTAAAATTACAAGCCGAATTATATCATATCGGGAAAATCAGGTCAACCATTTTGGGATTATTTTTTATAAAATTGCAAATTCAGAAGCAAAAACTCTATTTTTTTGTAAAAAACGCCATAAAATGAATGACGGTTCACCCTAAACTTGCATTTTTGAGCAAATCAAGATTGAACATTAAACATACTTCTCAGCTCTTCTATCGCCTTTTTTTCAATTCTTGACACATATGAACGGGAGATTTTAAGTTTTTGTGCAATTTCACGCTGAGTCATAGGCTCTGTATCGTAAAGTCCGTAACGCATAATCAGTATTTCACGGTGCCTCGGCTCTTTGATTTTCTCGAGATAAGAATAGAGCTGTTCGGTTTTCAATTTTAAATCCACATCGTCAAATACTGTTTCGTTGCTGAAAATTATATCGGTAAAGGTAAGCGGATTGCCCTCGCTGTCTATATCAATAGGTTCGTTCATCGAAATTTCCAAAGAGCTTTTTTTCTTTGAACGAAAGTGCATAAGTATTTCATTTTCAATACATTTTGAAGCATATGTTGCAAGCTTTGTACCTTTTGAATAATCAAAAGTATTTATTCCTTTTATAAGTCCTATTGTTCCTATTGATATTATGTCCTCCTGATCGGAATAATTTGCATAATATTTTTTCACAATATGAGCCACCAGACGCATATTGTGATTTACAAGGCGGTTTCGCGCCTCTATATCTCCGTCACGGTGATATTTTATAAGCGCCTCCTGCTCCTCCTTATGCGACAGCGGCTTTTCGAAAGAATTACTGTTTGTAAGGTGAAGAATTAAATACAGAAAATTTGCGGATATGCTTTGAAGTAATGATAATAACATAAAAAAACACCTCCATGCATTATATGCAGAAGGTGTTTCTTCGGTGCAAGTCCCTTAAAAATTATCCGATAAGCACATCCATTGCAAGCATTACACAAAAACCTGCAAGCAAGGAATAGGTTGCGCCTTTTTCAAAGCCGTGAGAATGGGTTTCTGGTATCATTTCATCGCTTATCACATAAAGCATAGTTCCCCCTGCAAAGGCAAGTGCGAAGGGAAGAATCGCAACAGAGACGGAAACAACAAAATAGCCTATCATTGTACCGATTACCTCAACAAGACCAGTACATAAAGCAATTATGAAAGCTCTTGTCTTTTTAATACCTGCATTAAGCATAGGAGCTATTATTACCATACCCTCGGGAATATTTTGGAGCGCTATACCCCCTGCCACGGTTACGGCATCGGAGATATTGCCCGTACCGAAGCTTACTCCTGCGGCGATGCCCTCAGGCAGATTATGAATTGCAATAGCAAAAACAAAAAGCATTACACGGTTAAGCTGTGCTGAATTTTCACCGTGCTTTTCTTTGTCTGTGCCTGTAATATGATGCATATGTGGCACAAAGCGGTCCACAAGGCTTAAAAACAGTGCGCCGCACATTATTCCTGCAATTACGATTATCAGCCCAATTATTCCGCTTGATTTTTCTACTGCCGGCACAACAAGTCCCAACACAGCGGCGGCAAGCATTATTCCTGCGGCAAAGCCCAATACTATATCATTAAATTTATGGGGTATTTTTTTTAGCGCAAAGCCGATAATACTGCCGAATACGGTTGCAAGCCCCACTCCCAGGGCAGTTAAGATTACAATTTGCATAAAATCACCTTATTTCAGTATTATAATATCAAATCCAAAGAAGAAAATCAATTGCAAATTTGCAGATACAAACGAAAAAGCCGATGCAGATGCATCAGCTTTTTTAATATTCCGTTTTAACAGCTTTCAAGAAGTCTTATATAATGTTTCACTCAAAAAAACGGAATATGGGAATAGGTGTAAATCCTTGACAGGACAGTTAAAATAATGTACTATGAAAAAAAGGGGGAGTTATTATGTTTAATGAAGAAGAAAAGAACAATTTTGCGGAACAAAACGCAGGTGAGCCTCAACAGGTTCCTTATTCGGGTGTTCAGCAAAACGGTTTTGCCAATAATCAAAACGGGCAGTACCGGCCATACGGCAGTTATCCCGCAGGTGCTCCTGTAAATCCGCAACAGAATATGTACGGTCAGGGCAACCAATACGGTGGCACACCGCAGGGATATTACAGTCAAACACCGTATCCTTACATGCCCGGTCAACTTCCTGAGCGCAAAAAGGGAAAGACAGCCGCAATCATCATAGGGTGCATAGCAGGCGTGGTAGTGCTTATATTTGCCGCTCTTTTTGTAATCGGATTACTTAATTCACCTGAAAAGAGATTAGAAAAGTATGAAGAAAGCGGCGAGCTTGCCGATTTGATTTATGTTTGCGACGCGTACGACACACTTATGCCCGACATAGACAATCCCGTTGAGGCTGAAAAGCATTTTGAAACGGCGCTTTCGGACACAAAAGAATTTTTGCGCACTTTCAAAAATTCAAAATGTGCGTATTCATATGCCGATAATGAAACTGCATATCAGATGTTTGTAACTGACTGGTTTTGCCTTTTGCTCATCAATGAAAACTACGATAAGTACAGTGAGGTTTTCCTTGAAAAGATGTTAGAGCGCTCACCCTCCGGATATTATTACATGGATACATACATTCTTATGCATTACATTGATAATGAATACATAGAATTTAACGAAGCTCAAAAGAAAGCAATACTTTCCGCCTTTGACGCGCTTATCGTGGCAAGCGATGAAAAAGACAAGCAACTGCATCTTGCCGAATATTACGATTTCTGCGAATGTATCGAAGAATACGAAAAGGCAGACGAAATTGAGAAAAAAATTGCTGAATACGAAAAGTCTCAAACCTTGCATAATAACACAATGCAAAATCTTTCCGATGTTGCATAACGGTTTGAGCACAATGTAAAGTGCAGTGTGCTGTACCACACATTTCCGCAGAAATTTCACGATGCGAAGCATCACTTCTCGTGCCAAGAAGCACACTTTGTTGAAACAAGCACGCGAAAGCGTGCTTGTTTCTGTAAAGAGGTAGCAAAAAAGATACCGCCGCGAATTTCTGATGTGGACTTGAACCGACAAGAGCGTGTAGCTGATGAAATATTTTGTCATACGACAAAATGTGAAATGAAATTCGTTTCTTCATATGCCGCAGCATATTTCATACGCGAAGCGTATTTCACATTACTCAGTAATATTTCACTCGTTCCGCAAGGAACGAATTTCATTGAAAAAAGCACGCTTTCGCGTGCTTTTTTCTGGCTGGGGAGGCGAGATTCGAACTCACGCATGCAGCAGTCAAAGTGCTGTGTCTTACCGCTTGACGACTCCCCAATATTCTTTTATAGATAAAACTCCGCCAAAGAAAACAGGCGGAGATTTTTTTAGTGGGGTGGATAGTCGGATTCGAACCGACGGTCTCCAGTGCCACAAACTGGCGCTTTAACCAACTAAGCTATACCCACCGTATAAATCAGCGCACAAAGTAAGCTCTCGCTTTGTCTCTCTGCGCTGAAATGGCACGCTGAAAGGGATTCGAACCCCCGACCCTCTGCTTAGAAGGCAGATGCTCTATCCAACTGAGCTATCAGCGCATAAAAATGGAGCGGGTGATGGGAATCGAACCCACACGACCAGCTTGGAAGGCTGGGATTCTACCATTGAACTACACCCGCATTTCAAAGGACGGTGATTATTTTAACATAAAGGGTGTTCTTTGTCAACCTCTTTTCGTCTTTTATTTTTTAAAATATGGTGACAAGAAAAATAGGGAATGAGGGGAAGACCGTTCTTTGTATTTCTTTTTAATTTACGGGACGATGTGGGTAGCGAAGCGGCGGCGAGGTAGTGAATGACAATCCGGTGGATTGTCAGAGCCGAGCCGTGACCGAACCGCAGTGAGACTCATCTTCCCTACGGGTTACATCAAACTTTATGGATTTGGTTGTAGGGTGCCCCGCCCTCGGCGCACCGCGAAATTTTTCGCGAGATTTTGCGGGCTGTCGAGGTCGCCAGCCCCTACGATACCACCATGAGGTTTAATGTGATTTCAACGGCGGGGGCAAGCCCCCGCCCTACCGTTTCGCAAATGAATTTGCCGTTTTTTCCGTTATTTATTCAAAAGACACATCTATGCTGTTATCCATCGAGGAAACGATGATTTTCTTCATCGGGGTACCCAGATTATCTATCATCAGGGTTGAGATTTTATCCTCGATATTACGGCGGATAACATTGCGCAAATCTCTTGCACCTCTTACATTGCCGTCCATTTTTGAAACAATTACAGACGGTATATTCTCGTCATAGGAAAGCTCAATTCCTTTATCTTTAAGGACTGTTTTTATCTCGTCAAGCATAAGGACTGCGATTTTTTCATATTCCTTTTCGCCCAAGGGATTAAACACGACAATTTCATCAACTCTGCCGATAAACTCGGGACGGAGGAAATCGTTAAGCGCTTTAAGCACCTTTTCCTTTGAAATATCCTTTTCGGATTTTCCGAATCCCAATGAGCTTTCTGACATATGACTGCCTGCATTTGAGGTCATTATTATAACCGTATTTGCAAAGTTCACCGTTCTGCCGTGAGCATCGTTTGTTTTGCCCTCGTCAAGTATCTGCAAAAGGATATTCATTACATCGGGGTGAGCTTTTTCTATCTCATCAAACAGTATGATGGAATAGGGCTTTCTGCGGACCTTTTCTGTAAGCTGACCTGCATCGTCATAGCCCACATATCCGGGAGGAGAACCGATTAAGCGTGAAACGCTGTGCTTTTCCATAAACTCGGACATATCAAGTCTTATGAGTGTTTCGGGAGTATCAAAAAGCTCTGTAGAAAGCTGTTTTACAAGCTCGGTTTTACCCACGCCTGTGGGTCCTACGAAAATAAAGGATGCGGGGCGTTTTTGAAGCGTTAACTGAATACGGCTTCTTTTAATTGCGTTCGCAACAAGCTTTACAGCCTCATCCTGACCGATGACCTTTTGCATAAGTCTGTCTTCGAGGCCTTTAAGTCTGTTAACATCGCCCTCAACAACCTTTGTTGCGGGAATACCTGTCCAAAGGTTAATAACACGAGCTAAATCGTCTTCCGTAACGCCGTTATCCTTGGCTTTTTCAGAAAGCTCCTCTGCCCTGCCCTCGCAGGCGGCAAGTTCGCTTTTAGCAACGGAAATATGCTCATAAATCGGCTCTAAATCTGCGTCTTTATCACCGTTTGCCAACTCATCCTCCAGCTCTTCAAGCTGTTTTTTCAAGTCAAAGATTTTCTTTTCGTTAAGTTCGTTTTCGCTGATTGCCTTATTACGGAGATTTGCACAGGTGCACGCCTCATCAAGCAAATCTATTGCCTTATCGGGGAGAAAACGGTCGGTAATATAACGCTCTGAAAGAGTTACAGCCTTATACACAAGGTTATCGCTTATTTTAACACGGTGGAAGGTTTCGTAATAGCTCTTTATTCCCAAAAGCATTTTATAGGTATCGTCAATTGACGGTTCTTCAACCTTTACAGGCTGGAAACGGCGCTCCAAAGCGGCGTCCTTTTCAATATGCTTGCGGTACTCATTAAAGGTTGTTGCGCCGATAACCTGAATTTCACCGCGGGAAAGAGCAGGCTTTAAGATATTTGCGGCATTCATTGAGCCCTCGGCGTCACCTGTGCCCACAAGGTTATGCACCTCGTCAATAAACAGTATTATATTGCCCTCGTTTTTAACCTCGTCAACAAGTCCCTTGATACGGCTTTCGAACTGACCGCGGAACTGTGTTCCTGCAACAAGGGCTGTAAGGTCAAGAAGGTGGATTTCTTTATCGGCAAGCTTTGCGGGCACTCTGCCCTCGGCAATGCGCTGTGCCAGCCCTTCGGCAATGGCGGTTTTACCAACGCCGGGCTCACCGATAAGGCAGGGATTGTTCTTTGTTCTGCGGCAAAGGATTTGAATTGCGCGGGCAATTTCAATATCTCTGCCTATAATTCTGTCCAGTTTATTTTCCCTGGCTCTTGATGTAAGGTCGGTGCAATAAAGGGACAAAAATTTTCTCTTGTCATTTTTTGTGCCCTGTTTTTTCTTTTTGTCTTTTTTACCGTCCTGCTTTGCCTTATCAGGAGTTTCACCTGACGATGCTTCATGAGGCATCATGGGCATCATTCCCTGCATAAAGGGAAAGGTTGAGGCACCGCCGAATTCAAAGTCTTCACCCATTCCCTCCATCATCTGCTCTAACTGTGCAGAAAAATCGTCCATATCGTCCTCAGTTATCCCCATATTTTCCATAATTTGTTTCACGGGGCCGATATTCAGCTCCATGGCGCATTTTATGCACAACCCCTCACTGGTTGTTTTATCTCCGTCAACCTTGGAGATGAAAAATACAGCAGGATTTTTTTTGCATCTGCTGCAAAGCATTTTTTCGTTCATTATTTATCCTCTTTCTGTTCCGAAGTAGCTTTATTTTTTCCGGAATTTTCTTTAATTTGCTTCAATGCTCCGGGAAGATAGCTGAAGAAAGCAACAAAAGTAAGTATAACGGCAATTACTACCAGCACGAACATTACTGTTTCAGGCAAGGTGAAATTCGGGTAAACCGCGCTGATTGCGCCCACCTCAGGTCCGAAGCCGATTATTATGACCATAACTGCGTAAAAAGCAAAGGTTGCCGCCTTGCCGTAAAACTCCGCCGCAACGGGACGGGTGCCGAGAGCAATAAGGAGCGCTCCGCCCAAAATCATAATTAAATCCTTTGCAATAAAGAGCAGGAATACCCATGCAAACGCCTGCATTGCCTCGCTTTCTGCCGACTTGAATTTCAAGAACAGCACAATAGCGATTGCAAAAATTGTCAGTTTATCGGCAATAGGGTCAAGCATTTTGCCCAATGCGCTTACCTGATTGAATTTGCGGGCAATTTTACCGTCAAAGAAATCGGAAAGTCCCGAAAGGAAAATCACCAGCACCGCCCAGCCTATCTGATTGTTATAAAACAACACGGCAAAAACGGGAATTAACAAAATTCTTATTACCGAAAGCAGATTAGGTATTGTGAGACAGCCTTTAAAAAGGTCTTTAATATTCTCACTCATAGTTTTTCTTTCCTCACTCATTATAACCACTCCTTACTTAAATCTGAACGGTGATGTGAAATCTTCAAACAGCCCTATAATTACCGAATCATTGACCATTTTGGAAAATTCACTGTCCCCCGATGAGAAAAATCCGTTTAAAAGCGTGCAAATCAGGCCGATTAACAAAACGCCTTTCAAAGCGCCCAATATACCGCCGAGGATTTTATCCGCGCCGCCTATCAAGGGCAATTTTGCAACTTTTGAAATCAATACTGCCAGCACCTTGAAAAGAATGAGCAATATTACCGCCAGCAATAAAAATGACACAGCAGTCAGAATTTTTACTGCAATAGGCTCGGCAATTTTTTTGACAAGTTTATTAACCGTATCTTCGGAACTGACCTTATTAAAATCAATATCCTTGATTATTTCATCGAAATCCACGCCTGCCGCCTTTGCCAATGAAACCACCGTTTCGGGCAGTTCCTCCAAAGCTGTTTTAACCTCTTGCGCTGCCTTTGAAGCATCAAAGTTTTTTTCGTCAATCTGTGCTTCAACAGATGAAACAATCATATCCTCTACAACCGAATCATACAGTATTTCCGCAACGGGCGCGCTTAAACTGAACGCCAGAACAAAAGCCAGAATTACTGCAACAAGATCCAGAAGAGCCTTAATAAAGCCTTTTTTAATTGCAAGGAATACAATCAAAGCAAATATTGCGGCGAGTACAATATCAATTATTAAAAACATAAATTACCTCCGAGTTATTTCTTTTCTACCGATGAATACTTATCTATCATATCGGACGAATACACATATGTATTTCTGCCTGATACCAATACCTTTTCCGCATCGGTATTCACATTGGAAAATCCTGTCATCTCCCCTTTCGTATTATAAATCTGAACACTGCTGTCGGTCAGAACCGCTATGTACTTACCGTCTGTTGAAACGGATTTTACAAGTCCGTCAATCTCCTTGGTGAACAGTTCTGTCCCCGACTTGTTATAAACCTTTATTATTTTCTGCGTTGTACTTGAATACTTTGAAAGCACAAGTATAGCGGTGTTATTATCCGAAATATAAAGTTTTGACGGCGTATTGACCGTTACATCAATTTTTTGCGCAGTTCCGCCTTTAATAACCTCACAAACATTATTGCCCATTACCATTACGGTTTCGTTTGACAAAAACTGCACGGTTGATACGGCGCTGTCGCTGTATTCAAATGAATATACGGGAGAATCACTCTTTTTGCTGAACACATACACCTTTGAATACACAGAGCCGTTCTGAACGCCCACTACGGACACTACAAAGCTTTTTCCGTTATCCGAAACATCACATGAAACGATATGCTCCTTTGAGCATTTCCATACAAAAACCTCTTTTCGGTTACTGTCAATAACCGTCAGCATACTTTCTGCTCCGTCTGCTCTTGTCGCAACGGCAACAGAGCCGTCCTTACCTATTGCGCCTGTCAGAATAATATGCTCAGTTTCTTTTTCATACAGAATTCGGGTTTTAGACTGAACGCGGAATTTTTTGCCGCCTGCGTCGTAAAGAAGAATTCTGCCGCTGTTACTCGTCATAACGGGGTGGTCATAATTATGGGAAAGCGCCGAAATTTCCTTGGCGGTGGAATTAAGCACCTTTACATAATCGTCAGACATAAGCGCCAAATCGGAGTTTGTTATTGAAGCGTCGTTAATACTTACGCCGTTCACGCTGTACGGATAGCCCTCGCCAGAGCCTAAGCCTGCAATCGCCGACTCAATATAATCCCCTATTGTGGAAAAGGTCACACCGCCGAACTGAGCCGCCGCAATGAATACCAAAATAAGTACAACAAGAATTATTGCCGCCGCCTTTAAACGCTTTGCCGTTTTAAGGCTGATTGACGCTTTTCCCTGCTTTGTTTTTTTCACTTTTTTCTTTTCTTGCGCCACCTAAATCCACCACACATCAATAAAAAACTTTGTTAAGATACAGCCCGCAGCCGTTAACTGTGGGCCCTGCATTATTACGGTCAAGGCTTTCGATAATCAGGGGAATTTTCCCCTTATCGATTTTACCCTGCTGAATATCAAGCAGTGTTCCCGCCATTATGCGAACCATATTATACAGAAAGCCGTTTCCGCTGACTTTCATTTCAATTATATCATCTTTTCGCTGAACGGAAAAGTTATATATTTCTCTAACCTTATCATTGACCTCACTGCACGCACTGCAAAAGGCGGAAAAATCGTGCTTGCCTATGAATGACTTTGCCTCACTATCAAGCATGGAAGCGTCAATTTCATAAGGATAAAACAACGCTTTATTTTCATAAAAGGGATTGCGGTACCTGCCGTTATAAATAAGATACACATATTCCTTTCCCTTGCAATCATACCGCGCGTGGAAATCATAATCCGTCTCCGTACAACCGTAAACGGCTATATCAGACGGCAAATAAAAATTCAGCGCGTCGGGTATTTTTTCCGCTTCCACCGTACAATCCGTTCTTACATTACAGCAAAACATATTGGCGTGAACGCCTGCGTCCGTTCTGCTGCAGCCTATTATATTTTCATTTTTTCCGCTGATTTTACAAAAAGCATCAGAAAGCCTTTGCTGAACGGTATCGCCGTTTGGCTGAATTTGCCAACCGTGATATCGGCTTCCGTCATACCGCAGCGTTAAAAGTAAATTCCGCATTATATTCTCCGCAATAAATATTAAGCAATATCACACCTGCAATAAAAACAGCAACTATCATTACCGCGAAATAATCGCCTTTTTTCATTTTCAAAGCGTTCATGGTAGTTTTGCCTTTTCCGCCGTTATAACAACGGCAGGTCATAGCGTTTGCCAGCTCATAAGCGCGCCTGATTGAATTGAACAAAAGCGGTATAAACAAGGGGATAAGCGCTTTTGCACGCTTTAAAATGTTGCCGTTATCAAAATTTGCACCCCTTGATTTCTGCGCGTTCATTATTTTATCCACCTCTTCAATAAGGGTGGGGATAAAACGGAGCGCAATCGTCATTATCATTGTTACCGTGTGAAAATCAATGCCTATCTTTTTAAGTGGTGCAAAAATACGGTCAAGTCCGTTTGTCAATGATGTGGGAGATGTGGTATAGGTAAGCATTGTGCTCATTACAATCAGCAACGCAATTCTCACCGTCATAAACAGCGCCATCAATATTCCGCCGCTGGTGATTTTTATTTTCCACACATCAACAAGCACAACGCCTGTTTTTACATACGCTATTTGTAAAAGTGAAGTAATAATTACAATTAAAAGTATTGGGCGAAGTCCTTTTAACACCGTTTTTACAGGTATTTTTGAAACAGCGATAACAATGCAAGCTGTTACAAGGCAAAAAAGCAACCCGACAAAATTATTTGACACAAAGGTCATTACAATATACACGGTTGCAAACAGAAGCTTTGTTCGCGGATCCAAACGGTGTATGGGAGAATTCATAGGGAAATACTGCCCGATTGTTATATCCTTTATCATACAATACCCCTTTCCGCAAAAAGGCGCATGAGCTCACTGTGCCCCTGCTCTACTGTATATACCTTTTCGCTGACGGGATAACCAAGTTTTTTTAGTCTTATAAAAATTTCCGTAATCTGCGGCACGGACAGCCCGATTTCCGAAAGGCGCGAGCTGTTTTCAAAAATTTCATCAACCGTCCCGCTGTTTTCAACGCGGGAATCGTTCATTACAATTACTTTTGTTGCAAAACGGGCAACATCGTCCATACTGTGAGACACGATTATAACGGTTTTTCCCGTTTTTTCACGGTAATTCTTTATAAGCCCCAAAATCTGCTCTCTTCCCCTTGGGTCAAGTCCGCTTGTGGGCTCGTCAAGAATAAGCACCTCGGGCTCCATGGAGATAACTCCCGCTATTGCCACACGGCGTTTTTCTCCGCCCGAAAGGTCAAAGGGGGATTTTGTGAGCATACTGTCAGGTATTCCCACATATTTTGCGGCTGAACGCACTCTTTCGTCAATTTCTTTTTCATTAAGCCCCATATTGGAAGGGCCGAAGGCGATATCCTTATAAACCGTGCTTTCAAAAAGCTGATATTCGGGGTACTGAAAGCAAAGTCCTACACGGAAGCGTGTGTCATAAACCTTTGACTTTGACTCCCATATATTCTCATCATCAAGGAAGATTTTGCCCCCTGTTGGCTTTAAAAGTCCGTTAAGATGCTGAACCAGGGTGCTTTTGCCCGAGCCTGTATGCCCGATTATTGCCACAAGCTCGCCTTTTTCCAAATCTATATTAACATTGTCCAGAGCGGTGATTTTAAAGGGAGTACCCTCACCGTAGACATATGATAAATTTTCCGTTTTCAAATGGGACATTTTTTACTGACCTTTCAATATATCGTCTATGTTTTCCACTAATTCATCAATACTCAGTAAATCGTTTTTAAGGCGAATTCCGTCTTTTCTGAGTAACTCCGCAAGAGAGCAGGTTTGAGGCACATCAAGCCCTATACCGCGGATTTTTTCCGTGTTTGAAAAAACCTCTCTCGGAGTTCCGTCCATTAACAGGCGCGCATCGTCCATTACCACAATTCTATCAGCCTCACACGCCTCCTCCATATAGTGAGTGATGTAAACCACAGTTATGCCCAGTTCTTTGTTAAGGCGCTTTATGGCTTTCATTACATCACGCCTGCCCACGGGGTCAAGCATGGCAGTAGGTTCGTCGAGAATTATACAGCGCGGCTCCATTGCGATAATACCTGCTATTGCAACCCTCTGCTTTTGACCGCCCGAAAGCTTATGGGGCTCATGACGGCGGTATTTATACATTCCCACGATTTTTAAAGATTCATCAACTCTTCTTCGGATTTCCGAAGGCTCTATCCCCAAATTTTCGGGGCCGAAAGCCACGTCCTCCTCCACTATTGTAGCGACAATCTGATTATCGGGATTTTGGAAGACAACGCCTACCGTCTGTTTTATTTCTATATCCTTTTCTTCGTCTTTTGTGTCCATCCCCGCTACAATAACAGTACCGCTTTCGGGGAGCAGCAGTCCGTTTGCAAGCTTGGCAAGTGTACTTTTACCCGAGCCGTTATGACCGAGAACAGCAACAAACTCGCCTTCGTTTATTTTCAGTGAAAAATCGCTGACGGCGGGAGGAAGCACAACTCCCTCTTCATCGCTTTCGTAACGGAAGGTAACATTATTAAATTCGATTATTGACTCTGCCATATTTTATTCCTTACTCCAAATTGCGGAGGCTCCGCAAGGTAATATCAATCCGTTTTCTGTGGCACGAAGCCCTATTTCACTGCCTGTAACCTTTCCGCCGAAGCGAGGCTTTACAACTGCGCCCAATATGTACTCCATAACAGAGGGACTTAAACCAGTGGTATATGAATTTATTAGCATCATCAAAGGCTCATCGGACAGCACCTGCGAACAAAGTTCCACAAAGGAATACACCTCATTTTCAAGCTTCCACACCTCGCCGCCGGGACCTCTGCCGTAAGACGGCGGGTCCATTATGATAATATCGTAACGGTTGCCTCTGCGGATTTCCCTTTGCACAAACTTTATGCAATCATCTACAATCCAACGCACGGGAGCATCCGCAACACCTGAGGACACGGCGTTTTCCTTTGCCCACATGGTCATTCCCTTTGAGGCGTCAACATGGACAACAGACGCCCCTGCCGCCAGAGCAGATACGGTAGCTCCGCCCGTATATGCAAACAAATTAAGTACTTTAACAGGTCTGCCTGCGTTTTTTATTACCTCGGCGGTATAATCCCAATTTACAGCCTGTTCGGGAAAAAGCCCCGTATGCTTAAAGCCCATGGTTTTTATGTTAAAGGTTAAATCACGGTAGCCGATTGTCCAGAAATCGGGAATTTTTCTTTTAATTTCCCAATTGCCTCCCCCCGACTGTGAGCGATGATAAACTGCATCGGCTTTTTTCCAAAGGGGATTTTTCTTTTCGGTTTTCCATATGACCTGTGGGTCGGGACGGATAAGCGTTACATTGCCCCATCGTTCAAGTCTTTCGCCGCAGGTGCAATCAATAAGCTCATAATCCTTCCATTTATCGGCTACACGCATTTTACACTAACCTTTCTCTTACAACCTGGCTTACACTTTCACCAAGTTCACGGATTTTATCGTAATCCTTACCTTCCAGCATTACACGGACAAGAGGCTCTGTGCCTGAAACACGGACAAGTATTCTGCCCTCGTCGCCCAATTCTTTTTCCGCCATTGCAATTGCGTTTTGAATTTCTTTATCCTTATGAAAACGGGCTTTTCCGTAATTTGAAACGCTGACATTTATAAGCACCTGGGGATAGATTTCCATTTCGTCGGCAAGCTCTTTCAAAGTTTTTCCCGTATCTTTTATGACAGCCATTAACTGAATTGCGGAAAGCTGACCGTCACCCGTGGTGGCATACTTTAAAAAGATAATGTGCCCCGACTGCTCGCCGCCTATGCTGTATCCGTTCGCATGCATATTTTCAAGCACATAACGGTCGCCCACCTTTGTTTTTTCACAGTGGATACCGTTTTCTTCGCAAAACTTGAAAAAGCCCATATTACTCATAACGGTTACTACTGCCGTATCTTTTTTCAGCTTGCCGAGAGTTTTCATATGCTTTGCACACACGGCAATGGCTCTGTCGCCGTCAACAAGTGCGCCTGTATGGTCAACTGCCAACATTCTGTCTGCATCGCCGTCAAAGGCAAAGCCGAAATCGCACTTATTCTCCGTGACGCATTCCTGAAGCTGTTCAATATGAGTTGAGCCGCAGTCGCGGTTAATATTCACGCCGTCAGGCTCGCTGTTTATAACAATACATTCTGCACCAAGGCGTGTAAACACCTCTTTTGCAGATACGCTTGATGAGCCGTTTGCACAGTCGAGGGCAATTTTGTACCCGTTAAAGCTCATATTTGTTGCGGAAAGCAGATGCTCAATATAATCGCTTACAGCCGTCAGGCTTCTTGTTACTCTGCCTACCTCGCCGCCTATGGGAGTGGGAGGAGTGTCCGTATCGTCAAGAATAATCTGCTCGATTTCTTCTTCAAGCTTATCGGGCAATTTAAAGCCGTTGGACTGAAAAATCTTAATTCCGTTATATTCACACGGGTTATGGGACGCGGAAATCATAACGCCCGCGTCATATTCATATTCACGCACAAGAAAAGCCACTGCGGGAGTGGGAACAACGCCTAAAAGCATTACATCAGCACCCACAGAGCAAAGCCCTGCACAGATTGCACTTTCAAGCATATCGGAGGATGCTCTTGTATCTTTACCAATCAATACTTTTGGTCTTTTACCGTTTGAATTCTCCAAGAGCACCATTGCGGCAGCTCTGCCTATCTGCATACTCAATTCACATGTAAGCTCTGTATTTGCTATTCCTCTTGCACCGTCCGTGCCGAAAATTCTGCCCATAAAAATACTCCTTATTTAGGGTTCGGATTATTACCGTTACCCTACAGTAATGATGTTTGATGCTCAAGCCCCAAATGACGGTAAGCTAACGGCGTTGCCACTCTGCCTCGGGGCGTTTTGGCAAGAAAGCCTATCTGCATAAGATAAGGCTCATAGACATCTTCAATGGTGACTGCCTCCTCACCTATTGTTGCGGCGAGAGTTTCAAGCCCCACAGGACCGCCGTTGAAATTTTTTATCATGGTTGTGAGCATAAGCCTATCAATATTATCAAGACCTATTTCGTCAATTTCCATTCTGCCCAAAGCAATTTTTGCATTGTCACGGCTGATTACTCCGTCGCTCATAACCTGCGCAAAATCTCGGGCACGCTTTAACAGCCTGTTGGCTATTCGGGGAGTTCCTCTTGAACGGGAGGCAATCTCCAATGCGCCGCCGTCATCTGTATATATATCAAGTATTCCCGCACTGCGCTTAACTATCAGGGAAAGTTCCTCAGGGGTATAAAGCTCCAAACGGAGAATAACTCCGAAGCGGTCACGCAAAGGTGCTGTTAACTGACCTGCCCTTGTTGTTGCTCCGACAAGCGTAAATCTGGGCAAATCAAGGCGTATGGACCGAGCAGACGGCCCTTTGCCGATAATAATATCAAGCGCATGGTCCTCCATGGCGGGGTAAAGCACCTCTTCAACGGCACGGGAAAGACGGTGAATTTCATCAATGAAAAGCACATCGCCGTCATTAAGGTTTGTTAAAAGTGCCGCCAAATCGCCGGGCTTTTCAATGGCAGGGCCTGAGGTTACACGGATTTGCACGCCCATTTCGTTGGCTATAATGCCTGCCAAGGTGGTTTTGCCAAGTCCGGGAGGTCCGTAAAGCAGAACATGGTCAAGGGTATCGCCCCTGTTTTTAGCCGCTTCAATATATATTTTTAAGTTTTCCTTAACCTTTTCCTGACCGATGTATTCGGTGAGTGTTTTGGGGCGGAGGGAAAGTTCAATTTCTCTGTCCGTTTCCGTAAAATCGGGAGTAATAATTCTGTTCTCGTTATCAAAATCCATAATTACACCTTATTATGCCTTACCTGAAAGTATTTTTAACGATTGCTTTATAATCTCTTCCACGGGAAGAGTTGCGGAGATTTTGCTTACCGCAACGCTTGCCTCGGACTGTGAATAACCGAGCATTTCAAGAGCCGCAACAGCCTCGGCTGAATTGGAATTGTCAAGAGCCGCTGTAACTGCTGAGAGGTCAACCTCCGCCGATGTACCGGCGGCAAGACTGCCTACCTTATCCTTTAACTCCATAACAATTCTTTGCGCCAGTTTCGGTCCTACTCCCGAGGCTTTTGTCAGCGCCTTGTAGTCCCCCGCCGCAATGCTCAAAGCCACTTTATCGGGAGTTAGTTCAGAAAGCAATGCAAGCGCCATTTTAGGTCCTACGCCGTTAACGGTTATGAGCATTTTGAAGCAATCCATTTCGCTTTTATCGTAAAAGCCGAAAAGCTCCATGGCGTCCTCACGGACATTAAGATAAGTAAACAGCGTTACCTTACTGCCTATTGATGCGCATTTTTGCGATGTTGTCATTGTTGTTATACAGTGAAACGCAACGCCGTTCACATCAACTGCAACCATGGAACGGTCAAAGGCGACCACTGTACCCGTTACTGAATATATCATTGTTTGTCCTCTATTATCTCAAATTATTAAGTCTTCCCATCAGTGAGCCGCTTGCGTGGGCGTGGCAAATGGCCATTGCCAAAGCGTCGGCAGTATCATCGGGCTTTGGGATTTTTTCAAGCTTTAAAATAACCCTTGTCATTTCCTGAACCTGCTTTTTTTCGGCTCTGCCGTATCCCACCACGCTCTGCTTGACCTGCAAGGGTGTGTATTCAAAAATCGGGACGCCGTTTTTTACAGCCGCAAGGTTGATTACTCCCCTTGCCTGAGCCACATCAATAACCGTTTTTGCATTTGTGTTATAAAACAGCTTTTCAATGGCAAGAGCAGAGGGTTTGTATCTTTTTATTATATCCTCAATGCCGTCGTAAACCGCTTCGAGTCGTTCATTAAATGGGGTTTTTGCCTCTGTGGTAACCGCGCCGTAATCAATTACGGAAAAACGGTTTGCCGTGTAATCAATTATGCCCCAGCCCACAATGGCATAGCCCGGGTCAATACCCAAAATTATCATTGCATACTACCTCATTATATATTTAGAGAATTATACCATAATATATGTGAAATAGCAAGAAAAAAGGGACTTATAAAGTCCCTTAATTTCAATAATTTTCAAGTTGTTAACATTTTACTTGCTGTTCTTATCTCTTTCACGGATAACAAAGCGTGTAGGCGTGCCTTCAAGGCCGAAAACCTCACGGATTTGGTTGTCAATATAACGCTGATAGCTGTAATGGAAAAGCTCCTTGTTATTAACAAAGCATACGAATGTGGGCGGTCTTGTGGAAGCTTGCGTCATATAATAAATTTTAAGCCTTCTGCCCTTATCCGTTGGGGGTTGAACACGGGCGGTTGCCGATGCTAAAACATCGTTAAGCTTACCGGTTGAAATTCTCATTGCATTTTGACTGTCAACAAACTTAATAAGCTCAAAAAGCCTGTCAAGACGCTGACCTGTTTTTGCAGAAATGAAAATTATGGGCGCATAGCTCATAAATGAAAAATCGTTCATAAGCTTTTTGCGGTATTTATCCATCGTGGTTCCGTCTTTTTCCACTAAATCCCATTTATTGACGGCGATAATACACGCCTTGCCAAGCTCATGGGCAATACCTGCAACCTTTGAATCCTGCTCTGTAAAGCCCTCTGCGGCATCAATCATAATTACGCACACATCGGCTCTTTCAACAGCCATTCTCGCACGGATTACGGAGTATTTTTCAATCATATCCTCTACCTTGCTCTTACGGCGAAGTCCTGCAGTATCAATAAACATAAATGAGCCGTGTTCATTTTCTATATATGTGTCCGTTGCGTCACGGGTTGTACCCGCAATATCGGAAACGATTACACGCTCCTCACCTGCTATCTTATTGATTAGTGATGATTTGCCTGCATTGGGTTTACCGATAACCGCAACCTTAACGGTATCGCTTTCGTCATCACTCTCCGCATTATCGGGAAGATACTCAAGAACTCTGTCGAGCAAATCGCCTGTTCCGTGACCGTGGGCGGCTGAAACCTGCACAGGGTCGCCCAAGCCCAGATTATAAAACTCATAAAACTCCGCAGGGGGTTCGCCCACCGAATCCGCCTTATTAACGCACAAAACTATGGGCTTGCCGCTTTTGATAAGCATTGAGGCAACCTCTTCGTCGGTTGCTACAACGCCTGTTCTGATATCCGTTACAAAGATTATAACATCGGCGCTGTCAATGGCAAGCTGCGCCTGACGGCGCATTTGCGAAAGGATAATATCATCGGAATAAGGCTCTATACCGCCTGTATCAATAAGGAGCATTTCGTGACCGAGCCACTCGCAGTCACCGTAAATTCTGTCTCTTGTTACGCCGGGAGTATCATCAACTATTGACAGTCTTTTACCCACAAGCTTATTAAAAAGTGTGCTTTTACCGACATTAGGTCTGCCCACTATTGCAACAACAGGTTTTGCCATTATTTCACCCCCAAAATATCGTTTAAAAGCTGACTGCCGCCACCTGCGGTCAGCAAAATTTCAGTTTCAAGCAGTTTTTCCAAATCCTCTACTGTCATATCGTCAAGGAATTTGTTTTTATGCTCGGTATGGTTTGTGTAGTCGCTTATCATTGAGTATGGCAGAATCAATCGTTCTCCCAAGCCCTTGTCTTTGAGCTGTTCATACAAGTCCTTGCCCGTTATCAGCCCTGACACGGTAATAGTTTCACCGAAAAAGTTGTTGATTATCTTTTTCACCTGAATATTTATACCGTATTTCTTTTCAGCATTTTCGCAAAGGGAGCACAAAAACGGATAAAAATCCGTACCCGTTGCCAAAGTTACCTTTTTATACAATGGCTTTTCGTCGTTGTATTGTAACTCGTCCATAAATTCATCGCAGAAGGAACGCACCATTCCCACGCCGTTATCAAGCTGAGGATAGCCGTCGTAATAATCGGTGCCGGGCAATTCTCTTTCCGCTTTAATAAAGAATTCGTCAGCAGGATACACAAGCCCCGTACCGTATTCCTTACGGAATTTTTCGGAATAGGACTCGATAATATCTATTACCTCGCCTGCCGTGTCCTTATTGTAAGGCTTTAATTGAGGCAAACCGTCACGGAATTTTGTAAGTCCCACAGGTACTGCCGCTATGCTTTGTACCGCAGGATAAAGCTTTGAAAGCTCCTCAATGCTGAATTTCAGCTCATCTCCGTCGTTAATTTCGGGGCAGAGCACAAGCTGAGTATTCATAGAGATGCCCGCATCTGCAAACCGCTTGATAATTTCAAGGGCTTTGCCTGCATTTTTGTTTTTCATCATCTCGACACGAAGCTCGGGATTCATTGTGTGAACCGAGATGTTGACGGGGCTTATATGCATAGATATAATCCGCTCAATTTCATGCTCCGAAATATTGGTAAGGGTTATATAGTTACCGAACAAAAACGAGAGGCGGCTGTCGTCATCTTTAAAATAAAGGCTTTTTCTCATACCCTTGGGTAATTGGTCGATAAAGCAGAAAATGCACTTGTTTTTACAATGCTGCTGACCGTCCATAAGGTAAGTTTCAAAAGTGAGACCGCAGTTTTGGCTGTTCACTTTGACTGCTTTATACTTACCGTCTGAACAGCGAAAGGACAAGGTTACAGTCCCGTCTGCCATATAGAAATCGTAATCAAGCACGTCCATTATCTCATTGCCGTTGATTTTTAAAAGCTCGTCGCCCGCTTTAATACCCTTTAAAAAGCATTTTGAAAATGGCTTTACACCGCCGATTTTGACTGACATAGGAACATCACCTCGCTTTAATTGTTTACTGCACGACTAAAAGGCGGGGAATATTTACCACTCTCCGCCTTTCGTAATTTAAGATAATCTTGACAGAAATTATGCCTCTTTAACGGTAACAACCTGTCTGCCCTTGTACTGTCCGCACTCGCCGCAAACTCTGTGAGGTCTTTTGTAGCCGCCGCAGTTGGGGCACTTAACCAGCTCGGGAGCTGACATCTTCCATACATTTGAGCGTCTCTTATCTCTTCTTGCTTTTGATACTCTTCTCTTTGGTACTGCCATTTTCAGCACCTCCTTATTGGATTTATATTATAAATAATTATAAACTAATCTGTGAGCAGCTCTAAAAGCGCCGCCATTCTCGGGTCAACATCCTTTTTACAGTCACATTTACCCTCATTGAGATTTTTACCGCACTTTGAGCAAATTCCCTTACAATCCTCACTGCACAAAAAGCGCGTGGGGAGCGAAAGGATAATATCCTCACACACAAGCTCCGTTAAATCAAGAACATTATCTTCAACAACGATATAATCATCGTTATCGTCGTTAACAAGCTTGTTTGCAAGCAAATGCTCCACTTCAACCTCAAAGTCCTTTTTAAAATGTTCCGCGCATCTGGCGCAGACAACGGCGGCGGAAAATTTTGCTTTTCCCGAAAGGGACACGATACCTGTGTTGTTTTTAACCTCGCCCTCAAACTCCACGGGAGAAACAAGGGAAAAATCATCACATAGCGGGTATTCCGGCTCAAAGGAAAACTGCAAAGATTTGTGCGAACCGTCAATATTAAAAATCTGTTCAAGCTGAAGCTGCATCGGACATTCCTCTCAATGCTAAAATATTATATATGCTTATTTCATTTTTGTCAACAAAAATCGTGAATATTTTTAAATTTACCGCAGAAAATCGGCCGCCGCCCTTCGGCAGCAGCCGATTAGTGTAACGGTAATAATCCTAACCCGTTAGAATTACTCAGTTAAGCTTTTCGCAATATTCAAACATTGACTCGGGAAGATTCTCCAAATCGGTGGAAATTGTGAATGTAAACTTTGTATCTGAAATTTTTGAAAGGTCATCAACCTTTTTAAGGAAAGCCGCAAGAGCATCCCCATCTCTGTTTGCCGCAATTCTAAAGGTTGCATCAACAAAAATATCAGTAATATCGTGATCCCCTGCGCAAATACCGCTCAAAAAGCCGTAAAATGCGTCATATCCCGAAACTGAAAAAGTATCTGTTGCCACAAGTCTTGCACGATAATTTACATCGTATGTAAGCTTTGTTTCCTTTTCTACACATACGACATTGCCGCTTGAGCTGTGTACTGCGTCATTAACGCAATCAACAAGCACCTTTGTTTTTCCTGTTCCTTTGTGTCCGATAATAAGAGATATCATTATTATCTCCTCCTGTGTATTTATTATCCGCTGAAAGCGGTTATTTCCTTTTTAACCCAATCTCGCCAAAAGCTCTGCCTGCTGTGCTTCATATCCGGGCTTGCCGAGAAGCGCAAACATATTCTTTTTATAGCTTTCAACACCGGGCTGATTAAAGGGATTGACGCCCAAAATATAACCTGAAACAGCACACGCCTTTTCAAAGAAATATACAAGATAGCCGAACTCATATTCGTTCATTTCGGGGCACTCAATGCAGATGTTGGGAACGCCGCCGTCCACATGGGCTAAAATTGTACCCTCATATGCCTTGCGGTTTACAAAATCCATTGTTTTGCCTGCGAGGAAGTTAAGTCCGTCGGCATTAACGCTGTCCTCTTTAATCTGAACCTGTCTTTTGGGCTTTGTGAAAACAACAGAGGTTTCAAACAACATTCTGACGCCGTCCTGAATATACTGGCCCATTGAATGAAGGTCGGTTGAGCAGATAACGCTTGCGGGGAAAATACCCTTGCCGTCCTTACCCTCGCTCTCGCCGAAAAGCTGCTTAAACCACTCGTTCATCATTGTGAAATCGGGCTCATAAGCTACCATAAGCTCAACAGCCTTGCCCTTTTTATGAAGAATATTGCGAAGAGCGGCATATTTATAGCAATCGTTCTTTTCCATATCGCAAACAGAATAAGCCTCTCTTGCGTCAGCCGCACCCTGCATCATCTTATCAATATCAATGCCTGCAACGGCAATGGGAAGAAGACCTACCGCTGTTAAAACAGAATATCTGCCGCCCACATCATCGGGAACAACAAAGGTTTCATAGCCTGCTTTATCGGAGAACTCCTTTAAAGTACCCTTCTCTTTATCGGTTGTAACATAAATTCTCTTTGATGCTTCCTCTTCGCCGTACTTTTCAATAAGAAGCTCGCGGAAAATGCGGAAAGCGATTGCGGGCTCGGTTGTTGTGCCGGATTTTGAAATAACATTAACAGAAAAATCAACATCCTTTACAAGCTCAACAAGCTCTGAAAGAGCGTTGCCGCTGATGCTGTTACCGCTGAAATAAATATTGGGTGTATTCTTATTAACAAGGTTATAATTCTGTGACTTTACAAATTCAATCGCGGCTCTTGCGCCCAGATATGAACCGCCGATGCCGATTACAACAAGGGCTTTTGAATCACTCTTGATTTTTGCCGCCGCTTTTTTAATTCTTTCAAATTCCTCTTTATCATAATTAACGGGTAAATCAACCCAACCTAAAAAGTCGGAGCCTTCGCCGTTCTTATTAACTATCTTATTGTGAGCCGCTTCAACTGCGGACGCCATACTTTTAAGTTCTTCTTCACTTACAAAATTTTTGACATATTTGTCGTTAAGCTTTAAAGCCATTTTAAATTAGTCCTCGCTTTGCCATTGGTTTTATATTATTTTACCCTAAAAGCGGACTTTTTTCAATAGAAATTTATTATTTTTTTGCAAAAGTGGACCACAAAAGCATAAAAACAAACATTAAGCTTTTTCTGCCCACGAAATTTTCGCTGATTATGGGACATTCTGCCAAAATTTCGCCGTCGCTTTCAAAATAAACAGTGCCGAGCTTTTGACCTTTTTCAACGGGGGCTTCAACATCGACGCAAAGGTCAACTCTTTGTGTAATTTTGTCCTCCGCGCCTTTTTTTATAAGTATGGGGTTGATTTCCCCCACTATGGGAGCGATTGTATTTTGCTTGCCGTACAGCACGCTTACGCCTGTAATCAGTGAAGCATCAACCGTAGGCTGATAAACGGAGTAATTGGCAAAGCCCCAGTTAAGCATTTTTTTTGCGTCCTCAAAGCGGTCGGTGCTGTTATCGCTGCCAAGCACCACCGCCGCAAGCTCCATTCCGTTGCGCTCGGCGGTTGCGCTGACGCAATAGCCAGCCTTAGAGGTTGTTCCTGTTTTAAGTCCCGTTGTACCCTCATAAAAGCGTACAAGGCGGTTTGTATTTACAAGCTCCGTTTCACCGTTTCTGAGGCTATCCATCCAAATAGTTGTATATTCTTTGATTTTTTCATGCCTCATCAATTCACAACTCATTAACCCGATATCACGGGCAGTTGAATAATGATTTGTTGTAGTATCGTCAAGACCGGAGCAGTTTTCAAAGCAGGTATCCATCATACCAAGTTCCTTTGCTCTTTCGTTCATCATTACCACGAACGACTCCTCGTCCCCTGCAATATGCTCGCCCAAAGCTGTGCAAGCATCGTTGGCACTTGCAACCGCTGTGGCTTTTATAAGCTCATGAACGGTCATTTGCTCTCCCTCTTTAAGCCAAATCTGCGAACCACCCTTTGACGAGGCATTTTTACTTGCCGCCACCGTATCTTCAAGTGTAATTCTGCCGTCGTCCAATGCTTCCATTACAAGCAAAAGCGTCATGATTTTTGTAATTGAAGCGGGAGGCAGTTTTTCATCGGGATTTTTTGAAAAGAGCACCTTGCCGCTTGAAATCTCCATAAGAATTGCCGATTTTGCCGTAAGAGTCAACGCAGATGTGTTTTCTTCCTCGGCAAAGGCCGTTAACGAAATCGGTATTATCATTAAAACGCACAATAAAACGGATATTATTTTCTTCATATCTATCCCTCCCGTAGAAATATTATGAAAAGGACAAATTATTATATGAAAAAAATAAAAAGTGTGTTACAATTATTTCTATTGAGGTGAAATTATGAAGGTCTTTTTCCATACACTGGGCTGTAAGGTTAATCAGTATGAAACGCAGGAAATGCGTGAAATGCTTAAAAAGAGCGGTTATGAGATTACGGAAAATGAGCAGAACGCTAATATTTTCGTTATAAACTCCTGCACCGTTACAAGCGAGAGCGACCGCAAAACAAGGCAGTGTGTGCGTCATTATAAAAACAAATATCCCGAAAGCACGGTTGTGCTCACAGGCTGTATGCCCCAATCCTTTCCCGAAATGGCAAAAAGGCTTACAGAGGCAGATATAGTTTTGGGAAACAGAAACAACTCAAAGCTTGTTGAGTCTTTAAACGAATATTTTACCGCCGATTGCAGAGTATTGCACCTTGATTGCCACAAAAGCGGAGAAAAGCTTATGTCATCGGGAATAACCGATTTTGAGGAACGGACAAGAGCAACCTTAAAAATTGAGGACGGATGTGACCGTTTTTGCTCATACTGTATTATTCCCAAAGCGAGAGGCAGAGTTCGCTCCAAGCCCATTGATGACATAAAGAAAGAGGTAGCGGCACTGGCGGAAAACGGATACCGTGAGATTGTGCTTGTGGGAATAAATCTTTCAGCATACGGCAAGGGCGGCGATTTGGATTTAGCTGATGCAGTATATACGGCGGCTGAAAACGAAAAAATCGAAAGAATACGGTTAGGCTCCCTTGAACCCGACCACATTACAGACGAGCTTCTTAAAAAGCTTGTGAAATGTGAAAAGCTGTGTCCACAATTCCATATTTCACTGCAAAGCGGCTGCAATAAGACATTGAAGAAAATGAACAGGCACTACACCGCAGAGGAATATGCCGAACTTTGCGAAAAACTTCGCAAAAGCTTTAAAGACTGCACCCTGACCACGGATATTATGGTGGGATTTCCGCAGGAAACAGACGAAGACTTTGACGATACGGTAAGATTTGCCGAAAGAATAGGCTTTGAGAAAATACATATCTTCCCCTATTCGCGGAGAAGCGGTACGGTTGCGGACAAAATGGAGGGGCAGATTGAAAAAAGCGTAAAGGCGCACCGTGTTGCCGAGCTTTCAAAAGCTGCGGACAAAATAAGGACGGAATTTATGAAAAAGCAGATAGGAAAAACCGTTTCCGTGCTTATTGAGGGCAAACAAAAAGACGGTGAGATGTTCGGCTACACAGAAAATTATACGCCCGTAAAAATAACGGGCGAAGTGTCTGTCGGAAGCATAGCGGATATTCTTATAACAGACTGCGGCAAAGAGTTTTGCATTGGAAAACCGATATAAAAAGGGAGGCTTTATGCCTCCTTTTTTCATTTATTCTTCCGGTAATTTAACGGTGTTTGAAATCTCCTCTACATTTGTTTTAATTTCACCGTCATGGGCAAAAACCGTAACGCGGAAGCGCGCCTCACCTAACAAATCATTGTAAGGTCTTTCCACTGTCGGAATTTCATAAGGCTCTAAAACGATTTCCACAACAGAAACATTCTGCGTATTGGAATTTATATAATAATTCTTGGTTACCATGCCGTCTTCATTAAAGTTGTCATATTGGTCGCTGATTTTTTTCAGTTCCGCATTTAACTCGGCAACGCTGTTTTCATCCGCGCCTTTAACGCTGAGCGCAACCAACCGGTTATTGCTTCTGTCCCATTTAACCACACCGAAAGCGGAGGTTGAATAGGCTATGAGCAAAGCGGCGATAACAATAACCTGAACAGCGACAAAAGAAGACAGGGCAATTACTTTTTTCATTTTTGCTCTCCTCCCTTATACACGGTTACATACGGAGTTCCGCCTTTCGGAGCGGAAACCCAGACCTCCCAGACATCACCGTTTTCAGCGCCCGAAATCGCATAGCACAAATCATTGTGCGAGACCGAAAGCTTTGTAATCTCAATTTTTGTATCGTAGCCGTGCTCGCTGATATAATCCGACGACGCCTCGATAAGTTCCCCGGTTATCACATATTCATTTATTGATTTATCCGTGCTTTTCATAGAGTTTCCGTCATGCGCCTCGCCGTTATTCGGCGCAAAATACTTAACGGTTGCGGCCTTCATAGTACCTGTTTCCGGATTAACCTGACTTATTGAAATGTTTTCCATAAATGTCCATTTTGACGGAAGCAGGCCGATAATCAGCAGAATAAGCGCCGCCAAAAGCGCCGCCTGCACAACGCCGTAAACGCTCCATAAAATAATTTTAGTCTTCTTTTCCATAGTTTACCCCCTTATTGCGGTATAGGAATATTTGATGTAACACTTGCGTAAGGCGTTGTCCAAATTTCTATATCACACGATTTCATATCGCTGTATGCTCTTATATCAATGCGCCCATACTTAAATAAACTTGGAAAATGACCGATCTTAAAACCGCCAAGTGTTCCGCAATCCTTATTTATAAAATTATACAAATACCACTTATCAGTTGTTTCGTAATAGTAATAATAAGATAAATTTAAATTCTTAGATGTCGCCCAAAACGGAGAATGACTTTTGGATTTTATACATAGTGCATTATGATGTGTATTATATTTAAAAGTTGGTGTATGAAAATATGATGTATCAATATTTGAAATTGAAGCAGTATATTTTCTTGAATTTTCATCGTTTGCACAATCTGACAGATCAAATCCAACAGACGGAGTTGACAAAGGCAACAGTTGTTCTTCGCTATTTTGATAAGCAATAAAAGAATTTTTTTCTGCATTTAAAGCACTAATTTTTGATTCGTCTTTTACTTCCAAATGTTCTAACGGTAATGCCAAAGGAATTTTTTCATTTTCAACAATTTGATAAGGTAAGCCGTCCTCATCCAAATAATATGAAATTGTAGTTCCATTTTCAAAATTAAAACTATAACTTGCTTTCAAACATTCCCTTGGTTTTACTGCAAAGGTGTTAAATGTAAAGCCACTTATAATCACCAACGCAAGCAGTGCTGATATTACTTTTTTTCATGTTGCATCTCTCCTATTTAAAAAAAATTGAAATATTTAACATATTTTCATAAATATGTTAACATTTTTTGTATGAAATGTCAACAATAACACAAATAAATAGTATGCTTACAGAAAACAGGTAAAATTTAAAAAGTCCGGTAAATACCGGACTTTTTAAATTTTAAGCACAGGCTCAGTTAGTTGAGTAGTAGAACCAGTTGGCAATATTTTGGGGTTCCAAGGCGAACTTTATGCGGTAAAGCTGTGCTTTAAACTTTGATTTTTTAACGGGGATATCAGCAAGTGATTTTACCGTTACATCTTCGGCTTTGTACTCTTTATCGGTTTTAACAGTTACTGTCTTTTCCTCGTTGGGCAAAAGGTCAAAGTAGTTATCGGAAAACGGCGTTGGGAAATCCTTTATATCCACCATTACACTGCGGCAGAATACGGGAGAAATAAGTTTTACCGTTAATTCTCCATCCTTATAAGACACGGTTTTCTTTATTGTACCGCTTTTAAGCATCAAATCACGGTCGGGAACAAAGATTTTTGTGCGCTGTGATATTACCTTGCCATCTCTCATCATCTTAACGGATAAAAACATATTCTTTTTGTTTCCGCTTATCTTTTCATCTGCAACTACTGCGCTTGAAAGCGGCTTTAATGCTGTTTCAAGCGTATTTTCCTTTATTACCTTACCGTCAAGGGACCCAAGAGTATAAGAAACGGTTACTTGCTGTTCTGCGTTTAAATCATTTATACAATAGATTTTAAAGTCTTTTTTAGTTTCCTCAACAGATACGCACAAAGGCTCAAAGAAATGTCTTGCGTGGTACTGCAAGGGTTTCCATTTTCCCGTATAGTCAACGCTTGACCAAGAGGGAGCCTGCCAGCAATCGTTATATTGCCAAAAAAGTGAACCGTTGCAACGGCCTCTGTTTCTGCGCCAATGCTCGGTGGCGTCGGCAATACATTCTTTTTGGATAAGCCCTGTCATATAGACCATATCTTCAAAGTGCTCTGCCTCGTAAAACTTTTCAAGAAGATAAAAAAGCATTTTGCGGTTGCCGTTGCGGCACTTTTGATGGGAATTGAAAACCTCGGTGGTAAGTCCCATATCCTTTTCCTCGGCAAAGGTGCGAACAGCGTCGGCGGAGGGCAGAGATTCAAGCCCGAATTCACTGCAAAAGCGTGTCATACGGGTGCGGTAATAATTAAGGGGCTTTTGACCGTGCCACACATTCCACATATGGGTATCGCCCCAAGCATCCCCTGTTACGCCCTTTCGGAAATCCTCGCCGATGGGTGAAGTGGGTATATAGGGAGTATCGCCGTCAATTTCCGTTACATAATCTTTTAAAATCTCATAAAAGAACTTTTTATACCACTGAACGATTTTAAGATTTGCGGGCATATATGAGAACATTGTTTCAATCTCGTTATTGCCGCCCCATAGCGCAATAGCGGGGTGATGCTTCATTCGCTCCACATTATACTTAATTTCAGCCATTACATTTTCGCGGAAATCGTCCTCATAAAAGGGATACATAAGGCAGGCAAACATAAAGTCCTGCCAGATGAGCAAGCCGCACTCGTCACATTTTTCGAGGAAATAATCGCTTGCGTAATATGCGCCGCCCCAAATTCTTATCATATTGAAATTTGCCTGCAAGGCGCTGTCTATGTAATAGTCAATCGTTTCGTTTGTGCATCTGCCGATTAAAGAATCGGGAATAATCCAGTTTGCGCCCTTTGCAAATATGGGCACACCGTTAAGATAAAAACAGAAATTACCGCCGAATTCATCAGCGTCACGGTCAAGACGGATTGTACGAAGTCCTGTCTTTTTTGTGATACTTGAACCGTCAAGCTCCGCAGTTACGGTATAAAGAGGCTGACGCTCTTTGCCCGAAAGTTCACGAGTCCACCAAAGTTCGGGATTATCTATCACAATTTCGCTTTCACCTTTAAAGGGGATTTCAGCGCCGTAAGGGCAGATTACTTTTCCCTCCGCCTCCCCTGTTCCGTCAACAACGGGATTTATTTTGAGAGTTACCTTGCCGTCTTTATGGATTTGCTTTATCTGCAAATCTTCCAGTCGGTTATCAAAGCACAAAACGGAAATATCGTCTGTTATTCCCGAAAGGGGTATTGAGGGGCCCCAGTCCCAGCCGAAATGGCAGGCAGGCTTGCGAATATAGGCAATACCGTCTGTACCGTTACAGTTTTTGGGAAGGGGTTTTTCATTTTGAAGCCTCTCGGCATACTCTACCGGCGGCATAAAAATGATTTTAACCGTGTTTGCGCCCTCATTTACAAAAGGCTTAATATCAAACTCATATTTTATAAAGGCATTTTCGCCTTTTCCCGCCAGAGTGCCGTTTATATAGACCTCGCACAGAGTATCAAGGGCATTGCAGGACAGGAGCACCCGTCTGCACTCCAAATCCTCGTCTTTAAGGG
>JBJEPX010000059.1:0-7323 GCA_051881455.1 Candidatus Fimenecus sp. | reverse complement strand
GCTTTTTCTATTGATAAAATGTATTTTTCAACAATCTTTCCATAGGGTTTAAGAATAATCTTTTTCGGGGCGCCGAGGTCGTCGCCCCCTACAATCTTTGAAGGTAAGTTCTTACGATTGTCTGTACATATTGTAAGAAAATACATTCCGTTACTGCTGTAATCGTAATTTTCTAATCTTAAATTTTTTCTTTTCGGTAATTCTTGGCTCATAATACTTTAATTTTAAAACCGGCTGACCGTATCAATCGGTTATACACCGCCAAACCCATACCTTTTGTGTCGGGGCAACGGGCATAAACTGTTTTTGCTCCCATTTCGTCTAATTCACGCAATGCGTCAAAGAGCCGTGATGACTGGCTGTAACCGTCGTTTATATCGCCGTATTCCACATAGGAGCAGGATAATTTTTCTCCCTCACCGTCAAAGCACAGGGCGGTTGCATCAGCCTGATTTTCAATAAATGCTTTAAATTCTTCAAAGGTGCTTTTGATAAGGGTTATGTCCGCTTTTGGCGCATAATGCTTGTATTTCATACCGGGAGAAGCGGCCTCTTTGCCCTCCTCCAATTTGTTAAGTACAGCGTCGTCAACAATAATTTCGCCTATAAGCTCTGTCATCTCTTCAAGGGTTACTCCGCCGGGACGCAAAAGGCGAGGGGGATTTTCCGCAAAGGAGATAACCGTTGATTCAACGCCGATTTCACAGGCTCCGCCGTCAATAATAAGGGGAATTCTGCCGTTCATATCCTCAAAAACATATTTGGCATTTGTGGGGCTTGGACTGCCCGAAAGATTTGCAGAAGGCGCCGCAAGGGGCAATCCGCAGCTTTTTATAATCGCACGCGCCGCCTCGCTTTTAGGCATACGCACCGCAACGGTGTTAAGCCCGCCCGAAACAGTTTCGGAAATTCTTTCGCTTTTTTTCATAATCATCGTTAGGGGACCGGGCCAAAACCGCCCCGCCATTATTTTAACCTTTTCGGGTATTTCCTTTACAAGGGGCGCAAGCTCTGAAAACTCGCTTATATGCACGATCAGCGGGTTGTCAGAGGGCCTACCCTTGGCTTCATATATTTTCTTAACCGCCGTTTCGTCAAGAGCATTTGCCGCAAGACCGTAAACGGTTTCGGTGGGAATACCCACAACCTCACCGTTTTTAAGTAATTCTGAAGATTTTTTTAATGCTTCATCTTTGTGCGTTTTTATGTCAATTACTTGAGTTTGCATTATCTAAATATTCCTTTGCAGTACGGTAAACGGCTAATTGCCCGTTACCCATTTTGACAATTTTGTTTGCGTATTCAAGAGTTTTTTCGTTGTTTGCGTTAAGTTTATAATAATTGAAAAGCAAGCCGTAAGCGGAAATCAACTGAATGTTTGATGGCTTTTTGTTTTTCTGTTTTCCTTTAGAATCTTTTTCGTAAAGAAAATCAAACACTTTTGTTTCAAAATTCGGGTCGTTTCCGGAGTAAAGCGACTCCTCTAAAAGCTTGACCTCTGTATATTGGTGAGAGATAATATGCTTTGTGAATTTTGTTTTACTCATTACTTCACAAACATATTCAATTTCTTTGTCGTATAAATCTTTTTCCCCACGGTTAAGGTAAGCTAGAGCTAAAAATAATCTTATAGATAAATCAAAAGATTTGTCGATTTTCTTTTTGTAATAATCACGCCTTATTTTTGTGCAAAGGTCAATTACTTGTTCATATTCACCTTTTGCTGAAAAGCATGTCATAAGGTCAAAGTAATTATTGATTTTGTCATAAATATCATTGTCCTTTTTAGTAATCTCTAAATACTCATTTACAAGTGAAATTGAAGCGTCGGGATTTAATTCTTTGCTGTAAAAATTTTTCATTCGTTTGAAAACATTGTTTATAACTAAAATGTATATAGCTATAAATATTATCATAAGAATCCAAATTACGCTTTCATGCCAAGAAAAACCATTCCATTGAAAGAGCATTTTTATAATCATCATAATGATAAGCAACCCAACAAGAACTGCGACCCAATGCTTAATTATGAACTTTTCAAATTTAGAAATATTCATAGCTTACTCCTCTGCTTTCAGCTTTTCTGCCGTGTCTGCCGTTATAAGTGCGTCGATTATCTCATCAAGGTCGCCGTTCATAATTTGCTCGATTTTATAGAGGGTAAGGCCTATTCTGTGGTCGGAAACTCTGCCCTGTGGGAAATTGTATGTTCTGATTCTTTCACTGCGGTCGCCTGTTCCCACCTGGCTTTTACGCTGACCTGCAATCTCGGCATTTTGCTTTGCCTGCTCGATTTCAAGAAGTCTTGAACGCAGAACTTTCAGCGCCTTATCCTTGTTTTTATACTGACTTCTCTCGTCCTGACACTCAACAACCATACCCGTTGGCAGGTGAGTAACACGAATTGCGGAAGAAGTTTTGTTGACCTTTTGACCGCCTGCACCGCTGGAACGGAAAACATCAATCTGCAAATCGGCAGGATTTAATTCAAAATCCACATCTTCCGCCTCGGGCAATACCGCCACCGTAACGGTTGAGGTTTGAATTCTGCCCTGGCTTTCCGTTTCGGGAACACGCTGAACACGGTGTACGCCGCTTTCAAATTTAAAGCGTGAGTATGCGCCGTCACCGTCAACGCTTACTATTATTTCCTTGTAACCGCCAAGCTCCGTGGGATTTTCCGAAAGTATTTCTATCTTCCAGCCTCGGGCTTCCGCATACATTGAGTACATTCTGAAAAGTGAGTTGGCAAAAAGAGCCGCCTCTTCACCGCCTGCGCCGGCCCTGATTTCCACAATAACGCTTTTGTCATCGTTGGGGTCACGGGGCAAAAGAAGGATTTTTAATTCCCCCTCGCAAACCTGTATCTGCTCTTTTGCGGCTTCCAATTCCTCCTGTACCATTTCCTTAAAGTCCTTGTCAAGCCCGCCGCCGTCGAGCCAATCTCTTGATTCGTCAAGCGTGGCTTTTATTTTTTTGTATTCACGGAACTTTTCAACAACAGGAGTAAGCTGCTTTAATTCCTTCATAAGCTTTGTGTATAACTGCTGGTCGCTGACTGTTTCGGGAGAGCACAGCAGTTCGTTTATTTTTTCAAAGCGTTCCTCTATTCCCAAAAGCTTATCAAACATCTGCCGCATCCTCCCGAATAATCTTTTTAATATTCTTTTCCAGCTTTACTCGGGGCACCATAACCTCTCTGCCGCAATTTTCACATCTAATGCGGAAATCCATACCTGCACGGAGCACAATAAACCTTTTTCCTCCGCAGGGGTGCTCTTTCTTCATTTCAAGAATATCGTTCAGTTTAATATCCATAAAATCTACCTCTTAAAACATTACATTATATAATAACACAAATAATGTAAAAATAAAATACCCCTTTTTAATTCTTATTTCTGTTTCTCTGTCATATCAATTTATAGCAAAGTAGTTTGCTCAATTTTGAAAATAAAGGTGATATGTATGAAAAAATATTCTCCCGAGGGAGTTCTGTTTGAAAGCAGGCAGAATAAAAAATGTATGGAATCAATCGGGAATTTAAGGGAGTGCTTTTTTGAGGAGAGAATTTTAGAGGCGCGGGCAACTCTGTGTGACAGTGAGCACAACCTGTATATTGATTTGGGCGTAATACAGGGAGTAATGCCGAGAGAGGAGTGCGCTATTGGCATTTCCGACGGCAGTGTGCGTGATATAGCAATAATTTCAAGGGTGAATAAGCCTGTGGCATTTAAAATTACGGATTTTAAAGACGATGAGGCAGGAGTTCGCACGGCAATTTTGAGCCGCCGTGCCGTACAGCAGGAGTGCACAGAGGAATATATAAAAAATCTCGCGCCGGGGGATATAATTGATGCAAGAGTAACCCACAATGAGAATTTCGGTTCTTTTTGCGATATAGGTTGCGGAATTTCGGCGCTTCTGCCTATCGACAGTATTTCCGTTTCAAGAATTCCTCATCCCGATGTGCGGATTAAAGTAAACAGCATGATAAAAGCAGTTGTGAAAAGCATTGATGCCGAGGGCAGGGTAACGCTTTCTCATAAAGAACTTTTGGGTACTTGGGCTGAAAATGCAGAATGCTTTAAGGCAGGGCAGACTGTCAGCGGAATTGTGCGTTCCATTGAAAAATACGGAGTGTTTATAGAATTGGCGCCCAATCTTGCAGGCCTTGCGGAATATACGCCCATTGTGAACACTGGCGATGCGGCAAGTGTTTACATAAAGAGCATAAATCCCGAAAAAATGAAAATCAAGCTTGCTATTGTAGATAGCTTTCCCGCGAAATACGAGCAGGAGTCCGTAAAATATTTCTATAACGGCTCCCATATGGATTATTGGCGCTATTCTCCCGAGACTTCACAAAAAATAATTGAAAGTGTGTTTTGATATTGTTATTTTTGTCTAATATCTATTGAAAAAACTTGAAATATATGGTATTATTACCTTGATTATTTCTTGAAATACAAGAAATATTGGGAGGTAATGATATGAAAAGGTTTAAAACGGTCATAGGCATCGTTTTGTCAGTGGTGTTGATGCTGTCTGCTGTTGTTCCCGTGCTGGCGGCGTCCGACAGATGTATGTGCGGAAATGTACCCGTAATATCCGTAACGGGCTTCGGTCATGTCCCGCTGGTGGATGGGAACGGGAAACAGGTTTTTGCACCCGATTCGCAGGAAATCGTTACAACGGTTATCCGTGATGTTGTTCCCGCATTGGTAAAGTATTTGGGTGATGATGATGCAAGCGCTTTGATGGACGCGATAATTCCCGCGGCACAATCGCTTTTTGACCCAATTAAATGTGACAGCAACGGTAATTCAGTCGATCCTGATGTGCATATTGAGCGTTATTTCCCCAACAGTATTGATAAATATAACTATGAGGTTAAAGAGGGACAGCAGGATCAGCTTTCCATGGCAGTAGCCGAAAAAATAGGCGGCGACCATGTATATGTGTACACATATGATTGGCGCCGTGATATGGCGGATTTGGCGTCGGAATTGAACGAATATATTCAGAATGTAAAGAGACAGACAGGACACAGCAAGGTTGCACTCAACGGCCAGAGCATGGGCACATGCGTTGTTCAGGCATACCTTTCAATATACGGTACAGGCGATGTGGAAACGGTTGCCATGCTTTCAGGTGCTTACACGGGACTTGAAATGATAGGCCAGCTTTTCACGGGAAATATTGAGCTTGACGGTGACGGCCTTGTTGATGTTCTTGTTCAGGCGATCAACGGAAGTCCCGATAAAGGAACTCTCGGTCAGCTTTTGAAGTACACCTCGCTTTTCAGCGCAGTTATTGATAAGCTTGCTCCTGTAATTGAAACACAGAAGGATAGGCTTTATCAAGAGTTTGTAGTTCCTTATTTTGGATTTATTCCGTCAATTTGGGCTTTCGTTCCCCTTGATTATTACAGCGAAGCATACGATTATATGTTCAGCGATGTTACTCCGGGAATTGAGCTTTTGTCAAAAATCAGTTATTATCATCTTATTGTTCAGCTTCCTATGGAGAACAGGGTAGAGTCGCTTGTAAGAAACAGCAATGTAAATTATTTCTGCGTTTCCCAGTACAACCGCCAGATTGCTCCCGTAACGCCTAAGGGCAATATGAACAGCGACGGCGTTATTGAAACTTATCATACAAGCGCGTTTGCTACCGTTGCAGACAGGGGCACAACCTTGGGTGATTCATATACGCAGGCTGTTGATTGCCATGAAAACCACATTTCACCTGACAGAGTGGTAGATGCTTCCACATGCTGGGCACCCGAAAACACATGGTTTATTAAGAATTTAAACCATGTTGCATATACACAGGGCTCTGCGGGATTCTTTGCGTGGCTTATGACTGCAAAAGAGCAGTATGATGTAAGGTCAAATCCGCTTTATACTCAGTTTATGATTTATAATGTTGACCGCGATTATTTGGCAAATTACCTTTATGAATACGGTGATGTAAACCTTGACGGTGTGATTAACCTTGTAGATGCTCGCCTTGCGTTAAGACATTGCATGGATGTTGAATACCTCGATGAGCTGAATCTTCAGCATGCCGATTTCAATACAGACGCGATTGTCACAAAGGAAGAGGTACTTAATATTGTAAAAATATATAACGGAATTTAACTGTTTTTATAAGGCACCTGTCGGGAAGCTTTCTCGGCAGGTGCTTTGCACTACTGTGTAAAAAACGATTTAATTATAGAAACTGATGACCCGATCGGCCGAATAAGACACAAATAAAAGTCGCGACATAGGCGGGATAAAATTAACAGTAATTATGATTGACAATAAGCGATAAATAGTTTATACTTATGTGGCTGTCAACTTTGCGAAATGGAGTTTTACAATAAGAAACAGCGCGAACGGCAGAGAGCAGTGCGACTATATTGTAACAGGAAGCGCAAGCGGCTTGATAAAGAGAATTAAAAAAAGACTGAAAAATTAAAAAGCAAATAATATCGGGGTGTAGCGCAGATGGGGACGTTACCGAGCGCCGCCGGTGGCGGAAGAAGCGAGGGAAAAGGAGTGTTACAATAACGAGCAATGCGAACGGCAGAGAGCAGTGCGACTATATTGTAACAGGAAGCGCGAGCGGCTTGATAAAGAGAATTAAAAAAAGACTGAAAAATTAAAAAGTAAATAATATCGGGGTGTAGCGCAGATGGTAGCGCGCTTGCTTTGGGAGCAAGATGCCGCAGGTTCGAATCCTGTCACTCCGACCAAGGGATTTCCAATAGGAAGTCCCTTTTATTTTTTGCAAGCATCGGCATCTTTGCGACCAAAGCAACCTTTGGGAGCAAGTGACAAAGCCGAGCGCTGCCGGTGGCAGATGAAGCGAGGCGGAGGAAGATAAAAATACAGAGCATTACGAAGTGCTCCAAACGAGTAATGCGACAATATTTTTATCGTTAGCCGCAGGTTCGAATCCTGTCACTCCGACCAAGGGATTTCCAATAGGAAGTCCCTTTTATTTTTTGCAAGCATCGGCATCTTTGCGACCAAAGCAACCTTTGGGAGCAAGTGACAAAGCCGAGCGCTGCCGGTGGCAGATGAAGCGAGGCGGAGGAAGATAAAAATACAGAGCATTACGAAGTGCTCCAAACGAGTAATGCGACAATATTTTTATCGTTAGCCGTAGGTTCGAATCCTGTCACTCCGACCAAAATATGAGCACCGACCTTTTGGTTGGTGCTTATGTTTTAATTTGAATATAGGATTCTAACCAGATATGTATTGAAATATCTGAAAATATGTGTTAAAATACATACGAGCCTAAGGCTCAAATTCACTTTTTGGAGAATGC
>JBJEPX010000058.1:0-40000 GCA_051881455.1 Candidatus Fimenecus sp. | reverse complement strand
TTAATACCGCCACAGGAATGAGTATCAAAACTCCTATTACTGCTGCCGCCCAGAACATCTCGTTACCGGGTGCGGCTGTTGTTACGCCGTACTCATTCACATACACGGTATTTGACATCTCGCATATTTTACTGCCGATTACGGGGCCGATTACCATGGGGAGCATTACGGAAAAAATCATTCTTATTCCTTGGAACATACCTGTTTTATCCTCAGGCGTGAAATCACGGACAGCCGCATTGAGGAGTATCATCAAAAGTCCGTAGCCTGCAAAGGTAACGGCAATTCCTATGCCGAACAGCCCCAAGCTCTTTATAAATCCGGTCGCCACAAGTCCTGCCACGAAAAGCGCAACGGAAATCAGTATAAACTTATCCTTGCCCACCTTATCAATCAACTTACCCATTGAAATTATGAGCCAGACAACGCCTACAACTGCGGCAACCGTAATAATAAGCTTACATATCATCCATACCGTACCGCCGGAAAGAAGTCCGCCGATTATTTTATCAAAGGTGAAATTCATTTGGTGTTCAAGGTATATAAAAAGATAGGGGAAGAACACCTGAACCGCCGTTTGAAAACAGCAAACGGAAACCAGAGTGAGGTAAAGCTTACTGTTTTCTTTTATGACCGACGGCTTAAATCCGTATGTAAACTCCTTTAAAAAGCTTGATTTTTCGTCTGCTTTTTTACCCTCACGGCTGTCCTTAACGGTAAACAGACCTATAACGCCGCAGATTACAACGAAAATTCCAAGTCCTGCAAAGAATATTTCGTACCCTACTGCGCCTACAATTATTCCCCCTGCCGCCATAACGAGAACCATTGCGGCAACGGGCAAAATTGCCAGAACGCTTTCCACCGTAGCGCGGTTTTTTGTGTTCGTTATATCCGTTACCCACGCGTTAAAGGCGGAATCGTTGCTAGTTGAGCCCATAAAGGTCATTACGCAATCCATAACGATTACTGCGGTCACCGTTGCGGAAAGGATTTTGATTTCATCGGACAGTCCGAAAAGAACTGAAATTCTGTCCCTTGAAATGAGTCCGAATGAGGCGGTTACAACGCCCCACAATATGTAGCCTATTGAAATAAACCACTTTCTTTTATTAACTCTGTCGCTCAAAATTCCCATAAGGAAAGTTGTGACGACGGCGGTGACTGCGCTGTATGCCACCATTTTGCTGATAGCGTCCATTACGGACATTGTACCGTCAACGGCTGATTGGGACGCTCCGTTATACACGGAATTGAAAAGGAAGAGGTTGAAATACATATTTTCAACATTCCACGCAATCTGCCCCATAAGGCCGAACAGAATAATATTAAACCATTTGCTTTTGCCTAATTTTGCGCCGTCATTCATCATATGTACCTCATTTGAAAAGATAAACTCTTGTTTCGTAAGGCCTTGTGACAAAAGAGTTTTTCGTTACGGGAGAAAGCCTGTAATTTGAAAGCACCAACTCGCCTTCAGAAAGATTAAAGCCCTCGGGAGCCTCAAAGTGAATATGCTTATCCGTAAAGGAATTGATTACAAGCAAGCGCTGTCCCTCATAATTGCGTTCAAAGACATAAAGATGACGGCTGTTTTTATAATGCTCTTTATAATCGCCGTAAATTGCAACCTCGTGCTCCTTGCGGAATTTAAGCAGCTTGCGGTAGTAATTGAGAATTGAATTTTTATCGTTTTCAGCCGCTTCAACATTGATTTCTGTATAATTGGGATTCAAATCGAACCAAGGCTCCGCCGTAGAGAAGCCTGCATATTTGCTGTTGTCCCACTGAACGGGAGTTCTTGAATTTTCGCGGGAACACTTATTTGCAATTTTCAGGAAACGGTCGCCTTTAATGCCCAAATTGCCGAAAACGCGCTGATTATTAAAGGTGATAACATCCTTGAACTTATCAATGCTGTCAAGAGTAATATTCGTCATACCGATTTCCTGCCCCTGATAAATAAAGGGAGTGCCGCACTGCAAATAGCACATTGTAGCAAGCATTTTTGCACTTTCAACACGGTATTCAAGGCTTCCGTAACGGTCGATAATTCTGGGGTGGTCGTGATTTTCAAGGTAAAGAGTATTCCACGCCTTTCCCGCCAATGCATCCTGCCAATGGGAAAATGCCTTTTTAAGCTTACGGAGATTAAAGGGCGTTCTCACCCAATCAGTCATAATGCAGTCCGCTTCCATATGCTGAAAATGGAACATTGTGTTAAGCACCTGATTTTCACCCTCGGTGATAAATTCAAGCGCCATATCACTTGTCATCATAGGGCCTTCGCCCACCGTAAAGCAATCGTAATTGTCCAATACATCGTGACGGAATTCCGAAAGATATTCATAGAGATGGGGACCTTTTTTATAGTGCTCCAAGCCCGTTGCAACAGGCAGAGGGAATCCGTCGGGCAAACCCTCGTCTTTTGAAATATATGTAATAACATCCTCACGGAAACCGTCCACGCCCATATCAAGCCAAAAGCGCATTATGCTTTTGACCTCTTCACGGACTTTCGGGTTATCCATATTAAGGTCGGGCTGTTTTTTTGCAAAAACATGGAGATAATATTCGTCCAAGTCCTCATTGTATTCCCATGCGCCGCCCTCAAAGGTGGAGAGCCAATTGTTGGGGGGCTTTTTATCGCCCTTGCCCTTGCGCCAGAAATAATAGTCATGATACGGGTTATCCTTGCCTTTAAGACTTTCTTTGAACCACTCGTGCTCGTCGGAGGTATGGTTGACAACCAAATCCATAAACACTTTAAGTCCTCTCTCATGAGCACCGTCAAGCACCTTCTTGAAAGTTTCAAGGTCGCCGTATTCGGGATTTATGCTTTTATAGTCAGCAATATCGTATCCGTAATCCGCATTTGGAGAGGGATAAAGCGGTGAAAACCAGATTGCGTCAACATTAAGGCTTTTTATATAATCAAGTTTTTGGAGCACTCCGCCCAAGTCACCTATACCGTCGCCGTTTGAATCGCAGAAGCTGCGCGGCCATATCTGATAGACCGCCATCTCCTTATACCAACATTTTTTCATAAAATATCACCCCTGTTCAAAATATATTATCAGTATATCATACTGTTTTTTGAAAAACAATTATTTAATGCTATTTTTTTATCAATTTCTACTCTTTATTGTAGAAAAAACAGGTTCATTTTTATACAAATTGCCCTTGTGATTTTCAGAATTCAAGAGTATAATAACAGTTTGAAACATTCTTATCCGACACTTTCGGGTATAATAAAATTACGGTAAAGGAGATGCGGCATCGTGGAAAAAATCCTTGAAAGAATCATTGAAACAGACCGTGCTGCAAGAGAAAAGGTTTCCGTTCAAAAGCAGCGTCTTGAAATGATAAACGATGAAATTGCGGCGGAAAAAGCCGATATTGACAGAAAGCTTCAGCAGTCTGCAAACGAAGCAATAGAAAAAACAAAGGACGAAACCGAGGCAAAGGTGAAATCCGAAATTTCCCGTATTGACGCATACTTTAACGATACGGAAGAATCGCTCAATAAGTCTTACGGTGAAAACCGCGACAAATGGATTGACGAAATTTTCAGCGAAATAATTAAGTAAAAGCCGTAAAAAAGTTATGAGAAGGGAGTGAGAACCGTGAACAAGGCGGAAAATGCACTGCTTGCCAAAGCGCACGCGCTTTATGCCAAACGACTTACAAGTGAAAACTATTCTGCCATGCTTGCCTGCCGTTCTCAGGCAGAGCTGTTTGCGTATCTCAAATCCAACACCTCATACGGCGAATATCTTGAAAAGCTCCCCGGCGTTAATTTATCCCGTGCGCGGTTTGAAAATGTGATGAAGCAGGCACAGCTTGAAAGAATTGCCTCGCTTTGCCGTTTTGAAAAGCTTATAGGAGAAAGTCTTTATAAATACTTTATAACGAAAAACGAAATCGAAACCGTAATTCACTGCGCTCAGCACCTTGATACCGATGTAATTGCAGATTTATTTACCGTACCCGAATTTTTCAAAAAAGAGCAGACGGTTTTCGGCGAAACACTCCAAAAGGCTCTGTCATTTTCTGACCTTGCGGAATATCTTAAAGGCACGCCGTATCACAAAGTGCTTAATTCAATCGCTTTGAGCAATACACAGCTTAATCTTCCTGTGCTTGAAAACGCGCTTTACGGATATCTTTATTCAACAACCGCCGAAACGGTTAAAAAGAATTTTAAGGGAAAACAGCGTGAGGAAATCCTCAATTATTTCCGTTTTCTTTCGGATATGATTATGATTGAGGCGTTTTACCGTCTTAACGAAAACTACTCCGCCGCTGACAACTACAAGGCGAATATGTATGTTTCAACGGTGAGCGGCTTTACGGATAAAGAGATACAAAAGCTTATCGGAAGTAAAACGGGTAAAGAGGTTTTCAATATTGTCCGTTCCTCCGTTTATAAAAAATATATTTCTGAAAACGGCGCTTACTCCCTTGAAAAGATTACCCGCGAAGCCGTTGTTAAAATGTGCGCAAAGAAACTGCGTTTTTCACAGAACCCAATGGTTTGTATGCTTTGTTACAGCACAGTAGCTGAAAACGAAATAAAAAATATTACACATATTATCGAAGGAATAAAATATAATTTATCTCCCGATGAAATATCAGAAATCCTTGTGAAAGGAGAAGATGTATGTCCATAGAAAAAATGAGATTTGTAAAAATCAGCGGCGACAACAGTCGGCTTGACGATTTGGTTCATACCATTACGGAATGCGGCTGTTTTCAGCCCGAAGCCGCAAGCAAAGTTTTTTCTTCATCGGTATCAATGGGATTTTTGCCTTATACCGAGGAAAATCCTTACGAATCACGGCTCGCTGAAATACAGGCTCTTTTGAAAGACAGCGGCTACACACCTGATTTCGATGAAAAAGCCGCAGGCGAAAGGCTCACCGATGAGGATATTAAGCGCATTGAGGAGCTGAATAAAAAAGCGGAAGCTCTTGCCCAGCGCAAGGCAATGCTTTTGGAACAAAAGAAAAAATGTGAGGACGGGCTTACAAAGTTTTCCCATTTTAAGGGGCTTTCGGTTGACCTTGATAAAATTACCGACCTTGAATATGTTCGGGTTCGTTTCGGTCATCTGCCCAAGGACAGCATAAATAAGCTCAATGCAGTTTTTGAAAGATGTCCTTATTTCTATTTTGTTCCATGCTCAACCGACAAAACGGATTATTGGGGCGCATATTTCGCACCGAGAAACAGAATTGACGAGGTTGACGGAATTTTCGCAATGCTCCTTTTTGAGCCTTTTGAAATTCCCGGCGCGGCAGGAACGGTTGACAATATCATAAAAGAACTTCAAAACAACCTTGCGATTATTTCGGAGCAAATTGAAGCATTAAAAGATGAGGGAAGCGCCTTACAGCAAAATGAAGAAGAGTTTATAAGCAAAGCATACTCAAAGCTTGTAGCTCTTGACGAGGCGCATCAGCTTAAATCATACACTTTGCATAACGGTCACTACTTTATGATGGTAGGTTGGGTTCCCAAGCGTGAGGAAAAGAAATTCCTTGATGCGGTCAACAGTATTGAAACGGTATCTGCGGAGGCATCCGCACCTGAGGAGCACAAATATGACCCTCCTGTAAAAATCAAAAAGGTCTTCGGTCCGCTGAAATATCTTGTTGAGCCTTATAAATTCTACATTGATATGTACGGTACGCCATCCTATTCCGATATTGATGTTACGGCTTTTGTGGCGATAACATACACCATCCTTTTCGGAATAATGTTCGGCGATATGGGGCAGGGATTTGTCCTTGCCGTTGCAGGCTTTTTAATGTATAAGCTTAAAAATATGGGGCTTGGAAAAATCCTTATCCCCTGCGGTATATCCTCAATGTGCTTCGGCTTTTTATTCGGCAGTGTGTTCGGATATGAAGAATTGCTTGACCCCGTTTATCACCGCCTCGGTTGGAGCGGCAAGCCCTTGGAGGTTATGGAAAGCGTAAACACCGTGCTTTTGCTGGCAATCGGAATAGGAATTGCGCTTACGGCGTTTTCAATTTTCCTTAACATTTACGCTTGCATACGCCGAAAGCACTTCGGAGAAGCCATATTCAGCCAAAACGGTCTTGTGGGACTTATGGTTTATCTGGCAGGCGTCAATTTCGCCTCAGGCTTTATGAACGGTCCCGCCCCCCTGCCTAACTCAATATGTTTTGCCGTTATCGGCGCAGGGGCAGTACTTCTTATGATTAAAGAAATCCCCATAGGAATTATCGACCGCCACCCCGATTGGAAGCCCACAAGCATTATGGACTTTATTTTACAGAACATATTTGAACTGTTGGAATATGTCCTTTCGTACCTTAGCAACACTGTTTCTTTTTTGCGCGTCGGCGCATTCGTCCTTGTTCACGCAGGTATGATGATGGTTGTGTTCTCGCTTGCGGGAGAAAGCAAAAATATATTTGTTATAATCTTAGGCAACATTCTTGTAATTGCTCTTGAGGGACTTCTCACGGGAATTCAGGCTTTAAGACTTGAATACTACGAAATGTTCTCAAGATTTTATAACGGCGACGGCAAACCGTTCAGCCCGTTCACAAGTAAAAAAACACTCGTTGGAGGTAAACAAAAATGACAGCTTTATTCTACATTCTCTTAATCCTTGCGCCCGTGGCACTCATTTATTCCGCATTCACGGTAATCAAAGCACGCTCACAGGGCAAATCAATCAAAAAATCCGTAAGAATGAATCTTCTTGTATTTGCGGCGCTTATTGTTATGATTTCTCTTATGTCCGTTTCCGTTTTTGCGGCTGACAACGGCGAAACGGCACAGACAGAGCAGACACAAACAGCCGAAGCTGCCGATTCAGGCGCTTCAAAGGGTATGGGCTTACTTGCGGCAGGTCTTGTTACAGGTCTTGCAGGCATCGGCGGCGGTATTGCCGTTGCGGCAGGCGCTCCCGCGGCTATTGCGGCAACTGCGGAAGACCCCAAATCCTTCGGTAAGTCCATTATCTTTGTTGCCTTGGGTGAATCAATCGCTCTTTACGGCGTTGTTATTTCTATTCTTATTCTTCAAAAGGTGTAAAAATGAAATTCTTTTTACTGACCGACGACGCCGACGCCATGATAGGTATGCGCCTTGCGGGAATTGAGGGCAAGCTTGTGAAATCCCCCGAAGCCGCAAAGGAAGAATACGAAAAAGCGAAGGCTGAGGGAACAGGTATTTTACTGCTCACTCACGGTACTGCCGCCATGTTCGGCGCTTCTCTTGTGGAAATGAAAAAGCAGAACCGTCCGCTGATTGTTGAAATACCCGATACAAACCCCGAACACAATCCTGCCGACTCGGTTTCGGACTATATCCGTGACGCAATCGGTATAAAAATATAAGGAGGCGACAAAATGTCGGAACGCCTTACAACCTTTCTTAAAACCGTTTCGGATTTTGCCGACGCGGAATGCTCGGAGCTGGAATACAAGGCTCAGAGCTTTAAGGACGAGAACATTTCCGCCTATAAGGAAGAAGCGGAAAAGAAAAATAAAAGCTATATCGAATATGAAAGCGACCGTATACTGACCTCTGCCAACCGCAAAATATCCGCCTATGAAACAGAGAAAAGAACAGCGCTTATCGCCCTGCGTACAGATATAACCGAAAAGGTTTTTGACGGGGTTAAGGAAAAAATTTGCGAATTTACAAAATCGCAGAACTATCTTGATTTTCTCATTGAAAGTGCAAAGGAAGCAAAAAAGGCAATCGGCGGAGATATAACCGTATTTTTACGCAATGAGGATATGCGGTATGCCGAAAAAATCGAGGAAGCCTGCGGCGTAAAAGCGGAAGTTTCCGATAAAATTCTCTTGGGCGGACTCCGTGCCGCAAGCCGTGACGGCAGTATTATGGCTGACGATACTCTGGACAGCCGCCTTGAAATTCAAAAAACGGTATTTGCGGAAAAATCCGCTTTGAAAATAATATAAGGGGGTCAAAAAAATGTCTGAAAACAAAATATACGGCATTAACGGCCCCGTTGTAACCATTAAAGGGAAAACAGACCTTGAAATGATGGAAATGGTATATGTTGGTAACAGTCGCCTTGTAGGCGAGGTAATCGGCATTACCGATGACGCCACAACAGTTCAGGTTTATGAGGAAACCGGCGGACTTCGCCCCGGCGAGCCTGTTTTTTCCACCGGTTCACCTATGTGCGTAACGCTGGGCCCCGGCATACTAACAAATATTTTTGACGGTATTGAGCGTCCTTTGCGTGATATTGAAGCAGTATCGGGCGCGTTTATCGCAAGAGGTATTGATGTTCCTGCCGTTTCAAAGGATAAAAAATGGCAGGTCACTCTTAAAGTGAAAGAGGGCGACATTGTAAAGGGCGGCGATATTTTTGCCGAATGTCCCGAAACCGCTGTAATTACTCACCGTGCAATGGTGCCTGTAAATATCAGCGGTACGGTTACAAAATGTGCTACTAACGGCGAATACACCGTTGACGATACAATAATTGAGGTTACGGATAATCAGGGAAAGGTGCACAGCCTTACCCTTTCACAGCGTTGGCCTATCAGAAATCCCCGTCCCGTCAGCGAGCGTTTACCATCTCAAAAGCCCCTTGTTACGGGGCAGAGAATAATCGACACCGTTTTTCCCGTTGCAAAGGGCGGTGCGGCGGCAATCCCCGGCGGTTTCGGTACGGGCAAGACAATGACTCAGCATCAGCTTGCCAAGTGGTGCGACGCCGATATAATCATATATGTAGGCTGCGGTGAACGAGGCAACGAGATGACTCAGGTGCTTACGGAATTTTCCGAAATCACTGACCCGAAAACAGGCAATCCCCTCCTTGACAGAACGGTGCTTATTGCAAACACCTCAAATATGCCTGTTGCCGCCCGTGAAGCTTCAATTTATACGGGAATTACCCTTGCGGAGTATTACCGTGATATGGGCTACCACACGGCTCTTATGGCAGACTCCACCTCCCGTTGGGCTGAGGCTCTGCGTGAGATTTCGGGCAGACTTGAAGAAATGCCTGCCGACGAAGGCTTCCCTGCATATCTGCCCTCACGCCTTTCCGAATTTTATGAGCGGTCGGGTTATTTCAAAAACCTTAACGGAACCGAGGGCTCCGTTACCCTTATCGGCGCCGTTTCACCTCAGGGCTCTGACTTTTCCGAGCCTGTTACGCAGAACACAAAGCGTTTTACACGCTGTTTCTGGGCGCTTGATAAAAGCCTTGCATATGCCCGGCACTACCCTGCTATTAACTGGAACAACTCTTACAGCGAGTATTTAGGCGATTTGGCAGATTGGTACAGAGACAATGTTGATAAAGATTTCATAAAAGACCGTGAGGAGCTTTGCGCTATACTTGCGGAAGAAAACAATCTAATGGAGATAGTAAAGCTTATCGGTGCAGATGTTTTGCCCGATGACCAAAAGCTGATTATCGAAATTTCCCGCGTTATAAGGGTAGGCTTTTTACAGCAAAACGCTTTCCACAAGGATGATACCTTTGTCCCCCTTGAAAAGCAGTTTAAAATGATGCAGATAATCCTGTATTTTTATCATCGCTGTCAGGAAATCGTTGCCCGTCAGATACCCATTTCAAAGCTTACTGCAACAGGATTATTTGATAAGCTTGTTAAAATGAAATATGACATTCCCAACGACAGCCCCCAGATGTTTGATGAGCTGAAAAAGGAAATTGACGCAAAAATCAATGTAATACTTCGGTAAGGCGGTGAGAGAATATGATAATTGAACACTTAAAGCTTTCTGAAATCAACGGTTCTCTTGCCGTTATCGACGGAGTAAGCAATCCCTCATACGAGGAAATGGCAACGCTCCATCTTGACGACGGGACAACACGCACAGGCAGAGTTGTTAAAATTGAGGGGGACCGTGTTACCCTGCAAATTTTTGAGGGTACACGAGGAATCTCAATGAACAACGCAAGAACATCCCTTTCAGGCGAGAGTATGAAGCTTCCCCTTTCTCCTGAAATCTTAGGCAGAGTTTTTGACGGCTTGGGCAGACCTGCCGACGGCTTGGGCGAGGTTTTCCCTCTTGTCCGCCGTGATGTTAACGGTGCGCCCATAAACCCTGTTTCAAGAGAATATCCCCGCAACTTTATTCAAACCGGTATTTCATCAATCGACGCTCTTGCAACGCTTATAAGAGGTCAGAAGTTACCTATTTTCTCAGGTTCGGGTATGAAGCATAACGAATTGGCGGTACAGATTGTCCGTCAGTCAACCATTGCCGACAGCGACGATTTTGCCATTGTTTTTGCGGCGATGGGCGTTAAAAACGATGTTGCGCAATATTTCCGTTCATCCTTTACATCGGCTAATGTAATGAACAGGGTTGTTATGTTCTTAAACCTTGCAAACGACCCGATTATTGAAAGAATAATGACGCCCAAATGCGCCCTTACTGCCGCCGAATATCTTGCCTTTGATTTGGGCAAGCATGTTCTTGTTGTTATGACCGATATGACTTCCTACGCGGAGGCGGTCCGTGAATACAGCTCATCAAGAGGTGAAATTCCGTCAAGAAAAGGCTTCCCCGGATATCTTTATTCTGATTTAGCATCTCTTTATGAGCGTGCAGGAATGATAAAGGGCAAAAAGGGCTCTGTTACACAAATTCCCATACTCACAATGCCTAACGATGATATTACCCACCCCGTTCCCGACCTTACGGGATATATTACGGAGGGACAAATCGTTTTAAGCCGCGACCTTGATTCAAGCGGAATTTATCCCCCTGTAAGCGTTCTTCCGTCGCTTTCCCGACTGATGAAGGACGGTATCGGTGAGGGCTATACGAGGGAAGATCATCAACCCCTTGCGAACCAGCTTCTTGCAACATACGCAAAGGTGCAGGATGCAAAGGCTCTCGCCTCGGTTATAGGTGAAGACGAGCTTTCACAATCCGACAAACAGCTTCTCGCTTTCGGCAAGGCATTTGAAAAGGAGTTTATAAACCAGTCCTTTACTGAAAACCGAACGATTGAGCAAACTCTCGATTTGGGCTGGGAGCTTCTTTCAATGCTTCCCCGCACCGAGCTTGACCGTGTTGACGATGCAATTCTCGATAAATACTATAAAGGTTAAGAATATTTGAGTACCGCAGAAAGGAGTGTGTGTAATGGCTGATATTTTTCCTACCAAAAGTAACCTTATGGCGGCGCAGAAATCCCTTGCGCTGGCGCTTTTGGGCTATGAGCTTATGGACAGAAAGAAAAATATTCTTGTGCGCGAAATGATGCAGCTTGTTGAGGATGCAAAAACCGTTCGCAAGGAGATAAACGAATGCTATGCCGAGGCGTATCATTATCTGCGGCTTGCCAACACCACTCTGGGTATTTGCGGAAATTTTGCACGCACAGTACCTGTTGACGAAAGCCTTGATATTGACTTTAAAAGCGTTATGGGCGTGGAAATACCCATAATAAAATCAGACGAAAGCACGGCGGCTCCCTATTTCGGGTTAACCTCTACAAACGGCTATCTTGACAAGGCTTATCTCTGTTTTAACGAGGCAAAAAGGAAAACAGTTCATCTTGCCGAGGTGGAATCGGGAGTTTACCGCCTTGCAGACGCAGTTAAAAAGACGCGGAAGCGCGCAAACGCCTTAAACAACATTATGATTCCCCGTTTTCGCAACACAATTAAGTTTATCAGCGAGTCGCTTGACGAAAAAGAGCGTGAGGATTTTACAAGATTAAAGGTTATTAAAGCAAGAAAAGAGAAAGAAAAAGAAAATCAATAAAAAAACGGTTCAGAGCGAGAGTTATATCCCGTACTGAACCGTTTTTCGATACTGCAAATACCAAATTATTCTGCGGAGAACATATCCTTGCCTACTCCGCAAAGAGGACATTCAAAATCCTCGGGCAAATCCTCGAATTTTGTGCCGGGAGCAATGCCCAAATCGGGTGCGCCCTCAGCCTCATCATATACCCAGCCGCATGCGTCACATACATATTTCACAGCGATTACCTCCCTTCCTGTTGTTAGTTTGCACAACTGCGAATTCAATATTCCGCAAAAAATGCGAAACGGAATTGAGCTTTTATGTGTTTTTCATTTTATCACACCGAATATTCAAAGTCAATCAAGATATAAGGGCTAAAAATGTTGTAAAATTGTTTATTATGTGTTAATATGGTATGAATACTATCTACGGAGAAATGAAAATGAACATTGTAATTGTAGGCGACGGAAAAGTAGGCGCCACCCTTGTTGAACACCTCTCACAAGAGGGGCACGATATTGTGGTTATTGACCGCGATGCAAAAATTGTTGAACAGATGGTAAATTCCTATGATGTTATGGGAATTTGCGGAAACGGTGCAAGCTATGATGTGCAAATGGAGGCCGGAGTTTCCTCTGCGCGTCTTTTTATTGCCGCAACCTCCTCTGACGAGCTTAATATTCTTTGTTGTCTTATTGCGAAAAAAGTGGGGGCTCACCACACCATAGCCAGAGTGAGAAATCCCGATTATTTAAAACAACTTTCCTTTATCAAAGAGGAGCTGGGGCTTAGCATGATAGTTAATCCCGAATATGACGCGGCAAACGAGATCGCAAAGGTTCTGCGTTTCCCCAACGCTATAAACATTGAAACCTTTTCACGGGGTAATGTTGACCTTGCCGAATTAAAAATCAACGATGGCAACCCTCTTTGCAATATGGCGCTTACGGATATTCTCGGAGCTTTTAAAACAAAAATACTTGTTTGCGCCGTTCAGCGAAAATCCGATGTATTTATTCCCCGCGGAGATTTCGTTTTAAAAAGCGGCGATAAGATTCATATTACCGCACCCCGCGGCGAGCTTGTCAGATTTATGAAAAAGCTTGGTATATACAAGCACCGCACAAAGGACATCATGATTATCGGCGGCGGAAAGATGGGTTATTATCTTGCCCGTCAGTTATCCGAAAGCGGCGGATATAATGTGAAAATTATCGAAATTGACCGCGGCCGCTGTGAAAAGCTTTGCACATTGCTCCCTGATGTTAATATTATCAACGGTGACGGAACCGACCGCGGAATACTGTATGAACAGGGTATTGAAAGTCAGGATGCTTTTGTGGCTCTCACCACCATTGATGAAGAAAATATTATAAGCTCTATGTACGCTTCCTCTTTGGGGATCAGCAAAACCGTTGCAAAGGTCAACCGTGTTTCCTATCAGGTGCTTGAAAGCATAGGAATGGACAGCGCTTTTTCCTCAAAGGCGATTGCCGCAAACAGGATTATCGGCTATGTGCGCGCTCTTGAAAATTCGGGCGAATCCAGCGTTCAAACGCTTTACAAGCTTGTTGGCGGTCAGGTTGAGGCGCTGGAATTCAAAATCACTGCTGATTTTAAAAATATAGGTATTCCGCTGAAAGAGCTTGATATAAATAATGACACGCTGATTGCAAGCATTATCAGGGATAATCATGTGATCTTCCCCGACGGTAACGATTCTATTGAAATGGGCGACAGCGTTATCATCGTTTCAAAAAGTAAGCAGTTCAGAAGTATTAACCAAATTTTTAATTAAGGCGATAGGGTATGAATTATAAAATGGTATTCAGAGCCGTCGGTCAGCTTCTGCGGGTAGAAGCGGCGCTGATGATTTTGCCGCTGGCGGTTTCTTTCTATTATCACGAAAATCTTTCATATGTTTACGGCATTGTTATGACAATCCTGCTGATAGCAGGTACGGTTATGACCTTGCCGAAGCTTAAAACACGGCGGCTGTATGCAAGAGAGGGTTTTTTAATAGTTTCTCTTTCGTGGGTGCTTATGTCCTTTTTCGGCGCTCTTCCGTTTGTAATTTCAGGAGCAATCCCCTCTTTTACCGACGCGTGGTTTGAAACAGTTTCGGGCTTTACCACAACGGGAGCTTCAATCCTGTCCGATATTGAATCACTCCCTAGGAGTATTCTTTTCTGGCGTTCATTTACCCACTGGATAGGCGGTATGGGTGTTATTGTTTTTGTTCTTGCTATTTTGCCGCAAAAGGATATGCAATCCATGCATATTTTAAGAGCCGAGGTTCCCGGCCCCACGGTGGGAAAGCTCGTTTCCAAGACGACGGTAACGGCAAGAATTCTCTATCTTATATATACTGTTATGACCGTTGCCGAAATTATAATTTTACTCTTGTGTAAAATCCCTCTTTTTGACAGCGTTACAACAGCCTTCGCAACAGCGGGAACGGGCGGATTTTCAATCAAAAACGCAAGTATTGCCGCCTACGGCAATGTGTATGCCGAAATAGTAATTACCGTTTTTATGCTTCTCTTCGGCATTAACTTCAATCTTTTCTATCTTCTTGTTATTAAACAGTTCAAGCGTGTTTTCAAAAGCGAGGAGCTTTGGGTATATATTGGCATTGTAGCGGCCGCAACCGCCGTTATTGCAATAGACATTTATCCCATGGTTCACTCTGTGGGAACCGCGTTAAGACAATCGGGCTTTCAGGTGGCGTCAATTATCACAACAACCGGCTTTGTAACTACCGACTTTGCAAAATGGCCCACTCTTTCACAGTTCATTCTTGTTATGCTGATGTTTATAGGCGCTTGCGCAGGCTCAACGGGCGGCGGTTTGAAGGTTGGCAGAGTAATAATACTTGTTAAGGCGGGAATCCGTGAACTTCGCAGGGCAATAAATCCCAGAAGCGTTAAGTGCATAAAGCTGGACGGCGCCGTGCTTGAAAAAGAAACGGTTAATACCACCTGCGTATATTTTATGATTTATATGCTTATAATCGCCTTTTCTGCATTTCTTATTGCTTTCAATGATTTCGACCTTACAACGAGCGTTACCGCAGTTATAACCTGCATTAACAATGTAGGTCCGGGACTTGAAGCGGTTGGCCCCGTTGAGAACTTTGCTGATTTTTCACATTTTTCAAAAATTATACTTACCGTTGATATGCTTATCGGCAGGCTTGAAGTATTCCCCATGATTATTCTGTTTATGCCCTCTGTGTGGAAAAAGAGCGCATAAGGTATTTAGATTATTACCGTTACCCTAAGGTGAATAATTATTCACCTTTGCACAAAAATTTGGGAAAATTATACATAAATTATTGACACAATATTTTGTTAGAGTTATAATGATTTTTGCAATTATTTATGTTTGCGGAGGAGTTTTGGTATGGAAAATATCGGCTATTATAACGGCAAAACAGGTCTTATTGAGGAAATGACAATTCCTATGAACGACCGTGTTACATATTTTGGTGACGGCGTTTATGACGCTACATATGCAAGAAATCACAAGATTTTTGCTCTCAGCGACCATCTTGACAGATTTTACAACAGCTGCCGTCTTTTGAAAATCCCCTTTGATATGCCCCGTGAGGAGCTTGCAAAAACCTTGGAGGATTTGGTTAATCAGGTGGACGACGGCGAAACCTTCCTTTATTGGCAGGCAACAAGAGGAACGGGCATGAGAAATCACGCTTTCCCCTCAACAAAGCCCAATCTGCTCGTCACAGTTACACCGTGCAAATTCAAAAATGTATATAAAAAGCTTCGTCTTATAACTTTGGAGGACACAAGATTTTTCCATTGCAATGTAAAGACACTCAATCTTATCCCCAGCGTACTTGCCGCTGAGGCTACAAAGCAGGCAGGCTGTGACGAATCAGTTTTCTACCGTGTAAGAGGCGAGCAGAAAATCGTTACAGAGTGCGCCCACAGCAATGTTTCAATGCTGAAAGACGGAAAATTCATCACCGCTCCTCTTTCAAATCTTATTCTTCCCGGTATCACAAGAAAGCATCTCATTGAGATTTGTAAAGAACTCGGCATACCCGTTGAAGAAAAAGAATATACTCTCGAAGAGCTTTTTGACGCCGACGAAATCATTGTTTCGAGCTCAGGCTCTTTGGGTATCGGCGCATATGAAATGGACGGAAAGCCTGTCGGCGGTAAGGATGAGGCTCTGCTCAAGAAAATTCAGGACGCCTATCAGGAAAGACTTGCGAAAGCAACAGCAATATAAGCAATTAAATTTTAGGTTCAAGGAGGAACAATCAAAGGTTTTATACTTTTGGCTGTTCCTTTTGCTGTTTTGAAGGAGAATAAATATGACACAGGAAGAGCTTACTTTATTAAATATCGGCGACAATCTTGACAATCTTATGAATCTTGACCCCAGAGGCTACGGCGTTTGCAGAATTCTTTATGACGCTTCAAGAAAATACACAGGCAAGCCTCTTTGCCTTAATGCGGCAGAAAAACTTTTAAACACCGTAAAAGACGGTGATTTGGTTTATATTATGTCAGGCTTTGTGCTCCTTGACCACGGCAGTGCGGAAACGGACGGCATTGTCAGCAGTGTGCTTTTGTGCCGTTCACTTGTGCTTGCCATGAACGCAAAGCCTATAATCATCTGCCAGCAGGACAATGTAGTGGCAGTAAAGGCAATGGCAAGGGTTGTAGGGCTTCATATTTACGACAATATTGACGATGTGCTTTCTCACCCCGTTTCAATGGGCGTTATACCCTTTACAACGGATAAATCTAAGGCGAAAGCACAGGCTGATGAAATACTTTCCCACGGCAAGCCTGCGGCAGTTATTGCCAACGAATTCCCCGGCGAAAACCGTGCAGGCGAATTTCACAACGCTGTTGGTAAAAACACCACTCACCTTGAAGCGAAAGCAGATATACTCTTTGACAAAATCAAGGAAATGGGCATACTCAACATCGCAATAGGCGATTTAGGCAACGAGATGGGTATGGCGGCAATTCAGCCTCAACTTGACGAATATATCCCCTATGCGGCAGAGGGACGCTGTAACTGCGGCTGCGGCGGAGGAATTGCAGTACGCAATGCGGCGGACAATATCATCACCGCCACCGTATCGGACTGGGGCTGCTATGCAATGATTGCCATGATGGCATATCTTAAAGGCGACCTTGACATTATGCACGATTCCGCACTTGAAAAAGAGGTTCTTGACACAGCAGTTCGCAACGGTATGGTGGATATGTACGGCTGGCATGTTCCCGCAATCGACGGATTTTCGGACAAATTCAATATGCTTCTTGTTGACCTTATGCGCGAATGCATTACATATCCCCTTAAATTAAAAACCACCTGCAAAACATGGTTTGAAAAGACAATCGAATTGGGCTTTTATAACGGTAAAATATGAACGGAAAAACTGAATTTCTCATTGCCGGCGACCGTGGGCTGATTATAAAATTCGGCGATACAATCGACGGTGAAACGAACAACCGCATACGCTCTTTCTGCTCTGTGCTTGAAAAGAAACGCATTGAGGGCATTGTTGAGGTTGTGCCCACCTTTAACAGTCTTTCCGTCTATTACGACCCCTGTATTATCAAGGGCGACAGGCTTATAAAAAGGCTTTCGTCACTTTTGAAAAAGAGCGGCACAAGCTCCCAAGACGGAGGCAAAACCTTTATTATTCCCGTTCTTTACGGCGGAAAATGGGGCGAGGATTTAAACGATGTTGCCGCCCACGCTCACCTTACCGCCGAAGAGGTAATAAAAATTCACTCCTCAACGGATTATCTTATTTATATGCTTGGATTTTTACCGGGATTTGCGTATCTCGGCGGACTTGACGAACGAATTGTAACGCCACGACTTGATACACCCCGCACCAAAATTCATGCAGGCGCTGTGGGAATAGGCGGTGAGCAAACGGGAATTTATCCCCTTGCTTCTCCCGGAGGCTGGCGGCTTATCGGCACAACGCCCGTTAAGATATATGACGAAAACAGAGATGAGCCCATTTTATATAAAGCAGGCGACAAGATCCGCTTTGAGCCTGTAACAGAGGAAGAATTTGAGAGTATAAAAAGACAGGTTGAAGAAAACAAATACACCGTTAAAACCGTGAAAGGAGAGCGCTGATGAGTATTAAAATCACAAGCGGCGGTATGCTCTCCACCATTCAGGACGCAGGCAGAACGGGTGCGCAGTCAACAGGCTTTTCAGTTTCGGGAGTTATGGACCGTGACGCATACCGTGACGCCAATTACCTTGTGGGCAACATAAACGGTGAAGCGGTTATTGAAATGACATACAGCGGCATATGCGCCGAGTTTTTGAGCGACACGGTAATAGCCTTTACAGGGGGAGATTTTGCCCCTGCCATAAACGGTTCAAAGGTTCCTTTATACCGTTCCGTTTCCGTAAAGCGGGGCGATATACTGAAAATGGGTATGACAAAGGACTCTATGCGCTGTTATATGGCGGTAAAGGGCGGCTTTGATGTTCCCGTTGTTATGGGGAGCCGTTCTACAAATATGAAAATAAAAATCGGCGGATTTGAGGGCAGAAAGCTTAAAACAGGCGACACTATACCAATCGGCAAGGGTATTACGGCTTATGTAAAAGAAAGAACTCTGCCAAAGCCTGAATACGGTAATGAAATCCGCGTGATTTTAGGCCCGCAGGATAAATACTTTACAAAAAAAGGCATTGATACCTTTCTTTCCTGCGAATACACCGTGTCCGACAAGTCCGACCGTATGGGATACCGTTTTGAGGGTGCAGAAATTGAAAACAACGGCACCGATATTATATCGGACGGCATTGCACAAGGCAGTGTTCAGGTATCTTCAAACGGTCAGCCCATAATTATGATGGCAGACCGCCAGACAACAGGGGGATATGCAAAAATCGCCACCGTAATTTCAGTTGACATTCCACAGCTTGCGCAGAAAAAGCCGGGTGAAAAGGTGAAATTTGTTGCCGTAACCTTAAAAGAAGCGCAAAAGGAATATATTAAAAAAGAAAAATACTACCGCACTCTTTTTTTGGAGGATTAAAAAATGAATTACGAAAATATGAGTCCCTATGAGGTAAGACAGCTCATAAGACAGGGCAAAATCGACTTTCAGACCTCAGGTATGTGCCGCGGCTATGCTCAGGCAAATTTGGCGGTACTGCCGAAAAAATACGCATATGATTTTCTGCTTTTTGCCCAGAGGAATCCAAAGCCCTGCCCCATTCTTGAAGTAAGCGACGAGGGCAGCAGATTTTTAAAGAAAATTGCAAAGGACTGCGATATTGCCAACGATTTCCCCAAATACCGTGTTTATGAGCACGGCGTAATGACGGGCGAATACACCAGCGTTGAGCATTTATGGCGTGACGACCTTGTTGCCTTTTTAATCGGCTGTTCCTTCTCTTTTGAGGCGGAGCTTCTCGACTGCGGCGTTTCTGTCCGCCATATTGAAGAGGGCAGAAATGTGCCCATGTATATAACGAACATTGAATGTGAGCCCGCGGGGCAGTTCAGCGGCAAAATGGTTGTAAGTATGCGTCCCCTGCCACCCGACCAGATAGTTAAGTCGGTAAACATTACAGCCTCTATGCCCCGTGTTCACGGAACACCCGTTCACATCGGCGACCCCGCTCTTATCGGCATAAAGGATATAAACAAGCCCGATTTTGGCGACGCCGTTACAATAAACGAGGGGGAAACTCCCGTATTCTGGGCTTGCGGCGTAACTCCTCAATCGGTAATGATGAGCTCAAAGCCTGATTTCTGCATTACTCATGCTCCGGGGCATATGCTCATAACCGATATTAAAAACTCCGATTTAAAATTCTGATTTAGAGTAGAAAGCATAATCTGAGGTGACAGATATGATTAAGGTTGATTTAAACTGCGATATGGGCGAAAGCTACGGCAGATATAATTTAGGGCTGGACAGCGAGGTTGCAAAATACATCTCCTCCGCCAATATTGCCTGCGGATACCATGCGGGCGACCCCGTTACAATGGAGAAAACCGTGAAGATAATGAAAGAAAACGGTGTTGCCGTGGGTGCGCACCCCGGTTTTCCCGACCTTTTGGGCTTCGGCAGACGAAATATGGCGGTCACTCCCGACGAGGCAAGAGCGTATGTTCAGTATCAGGCAGGTGCGCTGATGGCATTTTGTATGTCAAGCGGATTACCTTTACAGCACATCAAGCCTCACGGCGCTCTTTATAATATGGCAGGCAAGGATTATGAGCTTTCAAGTGCCATCTGTAAAGGCATTAAGCTTGTCAGCGAAGATATTATTTTAATGGGGCTTTCAGGCAGTCAGACAATGAAAGCCGCACAGGATTGCGGTGTGAAATTCGCCTGCGAGGTGTTTGCGGACCGCGCTTATGAGGACGACGGCTCACTTGTGGCAAGAAGCAAGCCCGGCGCTGTGATAAAAGACGAGGACGAGGCAATTGAAAGAGTTATAAAAATGGTGCTTTATCATAAGGTCACAAGCATAAACGGTAAGGAAATAGAAATTACTCCCCACTCCGTATGCGTTCACGGCGATAACGAAAAAGCACTTATGTTTGTGCAGAAAATACGCAAAGCGTTAAATGAAAACGGTGTGGAAATCGCACCGTTAAGCGAGATAGTATAAGAGGTAAAAAATATGCTTCCTAAACGGGTTTATGCAAAAATCAATCTGGATAACATTCAAAAAAATGTAAAGCCCATTGTGGACAGAATGGGCAACGATGTTGATGTTATGGGAATTGTGAAGGCAGATGCATACGGTCACGGTGCAGTTGAGGTGTCAAAGGCGCTTTTGGAAATCGGCGTTAAGGCTTTCGGCGTTGCCACCATAGGCGAGGCTGTTGAACTACGGAAAAACGGCATTGAGGTTCCTATTCTTGTGCTCGGTCAGATTTTCAAAGAGGAATTCCACACGGCAGTTGAACATGAAATTACAAGCACAATATTTGATATTCACTGCGCACGGGATTTGTCCGAAATCGCGTTAAAGCAGGGTAAAAAAGCCAAAATATACATAAAAATCGACACAGGTATGGGCAGAATAGGCTTTCAGCCCAATGACGGCGGTTTTGAGCGCATAAAGCAGGTCTTCGCAAACGAGGGACTTGAAATTCTCGGCGCATTTACTCATTTTGCCTGCGCCGACTGTGCCGACAAAACCTCTGCCGAAAAGCAGAAAAAGAAATTCCTTGAATTTACTCAAAAAATCATTGATGCGGGGTATCCTCTGCCTGTCCGCCATATGTATAACAGCGCATCTATTATGGAATTGGGCGGCGAATACAAGGGGGAAATGGTGCGCAGCGGAATTATGACCTACGGGCTTTACCCCTCGGAGGAGATGGACAAAAGCTATCCCCTCTACCCTGCCATGGAGCTAAAAAGCAGTATTGCCTTTATTAAAGATGTGGGTAAGGGCTTTACCGTAAGCTACGGCTCAACCTTTACCGCCGAAAAAGATATGAAAATAGCCACCGTGCCCGTAGGCTACGGTGACGGTTATCCCCGATACTTGTCAAATAAAGGTCAGGTTATAATTAAAGGTATCCGCTGTCCTATTGTGGGCAGAGTGTGTATGGACCAGTTTATGGTTGATATATCCCAAGTTCCCGACGCGCTTATCGGTGACGAAGTGACACTTGTGGGAACAGACGGTGACGAAACGATTACCGTTGAGGAGGTTGCGGACCCTGCATACAGATTCAATTATGAATTCTGTTGCCTTATAAACAAAAGAGTCCCCCGCGTTTATATCAAAAACGGAGAGATTTACAAAATTAAAGATATTTATTTGGAGTATTGAAATTTTGATACAAAAAAAGCATAGCATAAGGGCACTCTCCGCAAGGAAGAGTGTCCTTTTTTCGATAACAACTTGTATTATTCAAAGCAGTCGAGCTTAGGAAAATGAGTTATTTTGACTTTTAATTAACAGAATGGTATAATCCGTTTCAATAAGTATATTCTATTCTTTCTCGGAGGTTTTATGGATAAACAGATAAACGATATTATTAAACTTTTCCATAATGAAGAAGTAAAATATACCGTCAAGGAAATTCGTATAGAATATAATGATAACCGATGGATTATTTTTGTTGATTCACCGAAAGGGAAATTTGTGATAAAGATTGCGGCAAATGACTTCACTTCCAAAGAGCGCATAAACGGTTGGGTTAAAATAATAGATGCCTACCGTGATTTAGGTTATTATAGCCCCGCAATTATGAAAAGTTTGAATAACAATTATGCCGAAAATGTTTTATTTCATTCAAAAAAGTGTATTGCTTGGGAAGAAGAATATGCAAAATACCACCTTCGTAACACGATAGATAAGAGTGTATATATTGACACAGACGGTAGGTATGTGTATCACGATGATATACTTGCTTTTTTAGGAAAAATTGCTCAAAAACATTATGATTTTTTCCCGTACAAATCCGGCTGGGTGAGATTTGAGCCGTTTGGTACAAATGAAGAGACCGACGAAGTTACTCAATGCATTAAGACTTTTAACACTCTTGTAAGAGAAAAAACACCGCAACATATCCCGCGTTGGGAAAAGATATATTCTTTGTTTGAAGAAAACAAAAAACAACTCGTTAAAATCTACAAAGATCTGCCAACTTCCGTCTTCCAAAGCGACCACTTTGGCGATAATCTTTTACTTGATGAAAAAGGGCATTTCAAAGGAGTAATAGATTATAATTTAGCCGGAACCGATACAGTTATAAATGTATTCTTATATACTGTTTTATTTGGATATCACTATAATAATCCGCAAATTGCCGATTCAAATCTACTTCCTGAATACAATTCAATTTCACAGGATTATATGATACAAAGTATATTGGATTCTTTAAAATACCTTAGGGAGTTTTATACGTTTAACGAAAATGAAGCATACGCAATTTTGCCTTTATATAAATATATTTCATGCATAGAATACAGACAAATAGAAGCATTTAAAAAATATCAAAATGACGATCAAAAGTTATCTTTGCTTTTTGATGCTGTGGAAAATGAACTTTTGAGAAAAGATGATAGATTCCAAAGAATAATGCTGAAAAAAGGACTGTAAAGAACAGTTGGTTTACGGTAATTTTGCGGGACGATGAAGGTAGCGAAGCGGCGGCGAGGTAGTGAATGACAATCCGGTGGATTGTCAGATCCGATCCGTGACCGAACCGCAGTGAGACTCATCGTCCCCTACAAATTATTTTAAAATTTTGTGATTACCGGTAGGGCGGGGGCTTGCCCCCGCCGTCAATTCACAGGTAACCATACGGCGGGGGCAAGCCCCCGCCCTACCCTGTTGAATTTGAGCTTTCCGTGATTTTTTTGGCGATTCGTGAATCGTCCCTACGATGACGCTATGACCGTCCGTGGGTTTTATCCACATGTACAGCAAACATCGGATTTTAACACCAAAATCCAAACAAATCAAAAAACGGGAGACAACTTTTTTAAAAATTGTCTCCCATTTTGTTTCATTTTTTTACAACTGAAATAATCCGTATGTGAGCCCTGACATTATAAAGCCCGCTATCAGCACTCCGATAGCGATTATGGGCAATGACCGCTTTATGCGAATATCAAGAAGCGCCGCCATAAGTGCACCTGTCCAGCCGCCTGTTCCCGGCAAGGGTATTGCAACAAATAAAAGCAAGCCCCACGCCTCGTACCGCATTACCTTTTCCTTATTCTTTTCCGTTTTCTTTTCAAGCTTTACGATAATTCTCTCAAAGAACTTGAAGCGGCGCAGAAATTCAAAAATCTTTCTTATAAACAAAATAATAAACGGTATAGGCAACATATTGCCTACATAGCAAATTGCAAACGCCTTTAAAAAGTCCATTTCCAAAAGCCTTGCCGCAATCATACCGCCGCGAATTTCAAGTACGGGCATAAGCGAAATAAGAAAAACGGTCAATTCATCGGGAACCTTATCCCTGAGAAAAGTCATAATTGCATCAATTATACTTTCAACCATTGGTAACTCCCGCCCTTTCAAGATATTCCTTTGCTTTTCTCAAAAGAAATTTATCATTTGGAAATTTCAGTGAGTTTATTGCCTTTTCATAGCCAAGCCACAAATACTCCTCAATTTCTTCACGCTGTATAACGGTATTGGTATCGTCGGTAGTGGCTAAGAAAATTATTACCTTTTTTTCAATTCTGTTTTGAATAGAATATTCAGAGCGGTATCTGAAATCGGGTAAGAAACGAATTCTGATACCCGCCTCTTCAAGCACCTCACGGTATGCGGTTTCTTTCTCATTTTCGCCCCGCTCCATATGGCCTTTCGGGAAGCCCCAGTTGGAACTTCTCTTGTTTTTGATTAACAGATACCGGATTTCTCCGTTAATTATCCTATAAACAATAGCACCGCAGGAGCATTCGTACAAACAGCTTATATCATAACTGCCATAAGGCTCGGCAAAAGCGATGGCGTCCTCAATATCGTGAACAATATATCTTTTGCTTTTGGGCGCAACTACAAGAATTATGCCCTCTGAATTTTTTCTGCGGATAATGGCGATAACTCTGCCCTCAAAAACACGGACCTTATGATTAACGCCCATAATATAAGCACCCTTGACAGGAGAACGGGGCAACAGCCCGCTTTCAACAGTACCGTAATTCAGTTCATACGAAATTCCGTTTGCGCTGTCAGTGGAGTGCATAGGGCAGGTTACCCTTACCCTAACATATTTTCCTAACATATGTCTACTCCCAAAATTAAAGACCAAAAAAATCGGTCAAACTGTAACTGAATACAATTATACATAAATTACCCATATGTTGCAAGCATATGTTGCGTAATATTCCTTAATTTTTCTTAAAAAGGGCATATTTTTGCAAAAATATGTTGTGATTTTTCTTGCTATGTTGTAAAATATATGTATTATGTGCAAGGAGGGTGCGTCTTGGCAGATAACCGTTTTAAAAACTCAGGCGACGATTTTGAGGATATTTTCAGCAATTCCTCAAAGAACGACGGTTTTGAAGATATTTTCAGCAGTTCGTCCGATGAAGGCTTTGAAGATATTTCTTCTTTTTCACCCGAAGCTCAGAAATCCCCTGTTCGCAATTCGCCCGAAACTTTTGAGGTAAAATATAATAATTCGGTGCAGAACCGCCGCCGTCAGGAATATGAATACGGCGATGTCAGCGAAATGTACGCCGATATTATTCCCGAAAAGAAAAAGAAGAAAAAGCATCACCCAGTAAGAAATACGATTTTGGTTTTGCTGTGCATTTCGATTGCGGCGGTATCCTGCGTTGGCTTTTACGGTTACAACACCGTAAGTAAACTTCTTTCGTCCTTTAACACGGACGAGCCTTTAAAGGACAATGAATACATAAACGATTCCGAGCTTTACCGCGACAGTGAGCAGACAAATATTCTACTTATTGGCGTTGACGCCCGCGAGAGCGATGTTTCGTCAAGGTCCGATACAATGATGCTGTTGACTATTGACAACAAAAACGGTCAGATTAAGCTTACATCTTTCCTGCGTGACTCTTATGTTCAGATTGCAGGCAGAAAGAAAGAAAAGCTAAACGCGGCATATTTCCGCGGAGGCATTCAGGGGCTTGTTGATACACTTGAACTTAATTTCAAGGTGGAAATTCCCTATTATATGCTTGTGGATTTTGAAATTTTCACGACGGTTGTGGATATGCTGGGCGGAATTGAAGTTGAGGTAACGGAAAAAGAGAGTGCATACAGCAAAAAGACTCCTACCGACCGCGGCGGATACCTTCCCCTTGAAGCTGGCGAAAATATCCACCTTAACGGCACAGAGGCTCTTTGGTACAGCCGTATGAGATACCTTGATTCCGACTTTATGAGAACACAGCGTCAGCGCAAGGTTATAACGGCGATAGTAGGAAAAGCAAAACAGCAAAAGCCGCAGGAGCTTTTAAAGCTTGCCGAAGCAATAATTCCGCTGATTAAAACAAACATCACCGCAGATGAAATGAAAAAACTCGGTATTGACGCCGTTCTTGATAAGGCTTATAATTACAGCATTGTTCAGCAGCAAATTCCCGCTGATGAAACATGGTCAAACAAGACCATTTCCGGCGTAGGTGCCTGCCTTGTAATGGATTTGGATGAAAATGCTGAAATATTGGCAAATTTTCTGCGTAATAAACAAGAAACAGAATAAAAATCATCCTGATACGGAGGGGTACATATGAAAAAAGCAAAAATGACACTGGTATCGGAATTTACCGCTGCCGAAATTGATAAAAGAATTTACGGTTCCTTTATCGAGCACCTCGGCAGAGCGGTTTACGGCGGAATTTACGAGCCCGACCATCCTCTTGCGGATGAGGACGGTTTCAGAACCGATGTTATTGAGGAAATCAAAAAGCTTAATGTTCCCATAGTACGCTATCCCGGCGGCAACTTTGTTTCGGGATATAATTGGGAGGACGGTGTCGGTCCCGTTGAGCTTCGTCCCAAAAAGCTGGAGCTTGCATGGGGTGTTACAGAACCCAATCTTTTCGGTACAAACGAATTTGCAAAATGGTGCAAAAAAGCAAATACGGAATGTATGATGGCTGTAAACTTAGGTCTCAGAGGCGCTGAGGAAGCGCGCAACCTTGTGGAATATTGCAACCATCCCGGCGGCTCGTATTACAGTGATCTGCGCCGTTCCCACGGTTATGAACAGCCTCACAACATAAAGCTTTGGTGCTTGGGCAACGAGATGGACGGTGACTGGCAGATAGGTCACAAAACCGCTTATGAATACGGCAGAGCGGCAAGCGAGGCGGCAAAGGTTATGAAATGGACCGACCCCTCTATTGAAACCGTACTTTGCGGAAGCTCAAATATGGGTATGCGCACCTTCGGTGAGTGGGAGTCAACAACTCTTGACTTAGCTTATGATAAGGTTGACTATGTTTCACTTCACATTTACTTTGATAACCGCAACAACGATACTCCCAGTTTCCTTGCAAAGAGCATGGTAATGGACGATTTCATCAAAACCGTTGTTTGCATTTGCGACTACATAAAGGGCAAAAAGCACTCAAAGCATAAAGTTAACCTTTCCTTTGATGAGTGGAATGTATGGTATCATTCAAACGGCGATTATGTTGAAAGATGGAGCACAGCGCCCCATCAGCTTGAGGATATATACAATTTTGAGGACGCGCTTTTAGTGGCTCTCCTGCTTATGACGCTTTTGAAACATGCCGACAGAGTTAAGGTTGCCTGCCTTGCACAGCTTGTAAATGTTATTGCGCCCATAATGACGGAAAACGGCGGAAAATGCTGGGAGCAGACTATTTTCTATCCCTTTATGCACCTTTCAAACTTCGGCAGAGGCTATACTCTTGTTTCAAATGTAGACAGCCCGAAGCACGACACAAAGGAATTCACAGATGTGCCCGATATTGAAGCCCTTGCTACTTTGAGCGAAGACAAAGAAAGCCTTACTGTTTTTGCAGTTAACAGAAATCTCGAAGAAGATGTACTCTTTGACATTTCTCTTCTTGATTTTGAAGGCTTTGAGGTGATTGAGCACATTGAAATGAGCGGTTATGACCCCAAGGCGGAAAACAGCGTAAGCGCTTCCAAGGTTAAGCCCTTCAACGCCGAAAAACCCGTTTTGGACGGCAAAACTCTTACCGTTGATTTAAAACCCCTTTCGTGGAACGTTGTAAGACTTGCCAAACGCAAATAATTATAGTAAAATATATTTGTTTCAGGTATAAAAAAGAAAGAGTGATTTAATATGGCAGCAAAGTGTCCCGAGTGCGGCCGCACGCTGAAAGCGTGGAACATCAAGGCCGAGTGCCCCTATTGCGGTACAAACATCCCCAACTACAAATGGGAGGAAAGGCTCGAAGAGGATTCCAATACGGCGGAACACGCTTTTGCGAAATTCCATTACAAGCTTGAAAACTTTAAGAGCGCCGTGTATGGCTCCAAGCTCCGAATCGTCCGCCTTGTGCTCACCTTTGCGCCGCTTATTGCACTTGTACTTCCCCTTTATAAATTCACTTTGTCGCTCCCCTTCTATACGGGAACAAAAACAGTTTCGTTTTTAACATTTATACTCGACTATCTTTTGAAAACCGATATAGGCAGTGTTATTAAGTTAATAAACGGAGAGGTTTTGGGCAATGCCGTATTGATGGTTGTTATCGCCTGCGTCCTGTTGCTTCTGTCAGTTGTCTGCGGAGTTCTTAATTTCTTCGTTCTGCTGATTGCAGGGGTGAAGATGCGCTATATGTTCAATGTTATTCTTAACGCAATAAGCGCTGTATGCTTCGGCACGGCTTCCGTATTCTTTGCGCTTTTCACAAATTCCTGCAATGCCTTGGGCGGCGGAATTATTACAAATTGCAGTTTAGGCTTCGGCTTTATCGTGGGCGTCCTGCTTTTCCTTGTGAACTTTGCTATGAATATAGTTGTGGGCAAGGGCCTGAAAAAACAGCTTCACGAACAGCCCTCGATGGAGGAATTCATTGAAAACGAAATTGCTGAGCTCCACAGCGGCAAAGCAAAATAAATCAATTACATAAAGTTTTATATCCCCCTCATATATTTAAGAGGGGGATTTTTTATGAAAATTTGGACCGTATCGAAAAAATCAATTCTAATTATAGCTTCTGTTTTAATAGTCATTGGCATAATAGCGGGAGTGCTTACCGAAAAAAGCGTTTCGGCGTCAGCCGCAAAGAAAAAACTGCCCGTTTATGCAGTTGAAACCGATGAAAAAAAGGTTGCAGTTACCTTTGACGCCGCCTGGACAAATCAGGATACACAGCAACTGATTGAAATTCTTAAAAAGCACAATGCAAAAGCAACATTTTTTATTGTGGGGGACTGGGCGGGGAAATTTCCCGAAAGCGTTAAGGCACTTTCCGACGCAGGTCACACAATCGCCAATCATTCCGATACCCACAAGGCTTTTTCTAAATGCTCATATGAGGAAATAAAAGAGGAAATCGTTAACTGCAACGAAAAATTAGAGGGTATAATCGGCAAAAAGGTTACGCTTGTACGCGCGCCCTCAGGCGACTATACCGACCAAAGCCTTGATGTGACAAAATCCTTGGGAATGACTATGATTCAATGGGATGTTGACAGTCTTGACTACACAAAGCTTTCCGTGGATGAAATAGTGGGACGTGTGGTGCCGTCAGTTAAATGCGGCTCGATAATTCTTTTCCACAACGGAGTGGAAAACACCGCCGAAGCCCTTGACAGAATACTTACGGAGCTTGAAAAACAAGGCTATTCCTTTGTGTCCGTTGAGGAACTGATTTACAAGGATAATTACACAATCGACCACACAGGCCGCCAGCACAAAACCCGGTAAAAAGGGGACTGTCCCCTTTTTACCGGGTTGATTCGTGAAGCTCACCTACTCATCGCTCCTAATCTCCCCACATCGCGCTAAACATTGATTTTTTGCCAAAAATGTGGTATTATGGCACAAACAAATTTAAGCTGTCTTAGCATCGTTACAAAAAATGGGAGTGAGATCTTCTTTGAGCGCAAATCAGGCTGTATCAAACGGCGGAAAAACAATCGACTACCGTTTTAAAATTCTTTATGCCCTCGGTATGATTTTCATTGTAGCGGGACATTGCAATAATGGCGGACTATCTCTCGCTTACGAGTGGTTTCCGCCATATTCCTTTCACTTGGGGCTCTTTGTTTTTGTGTCCGGCTATTTTTACAGCTATGCAAGCGAAGAGCACCCGGGCAAATATATCCTGAAAAAGGTTAAAAGCCTTTTAATTCCTCTTTATCTATGGAATTTTTTCTATGCGATATTTATAACCTTTTTGCGCTTCTACAATTTTAACATAGCTGAATCTAAACCTGTGTCCTGGGAATCGCTTTTTCTGTTACCTATTACAGACGGACATCAGTTTATGTTTAATATGGGCGGATGGTTCGTCATTCCGTTGTTCCTGGTCCAAGTGTTCAATGTTTTGGGAAGAAGTTTGCTTTCCCGAATTAAAATCAGAGCCAATGAATGGGCTTGGTTTTTCATAAATTTACTTATGGGAATGGGGGGCGTATGGCTTGCCTCACAGAGGTACAATGAAGGACTTTGGCTGGTACTTGTCCGTACGCTCTATTTTGTTCCGTTTTACGCCTTAGGCACGCTTTACCGTCAAAAACTGGAAAAGCTGGATAAATGCCCCAATCTCCCCTATTTTGTTATCATTTTTCTTATCCAACTTATGATTATCACGATTTATAAAAGAGCGCCTTATTACATACCGTCTTGGTGTCAGAATTTTACAGACGGGCCTATTTTACCGTTTGTTGTAGGATTTTTGGGTATTGCCTTTTGGCTTCGCATTTCCGCCATCTTGACACCGGTGCTTAAAAACAGTAAGGCTGTTATGCTTGTAGCGGACAACACTTTTTCTATTATGATAAATCAGTTTATGGGCTTCTGGCTTGTGAATGTGGGCTTTTGGGCGCTGAACAAGGTCTTTACGCTTTCGTCTCCCGTATTCAATCACGCCGCTTTCAAAACAAGCGTATGGTTCCGCTATCTCCCCAACGGTATGAATCATTGGCTTATAATCTACCTTGCAGCAGGACTTATAGTCCCCATCGTTATGCAGACTTGCTTTGTTAATAAAGCGAAAAAATATATTCTGTTATTCTTTAACCGTGTTCGGGAAAAAGTCATAAAAAATAAGAAAGTGCGAGAATAAGCGTTTCGTGATTAAAAGTAAAAACGACCCGATAAAAGGGACCGCGTCCTTTTTACCGGGTTGTTTGGATTTTTATGTGATTTTGCGGCGGGAGCAGGCCCCCGCCCTACCTATAATTTTCAGCGTACTTGTAGGGGCAGATGCACACATCTGCTTGTTAAATCATATGAAATCAACGGATGTTTTGTAGGGTGCGACGACCTCGGCGCACCGTTAATTTTACAAAATTTTTGCGGGCTGTCGAGGTCGCCAGCCCCTACGATACCGCCATTGGTGTGCATGTGATTTTGCGGGCGATTCGTGAATCGCCCCTACGGGTTCAGCAAAAAAATTAAATTATCGCACAACATCTTGTCTCCCCTGAAAGGGGTGATTCCCCGCAGTGCGGGGAAATGTCTGCGAAGCAGACAAAGGGGACGGCCGCCGTCAGCGGATGTCACGAAGTGACAGAGGGGTTATTTGCGGGACGATGAAGGTAGCGAAGCGGCGGCGAGGTAGTGAATGACAATCCGGTGGATTGTCAGAGCCGAGCCGTGACCGAACCGCAGTGAGACTCATCGTCCCCTACCATGATTTTCTCTCGCCGCCTAATTTTATTATACCGATTATTATATACTTCGTCAAGATTCCTTTATTTCAAAATACACTCTGTACCGCTGATGGTGGACGGAATAGAACGGGACGAGTTGAATTTTATTATTTTTCAATGTAAAAGTCAGCTTATGTTCCGTTTTTTCGGGGATTTCAAAGGAATTTAGGGGCGGGACTTCAATTCCCTCATAATTTGTTAAGTCATTTTCACCGGGTACTTGGTCGGTTTCAGGAAAATTTTCTTTTCCCATGGGTTCGCAAAGCACAATAGGTCCGTAAAGGTATGCAATGCTTTTGTCATCGTCTTTTTTGCGGTAAACGGAAAAATCACAAGGCACACTAACGGTGATTTTATCCCCTGCTTTCGCATTTTCGATTTTCACATAGCCGTTTGTGCTGTCTGTATATATTTTACCGTTTATTTCCGCCCGAAACTCTCTGCACCAACATGGCTTACGGATAAATATACAATCTCCGCCGATTTTCCCGACAGTAATTACCGCCGTTGTGCCTGACGGGAAATCAGTATCAAGAGATATTTCCGCCGTTTCATTTTTAAAGTTTGAGGCAACAAACAGATTGATATACAAACCGCCGTTATAATGATAAATATGATTATTATATGTAAAGGGATTTTCAAGCCCCGAGCCGAAACAGCACCAAAAGGACTCCTCGGGTGTTGAATACACCTTGAAATGTCCCGATTTTAAACCAACGAAATAGGTCTTCATTCCCGTTTCGTCCTGAGAAGCAAGCATATGGTTATACAAAACCCTTTCGCAATAGTCATAATATGCGGCATCAGGCTTAATTTCATAAAGGGACTTAGTAAGAGTCAGCATATTGTTTGAATTGCAGGTTTCGCAGGTATTTGTTTCAAGGGGTTCTTTGCAAAAACCGCTGAAATGCTCACCTGCGCCGTGACCGCCTATTACATAACTGCGGTTTTTTGTTACGGTATCGAAAAAGAACTTCGCCGCATTGTAAAAAGCTTTGTCGCCGCCGTTTTTATACACTTCCAGCGCACCTACGATTTTCGGAATTTGAGTATTGGCGTGAAGTCCGGAAAGAATATCCTCGCCGCGTTCCAAAGGCAGAATCAAATCCTCCTCGCAGAAAAACAGTGATGCTTTTTGAAATCTTTCGTCGCCCGTAATTTTGTAAAGACGGGACAGCACACAGTTCATTCCGCCGTATTCGCACTTTAAAAGTCTTTTACGCTGTTCGTTATTAAGGGTTGAGGTGGTATTGTAAACCCAGACGGCTAATTTTGACACAACCGCCAGCGCCTTATCGCTTTTGAAGATTTCACAGCAATCAACAAGACCGCGCATTATCTTGTGCAGAGTATAGTAAGGCACCCACCAGCCTGCTAAATCGAAGCCTGCCGAGGTAAATGTTTCAGGACTTGAAAACACTCCCATAAAGCCTTCATTTTTCGGGAAACCGCAAACATAGCCCTCATCATCCTGCAATGAACTGAGCTCGTCAACTACATACAGTGCCCGCTCTTTCGCCTTTTCCTCGCCTGTTGCTTCATACATAAGCGACAGCGCTGTAAGATAATGGCCGAGAGTATGTCCTGAAATGCCCTTTGCCTCCCAACCGCCGTACCGCGGCGCTTTCGGAGGTTTACCCACCGCCTCATAAAACGGGGCTAACAAGCGGTCAGGCGACAAATCCATAAGCATTTTCGCTCCGATTTGCTGTGACTCATAAAATATACCGTTTTTCAATCTGACCGTATTCATAAAATCACCTAAAAAATCTGCACAGCCCGAAAATGAGATGTGCAGATGTTTTTTAACTATTCGTCAAAGCTGAAATTTTCTTCCTGTTCGGAAACATATTCGTCACTGCTCACGAGAATGGTGATTGCCTTTTCAATATTGTTTATTTCCGCATAGGAATGGTCGCCGCCGTATTCGCCGTCCAAAGTCCAGGGAACGGGCTCATCAAAATAAAACTTAAAGCTCTTACCCCGCTTAACAATGATATACTCATTATCAAGCACCTCTTTTTTCAGCATTGCCGATATTATTGAAGAAAGCTGTGACGGAGTTTTGGGCATTTTAATGAGCGCTAATTCGTGATAACCGTCGTTAAAGCTGACGCCCGCGTTCTCCAAAACGGGAAATCCCGCAATGGAATAAGAATTGGAAACTCCGCCGTAAAAGAATTCTCCCTCTATTATCTCGCCGTCGTCACACTCGATTTTTGCCTTGTAGCCTTTTATCTTTAAAAGCTCCTTGGCGGTTTCAAGGTAATACGCCTGCCTGCCGATTTTGTTTTTAAGCTTTTGAGGAGCTTTATAGGAAACATCGCAGAAATTGCCGAAGCAGGAAACATAAATAAACTGCTCTGCTCCGTTAAAATCGCCTAAATCGCAGGACATTTCCTTACCGCACACAACAGCGTTTGCCGCCATTACGGCATCGGTAGGAATACGCACCGAATGGGCAAAATCGTTAGTTGTACCCAAAGGAATATAGCCTATTCTTGTATTAAGCCCGAGGGCGGTTACGCCGCAGATTGTTTCTTTCAGCGTTCCGTCACCGCCGCAACATACGATTAAATCAAAATCCTTGCCTCGGTTAAGCACTATATCACAGGCATTTTTGTTGATTTGCGTACAGCAGGTTGTAACATGATAACCCGCCGCGTCAAATTTATTTATAATACGCAGTGTATAGTCCTTTGCCAGCCGCTTGCCCGCGGTGGGGTTAATGATGAGTAAAAGCTTTTTTGTTGTGCTCATTACCGTCTCCCTGAAATCAGAACTTTATTCTTTCCGAAATATATGAAGCGAGATTTTCAATAGGCATTCTTATCTGCTCCATTGTGTCACGGTCACGCACCGTTACACAGCCGTCGGTTTCGCTGTCAAAGTCATATGTGATGCAGAAGGGCGTGCCGATTTCGTCCTGACGGCGGTATCTTTTACCGATTGAGCCTGTTTCATCGAAATCGGTCATAAACTCTTTGCCAAGCTTCTCATAAACCTCCAAAGCCTTATCGGAAAGCTTTTTGGAGAGAGGAAGAACTGCCGCCTTGTATGGTGCAACGGCGGGGCTTAAATGAAGAACCACGCGCATATCATTTTTCTCGGCATCGATAATTTCTTCATCATAAGCCTCACAGAGAAGCGCCAATACAGTTCTGTCAAGACCGTATGTTGACTCAATTATGAACGGAATGTATCTCTCATTTGTTTCGGGGTCAAGATAATCCATTTTCTGACCGCTGTACTCCTGATGTCTTGTAAGGTCAAAGTTTGTACGGTTATGAGTACCGTTAATCTCGCCCCAGCCGAAGGGGAAAAGGAACTCAATATCACAAGCCGCTTTTGCATAGTGCGCCAGCTTTTCGTGGTCATGATAACGCAGGTGCTCCGCGGGGATTCCTAAATCTTCGAAATATTTTTTACCGTATGCCTTGAAGTAATCGTACAGCTCTCCGTCCGTACCCTCCTTGCAGAAGGTCTGGAACTCCATCTGCTCAAACTCGATGGTGCGGAAGGTAAAGTTACCGGGAGTAATCTCGTTTCTGAAAGCCTTGCCTATCTGACCTATGGAGAAAGGAAGCTTTGCGCGCATAGTACGCTGAACATTAAGGTAGTTTACATACTCGCCCTGTGCGTTTTCGGGACGGAGATAAATAACACTCTTGCTGTTATTCGTAACGCCTCTGAAAGTTTGGAACATAAGGTTAAACTCACGGATATCCGTAAAGTTATGCTTGCCGCAGTTGGGGCAGGGAATATGATTATCCTTAATATATTGGAACATCTCTTCCTTGGTCATACCGTCAGCATGAGCATCGGGATTAAAATCATCAATAAGATTATCTGCTCTGTGACGCATTTTGCACTCCTTGCAGTCAAGAAGCGGGTCGGAGAAAGACGCAACATGGCCGCTTGCCTCCCAAACTCTGGGGTGCATCAAAATATCTGCGTCAACCTCATAGCTGTTTTTACGCTCCTGAATAAAACGCTTGCGCCATGTATCTTTAACATTGTTTTTAAGTCTTGCACCGAGAGGGCCGTAGTCCCATGTATTGGCAAGTCCGCCGTAAATGTCGCTTCCGGGGAAGATAAAGCCCCTGCCCTTGCAAAGCGCTACGATTTTTTCCATTGTTTTTTCTGTGTTGTTCATAACAGATAATTCATTCCTTTGTATATATATTTAAAAATTATTCAGCAATTCCTTTTTTGACCTGTTCAAATTTCTTTGTAACTTCCTTTGACGGCTCTCTTGTTGCAAGTGAGAATACCACAATAAAGAAGCAGGATACCAAAAATGCAGGAAGCAGCTCATAAATTTCAAATATTCCGCCTAATTTTGAAATAACATATTTCCAGATAAATACCATAGCGCCGCCGGAAATCATACCTGCAAGAGCGCCGTACATATTGGTGCGTTTCCAGAAAAGTGAGAAGAGAACAACGGGACCGAAAGCGGCACCGAAGCCTGCCCAGGCAAAGGAAACAATTTCAAATACCTGACCTTCTTTTCTTGCCCAGATAACGCCAACTATTGCGATTACGATAACCGTACCGCGGGCTACAAGCATTGAGGTTTTCTGCGAAAGCTTTTTGCCAAAGAACTCCTGAAAAATATTTTGAGAAACGGCTGAGGAGGCGGCAAGAAGCTGTGAATCGGCAGTTGACATTGTTGCGGCAAGAATACCCGCAATAATAACGCCTGCAAGGAGGGCAAGCGCCGCACCGTGTTCGCTTATTTTCTTTGCAATCTCTATAAGCACTCTCTGCGCATTGTCAGAGCTTAACTGAATTGTGCCGTTAGCAACAGCCGCCGCACCTACAACGCCGATTAAAATAGCAACAGCCATTGAAATGAATACCCAAACGGTTGCAATTCTCCGTGATGTTTTCAGCTTTTTCGTATCGGATATTGCCATAAATCTGAGGAGAACATGAGGCATGCCGAAATAGCCCAGTCCCCACGCAAGTGTTGACGCAACGGTCAGGGCGTTATACGGTACTTTTTCACCTGAGCTTGCATCAAAGGTGTTGAAAAGCTCCAAATATCCGGGATTTGCCTGCGCATTGGCAACAACATTATCCCAGCCGCCTGCATAGCTTATGCCGAAGAACACTACCACAAACAAAGCCACTGTCATAACAATCGACTGAATTAAGTCGGTAGTGGAAGCGGCAAGGAATCCGCCCAAAGTGGTGTATGCCACGATAACAATTGCGCTTATAATCATAGCAGTGAAATAATCTACGCCGAAAAGACTGCTGAAAAGCGTTCCGCAGGCGTTAAAGCCTGACGCGGTATAAGGAACAAAGAATACTATTATTACAAGCGCCGCAATTGCGGAGAGAATGTTTTTCTTATCTCCAAAGCGTTTTGAAAAGAACTCGGGAACCGTTACGGCGTTAAGTGATTGAGTATAATTTCTCAGTCTTTTTGAAACGATAAGCCAGTTTACATATGTACCTATGCCAAGACCGATTGCAGTCCAGGTGGCCTCTGCTAAACCTGATACCAAGGCTACTCCCGGAAGCCCCATAAGCAGCCAGCTGCTCATATCCGAAGCCTCTGCGCTCATGGCGGTAACAAGCGGACCTAATTTACGCCCGCCGAGATAAAAATCATCGGTATTCTTATTCCTTCTTGAATATACTGCTCCTATTACTATCATCACGATTAAATATATCGCTATTGACGCAATAATACAGATTTGTGATGCAGACACACAACTCCTCCTTATAATTGAGTACTATAATACCCCATCATATAAAAATGCTATTATAGTATAATAAAAAAACGGCGATTTGTAAAGGCTTTTTCCAAAATCACCCTTTACAAATCGCCGTTTGTGTTTTGCTTTTTTATTTCCAGCTCTGTATTACCTGCGGATTTTCAAAAATTTCATCAAGCTTTGCCCGCTCAATTCCGCAGGGTTCTCCGCACCCGAAAGCAGTTATAACCTTATCGGATTCTTTAATTAAACCGAGCGCATCTTTCACGGACATAAGTCTTTTTAAAGATTCCCCGTTTTGTTTCAAATTCTCACCCCGATTGTAAAGAATTGGATTTATTATACATTTAAATGTAAAAATGTTTAATAGTATGTCAAAAAATTCAAACAAAATTAACATTTAATTGAAATGTGACGATTTTTTAACCAAGCACAAAACGGCATATGTAGAAAATTTTATTCATTTTTTATAAAGAATGACGATACACAGCATATTGATAAAATATGCTTTTTTATTGTATAATTAAGGTGAAAGGATTTTTAAGGAGAGTGTTTTATGAATTATATCAGCAAAAAAGAAAAATTCAGTTTCTTGACCGGTCTTGCGGGACAAAACATTGTTTACTGCATGATTGGCGCATCGTTCTTTACATATTTTATGACGGACATTGCACTGTTCCCCCCTGCCGTTGTTACGGTGCTTCTTCTTTTAATGAAAATTTGGGACGGTGTCAATGACCCGATTATCGGTTCTATTGTTGACCGTCACCGTTTTAAAAACGGAGAAAAGCTGCGTCCCCTTCTTAAATATACACCTGTTCCCGTTGGTATTTTTTCGGTTTTGATTTTCGTAGTGTTTTCAACGGAAGAAAACCTTTTGTGGCTTCGGGTAGGCTATTTTGTAATTGTTTATCTGTGTTGGGACATTATATACACAATGCAGGACGTTGCTATTTGGGGTATGACTGCGGTTGTTTCACCCGATTCAAACGAGCGTGACAAATTTGTTCAATGGGCAAGAACGGTGGGCTCACTCTTTTACGGTGTATTCAGTATGTTAATTCCTATGATTATGGAAACCGTGGCAAAGCAGTCAGGCAACTCCCTGGCGCTTATGACCGTAATTTTTGCCGCCATATTCGGCCTGGGCGGTGCACTTACCAGTTCAAAATGTTATGCCGCGCAGGAAAGAGTCCGTCTTGTAAAGCCCGAATCACAGCAGACTTCAATTATTGAATGTTTTAAACTTCTTTTCCAAAACAAGATGCTTTTTCTTATAACTCTCGCAAACTTGTTCGGCTCATTGGCATTCGGCAATAATCTCATAACATATTTCTTCAAATACATGTTCCCCGATAATTATTTCGGCGGATTTATCGGTGCATTGGGACTTACAACAATTTATTTTGCCCTTACAAACGCGCCGAGCTTCATCGGTATGATTTTTGCTGACAAGCTGAAAAAGCTGTGCCGAGGTTACAGAAATGTTCTTATTCTTGTTCAGATTTGCACTATTATAGGCAGAACTGCCGCTTTCCTTATCGGATTTGAGGGTAAGAATATGATTATAGGTATGGTAATTATGTCCATACTTTCTATTCCGTCAGGTGCAACGGGTATTGCACAGACTTCGCTTTTCTGTGACAGCGTTGACTATATGGAATGGAAAACAGGCAAACGCACAGAGGGTGTTACCTTTTCTATGCAGACATTCTTCACAAAAATTTCAAGCGGTATTACGGGTGGTCTTACAACATTTGTGTTGGGACTTATCGGTTACATAGCAGTTGAAGATGTGCCCGGTGCAGTTTATTACGGAACACAGTGCACAACCTTTGAAACGTGGATTTGGCCGCTTGTAATGCTCAGCCCCGTTGTTGCGGCAATACTCTATATTATTCCTCTGCTTTTCGTTAAATACACACCCGAACAAAAAGCTCAGGTTGAAAGAGAACTGAAAGAAAGACGGCAAGAGGCGGGAGAAGAATTGCCCGTATAATTACTCGAAAGCAGGTCTTATATGAAAAGGTTTTTTAAGATAATATGTGCAATACTTTGCTTATCTTTTCTCAGCTCCTGTTCATTAAACAGCAGGAAAAAGGCGGAGATGCAGTTGAGCAATCCCAATGCAGACGATACCACGAAAAAGGTGTACGCCTATATTTGCGACACATACAAAACTAAAATCATTTCGGGGCAACAGGAGTCCACTTGGATGGACAGCCCCGAGTACGAAATGGACTACATATATGAAGCAACGGGCAAACTGCCTGCCATGCGCGGTCTGGACTTTATGAATGATGATTTCGACGGCGTTGTGGAGCGTGCCGCGGATTGGTGGCAAAAGGGCGGACTTGTGACCATATGCTGGCATTGCGGAGCGGATTTCACAGGCAATTATGACAACTGCAAAAAGGACGAAATCCCTAATTGGGATTTGGTGCTGACCGCAGGCACGGCGGAAAACAAAGCATTTATGGAAAATATGGATAATGCGGGCAAGGCGCTTTTGAAATTGCAGGATATGGGCGTTACCGTTCTTTGGCGGCCGTTCCATGAATTTGACGGTCAATGGTTTTGGTGGGGAAAAGGCGGCGAAGAGAATTTCAAAAAGCTTTGGATTTTGATGTATGACCACTTTACAAACGATTTAGGGCTTAATAACCTTATTTGGGTTTTGGGATATTCCCATAACGGCGAGGATATGAAAAAATGGTATCCCGGCGACGAATATTGCGATATTGCGGGTGCGGACAGCTACGAGGTCGCCGAAAACGGTGCCGAACAACGGCTTTATAAAGGTGTAAACAAGGTAATAAAAGACAAAAAGCCCCTTTGGCTTCACGAATGCGGGCAAATCCCCACCGTAGAACAGCTGGAAAAAACACCGTGGGGCGCCTTTATGACATGGCACACCGAATGGCTTATTGATACCAACACAAAAGAAAGCCTTAAAGCCATCTACAACAGCGATTATGTTATTACCCTCGACGAATTGCCGAATTTTAAATGATTATATTATAGAAAAGACAGGGCACGGTACCCTGTCTTTTTTCTGTAAACTTAAATTTGTATTTGTGCGATAGGGCTCTGTCTGCCCCGCCGTCAATTCACATCGAACCCCGCGGCGGGAGCAAGCCCCCGCCCTACCCTGAAATTTTTATTTCGTGCGTAGG
>JBJEPX010000057.1:0-40015 GCA_051881455.1 Candidatus Fimenecus sp. | reverse complement strand
TGATAGAGATTGACTGCTCTTTGCCTGTTCCCAAATCCTTTGCGGAAACATGAACGATGCCGTTTGCGTCAATATCAAAGGTTACCTCAATCTGCGGTGTACCTCTGCGTGCGGGAAGAATTCCGTCAAGATGGAACACACCGAGAGTTTTGTTATCTCTTGCGAATTCTCTTTCACCTTGAAGAACATGAACCTCAACGGAGGTCTGATTATCAGCGGCAGTTGAGAAAATCTGACTCTTCTTTGTGGGGATTGTTGTGTTTCTATCGATAATCTTTGTGTTTACGCCGCCCATTGTTTCAATACCAAGTGAAAGGGGTGTAACATCGAGAAGCACCATTCCCTCGACCTCGCCGCCGAGAACGCCGCCCTGAATAGCCGCGCCAACTGCTACGCACTCATCGGGGTTAATGCCCTTGAAGGGCTCTTTGCCTGTAAATTTCTTAACTGCATCCTGAACTGCGGGGATTCTTGAAGAACCGCCTACCATAAGGATTTTATCAAGCTGTGAGGGCTGAAGTCCCGAATCGGAGAGAGCCTGACGAACCGGTCCCATTGTTGCCTCAACAAGGTCTGCTGTCATCTCGTTAAATTTTGCTCTTGTAAGAGTTGTTTCAAGGTGCTTGGGGCCTGTTGCGTCCGCAGTAATGAAGGGAAGGCTTATCTGTGAGGTTGTAACGCCTGAAAGCTCGATTTTTGCTTTTTCTGCGGCTTCTTTAAGTCTCTGCATTGCCATTTTGTCGGAACGAAGGTCAATACCCTGCTCCTTTTTGAACTCATCTGCGAGCCAATCAATAATTCTCTGGTCAAAGTCGTCACCGCCAAGACGGTTGTTACCTGCTGTTGCAAGAACCTCCTGAACGCCGTCGCCCATTTCGATTATTGATACATCGAAGGTACCGCCACCAAGGTCATAAACCATAACCTTTTGGTCCTCTTCCTTATCAATACCGTAAGCCAGAGCAGCCGCTGTGGGCTCGTTTATAATTCTCTTAACATCAAGGCCTGCGATTTTACCTGCGTCCTTTGTTGCCTGACGCTGTGAGTCGGTGAAATATGCGGGAACTGTGATAACCGCCTCGGTTACCTTACCGCCCAGATATGCCTCTGCGTCCGCTTTAAGCTTTTGAAGAATCATTGCGGAAATTTCCTGGGGAGTGTAGCCCTTGCCGTCAATATCTACCTTATAATCGCTTCCCATGTGTCTTTTGATTGAAGCAACTGTCTTTTCGGGGTTTGTGATTGCCTGTCTTTTAGCAACCTGACCTACCATTCTTTCCCCTGTTTTTGAAAATGCAACAACAGACGGTGTTGTTCTTGCGCCTTCTGCGTTAGCAATAACAACGGGCTCGCCGCCCTCGATTACTGCTACGCATGAGTTTGTTGTACCTAAGTCGATACCAATTACCTTTGCCATAATTTATTCCTCCTAAATGTGTGCTTATTAAATATATTATTGACTGATTTCTCAGTTAATTTACTACCTTTACTACTGCGGGGCGGATTATTCTGTCGCCCATCTTATAGCCTGTTGAAAAAACCTCGGCAACGCTGTTTTCGGGGAGATCAGCGTCCTCATCGTGCATTACGGCGCTGTGAATATTGGGGTCAAACTCATCGCCTTTTTCGCCGAAGGGCTCAACACCGATTTTTTTAAGCGTTTCGCCGAACTGATTGAAAATCATTTCGATGCCCTTTTTATATGACTCCAAATCCGTTGATTCTGCCGCCATTGCGCGCATAAAGTTATCATATACGGGGAGAAATTCGCTTACCGTTGAGGCTTTACTGTCACCGTACGCCTGCTCCTTTTCCTTTTGAGAGCGCTTGCGGAAATTATCGTATTCAGCCATTACACGCAGAAGCTGATCTTTCTTTTCGTTAAGCTCCGCTGTAAGCTTTTCAGTTTCGTCCGCTGCGGCTTCCTCAACCTTTTCTTCGGTTTTCTCTTCCGCTTCTTTAACCGTCTTTTTTTCCTTATCTTTTGCCATGTCAATCCTCCAAGGTGTCGGACATTATGTTACCGACGATTTCTGTTAAATATTTAAGGCTGGGAATAAGCCTTGCATAATCAATTCTTGTGGGGCCTATTATGCCTAATGTTCCGCTTTCTTTTCCGCTAACGGAATAGTTTGAAAATATTACGCTGGACTCTTGCAACTCTCTGAACAGATTTTCTTTACCGATAAGCACGCTGGCGTCGCCCTGCGACTTATGATTTGAAAAGAGATTTGTAAGCGGGTCCGAACGGCGTAAAAATTCAAGCAATTCGTATGCATTCGGATAATCGGAATAATTAAGCAGATTTGATTGCCCCTCCAAAAGAAGCTGAGTTTGCTCCGTTAACTGTGCTAAATCGGAAAGCGTTACAAGAAGGGGTGAAATCGCAAGAGATTTACTACCCAAGGATAAAGCCAGCGTTTGAATAAGCGCCATACTCACCTCGGACGCGGATTTGCCGATAAAGTGCTGTGAAACAATATTATAAAAGGTTTCAATAAGCTCCATATTCAGCTCACTGTCCGTACGGCAAACACGGCTTTTCAAAATTCCTGATGAAGAAAGCATAACCATCATCACGGTGCGAGTGCCGAGAGGGACTAATTCAACTCTGCGGATAACCGCGTTATCGTCGCAAGGAGTAGTTGAAACAACTGCGCAATTCGTTATTTCCGCAAGCACCTGCCCTGCCTGCTCCAAAATCTGCTGTGGCTCGCCGCCTGCCGTACTGAGCCTTGCTTCAATAAGCCTTTTCTCATTCAAGGGAAGCTCGTAACGGTTCATAAGACGGTCAACATAATAGCGGTAACCGGACTGTGAGGGAATTCTGCCTGCCGAGGTGTGAGGCTGTTCAAGAAGCCCCAATCGGGAAAGCTCTGCCATTTCGTTGCGGATTGTTGCGCTTGAAACGGGAATGTTCATAAATTCAAGCAGTGTTTTTGAACCAACAGGTTCGCCCGTTGCAATATAATGTTCAATTACTGCCGCAAGAATTTTTTCTTTTCTTTCACTCAGCTGCATTTCATCGCCCCCTTTTTGTCTGTATTAGCACTCTCGTATTTAGAGTGCTAACTCTATTAATAAATATACATTCATTCTCAAAAAATGTCAAGGAAATATTTGTAAACAATTTGTTAAGAACTTATATTTTTGCTCTTTTAGCGTTTCATTTTAATAATGACAACAATGAAATTTCATATATAAATATATTCTTATGTAGCCCTTAGGAGTGATTGACCGGCCGTCAAATCACATCAAGCCACGCGGCGGGGGCAAGCCCCCGCCCTACCTTATGTGATTTCGGTATTACATTTTAATATTGACAAACAAAAAAAATGAGTATAGAATATATACATATTTATAAAGCGTTGAGAAAGAACGACGGACAGTTAAAAACTTTCAGAGAGATTTCGGTTGGTGTAAGAAATCAGTTTTTTGTCCCGAGACCGCTTTCGAGCGTCGGCGAAAACATATATTATATGATTAAGCCGCACCGTAAGACTGCGTTAAAGTCAAATGAGCGGCAAGGCTTTTGCTTTGCAAGACGGGTGGAACCGTGGAATGTTATTTACAGCATTTCATCCCTTTTTTCGGGATGAAGTGCTTTTTCTTTTTGAAAGGAGTTAAAACAATGGTTAAAGTAACGCTTAAAGACAATGTAATTAAGGAGTATGAAAGCGGCACAACCGTTGCAGAGATTGCAAAGTCCATAGGTATGGGGCTTTACAAATCTGCCTGCGGCGGCAGAATTGACGGTAAATACTGCGATTTGCGCACGCCTGTCACATCCGACTGCGCTCTTGAAATCGTCACCTTTGACGATCTTGACGGTAAAAAGACATTCTGGCACACAGCCTCTCACATTATGGCTCAGGCCGTTAAACGCCTTTATCCTGATGTTAAGCTGGCAATAGGACCTGCTGTTGATAACGGTTTTTACTACGATTTTGACAGCGAGATTTCTTTCACTCCTGAAATTCTCGAAAAAATCGAAGGGGAAATGAAAAAAATCGTGAAAGAGGATTTGCCTCTTGAAAAATTTGAAATGGCTCCCGATGAGGCGCTTAAAATGATGGAGGAAAAAGGCGAAATCTACAAGGTTGAGTTGATTTCCGAGCACGCAGGAAAGGGCGAGCCCATTTCGTTCTACAAGCAGGGCGAATTTACAGAGCTTTGCGCGGGCCCTCACCTTATGAGCACAGGCGCAGTTAAGGCGTTCAAGCTCACCTCCTGCACAGGCGCATATTGGAGAGGCAATGAAAAGAACAAGATGCTTCAAAGAATTTATGCTGTTGCTTTCCCGAAAGCCGCTGAACTTGAAGCGCACCTGGAACAACTTGAAGAAGCCAAAAAGCGTGACCACAACAAATTAGGCCGTGACCTTGAACTTTTCACAACAAGTGAGCTTATCGGCCAAGGACTCCCAATATTGCTCCCCAAGGGCGCAAGAATTATTCAGACTTTACAGCGCTGGATAGAGGACGAAGAGCAAAAGCGCGGCTGGCTGCTCACAAAAACCCCCTATATGGCAAAGAGCGACCTTTACAAGGTTTCGGGACACTGGGACCATTATCTTGACGGTATGTTTGTTTTGGGCGACCCCGAAAAGGAAAAAGACGGTGAAGAGGTTTTCGCTTTGCGTCCCATGACCTGTCCCTTCCAATATCAGGCATACTTGAACCGTCCCCGTTCGTACAGAGATTTACCTCTCCGCTACAATGAAACATCAACGCTCTTCCGCAACGAGGCGTCAGGTGAGATGCACGGTCTTATCCGTGTCCGTCAGTTCACAATTTCGGAGGGTCACTTAATGTGCACTCCCGAACAGCTTGAAGATGAATTCAGAGGTTGTCTTGAACTGGCAATTTATACGCTTAAAACGCTGGGGCTTTACGAAGATGTTTCTTACCGTTTTTCACAATGGGACCCCAATGACAGAGATAAATACATCGGCACTCCCGAGCAATGGGATGAAGCCCAGTCAACCATGAAAACCATTCTTGACGATTTGGGATTGAATTATAAAATAGGCATAGGTGAAGCCGCATTCTACGGCCCCAAGCTTGACATTCAGATTAAAAACGTTTTCGGCAAGGAGGATACCCTCATTACAATTCAGGTTGACCAGCTTCTTGCGGAAAAATTCGGTATGGAATACACAGATAAAGACGGCACAAAGAAAAATCCCTATATCATTCACCGTACCTCAATCGGTTGCTACGAGCGCACTCTTGCTCTCCTTATCGAAAAGTATGCAGGTGCGTTCCCCTTGTGGCTTGCTCCCGAGCAGGTAAGAATTCTGCCCATAGCCGACAGACATCATGACAGAGCTTATGAAATCAAGAAACAGCTGGAAAATGCAGGAGTTCGCGTCACCGTTGATGACAGAAGCGAAAAAACGGGATACAAAATCCGAGAAGCAAGACTTCAAAAACTCCCCTATTGGCTTGTTATCGGCGACAAAGAGGTTGAAAACAGAACTGTATCCGTCAGCCGCCGCGGCGAAGGTGACATCGGTACAATGGATATTGACGCGCTCCTTCAACGCTTAAACGACGAAATTGCAACGAAAGCGAGAGATTGATATGGCAAAAGTACCGCTGACGGTAACCGTCATAACAGACACGCATTATTACGCTAAATCCACAGGCATTGGGGGCGCGGCATACGATGCGGCAAACACAAAAAGTCAGATGCTTTTAAAATATTCCGCAGAGCTTCTGGACGCGGCGTTCCGCCAAATCAAGGCGGACAACCGCACAGATATTGTGCTCCTTTCGGGTGATACAACAAGCAACGGCGAATACGATTCACACCGTGAATTTATTGAGATGCTCCGTGATTTAAAGGCGGCGGGTAAGCGTGTATATGTTATCACCGCAACCCACGATTATCAGGACGACGGGCAGACCAATTCCTATGTTGGTGACGAAAAAGTGAAAATCCCCGCGGCGAAGCGCGAGGAGCTTTATGATATGTACCGTGAATTCGGCCCCGACGAGGCGATTTCCGTGCACCGCCAGAGTATGTCGTATGTGGTGCAGTTGCAGGAAGGCTATCGCCTGTTCGCCATAAACGACGACAGTAACTCGGCAGGAAAAAGCGGTATTTCCGATGATTGCTACAATTGGCTTTGCGAGCAGGTTGAGGACGCGAAGAAAAACAATCAGTTTATGCTGATGATGACACATCACCCGCTGATTGCGCCCTCACCCATTTATGCGCTTATCGGCAAAGGCGATATGCACGGCGATTTTGATATCCGCCGCAAGCAGTATGCCGATTTGGGACTGCAATTCATATTGACGGGGCACACGCACATTCATCACATCGACAAAATGGAAACCGACATAGGCAACACGCTTTATACGATTGCCACATCTGCAACCGTTGGCTACCCCGCCCCCATCCGCACCGTTGTTGTAGATGAAGCGGCAGGCATTGTTTCTACCACAACCGATTTCATCACCGAAAAGGTGGATTTTGATTTAGAAGGCAACACCTTGCAGGATTACCTTAAAAATCAGCTTGTGGGCATGGTGCGTGATATGGTCAAGGCCGCAGGCGGCGACACTCACAAGTTCGCAGATATGGCAACGGCAATGAGCATTAAAAAGAAGCTCATTTACAAAATCGGTTGGCTTATAAAGCCCTTTGCTAAACGGCTGAACAGCCTTAAAATCGGCACGGTTGCCAAATGGACAAAAAAAGAAACAGGCTTGAAGCCCGAAGATTACGCGGATATTAAGGATAAGTCCGTTGTGGATTTCATTGTGGATATTGTCACAAATCTTTATGCAGGTGAAAATCTTTACAACCCCGAAGACGCGGAATACAAAATCACAATGGGGCTTTTGAGTATTTTTGATTCAGTATTTGATGCGCTTCACATTTCGGTGAAAAAGCTTTTAAAAGTATCCGACTCTCTGTGTGATTTCGTTGAGCCGCTTTTACATAACAGCGGTATTCCGTCTTACGATGCAGTTTTGCCGATTATGCCTCACTACACCGCAGATAATCCTGCCCCGAAGCACGAGGAAGAGGCAAAGCCCGCGCGCAAAAAGAGTAAGAAAGGTGTGCCCATAGTAATAATTTCAATTCTTTTGGCCATTATTCTGCTTCCGATTATTCTGTTAACGCTCCTCATAGGCTACATTACAAACAGAATAAGATACAGAGAATACTTAAAATGATATAATCCTGTTAATTTTCAGGGCGCATACTTAAAGTATGTGCCCTTTTTCCTTTGTGCAAATAATGGATTTTTTACGGCTATTTTCTACTTATATTACAAAAAGTAAGCGGCAAAATACAATTTTTAACTATTTTTTCCTCTTTTCCTTGATTTTTTAACAATTTTGATGTATAATACTTTATATATTGAGGGGTTATGCGCTTTCGGCACCTGTTTTTTGGAGGTTTTTATTTTGAGCGGAGATTTACATTGTCACACAAGATTATCTGACGGTTCATTGGGCATTGAGGATCTTATAATTTTCGCAAAGAAAAAAGGTCTTGAAACCATTGCAATAACCGACCACGACTGCCTTGCCGGCACTGTTCGCGGAAAGGTTATCGGTACCAGACACGGTATTCAGGTTATACCCGGTGTTGAGCTTTCCTCAACATTTGAAAAGTACAATAAAAATCTTCACATACTTTGCTATTTACCCGAGTCCCCCGATATGCTGGAAGGACTTTGCAAAAGGAATTCTCTTGCGAGAAAAAAGGCTTCTCATTTTATGATGCTTCAAACGGCAAAGCGTTATCCCATTACTACTGAATTCATTATTAAATGTGCCACCGGCTCTACCAATCTTTATAAAAAGCACATTATGCAGGCGCTTATTGAATGCGGATATACAAATTCTTTCAACGGAGATTTATATAAAGAACTCTTTACTCCCGAAAGTGAAAACAATATTCTTGTTGTTCCCAAATATGACAGTGTTCAGAATGTTATTGACGAGATACACACCGCAGGAGGAATTGCGGTTCTTGCACATCCCGCGGCTTCCGGCTGCATAGATTTTATTAACGAAATTATTGAAATGGGCATTGACGGATTTGAGGTATTCCATCCCTCTGCCGATGAAGCTCAGCAGGACGAACTCAAAAAAATTGCAACTGCCAACAAGCTTTTGATGACAGGCGGCAGTGATTTTCACGGTATGTATAATCAATATAATGTTTCATTAGGAGATTACAACACACCCGATGACTGTTTACACGCTCTTTTAGGCTATAAATCAAAGCAGAAAAGGCTTCAAAAGAAGCTTGCACAGCAAGCAGAGAGCGAATAAATAAAGTAATATTTTACAAAATACATTCAAGGAGGAAGACAGATGCTTTTTGACGACAGCGATGTTAAAATTTTCAACGACGGCAAAAAAGGGAACGACTCATTTGATGAGGTTTCGGTAATTGCTGAAATGACAAAGCACAGAAGCAACGGAAATATTGACAAAGCAAAAAAACTTGGCAAGCACCTTGCTGAAATTTTTGTTGACGAGCCCCATCTGCTTTCCGATTTGGAAAACGAGGTTGGTCCGCTTCGGCATGACGACGGCTTTATGTATCAGGTTAAGGTTTTGCTTGTTTTTACTGCGGAATACTGCATAAACCATTGTCTGCCCTCGCCGCTTCTTTCAAATACCGCCGTTAATGCGATGTATGACACCGTAAAGAAAAAGGCTTTTGAGTTTTATGACAGACTGGACGATGCGGCGGAATACAGTTTTTATTATCTTGCGGTAAGAAAAGGCGTTGATATTGCCGCAAATATCGGAGTTTCCTTTGCAATGCTCTGCGGCAATGAAAAAAGCGAAGAAACTGCAAAGTTGGGAACAAAAATTTTTGAGGTTTCACAGCACGAAATAGAGCAAATCATTGATACCTTTGATTTTGCGAAATAAACATTGGCATAAGAATACCCGCATTTCGTAAAATGCGGGTATTTTTTATTTATAAAGTGATTTTAAAAGTTTGATTTCTGCGGCGTAGCCTGCAAGGTCATTGGGCGTTTCAAGGAAGAAAGGCAGGTTGCACAGGGCAGGATGATTGATAATTCTTTCAAACGCCTCCGTACCGATTGAACCCTCGCCTATCTTTTCGTGGCGGTCTTTATGGCTCTTAAAGGGATTTTTACTGTCGTTTATATGAATTGCCTGCAATCTTTCGAGCCCTATAATCTTATCGAACTGCGTTAGCACTCCGTCAATGTCGCCTACAATATCATAGCCTGCATCGTACACATGGCAGGTATCAAGGCAAACGCCCATTTTATCTTTCAGTTCAACTCTGTCAATAATCTCCCGCAGTTCCTCAAAGCGGCTGCCCACCTCACTGCCCTTGCCTGCCATTGTTTCAAGCAATACCGTGGTATGCATATCCTCCCACAGTATTGCGTTTAGCTGGTCGGAGATAAGCTTTATTCCAGTTTCAATACCCTGTTCCACATGACTGCCCGGGTGGAAATTATACATATTACCGGGGACATACTCCATACGCTTTAAATCGTCCAACATTGTATTGTGGGCAAACTCGCGGATACTTTCCACCTTAGCGCAGGCGTTGAGCGTATAAGGCGCATGGGCAAGTATTTTTGCAAAGCCCTTTTCCTTCATCAGTTCATTCAGTTTCTGTGCGTCCTGCGGGTCAATATCCTTTGCAGAGCCGCCGCGGGGATTGCGTGTGAAAAACTGAAAAGTATTTGCATCTATGGAAAGGGACTCCTCGCCCATATGGTAAAATCCCTTTGACGATGATAAATGACAACCTATATTAAGCATAAACTACCTCTGTTCAATATTATTGGTATTATTACCGTTTTTCTTCATTTTGTTTTTATAAATTGCCGATGTAATTATAGCTGTTACGGGGATTGTTATAGCCGCCATAACGGCAGACGCCGCCACAACCATACAGTAGTGATAGAACTTTGTGACAGTATTGTTCTCATCATTTATTTTTGCTTTGACCTTTGCAATAAATCCTGCAAAGGCATTTTTTTCTGTTTTTTCCGCAGCGGTTGTTGATTCGGTTACCACCTCTGTTGAAGAAGGTTCGGTGCTTTCGGGGGCCGTTTCCGAAATATCACTTGAACTTTCCTCCGAGGAAACATCGGAACTTGATTCCTCGGCTTTTTCAACAACGGTCACTTTAAAGCTTGCGGTCCAGCCGTTTGATTTTGCGGTAATTGTGGCTGTTCCCAAAGCGACGCCTGTAACAGTACCGTTTGAGGATACTGTTGCAATATTTGTATCCGAGGACGACCAAGTAACGCTGTAATTATCTGTTGCGTCGGCAGGGACTTTGGCAACCGAAAGGCGCAAAGTGCTGTTAAGTCCTACTGTTCTTTCTGCGCCGCCCGATGTTGCAATTCCTGTTTGTGCAACGCTTACGGTGACCTTACAGGTTGCGCTCTTGCCCCCTGCCTTTGCGGTAATTGTTGCCGTTCCTCCGCCCACGGCAGTAATTTTGCCGCCGCTTGTGACGGTGGCAACCTTTGAATTTGACGAGGAATATGTAACGGTTTTATTTGTAGCGTCAGAGGGTGAAACCGTTGCTGTTAACTGTGCCGTACCGCCCTTTTTAAGACTGATGCTTGTTGTGTTAAGGGAAATGCCTGTGACGGGTTTTGTTACGGTGACGCTTCCGCCGGTTGCCGAACAGGAATAAACATTACCGTCATAATCAGTATTTTCCGTACTTGAAAGCGTAAGGGTTGAAGAGCCTGAGTCCTTTAAAATCTTAAATTTAACCGTGAATACCGTTCCGCTTTTAGCATTGAACATTCCCGAAAAATTTATAGAAGAGCCTTGCGGGTTAAGGCTTCCGCCTGAAACTATACCGCCTTTTTCACAGCTTACAAATTGAAGCTCGCTTGAATTAAATCCAAGCTTAACATTTGCTCCCCAAATCTGAACGCTTGAAGAAATCTTAACGCTTACTGTTACAGTATCGCCTTTTGCTCCGCTGGCGCTTGTGCAGGAATATGTTACGCTTGCGGCAGAGGCAGGAACGGCAAAAACTACAGAAAACAATATTACAAATGCGGCCACAACCGCAAACATTCTGTTTATCCTTTTCAAAATATCACCCCGAAAAGTTATTACATTATAATAATACAATATTTTCGGACGAAAGTCAACGAACGCAAAAGACAAATATTGGAATAAAAAAGCGGCGGGAGCAAGCCCCCGCCCTACGCGTTTCATCTAAATGAAGTCTGTATTAAAGATTAAGAACAGCCGACGCAACGGTAAAGTAAATGAGGAGCGTTACAGCATCTACGATTGTGGAAATAAATGGGCTTGACATAACCGCAGGGTCAAAGCCCAATTTCTTTGCAATAACGGGCAGGACAGAGCCCACAACCTTTGCAAATATAACTGCCATAATCATTGTAAAGCTTACTACAAGCGCTACTCTTACGCCTACATCGTCAAAAATCATAAGCTTTGCAAAATTGACAATCGCCAGCGCCAAGCCGCACACAAATGCTATTCTGAATTCCTTGAAAATCACCTTAAAGGTATCGCGGAACTCAATATCACCCAAGGAAAGTCCGCGGATTATGGTTGCCGAGGACTGAGCGCCGCAGTTACCGCAGGTTCCCGTAAGCATCGGAATGAACGCGGTAAGCACAACGCAGGCTGTAAGGGTGCCCTCAAAATGGGTGATTATTTTTTCGGTAAAGGTTGCCGAAACCATCAAAAGCATAAGCCAGGGAATTCGCTTTTTAAAATTCTCGATTACACTCATTTTAAGATAAGGCTTATCAGTAGGAGTAATAGCCGCCATTTTTTCGATATCCTCGGTCATTTCCTCCTGCAAGACATCAATGGCGTCGTCAACGGTAATAATACCCACAAGCCTGCCCTCGCCGTCCACTACGGGAAGAACAACAAGGTCATATTTTTGGAAGATATCGGCAACAACTTCTTTATCTTCATGAGTAGTAACCGAAATAACATTATCTTCCATAATGTCGCGGATTGTTGAATTTTCATCAGCAAGAAGCAAATCCTTAACGGTTACATAACCTTTCAGTTTTCTTTTACTGTCAGTTACATAACAGGTATAGATTGTCTCTTTGTCAACACCCGTTCTGCGAATTCTTGTAAATGCATCGGCAACAGTCATTGAGCGTTTCAGGTCAACATACTCAATCGTCATAAGACTGCCTGCCGAATCCTCGGGGTATCTTAAAATTTCGTTTATACTTTTTCTTGTATCAGGGTCGGTATGCCGCAAAATTCTTTTTACAAGGGTTGCAGGCATTTCCTCAATCAAATCAACGGCGTCGTCAACATAAAGCTCGTCCAGAACCTCACGAAGCTCTGTATCGCTGAAAGCGCGGATAAGCATTTCCTGATACTCAGGCTCCATATTGACAAACACCTCTGCCGCCAGCTCCTTTGGCAGCAAACGGTAAATGAGCGTCAAATCGCGCTCATCAAGCTCCATGAAAAGCTCGGCAATATCCTGCTCATTCATTTCGCTTAAAATGTTTTTCAGCTCCTGCCATTTTTTACCGTGCAGAAGCTCTGTAAGAAGCTCATAGGTTTCCATCACATTTCACCACTCCTCCTGGAATTTTACAGTGAAACGCAACAAGTATTTTAAAAACTGCGGACACAAAGCGCAAAATAAGACAAGCTTTTTTCCGCTTTCGCCGCGCAAATACTCGGTGGTTTCGCGTTAGTACTTCGGACTGTGTCCACAATTTTCACCTCTTTTTACAAAAAATAAAACTGCATTTGCAAGAACGCAAAATGCAGTCATAAGACAATGGCATTATTCGTTCAAGCTTTAGCTTCGCAGGGCGATGAAATTACATTAAATCACACCTTATGCTCGATATGACCTGTTGACCTGCTGACAGTGTCTCCACCGTTTCGCGGCAGTAATCCGTATCCCTGTGGTAGCCTTACCTACCGAATAGGCTTATATTCGTAAATTTTCAATTTACTTTATCTATTATCATATTTTTTCGGCCGTTTGTCAATACAATTTCAAAAAGAAAAATAAAAAAGTATTCTGACACCGTATATAATTCCCCAAATATTCATTTTTATTATGCACAAATTATTATGAAGGTTTTTGTGGAGTTTGCCGATTTTTTCGTTTTTTGTTCATTTTTTGTTAAAAACCTACACGAAAAATAAAAGTTATGTTAAAATGTATCTATTGAATGTTTAAGGAGAGTGTTTGCTTAATGAATTTGGCAGAAAAAGCAAAAGACGGTATTTCCAAGGTTAGAACCTATTGGAAAACTCCGCCTTTGGGAAAGTATGTTGCTTACAAAGAGATGATTGCCTACGGCGTAGGCGGCATGGGTGTGCAGTTTGTTATGGCCTTTGCCGGACAAATCGCGCTGGCGGCCACCAGCTTTTTGGTGGGCAACACCATCGGCATCAAACCGATGCACTTGCAGTATATGGCGGTTTTATCCACACTTATCGGATTTGCAATTACCATTGCAAGGTCATATATCATAGACAACTCGCGGCTGAAAATGGGTAAATTCCGGCCTTGGCTTGCAGTAATGGGTATTCCCACGGTAATTTTATCGGTTATATTCGTTTGGCTTCCCTATGAAACAATGTCATATATGGAAAAAGCGGCGGCGGTATTTATTATTTATAACCTGTTGCAATGCTGCTATCCGTTTTTCCAAAACTCATATACGGATTTGGTCAATGTTATTTCACCCAACTCCCACGAGCGTACGGATATTGTTTCGGTGTCATCCATTATCTATTCTATGGCACCCTCGTTAACAGGCTTATTTATTCCTATGCTTTCAAGCCTGACCGGCGGATTGAACAACATCAGAACCTACCGCATTATTCACCCGATTGTTGCGATTGTAGGTCTTTTGCTTACATATGTTGCCGTGTTCGGCACAAAAGAGCGTATTATCGTTGCAAAAACGCATGTTTCTCACTTTAAGTTTTCCGATGCGTTCCGAGCTGTCGCGAAGAATAAGTATTTCTGGATTACCTCCCTTGCCGGCTGGCTCGGTTTCCTTGAAGGCGCTGTGGGTGTTATCATCGGCTGGACATTTATTTACGGCTATCCCGAAAAAACAGCACTTTACGGCATTGCAACAACACTTATCGGCAATGCGGCTCTGTGGGCAATGATTATCTGTCCCTTTGCCATTCGTACCATCGGCAAGCGTAATTTGCTGATTTGGTGCAACTTTGCAAACATCTTCTTAATCGGGCTTTTATATCCGCTGTATAAGAATTTGTATGCGCTTATCATTTTGTATTACTTAAACGGTTTTGTAAACTCCTTCGCCGTTGTTTACAATCCCGGCATCAGTGCCGATATGCGTGACTATCAGCAATATTTCACGGGTGAGCGAATTGACGGTATGTTCGGTGCAGTAGGCATCATCGGTAGTTTCATCGGTATGTTCACCGGTATGGTTCTCCCCGCGATTTATCAGAGCCTTGGGTTGCAAGATAACTATGATGTTATGGAGGTTGCCTCATTCCGCGAGGATATGTTTGAGGTTCTCATTATCGCGGCTGTTATCGGTGCGTTTATGAATATGGTCCCCTATTTCTTTTATGACCTTACCGAGGTTAAACAGCGCGGCATAGTTAAGGTTCTAAAAATCCGTGCTATGTTTGAAGACTACGGTAACGGCGTTCTGCGTGACGATAAGCTTGTTGAAGCCATTGACCTTATTGATGAGGCAAACCGCTTCTATGAAGAAAGAAAGTTTATGACTACAAAGGACGACATCAAAAAGGCCAAGCATCTCCCTGCCGGCACTGCGGAAGAAAAAGCCTTCAAAAAGGCTGAAATTGAGCGTCTTAAAAATGCTTATAAAGTGTTCACGGCGGAGAACAAGCAAAAAATCCACGACACAAAGGCGCATGCAAAATCCATGCCCAAAAACACTCCCGAAGAAAAAGCCGCCCGCAAGGCTGCAATTAAACAGGCAAGAGCTGAAATCCGCACCTATAAGCGATTAAATGAGGAAATATCTGTTTGCGACTTCGTTGTTGACGAGATGAACAAATATGACACACGCCGCATTCAGGTTCAGTATGACCGTTTCAAGGCTCTTTACGAAGCAGGTATTGAAGCTGTTTATAATGCAGACAAGAGCTTGCTGAAAGAGGCAAAGGCAATGCCTAAATCCACCCACGAGGAGCGGGTTATCCGTTCTGACGCGGCGTCATACGCAAGACTTATGCTTAACTGCAAAAAGAATCTTTTAAAGTATTATCCCGACAGAAATGTAGAAGAACCTGACGAAGCGGTTCTTGAAGCCGCGGAAAATATGCCTGAGGACACGCTTTCACAGAGAATTGCAAAGAAAAAGGCTATCAAAGCTTTCGTTAATGAAAAGTCAAGATATATTCGTTCCGTAAAGATTTTGCTTGACGCAAAGAGAATGCTCACTGAAAAAGACAACTTTACTCACCTTGATGAAATCAGAGCAAACTATAACGAAGCGAAGAAACGGCATGAGGCTGAATATGCACTTGTAAAAGAAGAGGCTGAAAGGCTTGAAGCACAGCGCAAGGCGGATCTTGAAAGAAGAAAGACGGAAAGACTTGCAAAGAGCGGTAAAGGAGGCAAAAACAATGACTAAAAAAGTAATTGCCGTTATCATCGGTTTAACGCTCATACTTACCGTTGCCTTATCAGGCTGTTCGGCAGACGGGATTATGAAAATATTAGCCATTGATACCGATACCTACGATCCCGCAACCGAAACCGTTGCCGATATGGCAGGAAAAACCGTTTCAAAATCCGATATAAAAAGCGGAGATTTCACTTATACATTATATTCGGACGGCACAGCCTCTATAACAAAATACAGCGGTTCTGACACTGTGCTTTCCATTCCGGCAGAAATTGACGGAAACACAGTTATAGGCCTTGAAAACAAAGCTCTTTACGAATCAAAAATTACTGAGCTTATACTGCCCGACACCTTGGAAATCATAGGTAACTTTGCCGTTCTTCACTGTGAAAAACTTGAAAAAGTTACCTTTGGCAAAAATATTAAGGTTATCGGCGTAAGCGCCTTTGAGAGCGAGGGCGACAATACAAAAAGTCTTGGCAAAGGCTCGCTTAAAACGATTGTATGGAACGGTGCTCCCGAAAGAATCGGAGAAAAGGCATTTTTATTCAATGACAAGCTTACGGAAATCGTTCTTCCTGCCGGAGTAAAAACAATAGAAGAATGGGCGTTTGCAAAGTGTTACAGCGCAGACAAGATTATTCTCGGCGACGGACTGGAATATATAGGCGACCATGCTTTTCTTAAATGCCATGCAGTCAAGGAAATATCCATTCCCGGAAGTTGTAAAATAATTGATGTAAGCGCGTTCTATCAATGCTCCTCTGTTGAAAAACTTACACTCGGCGACGGAATTGAAACGCTGAAAAAAGGTGCTTTTGAGGAATGCAGTGCATTGACGGATGTCACCGTACCCGACAGCGTTACCGTTATGGATGCATATATTTTCTATAACTGCACCTCTTTAAAAACCTGCACACTTGGGGCTTCTGTTACTGCCTTGGGCAAAGATATTTTTACAGGTGACGAAAGCGTAACCGTTATTGCCCCCGCAGGAAGTGCGGCGGAACAGTATGCAAAAGAAAACAAAGTGAATTTTTCACACGCGTAAGCATTGACTTAAAACTAAACGCTGAACATTATTACAAAATGTTCGGCGTTTTTTATTGTATATTACTTATTTTTTAGAAAAGTCAATTATCTGTTTTGTAAATTTTTCAATCTGTTTTTTGTAACATATAACGAAATTTCATATTTTCCGTTCATTTTTTGTTAAAAAACTGTTTTTCAATTGAAGTAATTTGTTTTATGTGGTAGAATATCACTATTACTTCATAAGGAGTGCAAAAAAAATGAATTTATCTCAAAAAGTAAAAGAAGGCGTTGACAAAGTACGCACTTACTGGAAAACGCCAATGGCAGGCCGCTATATGACCTTCCGTGAAATTGCCGCATATTCAGGCGGCGGTATCGGTGCTTATATGATTATTACACTGGGTACTGCTTGTCTTCTTGCCGCAAATAACACCCTGCTTTCAAGTACGCTGGGCGTTGACCCCACGGATATGTACATAATGTATGTTATTGCGGTTCTTGCAAACATTCCCCTTACCGGAATACGCGCAAACATCATAGACAATACAAGAAACAAGGCAGGTAAATACCGTCCGTATATTGTTTCTATGGCTTTACCTACTGCAATCATATGTATTTTAATGGTATGGTTCCCGTACAATAAACTTGAAGCCATTGTTGGAACAGGTACTATTTTCGGTGAAACAAGAGCATATATTGCAAAGTGCGCCATTATAATGGTATTAAACCTATTCCTGCACTTTTTCTATTATTTCTTCTATGACGCATATGAGAACTTAATCCATGTGCTTTCTCCCAACACGCAGGAAAGAGCCGATGTTTCTGCTGTTAAAAGCGTTGTATATTCTCTGGCTCCCACACTCGTAAACTTATTTACACCTATTATTGCACAGAATATTTTCCACACAAACACCACAGATATCCGTGTTTACAGACTTCTTTATCCCATTCTCGGTGTTTTCGGAATTTTGCTTTGCATTATTGTTTACAAATATACGGAAGAAAAAATTGTTCAGGCGAGAACACATGTTGTACAAATTAAATTTACTGACGCTTTGCGTGCTGTTGCCAAGAACAAGTATTTCTGGATAATTTCACTTGCAGGCTGGATAGGTTTCCTGGAAGCCTCCTATGCCAACATTCTTTTCTGGATGTATAACTACGGCGGAGCTTGCTCAGGTAATATATACGGACTTCTTATTACCCTTTACGGTAACTCCTCTTTATGGGGAATGCTTTTAGCCCCCTTCTGCATTAAACGCTGGGGTAAAAAGTCAGTATTGGTAATTACAAATCTGTTTAACATTGTATTCATCCTTATGATGCTTCCCTTTACAAATCAGATTGATAATCTCACTATATGGCTTGTTATGGGATGTCTTTATCTTAACGGATTCATGGGTGCGTTTGCGCACATTCTCAACCCAGCAATTCAGGCTGATATTCGCGACTATCAGCAGTATAAAACAGGTGAGCGTATTGACGGTATGTTCTCCGCCGTTGCCACAATCGGTACTGTTATTGCTCTTGCTACATCTTCGGTTCTTCCCATTATTTATGAAAAGAGCGGGCTTACAAAGGAAAATGCCTTTGCAATCACAGGAAGACCTGAAATCCTTAACAGAGTTCTCGGCGACGGAAAAACGGTTGGCGCAATTTTGCAGGAACAAATCGCAAACGGACAGGATCCCCGCCATACTGCTCTTTCGGCACTCTACGACCCTGAAATACTCATGAATCTGCTTCATATTCTTATTATCATTTCCGCAGTAGGCGCTTTGATGAATGTTATCCCCTATTTCTGGTATGATTTTAACGAAAGAAAGCAGAAATCAGTTGTTCGCGTTCTTAAAGTTCGTGCGCTTTTTGAGGATTACGGAAACGGCGTTCTGGACGATGCTGAACTCGTTGAAGCAATTGATATTATCCGTGATGCAAAGGCTATGGCTGTTGCAGAACCTAAAACAATTGACAAGAATTCCTACAAGTCAATAAGCGACAAGGCACTTCGCAAGGCGGCAAAGAAACAATACCGCGAAGACATTAAGTTTAACGAAGAAATTGAAATAGCAAAATTTGTATGTGACGAGCTCAACAAGTTCTCCACAGATGTTGTTAAACATCAGGTAACAGAATACTCCGCAGTTTACAACGCAGGACTCGACGGACTTTTGCATATGAATATTGCTGAAATCAAGGCTGAACTTGCCGCCGCAAAGGCTATGCCTAAAAATACTGCCAATAAAAAAGAGCTTCGCAAGTTTGCAATTGAAATTGCAAGAAGTAAAAAGAGCGCATACAAAGCCATCAAAAAGTATTTTGCCGACGAAAAAGATTTTGTACAGCCCGATTTTGCTGTTGTTGAAAAGTACTTTAACGAAGAGGACGAATGTGACGAGAAGCTGAAAGTCCTTTATGCCGAACTTAAAGATGCAAAGAAAGCTAAGGACGCAAGCAAAGTAGCCTCTCTTAAAGCAGAAATCAAAGAATACAACATCAAGCGCAAAGCGGCGCGTGACAATTCAAAAGCCGAAATGGATAAGCACGCTTACTTTAACCGTGCCGCAAAGCCCTATCTTGACGCTGAAAAGCTTATCAAACAGCAAGAAAATTACAGCCGTTTTGACGAGATTGCAGATATGTATGACGAAGCAAAAATTCGTCATGAAAAGAAGCTTGCAGACGATGCCGAAGAGGCAGAGCGTTTGAGAGCGGAAGAAAAAGCATTGGCAGCTAAAATCAAGGCGGAAAAAGCCCAGAAAAAGCTTGACAAAAAGAACAAAAAGTAATCCCCGCATATAAAAAGATTTATCCCCTGCACATATGTGCAGGGGATTTTTTTTAATTATACTGCTGTTGAGGTGAATTGAAGGTATTTTTCATTTTTCTCCGTGCCCTTCCAGGAATGGATTTGGCGGGGATTTGCGAATATATCGTCAAGGCGTTTTATAAACGGTACAGCCTCGCCGAAATCAATAGCGCGGTGGTCAAAAGCGATACAGATTGGAAGCACCTGACGAATTTCTATGCTCTTTTCGCCGTTTTTATCTGTTACCACAACCGGTTTATCCTGTACTGCTCCAACACCGAAAGCGCAAACCTGAGGAGGAATAATTTCAAGAAGTCCCACATTGCCTCTCTGACCTCTGTAAAGTGAGCCGATATTTGAAACGGTAACCGTACCCTGCTCAATATCCCTTTTTGTAAGGCGTTCTGTTTTGGGTATGCTTTCATATTCTTTTTTCGCTTTACCTTTCATTGTTTTAACTTTATACTTACCTGTTTTTGAGCCGATAAGGCGAAATACCGTTTGCAGTATTTTTCCCTTTTTAAGACCTGTAAGTGTGTTATCCAAAGATACCTCAAACATTGCTTCATTAAGATTTGTTTTTTCGAGGCGCTTTGAAATGTCGCTGATATAATCTGTCATTTCGTCAAGATTTTTATTTTCAAAGTTATGAAGATTAACTGTCATCATTTCGCCTGTGGGCATAAGCATGGGCATTGAAATATTGATATCCTCAAAGGTTTTAATTGTGCCTCTCACGAGCCTGCGGTTATATTCGATATGAGAGTTCATTATGGGAGCCGCTTTGAGCCCCTCGGCAATCACTTTAAGCATAAGGGTATTTATGGTGATTTTATCTGCGCCCTTGCGGTCAAAATTCAGTTTTTTATATTCCTTCATAAAGTCTGTAACATCAGGCTCATAATTATATGTTACATGGGGAATTGTTTCCCAACTTTCCGTTGTCATATTGGCAACGATTTTTCTTTGGATTCCGAAGTTTATTGTGTTTACTGTTTTCATAGATTTACTCCTTGTGGAAAATATTTTTTTGTTTTGCAAGCTAATGATAATAAATTCTACTCGTTTCTTCCACAAACTTTGCTTGTCAGGGGTAAATTTCTATGTAAATTTCAGGTTGCAAAGCTCAATATTTAAGGGTTTATAAGCAAAAAAATCAGGACTGCAAAAAGCAATCCCGACTGATTTTTATATTCGTTTTTATGAAACCGTAATTCTGTACTGCTTGTCTTTTTCCGTATCAAACTGGGCAAAACCGTTTTGAGAAGTAATTTCGCTGTTGACCGTAAAGGAAGATTTACCGTAATGAACGGCACATTTGCCGCCGCAATTTGATGTGATAACGGCATTTGCAAGCTTTCCGTTTTTCCATTCAATATCCACGGTAAAGTTGCCGCGGGACACAAGTCCCTTGATACTTCCCTCCTGCCACTCTGACGGTAATGCAGGCAACAGGTCGATAAATCCGCAATGGCTTTGCATAAGCATTTCATTAACGCCTGAGGTAAAGCCGAAGTTGCCGTCAATCTGGAAGGGCGGATGATAATCCCAGAAATTACAGTAAATTCCGTTCTTAAAAAGGTCGCCGATAATTTTTAAAACTCTGTCGCCGTCGCCCACTCTTGCCCATGAGTTAATTTTTTGACCCATAGACCAGCCTGTGCTTTTATCGGTTCTGTGATTCATTGAAACCACTGCTGCCTTAATAAGGTCGGGGTTATCGTGCCAATTTATCACATTGCAGGGGAACAGCCCCAAAAGGTGTGACATATGACGGTGGTGGAGCTGACCGAATTCGCCCAAATGCTTTTCGTGATACCATTCCTTAATCTGACCGTCCTCACCTATTTCATATGGCTTTAACTGCTCTTTTATTTCCTGCCATTCTTTTTGCAGTTCGCTGTCCGTATCTAAGGCTGACGCACTTTTTATCGCATCGTCATAAAGCTGCCAGATAAGTGCCTGCTCATATGTATTGCCCATTGTTCTCGGTCCGTGCTCGGGTGAGAAGCAGGGCACGGTGAGCAATCTGCCGTTATGGGGAACAAGAAGTTTTTTGAAATATCCTGCTGTTTCTTTAAGCATGGGATAAATATCGTTTTCGAGAACATCTTTATCGAGAGTATATTCATAATACTCATAAACATTATGCAAAATCCAAGGCACCGCCGCCGGCGACCATCCCCAATCAAAACTCCATCCGGGGCATGTCCAGCCAAAGGGCGTATTCTGAGTGTGGAACAAAAAGCCGTTTTTCTCCCCCTCGCCGCTTTTAATGTTTGTATAGTATTCCGCGGTAAGTCTGCCGGGAATGACAAGGGACTTTATATATCTTATCAACGGCTTTGCACACTCGTGAAGATTACCGTTAAACACAGGCCAATAGTTCATTTGAAGGTTTATGTTCAAATGAAAATCACTGCTCCATGCGGGAGAATTCGTGTTGCACCATATGCCTTGAAGATTTGAAGGTAAAATATCGTTTTCTCTTGACGAGGAGATTGTGAAATATCTGCCGTACTGATATAAAAGCTGTTCAGCACTGCGTTTATCGGAACCAATCGGCTTGCCATAGGATTTTATGAGCTTATCTGCCGCACTATCAAGCTTGCCGCCCAAATCAAGAGATACGCGGGAGAAAAGGCTCGAAAAATCATCGGTATGGGCTTTTTTCAGCTCACCGTATGACTTTTCACTTGCTTTTTTGCATATTTCCGCCACACGGGTGTAAAGTTCATCGTCGCTCTCCCCTGTTCTGTAAGCGGGATAAGTATCAAGATAATCCGTATCGGCTGAAAAGACAAGAGTTAACTCGGTTGCGTCTTTTACTGACATTACTTTGCCGCCGAGAAGCGTTCCGTCTGTAATCACCTTACCCACAAGGCAGAATTTCAAGCCGTTATCGCTAAGTGCCCCTCTGTGGATAATTGTGCCGTCGGAATTATACTCGATTTTTCCGCCATGCTCTGTTGCAAGGGAAAAATTACAATCAAGTGTGCCGCCTTTTCTTGCAATATGAACAACAGCGCATTTATCGGGATAAGACACAAAGTATTCACGCTTATCGCTGAAAGCTGTACCGTTTTGTGAAACACCGTCATAAGACACGGTGCAAACGGCTTCGTCCATATTAAGACTACGTCTGTAATTTTTATACTTTTTAATGCCGTCAACCGTCAATTTGAGTTCGCCCCAGCACTGGAAAGAGCCGTAGCCGTCATAAATTCCCACAAGCTTTTCGCAAAGTGCGGAGGCCTTTTTATCATTGCCTGCTTCAAATTCCTTGCGGATATCATAATAATAATCATAGGGCATTTTGCCGTTATCATCGGGATTATTTATATTTCCGCCGCAATAATCAGGGCGCTTTTCGGACGGTCCGCCAATCCAAAGAGTTTTGTGGTTGAGCACAAGGCTGTCTTTTTTCACCTCGCCTACAACCGTTAGTCCCAAACTGCCGTTTCCCACGGGAAGCGCTGTTTGTTCCCAAACATTCGGTTTGCGGAAACGCGGTCTTTTAAGCCTCATTTTTGACGGAGGCACGGTATAAAAAAGCTCGTTATTTTTCATTTTATTTCCCCTTATTATTCAACCGTTTAAATCTTTATACATATTCATATGCGGTATGTTTTCTTCCATGTATTCAGGCTCGCCCGTTAAAACAAATCCGCATTTTTCATAAAAGCCGACAGCGTGCGTTTGAGCGCCTAACGCAACTTTTTGTGCCCCGCTTTCCTTTGCGCCGCGCAAAAGCTCCGTTACGAGCTTTTCACCCAAACCTTTGCCGCGCAAATCTTTTCTAACGGCTATTCTGCCTATTTTTACGGTTTTTTCGCCGTAGGGTATGAATCTGCCTGTTGCCGCCGCCTCTCCGTCAAGAAAGATTACCAGATGGGGCGATGTTAAATCATATTCATCAAATTCGTTCTGGCGAGGCACGCCCTGCTCATTGACAAACACGCTCACCCGCAAATCAACAAAGGATTTATCCGTTTCCCCTGCGCCGAACCACTTATATTCAAGCATATATTACTCCGCCTTAAATGAAAATCTAAACGCCAAGGGTTTATCCGTTTTGACCTTGTATTTGGGAAGTGTGTCGGGTCCGCAGGTGTTTGTTCCCGTTCCCCTCATAAATCCGTCAATACAAAGTACGGTTGTATTATCACGGACAAGCTCCTCCTGATGCTTTGCCTTATCAAGAGCGCTTTGCGTATAATCGTGAGCTGAAAAACTGAATTTCGGCTCGCCGTAAACCGCAAGAGTGTTACCGCACCCATCAGAAATTTTCATAAACTTTACGCCGCCGCAATTTCCGTTATCCTGCGGCAATACATAAGGCTCATGCATATCGCTGACGGTTGTTTTATAAATGCCTACCGTTGTATGAGCATTCAAATCGCAAAGATTTTCCATTTTTTCATCGGATCCTCTGCCGTAAAACTCAATATTCTTAAACTGTGACGGCAGCTCTGCACTGAGTCCGAAACGCTGAATTTCAAGGCTTCCGAACAAAGCTTTATCAAGAGTACTTTCAACGCTTACAAGTCCGTCGCCGTGGATTGTGTAAATAACATTAACACGGAAAAAGGTTTTAAAACCTTTCTTCATCACAAATGAAGCTGCAACAACGGCATATGCGGAATGGTTTGCAAACTTAAATTCCTTTAAAACAGGCTTTGCCTCGTTAAGCTTTATCAACTCCCAAGGCTTTTTAAAGCCGTAAGAATCGTTATCAAGGGAGGCTCTCACAAGGTTGGGCATAAAGCCTTTTTTGCCTTCTGCCGGGCATGGATTAAAGAACTCACAGTCGTTTTTGAAATATCTTACCATTTCGCCGCTGTTCTTATTGAAAACAGCCTTACCGCCGTCAAATTTCACCGTCAGCACACCGTTTTTATCGTGTGTTGTTACATTGCCGACGCCCACAGCCGACGGAATAAATCTTGCCTTGTCACTTATTGTATGCTGTTCAACCGCACAGCGGGTTTCGCCGTCGAAATATGCAATATTGATATGGCAATCCTCACCGCTCTCGTATGCATCGTAGGGTATTTCATAGGTTTTTGTCTGCATAGGCTCAATATCGAGGGTCAGCGTACCGTTCTTTCTTTCAACGCCGTTTACAAGCTGAGTCCAGATAACATTGAGATATGCGCTGTTTTTAAATCTGTTTGTATTTGTAAAAGAGAAGCATTTTCCACTGATAAACGAGCTTCTTACGGGGCGGTAAACCGCTTTCATCACATATGCGCCCGTATGGGGAGTTTTGTCGGGATAAACCATACCGTCCACACAGAAATTACTGTCGTGCTTTTCTTCGCCGTGGTCGCCGCCGTAAGTATATCGGAATGGGTATTTTTTATCGCCCTCTTCATGATACACGGCGTGGTCAGCCCATTCCCATACACAGCCGCCCATTAAATTATCGTGGGCATAAATACTCTCCCAATACTCCTCTGCTCCGCCGGGGCCTACGCCCATTGCGTGAACATATTCGCACATAAAATATGGTTTATCTGCGTATTTAGGCGCTGCCGTACCGCTGCCTACCTTTTCAACATGCTCCTGCGAGGGATACATTTCGGAAACAACATCATAAGCAAAACGCTTTGAACGGATTACGCCCTCATAATGCACGGGAACAGCCGCACCGTTGCTTTTAAGGTATTCATAACATTTATCCTGGCATTTATAACCGCCTGCCTCGTTGCCCAATGACCACATTGTTACACATGGGTGATTTCGGTCACGGCAGAACATTCTGCTTACTCTGTCAACATAGCGGTTTTCCCATTTCAAATCGTTGCTGATAAGGTGCTCGTTGGCGGCTTTAAAGCAGTCGCTTGCGCCGTGAGTTTCAATATCCGCTTCGTCAATAATATAAAATCCCAATTCATCGGCAAGAGAGAGCAGGGTGGGGTCGGGAGGATAGTGAGATGTACGGATAGCGTTGATATTGAGCTTTTTCATAAGCTCAAGTTCATTTTTTATCTGCTCGCCCGTAAGTACATATCCGTTTTTCATATCGGTATCGTGGTGATTTACGCCCTTGAATTTTATGGGCATACCGTTGAGATAAAACACATTTCCCTTAATTTCAACCGTTTTAAATCCCGTAACATTTTTAACGGCGGTTACTGTTTTATTACCGCATTTAAGAGTGATTATAAGGTTGTATGTATAAGGCTCCTCAGCATTCCATTCCTTTACCTCTAAATCGGGGAGCACTATTTCCGTTTTTCTGCGGGCGTCGGACTGCCCCTTTGAAATTACTTTTCCGCCGTCCGTAAGTTCGCAGGAAAGAGTATAGCCCTTTGTGTCGCCTATAATATCCGCGTTAAGAGTTAAAGTATATTTACCGTCGTTTTTTACCGTATCAATATGGAAATCGTAAAGATATGTATTGTCAAGCTCGGTCATATACACATCGCGGAAAATGCCGTTTTCACGGAACATATCCTGACATTCAAGGTATGTGCCTGTTGACCACTTGCTGACTACTGCTATAATTTCATTTTCACCCTTTACAAGGTACTTTGAAATATTAAACTCGGCAGAATTGTGGGCGCCCTCGCTGTAACCAACGAACTCACCGTTTACATAAAGGTCGAGAGATGAGATAACACCTAAAAATGTTATTATATGTACTTTATCAACGTTATCAACCGTAACAAATTTTCTGTAAATTCCTATGGGGACATCCTGAGGCATTTCAGGGTAAAGCGTGGGGTCAAATTCATAGCGTGTGTTGAGATAGCAAGGCTCACGGTAGCCTGTTCTCTGCCATGTTGAAGGTACTGTTACCTTGTCGAACTGAATACGCTCGCTGTAAAACTCATTGGGGATAAGCATATCCTTATCGTAATATTTAAAATCCCACTCGCCGTTAAGAAGAGTAACCATGGGACTGTTGTAGCGCTCGGTCAGAACCGTTTGGGCACTCAACTCCTTTTTGGTGGGATACGGTATAAAATAAGCTCTCGGAGAAAGCTTGTTGATTTCGGATATATCAAACTGCCTGAAATTTTCTCTGCTGATTAAATATTTCATAATAGTACCTCCGCATTTTTTATATACTAAGTGTATCATATAATACTTTTTTTTACAACTGAAAAAAGGAATATTTAAATTTGAAATTCTTATGCTTACAGTGTATTTTTATATTGACATATATACTTGATGGTGATATTATATATGTGAAATTTGTATCATATAAGACAAAAAGGCGGTAATATGACAAAATCCGTATTGGAAAAGGCTTTATCGGGACTTAAAGCTTCATCAATTTTTAAGGATGCCGACGAAACGCTTCTTATCAAAATGCTTAATGAATATTCAAGTGCGGTTTCCTTTTCAAAGGGCGAAACCGTATTTGCAGAGAGCAGTACGCCTGCGCTTTATCTGATTATCAAGGGTGAAGCAAGGGTTAATAAGGGCGAGACGGTTATTTCTCACCTAGGTGAGGGAGATATTTTCGGCGGAGCTTTTCTTTATAATCAGAATTACCGTTTTGAAAACAAAATCACCGCCCTATCTCCCATAAAGGCTGTAATAATCGAAAAATCGGGCGTTGATATGATTATATCCGCTGACGGCAAAACGGCAATAAACTATATTGCGTATCTTTCGGACCGAATAGGTTTTCTCAACGGTAAAATCGAGGGCTACACAAAATCCTCGGCAGAGGAAAAGCTTCTTCTTTATCTTGAAAAAAGCTGTGGTGGCAACGGTGACAAATGTGAAATAACCGTTTCAATGACTGAATTATCCGATGTACTGCGAATAAGCCGTGCAAGTCTTTACAGGGTGATGGAAAGCCTTGAAAAAAGCGGAAAAATCAGCCGTGACGGTAAAAAAATATATTTACAGACAAAGTCTGTTGAAAGGAAATGATAAAAATGAAAAAAACCGTTTCATTACTTCTTGTTTTTGCAATTATGCTTGCCTTTGCGGCATGCGGCGCAAAAAACGAGCCTGAAACAACAACCGAACCCACCACAACCTATCAGCCTGTTACCATGAAAGTGGCAGGTCTTGCAGGTCCCACCGGAGTCGGTATGGTTAAGCTTATGAGCGACAAAGACGCAGGAACTGCTAAAAACGATTATCAGTTCTCGGTTGTCAGCGACCCGAAGGAAATCGTTGCAGGTATGCTCAACAGCTCATATGACATCGCCGCCTGTCCCGTGAATCTTGCCGCCACTCTTTACAATAAGCTTGAGGGCAATCTTCAAGTGCTTGCAGTAAACACAAAGGGCGTTCTGTATGTTCTTGAAAACGGAAACACAATAAACTCCTTTGCCGACCTTGCAGGCAAAAAGCTTTATGCAACAGGTCAGGGTTCTACTCCTGAATACATTTTGAACTATTTGCTTGAAAAGAACGGCATTGCCGACAAAGTAACGGTGGAATATGTTGAGTCGCACGATGAGTTGGCATCTCTTGCGGCGGCAGGAAAAGCAACAATCTCTATGCTTCCCGAACCCAAGGTTACAGCCGCAATGACCAAAAATGCCGATTTGAGAATTGCCCTTAACCTTACCGAGGAATTTGAAAAGGCAAGCGGCAAAACACTTATTCAGGGCGTTATTGTTGCCAAAAAGGATTTTGTAACTAATAATCCCGAAGCCGTTAAGATGTTCCTTTCCGAATACAAGGCATCAATCGGCTACACAGCGTCTAATCTTGAAGAAACTGCAACACTTTGCGAAACCTACGGAATTATTCCGAAAGCCGCAATGGCTAAAAAAGCTATTCCCAACTGCAATATTGCATATATTGACGGTGCGGATATGAAAGCCTCTGTAGCGGCAAATCTTCAGCTTTTCTATGACGCAAATCCCCAGTCCATAGGCGGTAAAATGCCTGCTGACGATTTCTATTATGGTGCATAAGTTAAAGAAAACTCTTATATTTATTACAAAAGCAGCCCTGGCCGGAATTTTCTGGCTGGGGCTTTGGCAGTTGGTTTATACAAAAATCGGTATTGATGTTATTTTACCCTCCCCTGCCGCAGTGTTTAAAAGACTTGCCGAAATGTTGCCCGAAAAAAGCTTTATCCAATCGGTTTTTAACTCCTTCAAGGGTATTGCGTTGGGATATATAGCAGGAGTGCTTTTCGGAACGGTGCTTGGAATTGTAACGGCTTTCTCGAAAACGCTGAACACGCTGTTTAAGCCGTTTTTCACCGCAGTAAAGACCACCCCGGTTGTGTCTTTTATCATTCTTGCGCTGATTTGGCTTGAAAAGACAAGAGTGCCTGTTTTTATCACATTTTTAATGGTTATGCCCATTGTTTGGGCAAATGTTTCGGGTGGTATTTCGGGGACGGACAAAAGCCTTGTTGAAATGGCAAAAGCATATAAATTCGGATTTATGAAAAGGCTTAGGCTTATTTATCTGCCCTCTGCCGTGCCCTCTTTTATGACAGCCTGTGAAACCGCGGTAGGGCTCGGCTGGAAAGCGGGAATCGCCGCAGAAGTGCTTTGCACACCCAAAGATTCCATTGGCATAAACCTCAGAAACGCACAAATCTATATTGAAACGGTTGACCTTTTTGCATGGACAGCCGCGGTAATAATACTAAGCCTTGTTCTTGAAAAGGTTCTCGTATGGGTATTAAGGTTTATGTTCAGCCGTATTATGAAAAAGGGAGGTTATTTTATTGAAAATACAAATAAATAATCTTTGCAAAAGATACGGAAATAAAGTGATATTTGACAATTTTTCCGCAACAGTTGATTTTGACGGTATTCTGATGATTAAAGGCAAATCGGGATTGGGAAAAACAACACTTATAAAAATTCTTGCGGGGCTGGAAAAGCCCGACAGCGGTGAAATAACTGTGCCTGCCGAAAGAATTTCCTTTATGTTTCAGGAGGACAGGCTGATTCCCTTTGTATCCGTACTTAAAAATCTGACGGCAGTATGCGATGAAGAAAAAGCGTTGAAATATCTTTCGCTTATGGAGCTTGAAAACGAAAAAGACGCCTCCCCTTTAAGCCTTAGCGGCGGAATGAGGCGCAGAGTTGCTCTTGCGCGGGCTTTGTGCTATGACAGCGAACTGATAATTCTTGACGAGCCTTTCAAAGGACTTGACGAGGCGCTTAAAATCAGAATCGGTGAAATATTAAAAGAAGAAAGCAACACAAGACCTATAATGATTGTAAGTCACGAAACAGACGGCGCAGATTTTTGCGGTGCCGAAACACTTGATTTAGATAAATTATATTGACAATTTGAGTTTATTGAGATATAATTATTAGGCTGTCAAGACAGCATGCTGGTGTGGCGAAATCGGCAGACGCAAGGGACTTAAAATCCCTCGGTGGCAACACCGTACCGGTTCAAGTCCGGTCACCAGCACCAAAACGAAAATCCGTTCTCGAAAGAGAGCGGATTTTCGTTTTGTATTATTCATTTTTAATTATTCAATGCTCATTATTCATTAAATTGGATTTTCGTAATGAATAATGAAACCGCTTCGCTGATGAATAATGAATAATTATGATGGTTTAAGCCATCATCAAAACTCTACACAAACATCTTTTTGCGTTTCATTATTCAATATTTGCTTTTGACTCGGTTTTTTCCTTTTCTGCAAGCTTATTTGTGTTAATTGAGTTGCGGTAGACCCAAAAACGGCACACCAAAAATTCCGTTACAAGATTGCATACCATTGTGACCGCCTCAACAATATAGTTGTTTATTCCTGCGGTTTCCGCCAAATTTCCTAAGTATGTTGAGACAGGCGTAAAAATGCAATAGTAAAATGCCACTTTAAGCATTGCTACGGGCACATTTGTTGCGGATTTAAAGGTATATCTGCGGTTTACCGTAAAGTTATACAACACAGAAAGTACAAGCGACGGCAGATAGCATTTCCAATGCGCCCAACCTGTTAATTCGTGAATGAGCGTATATGACACAATCTGAATTATGCCTGCTCCCATTGAAAAAGCAACAAATTTTGCCACCTGAACTATGGTTTGACGCTTTGTGAGTTTTTGTTTTTTCTCTGCCATTCATATCAACTCTTTTACCGTGTTTTCTGTAATTATTATATATGTGCGTTCAGGTTATGTCAACAAATTTGTTCTGGATTTACCGCATACAAGCACTTACAAATTTCATAGGCACATCCATACGCTCTGCAACTTGCTGAGGAGTCATGCCGCTGTCTAAAAAGCGTTTGCAGACCGTTTTAATATTTTCGCCCACTTCAATAATATGTTTATCAGGGTCATAGAAGCGAACCACACGCTGTCCCCACGCATGTTCCTTGACAGGGTGGACATACGAAATATCATATTCTTTCAGTCGGCTTATAAATGTATCAAAATCATCTTCCTCAAAATAAAGTTCAAAATCATTGCTGCCGAAAGATATTTCGCTTGAATTGATAAACGCTTTGTATGTTTCTGCCGTTTGTAACACAAGGCCGCCCGTTAAGGTTTTGTTTGCACCGAAATCCGTAATGACACGCAGTCCGAATACCTCTTTATAAAATGCGACTGACTTGTCTATATCCGTTACGACCAACATAGGATTTTTAAATTTCATTCCGTTACCTCCGCAAGCTTATCTGTTTTATGTATTCCACGATTTATTGCCGTTACGCCAACCCGTATACAAATTGGAACTTTCGGTTTCTTTGCGTAGATATGACTTCTTATGCATTGAAGTACATGTCATAAACGATATAACCATGTATGCCATCCAATGATCCTTCATATGTCTCCTGACACATCATGTACCGGGGTTCTTTCATTGGATAGCCACTAGTCGGGAAAATGTTATATTCTGATGATGTTCGAAATCCAACCTGATTATAAAAGTTATAATTTCCTTCAACGGTTATTCCTTTATAGCCCAAATCTCTCACTTTCTCAATTCCCATCATCAACATAGCGGTTCCAATTCCTTGGCGAAAATAATCTGCATGAACAGATACCGGTGCTAACATAACAATTCCGGAATTTGTTTCAGTATTATGACCGCCTTCCCTTGTAGGTGATAGCGGAAATTTTGAAAACAAAAAGTGTCCTACCACCTTGTTATTTAATTCCGCAACAAAAGACAATTCCGGAATATAATATTTCGAATCTCTGATTTCCTCCACTAATGCAATAATATCGGTTCCGTCAGAATAGTCTGTTCCTTCTTGAAACGAACGCAAAATCAGAGAAACAATACTTTTATAATCTTTATGTTCTTCCGGACGAATTGTAATATTCTTATTCATCATACACATATCCACTTCTCAAATTGGGGTTGTGGGGGATTAACGGAACGGTCAAAATGCAATGCGAGCGTAGGGGGCGTCGACTCGGCGCCCCGTTATTCCTCCCTCTGACGAGGGAGGTGGCACGGCTTAGCCGTGACGGAGGGAGAGAAAGAAAATCTCTCCCCCAGTCAAATGCTGCGCATTTGACAGCCCCCTCGTCAGAGGGGGCGGAAACGGCGGGGGGCGCGGGTGTCCGGTGGACACCTCTGCGAATGAAATGAGCAGAAGCGCTGCCTGAGCCGGCAGGCGAGTAATTCAAGCCCCCGCCCTACCCATACAAATGGAAACCAAATTATATTCACGCCGCATCAAGTTCCGCAAACGCAATGCGGATTTCGCCGACGCCGCCTTCGATGTCAATTTCGTTTATGCCGTTGCCGCGCACCGCGCCGTCCGGCAAATTCTCGCCGTCCAAGGTTGCCGCACCCACGCCTTTGTCAAGCTCTATGCGGTAATCGTCCGCACTGCCGATGAGCGTAAGATGCGCCGCACCCACGCCCATATCCAAGTCGCAATCGCCCTTCAAGGCACTTGTAAATCGCAGTTCGCCCACTCCCATATCCAAATCCAGATTTTGAAGCGTGCCGTTTTTCACGGTCACCTGCCCTGCGCCGCCGATAATTTTAGAAGAACGGGAGGCTTCAAGCGTGTCAATTTGCACCTGCCCTGCACCCAACTCCAAATAAAGGTCCTCTGCCGCTAGGCGGTCAATCTTGACCTGCCCCGCGCCTGTGTATATATCGGCTTTTTGGAAGGTTGTGCCTTTCGGGATGCAAATTTCCAACTGAATTTTGTTGCTTGTATTGGTATAATACCGTTCGGTTTCCGTAATTTCGAGACAAGTATCTTGTTCAGTCACTTTTAAATATTTGTTGTTACTTTGCACGCTGAAGGCATCGCCCTCGGTAATGATAAGACGTGCCGCATTTATGTCCAATTTCAGTTCCCGTATATCGCCCGAAACGGTATAGGTTTTCATTTCACCCACAGCGTCTTTGTCGTCAAACACATTGGAAACCAAACCAAGCGCGCCGAAAATACCGCTTAAAATACTCACAATCAAAAAAAGTGCAAACGCCATTGCCAGATATTTTATTGCTTTTTGCCAACTTGTCATTGAATCTCCACTCCTCCGAACATACCGCTGCCGTTTACATATACCGTTACGGTATTTTGTGGGCTGTTGCGGTGTTTTTTATCGGACACGCCGCCGAAAATTGAATTTGAACGCACTTTTACATTCACATATGCGGGTAAGAATATATCCACGCCGCCGAAAACCGCGCTTGCGTTAATCACGCAGTCTTTTTCAATGATGGCACCGCGCAAATCGCATTTCACACCGCCGAACACCGCGTTTAATTCCGCGCCATTGAATACCTCGTTGTCAAAGTTTAAGTTTTGCCCCGAAAATGCGGCAAAACCACTGGCAACTCCTGTGCCGTCCGCTTTCATTTCCGCCATAATTTTATCAGATTTGCCGCCGAACACGCCGCCTAAGATGCACTTCAATCCAACGATAATAATAATGGCGGGTATTGCCAATTTCCAAAGCATGGAGAAATCGAGAACATCCTGACAGCACAAAAGCAGAAACACGCCGATTAAAAGTCCTATAAGATTTCCTGTTTTTTCACGCTCGGTAATGAGCCCGACTGTGCAGGGAATGATGATGAACAGCGTCCACCAACCGTCAAAAAAGATGTTAATGTCAACAACATCGAGGGCGTTCAGCGCGAACACCACGCCGACTGCCACCAAAACAACGCCCCATACAATCCTACTTAATTTACGCATAGCCATTCTCCTTATAATGTTTCAAAAATTTTTGCGCCTTTTGTTTTGATATATCTATACAGCACGGCGGAAAGTGCAATGAGCAACACCGTTGATATCGCTAGGAACACCACAGGTGTTAAGAGGTTTCGCACTGTATAATACAATCCTCCGAATGCAATCACAACTACCCAGCCGCCGAACAAAGAGAGCATGACGCTCATACTCTGTTTTATAGGTACAATTTCGTTAGTCCATGTGAGATTTGGCATTTTGAGGTTGAAAAACAACCCGGCAAGCGCCATAAACAATACAAATGCCGAAGCCGTTACAAGCAGTAAGAAAAATTCGACCCAATGCAATCTGAACACCCATTCCACCGCAAGCGTCAGCAAAACTGCGGGCGGAAGTGTCAGGTACAAATGCAGTTTCAATTTTGCTTTTAAAGGCTGGAAAGGATTTATGGGCAGGACTTGCACAAGCCAGAGGTTTTTGCCTTCCAAGGATACGGAAGGCGCCGTCATATCGCACATCGAGGTAATCGTGCAAACCGCCGCCGCACAGAACAAGGGAATCAGGTGAAGATACCCCTCAAACATTCCGTAAATCATTTCCCTAAACGCCGCGCCTTTTATCAGCAACACCACCGAGGCAATCAGCATAAACACAATTCCCAGCCCGCAATTGAGCATATAGGTGGGACTGCCTAAAAAACGGCGAAATTCTTTTCGCAAAAGCGCCGTGTCGGCATTTGCCGCCTTAATTTGCTTTTCTTTATACTTAACCTTCGCACTGCCGCGGTTGGCGGTTGCCAAATGCAGAAAGCTGCGGGAAAGCACAAGGTAAACCAGCAAAAACAGTGCCGCCATAATCCCCGTGAAAATCATCATGGAAAGGAAATCGCCCTCTGCGGCGCGCCCCATGCAGTAAAAAGGATACAAAGCATTTTTCACGCCATCTGCAATTTTTTGAGGATTTGCTAGAATCAGTTCCAGCATTTTATACGCCTGCGCATACAAATAATAGTACGCCGCCAAAAATGCAAGGGATAAAATCACTGTAATGATGTTTTTTCGCTTTAATTTACTGCTGACCACCGCAACCGCAAAGCCTAAAATGCAGGAAAGCGTCAGAACAAACAGTGAAAGAATAAACGGTGCAAGCAACGAAAATAGTGCGCCCGCCACTGTGATTTTTGCGTTCAAAAGCCATACGAGCACGGTGGGTATCATCACGATAAGCTCGTACATGAGCCCTATTGCAAAAACGCCTGCAAGCCTTGCTAATAATATTTTTGCAGGTGGCACGGGCAGAGACAAAAGCAAGTCATTATCTTTTGCCTGATAAAGTGAGGTATAGGTATTAAACACACTGCCGAACACGCCCAAGGCAACGGCAATAAGCCCCATCAAGGCAAAATACAGCCAACCGAAGCCGATTTCGCAAAGCGGTGCGCAAAGCATATTGGCCGTGGTGTAGAAAATACTGCCGAGCATACCGAATAACAGCAAATACAAAACCGCAAAGCCGATTACGCCGCCTTTGGTGCGGTTTTTTCCGCTTTTTTTATCTTTATACAGCCAGGAGAACACTTCCATCAGCTGTTTTTTCAGCAGAGTTTTTGTCATTGCTCTCCCTCCAACTCCAAAAAGACATTTTCAAGCGACGCGTCGCCCTTGACTTCGTCCATTGTGCCGGATTTAATCAGTTTGCCGCCTTTGATAATGGCAACCTTATCGCACAGTTTTTCCGCCACTTCCAAAACATGGGTGGAGAAGAAAATCGCCCCGCCGTTTTGACAAAGTTCGCGCATCAGTTCTTTTAAAATATGCGAAGCCTTCGGGTCAAGCCCCACAAAGGGTTCGTCCATAATCAGCAGTTTCGGCTCGTGTAAAAGCGCGGAAACAACCGCCAATTTTTGCTTCATGCCGTGGGAATACGATGAAATGGGCTGTGCCAAATCGTTTGTTAACTCAAACATATCGGCATATTTGCGGATTCGCGCCTGTCTGTCTTCCTCTCTTACACCGAAAACATCGCCGATAAAATTCAAAAATTGAATTCCCGTCATAAACTCGTACAAATCTGGATTGTCGGGGATATAGGCAATTTTCGCTTTTGCGGCAAGAGGGTTTTCTTTAACAGAAACACCGTCGATGTAAATTTCTCCGCTGTCTGCCTGCAAAATTCCGCAGCAAGCCTTAATGGTTGTGGTTTTGCCTGCGCCGTTGTGGCCGATAAAGCCGTAAATCTCGCCGGGGGCGATATGTAAACTCAAATCGTCAACAGCTTTTTTCTCACCGAAGGTTTTGGTTAAATGTTCAATGTTCAGCATTATAATTCTCCTTTGAAACCGTATTCTTTTCACTTTGCCATTCTGTCAGCGCGTCCTTGACTGCCTCTTTCACCACAAAATAGGCAATCGCGGCGACAAACATAATCCCGATGCCGTATAAAATCATCGTTGCAACAGACTCATAAAGTCTCCCCTTTTCCGCTGTATTTCAGATACGGTATATCGCTTACCGTACCCTCAAAATCTTTTGAAGGCTGCATCGCACAACTGTCTTTTTTTCCTGATTTCAGCATCATCAAAAATCCTGCGAATACCTGACCGAGCATTTCGGCGATTTGATCCTCAGAAAAATCGCACACGCGCATGGCACTCATCACTCCCAAGCCGTAAGCATGCACCCACATCTGTTGAAACAGCGTTTTGGCTTCGTCGGGCGTGAGCTCATAGTCTCTTTCAATCAGGTTTATGCAAATATCCACCATACCGCCCAAATCCTGCATTGTGTTGTCAAAACTGCGGTTTTCCTTATGCTCCTGCATAAACAGCAGTTTGAACATTTCTGGCTTATTTACGGCGTAAGACACCATCAGCATACCGATGCGCTTAAACGCGGGTGTATAGCCTGTGAAATCACCCGCGTACGCTTCAAAATCCCGCAACGCAATGGCACGCGCCGCCTGTTTTACTTCGTCCATATTTGAGTAAGCGGTAAAAATCGGCCGTGCGGAGGTGCCCAGAGCGGCGCCCAAACTTCGCGCCGTCAAAGCGGCAACCCCTTCTTCTTTGATAATTTGCAACGCCGTTTCGGCAATTTCTTCTTTTGTGAATTTCGGTTTCGGCGGCATATTTTTTCGCTTCCTTCCCTATAAAATATCAGTTTTACTCAAATGCAAAACGCTGTTGTGCAACATTGTTTTGCAACTGTGTTTTATTATAAACCTCAAAAATAAGTTTGTCAATATTTTATCAAAGTTTTTTTGAAAAAAATTTTTCAAAGTCACCCTTTATATTTTATGATATGATAACATCACGAAAACAAAGTTGTTTATAGCTTCGGAGAATATTTAATCATGCCCGTTTCGCGCAACGCGCTCCGCACAGTATAACTACTCTTACATTCATTATATTGGGAAAAGCAAAATTGGTATTGTTTGCGATGTAATCCGAAAACTATGAGAAACGAAAGAAGCTCCTGAGAAGCTGTAACTTCTCAGGAGCTGTGTAAAACGGGGAATTATGCGATTTTTTAGTCTCTGCACCGTTTTTAGCACCTACCCGTGTAAATTTGATGTAAAGAGGTAAGTTTATTCGGTTTATAAAGTCCCGAAGCCCGCATAAATACCGGTTTTTTTCGACTTTTACTTGTCGAGGGGTTTCATTGTGGGGACGAAATGGTACATCATTCACTTGCTGTTCTATCATCTGCCAAGTTCTACTGATATGTTGTTTGAAGCCCATTTTTAGACTTTCCTATCTCCTAAACGTACACCCTCGGAGCAGCATTATTTGTAGAAATTGGTGTAAATGATGTAAATCTAATGCCCACGAAAACGAGCAGTTTATAATACTTCATTCGCCTTATTATACTCATTTTTGAAGTACGAGTCAAGACCTTCAAATTCAGACCTCCTTAACTCCTTCGTCACATCGGTATAAATATTAAGGGTTGTAGAAATATCTTTGTGTCCAAGCGTATCCTGGATAACCTTTACATTAACCCCTGCTTCACACATTCTTGTCGTGAATGTATGCCTTAATGAGTGGCAGCTAAAATGCGGAAGCAAAACCTTTGCATTTTCATCTTTCAGAAACTGTTCATCATTGCAGTCACGGATAATACGACGGATTGCTTTGTTAAGGGTTGCCTGATGTTGCGGTTGTCCAAAACGGTTAAGAAAGATAAAATCAGTATATCCGTCTACAACAGCTTCGCAATGAATATCAAGAAGCTCCTGTCTTTCTTTTTCCATAAGGAATGCTTCTTTGACGAAATCCAACATCGGGACTTGGCGTTTGCCAGCCGGCGTTTTCGTGGTATTGATATTAAAATAGCAGCCACGCTTACTACCGTCGGTTCTATGGTCATAATATACCAGCGTATGATTAACATTGATAATTCCTTCGTCCAAATCAATGTCGCACCATCTGAGACCCGTTGCTTCACCAACACGAAGTCCCGTTCCAACCAACACCGCAAAAATTGGATACCACAAACTTGCAGACGGTGTATTCTTCAGATAGCTCAAAAATAATTCCTGTTCCGGTCTCGTTAAGGCTCTGCGTTTCTCCGTTTGAAAACAATGGGACTGCTTTAACTCTTTCAGCACATTATTGGAAGGGTTATTTCTGAGATAATCATCATCAACTGCCATATCCAAAATCTGATGAAGAACCGTATGGATATTGTCAATAGTCGCCGGTTTTAGATGTCTTTCATCTGCAAGGTAATTATAGAACCTTTTAATATCTGTCTTTTTCAAAGAAGATACCGTCTTTGAGCCAATTTGATTACGAACGAATGTCTCATACATATACTTATAGTTTTCAAAGGTATTGTTTTTAAGACCTCGTTTCAAGTCTTTCCAAAGCTCATACATATCATTGAGGGTAGTATATCGAGCTTCTGCCTTTATGCCGTCTTTTTTATCTTTTTCAATCTGCTCCTCTTTGTAGCGAAGCTCATCGAGTGTCTTGGCATATACATAACGCCTTTTGCGATTTGCATCCGTCCAACTATAATGATATGTACCGTCTGCACGTTGTGATTCTCCTGTACGGAGAACCACTCTTGATTTATCTCGTCTTTTTGTCTTTGCCATTTTATTTTCCTCCTAAACCTTTTCCGCTTTATCCATATAAGCGTCAAACTTTTCTCTTGCTATCAAAATCTGTGTACCATTTGCAATAGCAAACGGACACCCTTTTGCCAATGCCATTTTTCTCAGCCTTCTAATACCAATTCCGGAATATGCGGCTGCTTCATCACAAGTAAGGACTTTTCGTTCCCATAGTGGTAAATCATTTTTTCTTTCATCAATCTGCCTTCTGTAAGCAGTGATTTCTTCACTAATAACTCTTAACACCTAAAGCACCTCCTATATCGACGAAAGGTTTTCCAAATAATTCTCGAACTTTTTTCGCTTTATCATCGTTCTGTGTCCGACTTTTAATACAAAGTCACAGTCATCTTCCTGCGTGAGAGAATATATCGTGTCTCTTCCAAGTCCTGTGTACCCACTGGCTTCTTCTACTGAGATATTCTGTCTGTGCCATAAAGGTACTTCTGAACTCCTGCTTCTAAAATGCTCTGCCGTTTCTTTATTGTCCATTACTAACACCTCCCATCATATTGAGTAGCATTTTTCAATGTACTCATCAAAAACCCTTCTCTTAATCATTCGGCGATTGCCAATCCATAAAACGAAAGGACAATCTTCCGGATTTGTAAGTTCGTATAACTTGTCTCTGCCGATTCCCGTATATACAGACGCTTCTTCTATCGAAAGAAAAGGCTTTTCATACAACGGAATTTCAAACTGCTTTTTATTCTCTGCCATTTCTATTTCCTCCATTCCTACCTAAATCGAATACTGCTTTTCAAGAAATCGTTCAAACGCAGTTCTCTTAATAACTCTCCTTGAACCTATCCAAATAACAAATGGGCAGTTTTCTTTTTCTGTCAATTCATATATCTTGTTGCTGCCTATTCCAAAATACTCGGTAGCCTCTGCCACAGACAGTATGGGTCTGTGCCATAAAGGAATATCATACTTATATTTATTCCTGACTCTTGTTGCTCGTTTTTCCGACATCTCTATGACCTCCTTGCCGTTTCTGCCATAAAGGATACTGGAAAAATTGCGATGAGCCAATGATGCGAATTGACTCATCGCATACTTGACATTTAGGCTAAATTGAGTATTGCCTTTCAAGATACTCAACAAATGATTTTCTTTTAATCACCCTTCGTGTCCCTACCCAAATTACAAAGGGGCAATTTTCCATTGTGGTCAGCTCATACAATTTAGTTCTTCCTATTCCTGAATAAGCTGTCGCTTCGTCAACGGAAATAATAGGTCTGTGATAAATCGGAATATCATATTTGAACTTGTTCCTGATTTGTTTAGACATTCCTGCACCCCTTTCCTTTGACCGAGGTGCGTTTGTCATAAACGATATAATCCCAACCGC
>JBJEPX010000056.1:0-41963 GCA_051881455.1 Candidatus Fimenecus sp. | reverse complement strand
ATATGTGTTAAAATACATACGAGCCTAAGGCTCAAATTCACTTTTTGGAGAATGCTGTTTGAAGAACAACACCTTGGAGATTGTGAAAACCCTTTTCTGATATTTTATTTTGAAAGGATTTTTACAATGAAAAATTTTATAATTCGCAAAGAAACATCAGCTGATTTCAAAGAAACGGAAACCTTGGTGCGGGAGTCGTTTTGGAATGTTTACCGTCCCGGTTGTCTTGAACACTTTGTACTGCATGAACTGCGCAAGGACCCTGATTTTGTGCCCGAGCTTGATTTTGTAATGGAATCGGAGGGCAAAATAATCGGGCAGAATATTTTTGTGCGCGCGGTCATTTCTGCTGATGATGGCAGGAAAATCCCCATTATGACTATGGGACCCATTTGTATTGCAAATGATTTGAAGCGGCAGGGCTACGGCAAAAAACTGCTTGACTATTCCTTGGAAAAAGCGGCGGAGCTTGGCTGCGGCGCAGTTTGCTTTGAAGGCAACATTGATTTTTACGGTAAGAGCGGGTTTACCTATGCAAGCGAAAAGGGTATACGGTATCACGGCTTGCCCGAGGGTGCCGACGCATCATTTTTCCTTTGCAAGGAGCTTATTCCCGGATACCTTGACGGTATAACGGGCGAGTACGCTACGCCGCAAGGATATTTTGTGGACGAAAACGCCGCCGAAGAATTCGACAGTCAGTTTCCTTATAAAGAAAAACTGAAATTACCGGGGCAGTTATTTTAATTAAAAGAGTTCCCGATACGAGGATTTATGTCCCCGTGTCGGGAGTTTTTTGTGTCATTATTGAATTAAAGTGAGTATTTTTTCGCAGTTCCCGCATAGTGCAGGGCGTTTTGCCTGATTTTTTTGCGGTCGCATCATCAATATCTCCTACCTTTTTAGCAGGAACTACGAGAATTAGTGAGTTATCTGGAAACTCCTTGTTTTCCGTCACAAGCGCCCCTGCGTCCACAATGCAGTTTTTACCTATCTTTGCGCCTTGACCTCTGCAATCATTTCCGCGAGCTTTTCTTCGAATTCTTCTCGCGTTTTCGCGTAGATATTGTGGTTTTCTCATACTCTTTTTGGGGCAGTTATGTTATTGACAGGCAAATAATGCTGTGTTATAATGTGAAAAAATTGCACGGCATACGGAGGTAATTAAATGGCATGCTTTATTGTTCCGGCAGCAGAAGCTGTTGTTGCTGCAGCAGTCAGATCTGCCGTTAAAAAGAGTGAAACGGCGCGTGAGACTGAAAATGTAATTTCTCAAAAAGGTGAAACTGTTAAAATCCCGTTCTCAAGAAAACTGGGATGGCTTATAAAACTTTTGTCAGGCGGATCGGTGCTTTTGATGTTTGAGCATTTTTGGCACGGAGAGATTGTGCCGTGGTTCCCGTTTTTAACTGCGGCTGCCGAAACTGAAACCGCTGTTGAAATACTCAAAGAAATGGCAACTACCGGCGTATGTATGGCGGCTATATGCTTTTTTGTATGGATAGGAATGTTGATAGCGGCTTCTGCAGTAGAAAAAAATGCTGCAAAGGAAGCGGCGGTTAATGAATAAGGAGAAGCTATGACATTACTTATAACTGTTTTTGCGGCGGTTATAAGCACGGCAGTGTGGTATACAAGAGAGCCCGGTAAAACATTATGCACCGGCACTTTGTGCTATATGTACTGGGGTGCATCACTTATGTGGCTTGTAGATGCCGTGTTTGAATATGCAGAATTAAAAGTTGATTATTTTACTCCAGCGCCTGTTGATATGCTTTATGATGCATTTTTGGGACTGTCTGTTGTTGCGCTGGGGCTTGTAATCTGGATAGTAATACTTCTAATTAAGGATCCCAAAGGCTCTGTAAAATCTGCAATAATGAGAAATAAAAAAGATTGATTACAGCGTTAAACGGCAAAATACAGCGTAAAAGGCTAAAATGCTTTTTATGCTGGTTTTTTCTATATAAATATATTATCAGTCTGCGTTTTTGGAAAGACGGGGGATTATAGGATAATAGCATACGATGAATTTACTGAATAAACAGGCCTTTTTATTTAGTGCAGAGAGCTTTGCTCATTTTAAATTAATGTTTGATATATCAATATTGAGCAACGGTTTTATCATACAATTTGTTTAATTAAAATAAGAGTTTTTACTGTAAATTTCACAATAATAAGCAAGTCATTTAAATCTCTATTGACACGCATTTATTAAAGGATTAAAATATTGACGATGTTGTATCGTAGATTTGTAATGAGAGGTGAATTGCGTTGGATGAGGTTAGGGTACTTGAAATAAAACAGAGTGTTTTTGCCAACAACGATAAGCAGGCAGATTTGTTGCGGCGGCAGCTAAAGGAAAAGGGTATCTTCCTTCTCAACCTTATGTCTTCGCCCGGCTCGGGTAAAACGACAACGCTTACCCGTACAATTGAGCATCTTAAGAATGAGTTTAAAATAGGTGTTATGGAGGCTGATATTGATTCCGACGTCGATGCAAAAGCCATTGCCGAAACGGGCGTAAAGTCTATTCAGCTTCATACCGGCGGAATGTGCCATTTGGATGCAGATATGACTCGTCAAGGACTTGAGGGACTTGAGACAGGCGATGTTGAACTGGCAATTCTTGAAAATGTCGGAAATCTTGTGTGCCCGGCAGAGTTTGATACAGGCGCCGTAAAAAATGCGATGATATTATCCGTCCCTGAGGGACATGATAAGCCCTTGAAATATCCGTTGATGTTTTCAATCTGCGATGTTGTGTTGATAAACAAGATAGATGTGCTTTCATATTTTGACTTTGATATGGATAAATGTGAGGAGTATATCTATATGCGCAATCCCAATGCAAAGGTTATTCCCATTTGCGCGAAAACAGGAGAGGGAATTGATGAATGGGCGAATTGGTTGCGCAACGAAATACATACATGGTGTAAGGGGGAGACAAATGAGTAAGGATTGGGAATATGTAATTGATTCCGTAAAAATACCCGACAAACTGAAATATGATGAACGGGTAATGCATTATTATGAAAACCATTCGCAGAAACCGCCGAGAGAGCTGATTTTAAAACTCGGTAAAAAAATTACTGACAGAGTTCTGTATAAGCTTCCGTGGCTTCCCAAGGTTGGCGAAACCTTAACGGTAAATGATCCTGAGTATTGGGGACTTGCATCAATGGTGACCGATGAAATGGCTGAGGTTGCCTTGAAAATGAAAGTACATAAGGGTATGACAATATCCGAAATCGAAAAAGCGACAGGGAAAACTGCCGACTATTTAGAGCCTCTTTTGCAAGATATGGCGAATATCGGGCTTATAGAGTATAATTGGGAGAATGAACGTCGTGAAAAGCAATATGTTCTGCCCATGTTTGTCCCCGGCAGTGCTGAGTTTTTCAATATGAAATGGGATCAGATTGTTGACCATCCCGAGGTTGCAAGCTTTTTTGAACGAATGACGCAGCTTCCTTTGGAGGTTATTACGCCTATGGTGCCACCTGGAGGCGCGGGAATCGGTATGCATGTTATACCGGTTGAAAAGGCAATTGAGGCGGAAAATCAATCGGTTAATCTTGAGCATATTTCATATTGGCTTGATAAATATGACGGTAAATATGCCGCCGGTCCATGCTCCTGCCGCTATTCAAGAGCTGTGCTCGGAGAGGGCTGCGCAGATGATCCGGAGGATTGGTGCATAGGCGTTGGAGATATGGCGGATTACCTTGTTGAAACAAATAAGGGGCACTATATTACCCGCGAAAAGGCACTGGAGATTTTAAAGCGGGCTGAAGATAACGGCTTTGTTCATCAGATTACCAATATTGACGGTGAGAATAAGATTTTTGCAATATGCAACTGTCAGGTTAAGGTGTGCAATGCGCTTCGCACATCGCAGCTTTTTAACACTCCAAATATGTCCCGCTCAGCTTATGTCGCACATGTTGAAAAAGAAAAATGCGTTGCTTGCGGCAAATGTGTTGAATACTGTCCTGCCGGCGCGGTAAAACTCGGTCAAAAGCTTTGTGATAAAGACGGCAGAGAGATTGAATATCCAAAGCATGAGCTTCCCGACACTGTAAAATGGGGGCGTGATAAATGGTCCCCGAATTACCGTGACGACAATATGATTAACTGTTATGATACAGGTACAGCACCGTGCAAAACTGCGTGTCCGGCACATATTGCCGTTCAGGGATATCTTAAAATGGCTGCACAGGGCAGATATGAAGATGCTTTGGCTCTGATAAAAAAGGATAATCCGTTCCCCGCTGTTTGCGGCAGAGTTTGCAACCGCCGTTGTGAGGACGCTTGCACGAGAGGCAGAGTTGATGAGGCTGTGGCGATTGACGAGGTAAAGCGTTTCGTCGCACAGCGTGATTTGGACTCTGAAAATCGGTACATTCCCCAAAAGACCATCCCCTCAAACAGAGGAGAGTTTAAAAATAAGATTGCAATAATAGGCGGTGGCCCGGCAGGCTTAAGCTGTGCATATTATCTTGCACTGACAGGATACCGTCCCACTGTATTTGAGAAAAATCCCAGGGCGGGAGGAATGTTGACTTACGGCATACCGTCATATAAGCTTGAAAAAGATGTTGTTGATGCCGAAATTGATGTAATCCGTGAGCTGGGGGCAGAAATAAAATGCGGTATTGAGGTCGGAAAAGATGTTACGCTTGACGACTTGCGTGCAGAAGGATATGAGGCATTTTATATTGCAATAGGCTGTCAGGGCAGCCGAAAAGCAGGTATTCCCGGTGAAGATGCAGAGGGTGTTGTGTCTGCGGTGGATATTCTTCATACTATTTCTGAAAATCATAATCTTGATTTAAAGGGCAGAAGAACTGTGGTAATCGGCGGCGGAAATGTAGCTGTTGATGTTGCCCGCAGTGCAAAAAGATGCGGCGCTTCAGTGTTGGGTATGTATTGTCTGGAAGCACGGGACGAAATGCCCGCATCGGAAGAAGAAATTTTTGAAACAGAGGATGAGGGTATTACCATCAACAACGGATGGGGTCCCAAGGAAATCCTTACAGAAAACAGCAAGGTTAAAGGCGTCGTATTTAAAAGATGCGTTTCAGTTAAGGATGGTAACGGTAAATTTGCTCCGAAATATGATGAAAATGACACTGTAACGGTTGAGTGCGACAATGTGTATATGAGTATCGGTCAGAGCATTTTGTGGGGAAATCTTCTTGACGGCTCAAAAGTTGAATTGGGCAGAGGTAATGCGCCGCTTGCCGACTCGCTTACATATCAGACTGCACAGCCCGATGTTTTTGTAGGCGGAGATGTTTACACAGGACCTTCGTTTGCAATTAACGCAATAGCTGCCGGCAGAGAGGGCGCTGAGTCGATTCACCGGTATGTCCATTTTAATGCCAGTCTTACAATCGGTAGAAATCGCCGTGAATTTATTGAGCTTGACAAGGATAATATCTGTGTGGAGAGCTATGATAATTCATCAAGGCAGATTCCGCCTGTTAATACGGACATTGACCGAAAGAATTCATTTGCCGATGCCCATAAGTCGTTTACAGAGGAGCAGGTTAAGAAAGAGACAGCGCGTTGCCTGGGCTGCGGTGCTTCTGTTGTGGATACGAATAAGTGTATCGGATGCGGGCTTTGCACTACTAAATGTGAATTTGATGCAATTCACCTCAGCCGTGATTTGCCCGAGGCCACGACAATGATAAATGCTGACGATAAGCTGAAAGCTATTTTGCCTTATATGGTTAAGCGCCATATGAAAATTAAAAAAGCGAACAAAGCTCAAAAATAAGGCGGGTTTGTATTTATGCATGAACTCGGAATAGTTTTTCATATTATTAACAGTCTTGAAGAGGTCGGAAGGGAAAACAGTCTTAAAAAGATTTCTTCCGTAACACTTGAATTAGGCGAGGTATCTGCTGTTATTGACGAATATCTCGGAGATTGCTGGAAATGGGCTTCTGACAAGTCTGATTTGTTGAAGGATGCAGAACTGAAAATTGAAACCATACCTGCCATCACTCACTGTGAGGCGTGTAAAGGGAGTTATCCTACTATAAAATTTGGCAAAATCTGTCCTTACTGTTCAAGTGAAAATACATATCTGTTGACGGGCAATGAAATAAACATTAAAGAGATTGAAGCCTGTTAAACAAATTTATTGGCAAAATTTGATCTCATTATGAGACCTTAACAGAGGAGGAAACAATTATGTTGTTTCAAGTTTACGGTGATGGTGCCGGTTATCAGCTGCTTGGTTGGCTGATGGTTTTTGTGGGGTTGATTGTTCTCAACGAGATCGCTCGGCGTTCAAAAGCAGGCGGAATTTTCTGCTTCTTTGTGCTTCCGATAGTATTGACGGTGTATTTTATCGCCATTTACGCGGGTGCCGCGAATGGTGCGGAATGGGCGTTGAACAACCAAACTTATACACATATGAACAGCTGGTTCCATTACGCAAAATTGTATGCTGCAACCGCAGGATGCATAGGATTTATGATGATAAAATACAAGTGGGGAAAGCTTGGTAAAGCTAATTGGTTTAAGGTTTTCCCGTTTGTAATCGTGGCCATCAATATCCTTATTGCAGTTGCAAGTGATTTTGAATCGGCAATCAAAGGTGCCATCGCATTGCAGGAGACAGGTTCCCGTTGGTGGCTTTCATCTGAGAATGTTTGGCTTTACGGAGGCTGGTGGAACTGGGTCAACGGTATAGCGGGTATCGTCAATATCCTTTGTATGACCGGTTGGTGGGGCATATATGTTTCAAAGAAAAAGGACGATATGCTGTGGCCCGATATGACATGGTGCTACATTGTTGCCTATGACCTTTGGAATTTTGAATATACCTACAATAATTTACCCACACACGCATGGTATTGCGGACTTGCATTGTTGCTTGCACCCACATTCGCAAATATGTTCTGGAATAAGGGCGGCTGGATTCAGAACCGCGCCAATACGCTTGCTTTGTGGTGTATGTTTGCACAGGTATTCCCGCTGTTCCAGGATGACAGTATTTTCACAACTCTTCCCGTGCTTTATGCAGACGGTGTTATGAATCCTGCAGTTCATCCCACAGCAGCTGATCCCAAAATGCAGGGCGTAATTTCAATAATAGCTCTTGCGGTCAATGTTCTTGTGTTTGCAGAGATTGTACGGCGTTCAATCAAACAAAAGAAAAACCCGTATACTAACGAGATCTTTACAGATCAGCGTGACTTCAGTCTTGCAATGGCAAGAGCAGAAGGTAAATAAAATGTACTTAAATCAAACACCTGCCGAGGAATGCTTCTTTGGCAGGTGTTTTTTCTCTGAATTTGCCAATCGGTTCACTCCATTTTATATTCTCGTGTCAGGAGTTTTTTTTGTCATTATTGAATTAAAGTGAGTATTTTTTCGCAGTTCCCGCATAGTGCAGGGCGTTTTGATTGATTTTTTTGGCTGTCGCACCGTCAATATCTCCTACCTGTTTGGCGGGAACACCGAGAATTAGTGAGTTATCTGGAGACTCCTTGTTTTCCGTCACAAGTGCCCCTGCGCCCACAATGCAGTTTTTACCTATCTTTGCGCCGTTGAGTATTGTGGCGTTCATACCGATGAGGGAGTTGTCACCCACAGTACAGCCGTGAAGTACCGCGTTGTGCCCTACGGTTACATTTTCACCGATTTCTACGGGAAAACCCTTGTCACAATGCACGGTGCAGTTGTCCTGAACATTGGAATTTTTACCCACCGTGATTTTATCGTCATCGCCGCGGAGAACCGCATTAAACCAAACCGAACTGCCCTCGCAAAGAGTGACATCACCTATTATCTGAGCACTGTCTGCCGTGAATGCTGATTTTGAAATATCGGGGAAAATCCCGCCAAAATCATAAACCATTTTTATCACCTTAATTTATATTTTTCTAAATCTACTTTGTAGTTAAATACCTTGACGCCGTCTTTTTCAAGACGCTTTTTCTGCTCCTCAATTCCGCCGAAAGCATAGTTTCTTGATAACTCGCCCTTGCTGTTTACCACCTTGTAGCAGGGGTATTTATCACCGTCGGGATTGCGGTGCAAAGCGTTCCCCACGGCTCTGGCAAGATTTTTGTTGCCCAAATACACGGCAATCTGACCGTATGTCACAACTTTTCCTTTCGGGACGGTCAATAAATACTTTAAAATTTCTTCTTGCATTTTTCTCACCGTAATGTTGTATTGTATATAAATATTATATCACTTACTCCGCCGATAATCAATTTGAAATTCGGTTACCATGTAGGGGCGATTCACGAATCGCCCGCAAAATTACTGTAAAACTTGTAGGGGACGATGCCTTTCATCGTCCCGGAAAATCATGAAAAATTTCACACAACTCGGTAGGGCGGGGGCGCGGGTGTCCGGTGGACACCTCGGACAATCAGGGGACGGTTCTGTGTCTTGACAAAAAGAATTACATAAAACTATATGGTATCGCTTGTAGGGGCGGGTTTCCATGCCCGCCCGAGAGCTTATATCAAACCAAAGGCGAGTTTGTAGGGTGCGACGATCCGGCGCACCGCAAGATTTTAACGATATTTTTCGGGCGATTCGTGAATCGCCCCTAAAACCACCACGCCGTATGTTGATATGTAATTTCTGCTCAGTTTTAGACTATCCTCACCTTACGGTTCTTTTGTGTTGACAAAATATGAATAAAGCGGTATATTTTTGCTGAGGCGGTCAGTAAATTAACGGGTGTGAATTACTATATTATACAAAAAATATAGTCAATCATAGAACTATCTACTGATTGATGAAATTGAAGTTTTTGATAGAATGGGAATGCATTTAGGTGTTATGGATCCGGTAACAGGTGAAATGATTAAAAATGCTGTGAAAGGGAGACGATGATGGTGAATTATTGTTGTGAAGATATGAAGTGTCATATTTATGAAACAAATGATTCAGAGAGGAAAACAATTTTATATGTACCGAAATTCAACGAATATGGCATACCATGTCATGAAGATAGTATCTCAATGATACTGATTCATTATTGCCCGTGGTGTGGTAGTGAATTGCCAGATTCTTTACGGAACAAATGGTTTGATGAGCTTTTAGCGTTGGGCTTTGAAGAGCCACTTTTTGATGAACGTATTCCACAAGAATATAAAACAGATTTGTGGTGGAATAATCAGGGGAAGGTTTAAGACAATTAAGGAACTGTTCTCTGATCGTAATGTAGGGCTCCGTCTTGCTCTCGCCGTCAATTTACAGGTAACCATGCTGATTGTTTCGCGAATTATTTTTTTAATGGACAACGAGTATTTTTATAATAGTAAAACCAAAAGATATTTAACACTTGACATTGATAGTCATGATGGATGTGTATGGAAGATGGCAAAGACCGTTGAAGATCTTCGAAGTAAAAGCACACGGTTAGGAACTTTTGATGAGTTTTTAAATTGGATGGGGAAATAATTATGAATATGTATCGAATTGCAAAATATGATTTAAATGGCTATGTAGATGGAGTATTCATATTTGATGATTGGACTGATTATTCAGATATAGGAAACATTTTTAATGGTAAAGAATTTACAAGTGAAATGTATTTAGAAGTTGAAGATAAATATATTAAATCAGCACAAGATATTTTTATTGCGGCACATCAAAAAGAACTTTCTATTACCAATTTGCAAAAATATCAATCGAATTTGATTTGGAAGAATAATCAGATGATTGATAAACTTCAACTTGCAGAAATTATTCGTGACTGTTTAAGGAATAGATGCTGGTGTCGGTTATCTTCTGAAGATTTTTATATTCATTTTGGTTATGATTATTATATGTATATAGGATGTATGTTACCTTATGACACTGTTACAAAAATCTGTGCTGAAAATCAATTGTATGTAATTGAGTGTGAATCTCCGTATTTAAATATTGATCAAGAATAAGAAGCAATCCGAAAACCGTCCCCTGATTGTAATACAGTCGCAATCAGGGGACGGTTTTCTGATTGTAATGTAGGGCTCCGTCTTGCTCTCGCCGTCAAACTTACAGTAAAGTTAACGGTGCAACCAGGTGTCGCACCCTACCAAACAGCCGTTAGTTTCATATGTTTTATCGGGCGGGCATGGAAACCCGCCCCTACAAGCACGCTGAAAAATATAGATAACTCGTATTGGACAGCCCCAAATCGTCCCGCAAAATCATGGAAAAACCACTACGCCGTGAGGACACCGCAGTTTGCACAAAAAAACAGCACCCACTTGCGTGAGTGCTGAGAATTCGATAAAACAACTTTTATCTCTTTGAGAACTGCGGTGCACGGCGAGCGCCTTTGAGACCGTATTTCTTTCTTTCCTTCATTCTGGGGTCTCTGGTGAGGAAACCGGCCTTCTTGAGAGCAGGACGAAGATTTTCGTCATACTGAAGAAGAGCACGGGAAAGACCGTGACGGATTGCGCCTGCCTGACCTGTAACTCCGCCGCCGCCAACACGGCAAACGATGTCAAACTTGTCGGCTGTGCCTGTCAGAGCGAGAGGCTGGCGAACAATAAGCTTTAATGTTTCAAGACCGAAATAATCGTCAATATCTCTGTCGTTGATTGTGATTTTACCTGTTCCTGCATAAACGCGAACACGGGCAACAGATTTTTTTCTTCTGCCTGTACCGTAAAAATAAGGATTTGTCTCGTACATTTATATTAGCCTCCCTTTCTTAAAATTCTCTTGCTTCGGGCTTCTGAGCCTCATGCTTGTGCTCTGCACCGGCGTAAACACGAAGTCTTGTGAGAGCCTGTCTGCCGATAACCGTGTCGGGAATCATACCCTTAACAGCCTTTGTAACGGCAAATTCGGGCTTAGTCTTCATAAGAGTTTTATATTTAACCTCTTTCATGTTTCCGATGTAGCCTGTGTGATGATAATACATTTTCTGTTCGAGCTTGTTACCTGTAAGAACAACTTCGGCGGCGTTAATGATGATAACATGGTCGCCGCAGTCAGCGTTAGGTGTAAAAGTGGGCTTGTGCTTACCTCTGAGAAGAGTAGCAGCCTCAGCCGCAACCTTACCAAGGGGCTTGCCTGCTGCGTCAAGCACATACCAGTTACGGGTAATATCGCCCTTTTTCGGCATATAAGTTGACATTGAACTTACCTCCCATAAATTTATTTTTCATTGCCCGATGATTTTAGCACAAGGATAAATGAATGTCAACACAAATTTTCAAAAAATTAACGCTACAAATTAAAATCTCTGTTTTTCTTGAATTTTCTCATATTTTCAATATATTTTCTCTTTAATAAATTTTCAAAATCTTTGTTTACTTTTCACCTTTTATAATATAAAATATTGGTAATATGGAATAAAAGGAAGATTATCGGTGCAAAAGCTTTTAAGTCTTGTCCGTGCGGCAGTTGATAAATACAATATGATAGACGAGGGCGACCGCATTGCCGTTTGTGTTTCAGGGGGAAAGGACAGCGTGCTGATGCTTCTCTGCCTTATCAATTTAAAACGGTTTTATCCTAAGAAATTCGAGCTTTACGCCGTAACCGTTGACTCGCAATTTTACGGTGAAAACAGCGATTTTTCACAAATTGAAGAAATTTGCCGTGAAAACGGAGTTGAGTATGTAATAAAGCGCACAGGGCTTTACAATGTAATTTTTGAGGAGCGCAAGGAGTCAAATCCGTGTAGCCTTTGCGCAAGAATGAGGCGTGGAATTCTTCACGATACGGCAAAAGAGCTGGGTTGCAATAAAATTGCCCTCGGTCATCACCTCGACGACGCCGCCGAAACTTTCATTATGAATTTGTTTTCAGGGGGCAGGGCGGAAAGCTTTTCACCAGTTTCTTATCTTTCACGCAAGGATTTATATATGATAAGACCTATGATTTTTGCATACGAAACGGATATTGAGCGTGTTGTAAGAAAAGAAGATGTGCCCATTGTAAAAAGCCGATGCCCCGTTGATGAAAAAACGAACCGTGAAGATACTAAAAAATTGCTGGCGGATTTGGAAAAGGAATATCCCGGACTTCGGCAGAAAATCGTGGGCGCAATGGAGCGTGGAAAAATCAGCGGCTGGCATGAGTAATTCCTTTGACACAGCCGACATATTATGGTAAAATTCTATTAAAATATTAAAAAGGGGAATATCTATGGATTTATTAAACAGAAAAGGCATTAAATCAGAGGCAAGAGCATTTATAGGCACTGACCGCCGATGGCTTACAATGTTTTTTGCCTGCTTGCCGCTGTATTTGCTGAGCGGAGCAATTTCAGGCGGTATAACCGTTCTGAAAAAAGTTACATTAGACGGCGCTGCTCAGGAAACAACAACTGTTTCTTACGGCAGCAATATTCTTTCATGGCTGCTCATACCTTTCACAGTTGCAGTGGCAGGATATTATCTTAATTATCTTCGGGGCTTTAACCCTGAATGGAAAAGCATATATCGCGAGGGTATAGACCGTTACGGCAAATATTTTTCAGTAGGTCTGGTTACACAAATCGTTATCGGACTGTGGACTTTGCTTTTCGTTGTGCCCGGTATTATAAAATTCTATCAGTATATTTTCGTGCACAATATTATTCACGATAATCCCAATCTTTCACCTAAGCAGGCGAGGGAATTGAGCCGCCGTATGACAAACGGCTATAAAGGTGACTTGTTCGTTATGCAGTTATCCTTTATCCTGTGGTATTTTTTGATTGCAATAACTTTGGGAATTGCCGCCATATATGTTGTGCCGTACATTTCGTGCACAACCGCTATGTATTATGAGAATTTAAAGAACAATGCCATTGCCACAGGTAATGCAACACCTGAGGAGTTCGGCATTTTCCCCGTTCCTCCGTTTGAGGGCGGAAATGAGCCGTTTAATCAAAATCAGCAGGGAGCGCAAAACGGCGAAAATCCATATTATGCAAATCCTTATGCACAGCAAAATCCTTATGCTCAGAAACCGCAGGATTATGCACCGCAAAATCCCTTTGCGGCACCGAACATGGATGTACCGCCTGCACCGACTGTCTACGATTACGGTAACGGCGCTGAAAATCAGCAGGAGAGCGAAAACGCACCGACAGATGCGTTCAATGCGGATGAAAATCAAGAGAATAATTAACCAATCGGCGGCTTTTTAGGAGGCTTTTTAAATGAAATATGTTGTAGTTTTGTATGACGGTATGGCGGATTATCCCGTACCGGAATTCGGCGGGAAAACACCAATGATGATGGCGAGTAAGCCGAATTTTGACGCTTTGGGCAAAAAAGGAACTGTTGGGCTTGTTAAAACCGTTCCCGACGGTATGAAGCCGGGCAGTGATGTTGCCAATATGAGCGTAATGGGCTTTGACCCATCGATTTACTATACGGGCAGAAGTCCTTTGGAGGCGGCAAGCATAGGGGTTGACTTAAAAGATACCGATGTCACTCTGCGCTGTAATCTCGTCACCCTTTCCGACGAGGAAAACTATGCCGACAAAACTATGGTGGACTATTGTGCCGACGATATTTCAACTGAAGAAGCCGAAAAAATCATAGCGTCCGTGCAGGAGCATTTCGGCAACGATATGTATAAGTTTTACAGCGGCGTCAGCTACCGCCATTGCCTTGTTTGGAACAACGGCACAACGGATTTGGGCAGTATGACGCCCCCTCACGATATTTCGGGGCGTGTTGTAGGCGAATATCTTTCAAAGTCGGAAAATGCCAAAGGGCTTGTGGAAATGATGAAAGAAAGCTACGAATTTTTGAAAGACCACCCTGTCAACATAGAAAGGGTTAAAAACGGCAGACGCCCTGCAAACTCCATTTGGCTTTGGGGCGAGGGCAAAAAGCCCGCTCTTTCTCCCTTTGAGGAGCTTTACGGTATAAAGGGCGCAGTAATTTCCGCCGTTGACCTTTTAAAGGGCATCGGTAAATGTGCAAAAATGGAAACTCCCGAGGTTGAGGGCGCAACAGGATATATTGATACAAACTTTGAGGGCAAGGCGAAAGCGGCGGTTGACGCATTGAAAAACGGTTGTGACTTTGCTTATATACATATTGAAGCTCCCGATGAGTGCGGTCATAGGCGCGAGCCCGAAAATAAGATTAAGGCTATCGAGATGATAGACAGCCGCGTGCTTCCCATAGTGCTGGACGGTGTTAAGGATTTTGACGATTATAAAATAATGATACTTCCCGACCACCCCACACCCATTGTAACGGCAACCCACGCTCCTGACCCTGTTCCATTTATGATTTATCAGAAATCAAAGCCTCAAAACGGCGTTGACACCGTAAACGAGAAAACGGCAAAGGCAACGGGACTGTTTATTGACAGCGGCGTTAAGCTTATGAATAAATTTTTAGAGGTATAAATAATGAGCGATTACAGAATTGAAACAAAATGCGTGCAGGGGGCTTATCGCCCCAAAAACGGCGAGCCGAGAGTTCTGCCGATTTATCAAAGCACAACCTATAAATATGATACAAGCGAGGCAATGGCAAAGCTTTTTGACCTTGAACCGGGCTATATGTATACCCGCCTTGCAAATCCCACAAACGATATGGTTGCGCAAAAAATAACAATGCTTGAAGGCGGTGTTGCGGGAGTGCTCACATCGTCAGGGCAGTCGGCAAACTTTTTCTCACTTATTAACATTCTCGGGGCGGGCGACCATTTTGTAAGCTCCGCTACGATTTACGGCGGCACCTTTAACCTTTTCAATGTGACAATGCGCAAACTTGGAATTGATGTCACATTTGTTGATCCCAACGCAAGCGAGGAGGAAATCAGCGCCGCATTTAAGCCCAATACAAAGGCTATGTTCGGTGAAACTATCGCAAATCCATCTTTGGATATTCTTGATATTGAAAAGTTTGCAAGAATTGCTCATTCTCACGGCGTGCCGCTGATAGTAGATAATACTTTCCCCACGCCTATTAACTGCCGCCCATTTGAGTTCGGCGCAGATATTGTTACCCACTCCACCACAAAATATATGGAGGGGCACGCAAGTATAATCGGCGGCGCGGTAATTGACAGCGGCAATTTTGATTGGGAGCAAAACGATAAATTCCCCGGACTTACCACTCCCGACGAAAGCTATCACGGCGCTGTTTACACAAAGGATTTCGGCAAAGCAGGTTATGTTACAAAAATTGTTGCTCAGCTTTTGCGTGACTACGGCTCAACACCTGCTCCTCAAAACTCTTTCTATCTGAATTTGGGGCTTGAATCTCTGGCGCTCCGCGTTGAAAGACATTGTCAGAACGCACAGACAGTCGCGGAATATCTTAATAATAACGATAAAATTTCATGGGTGAATTACCCCGGACTGCCCGATAACAAGTATTACGATTTGGCACAGAAGTATATGCCTAACGGTACTTGCGGCGTTATTTCGTTCGGCGTTAAGGGCGGAAGAGAAGCGGCAGAAAAGTTTATGAACTCTTTAAAGCTTGCCGCTATCGTAACCCATGTTGCAGATGCTCGCACCTGCGTTCTCCATCCTGCAAGTTCTACACACCGTCAGCTTTCCGATAAAGAACTTGTGGAGTGCGGCGTTACACCCGATTTAATTCGCTTTTCTGTCGGTATTGAGAATGTTAACGACATTATTGCCGATATAGAGCAGGCGTTGGAAGAAATATAATTAACAGAGCGAAAGGGAAAATGAGTAAGCGTAAAAAGACAGTTATTATAATTCTGTCTGTTGTTTTAGCGATTTTATTAACGGTGGGGATTGTGTCGGGTATTCTTTGGTTTCCAGTAAAGGGCAATAAAAACAATGAAATGTGGTTTTCAAGCGATACATATCGTTTAGAGGATACCGTTGTGCTTCAAAAAGAAGCGGGCAAGGATTTCAAAATTCTGAATTTAACCGATATTCAGTACAGCGACGCTCTTGACTTTGCTCAAAGAGGCTACACCAGAAAAACCATCACGGCCTTAATTGAGCAGGAAAAGCCCGATTTAATTACATTGACGGGCGACCAGGTCTGGACAGCGTTCCAAAAACAGTCACAAAAGGAATTGGTAAAGTTTATTGATTCTTTCGGTATTCCGTGGGCGCCTGTATTCGGCAATCACGACGGTGAGGGCAACGCTGACAAACAGTGGCTTGCCGACCGTTTTTTGGAAACGGAGCATTGTCTTTTCAAAAAAGGTCCCAATAATATCGGCGGCGTGGGTAATTACATTATCAACATTATGGAGGGCGATAAAATAGTACAGTCCCTTGTAATGATGGATTCGGGCGCTTCAAGAGATTACAGCGCAATCACCGAAGAGCAAAAAATGTATTCAAAAGCCATCAACCCCGATACACAGGAATATATACTCAATGATGACGGTTCCGTTAAAATTGATGTTTTCGGAAAAAACTATGATTTTATAAGTGAGAAGCAGATTGCTTGGTATAAATGGGCAATTAAAGGCGCGGCAGAGGTCAACGGCGGAGAAACTCCCGAATCCATAGCATTTTTCCATATTGCATTGCCTGAATTCCACTTGGCGTATCTTCAATGGAAGGACAGCGGCTACGATAGCACGATGGGCTTCGGCGAAAAGCGTGAGGCGGTTTGCTGCCCAAGCGTTAATTCGGGTATGTTTGCCGCAATTAAGGAGCTTGGCAGTACTAAAAATGTGGTAGTCGGTCATGACCATGTAAACAACTATTCTGTTTTGTATGAGGGCGTGCGCCTGACTTACGGTATGAAAACAGGTAACCGCTGTTATGCAGATGATGATATGAACGGCGGAACTGTGCTGACAGTTACCGACAGCGGCGTTACCACAGAGCACAAATATGTAAAAATATAATTAAATAAAAGCGGAGATTTTTCTCCGCTTTTTTCCATACATATTATATATAGAAAATTTTTAAGTTTTGTTTTCTTTCTTGCATTTCGCCTTGTGTTGCAGTATAATACCAACTTGCAAGCTGTGATGTAGGTGATTTTTTGAAAAAGCAAAATACATACAGAGCCGCTTTTAAAGCGGCTTTTCCATATACTCTGCCTGTGCTCACGGGTTATCTGTTTATCGGCATTGCATTCGGAGTAATGTTTGCGGACAAGGGATACAACTTTATTTGGGCGGGAATAATGAGCATATTGGTTTATGCAGGATCGGGCCAGTATTTGGCGGTCAATTTTTTTGCTCCGGGTGTCAGCCTCTTTCAGGTGGTGTTTATGACCTTTATGGTGAATATCCGCCATATTTTTTACGGGCTTTCTCTCCTTGACCGCTTTAAAACCGCAGGCAAAAAGAAACCGTATCTGATTTTTTCCCTTACCGATGAAACATATTCTTTGTATTTCCTCACAAAAACTCCCGAGGGCGTTGATGAGGGAAAATTTTTGTTCTCAATAGCGCTTTTGGACCATTCCTATTGGGTTTTAGGTTCAATAATCGGCTCTTTGGCAGGCTCTTTAATTCCATTTAACTCAAAAGGTATTGATTTTGCCATGACCGCCTTGTTCATTGTAATATTCGTAGAACAGTGGCTTGACGGCAAAAACCGTTTTCCCGCTGTCTGCGGCGTTATAATAAGTATAATAGGTATACTCATTTTCGGCAGAGAAAACTTTATTCTGCCCTCAATGATAGTTATATTGCTTGCATTGTTGGCATATAGGAAAATCCCCGAAAAGAAAACAGAAAAGGGGGAGCGGTAATATGCCTATAAGTTTTTCTCGGTCTGTAATTATAATAGTATTGGTGGCGATTACCACCTTTTCAACAAGGCTGTTTCCCTTTGTGATTTTCCCACAGGGCAGAAAAATTCCTAAATCCGTTGAATATCTGGGGAAAGTACTTCCGCCCGCCGTAATAGGTATGCTTGTAGTGTATTGCCTGAAAGGGATAACCCCTTTGAGTTTTCCTTTCGGCTTGCCTGAACTGATTGCTTCCGCCGTTGTCGTTGCTTTGCATGTGTGGAAAAGAAACAATTTGTTAAGTATCGGCGTGGGTACCGTGCTTTATATGGTCTTGGTACAGACTGTCTTTAAATAATAAGTTTAAGCAGAGAGTTTTCTCTGCTTTTTCTTTTTGCTATCAGAGGAAAAAACAGGAATACTTTATACATTTTTTCCGTAAAATATATGTAAAAAGGAGGTGGGACAGCCTGACATTTTGTAACCGTTTTGTAATAATTTGTTACTTTTTTAATAATCTCACAAAAAAAATTACAAAATAACGCTATTCGACCACAATATATTGTGTAAAAAACAAAGTATTTGGGATATTTAGTCAAAAATCGACTTTGCGTTTTATACAATTTATACAAAAAATGTTTTAAAAAAAATTTGACATTTTTGTTGTGGGTGAATATAATGGCAAAGTCACAAAGCGAGAATAACGGTTGTGCTTTAAGCAGGAGTTGATTTTACTTTTCTAAGTAGAAGAAAACAAATGCACTCTGAGCAAAAAGCAAAGGGTTTGGCACAGCTTATTAAAGGAGCAGAATGATGATAACAAAAATAAAAGGCTGCGTAAAAGCGTCGCGCAAACAGTTTATGCGCGCAGTAGCACTTATATCGGCAATTGCCGTTCTTTGTGCCGTAACCGCTTTTGCCGCCACAGGTGAGCTTTATACAGTCGATATTTACGACGGCTCACAAATAACAAGAGTAGAGACCAATAAAAAAGAGCCTTATACTGTTGTTAAAGAAGCAAATATCGAATTGTCCGAGCAGGATAAGCTTATTCTTGATGAATTTCAGGCAGGTGTTGACAGTAAAATAACAATCTGCCGCGTAAGTAATGTAAGGTTTATCGGTGCGGACGGTACTTGCACAAATATTGTCTTTGCCGGAACGGTAAAGGAACTGATTGCTCAGCAGGGAGTAACCCTCAGCGAAAAGCTTGTTTCAAGTGTCAGTATTGACGCTGTTGTGACTGACAATATGGAGGTAAGGATTCTTAATTTCTATAACCTCACAATCAATGTTGACGGTGAAACAAGAACGGTGGCTTCGGTTGCCGCAAATGTGGGCGAGCTGCTCGGCGAACAGGGAATTGTACTTGACGGTGACGACGAGGTTTCTCCCTCGGCTGAAACAGTGCTTTCCGACGGCTTGACCGTTGATGTTCTCCGTGTAGAATATGTAACGCGTGAGGCGCAGGAGGAGATACCCTATACCACAAAAACCAACTATACCTCTTCAATGGCTAAGGGCGCTGCTAAGGTAACAACAAAAGGCGTAAACGGTACAAAAACAGTCGTTTATAAGGATAAGGTTGTAAACGGTCAGGTTGAGTCATCCTCCGTTGAAAGCGAAACGGTTACAAAACAGCCCGTAAATGAGGTCAAAGCGGTGGGAACATATGTTAAACCCACAGTAACAAGCCTTGGCAACAAAATCATTGAAAAGAACGGAAAACCCATTTCGGAAATTGCTTTGCCGTCAAAGTATTCCGTTGGGGCAAATAATGTCCCTACGAGCTATAAGTACACCATCAAGGGCAAAGCCGCCGCTTACTGCGTACCGGGCGGAACAACGTCAACAGGCAAGCCCGTAAAACCCGGATATATCGCGGTTAATCCTAAGCAGATTCCTTACGGAACAGAAATGTGGATTGTGTCTGACGATGGCGTGGTTTACGGTTATGCAATCGCGGCCGATACAGGCGGATTTGCAAAGAAAGGAACATTTGTTGTTGACCTTTATATGAGCAGTACAAATCAGTGCTATCAGTGGGGCTCAAGAAATGTTACAATATATGTGTTATAACATTTTTGCAGTGCAGTTTTATGCTGCACTGTATTTTTATATGCGTTTGCTCTTTCAGGCAATTTATGATAAAATATCTGCGGAGGGCTTATTTATGAGAATATTAAAATCGGAAAACATAAAAGAGGTTGAGCGCCTTGCCCACGACAGCGGCATTTCATATCTGCAAATGATGGAAAATGCAGGCTCATACTGTGCAAGAATAATCAGAAAGACATTTGAGAATACGAATAAGCGAAAAGCGCTGATTGTTTGCGGTAAGGGCAAAAACGGCGGCGACGGTTTTGTAATCGCAAGAAAACTCTGCGAGGACGGTTATGATGTCATGGTAATGATGGCAATGGGCTTGCCGTCGGACGAGGACTCCTCGGAAATGCTGTCCCGTATCAGGGCAATGGGCATAAACATTATGTATTTTGATGAAAGCGATGCCACCGATAAGGCGTTCGGTTCGGCGCAGATAATAGTGGACTGCGTGTTCGGTATAGGCTTTAAGGGCGAAATTGATGCTCAAAGTGCCGTCATTTTTAAAAAGATAAATTCCTCCTCTGCAACTGTTATAAGTATTGATATTCCCAGCGGACTTTATGCCGATTGCGGAGTTTGCAATGAATTTGCGGTGCGTGCTGATATGACAGTAGCCGTTATGGCTTTAAAACCCGTTCATGTTCTTAAACCGTCAATGGAAGTGTGCGGAAAAACAGTAGTCGCTCCCATAGGTATTCCCGACAGTTGCTTTGAAAGGGTAAATTCCGCTCTTTTCACTTTGGACGGTAATGATATTAAATGCTTCTTTACTAGGAGAAATGCGGACAGCCACAAAGGTACCTACGGAACGGTGCTTATAATCGGCGGCAGTTATGAAATGCCCAATGCTCCGTATTTTGCCGCACAGGCAGCCGTTAACAGCGGCGCGGGAATTGTCAAAATTGCATTTCCCGATGTTGCGTATAATGCAATTGCGCCAAAGACCTATGAACAGATTCTAGTGCCTTTAAAGAGCAATAATTACGGCAGAATTTCAATAGATTCGGCAAAAAGACTTGAAGCGGAGATTTCAAAATGCTCCGCAGTAGTTATCGGGTGCGGAATGGGCGTTGATGAGGATACAAAGGCGATTGTAAAACTCACGCTGGAAAAATCAAAAGTTCCCGTAATAATTGATGCCGACGGAATAAATTGTATTGCAGACAGCATAGATATTATTGACAGCGCGCAAGTGCCCGTTATCCTCACTCCTCACCCGGGTGAGATGTCAAGAATGAGCGGAAAAACCGTAAAGGAAATTCAGGCGGACAGATGCGAAGCTTTACAGGACTTCACAAGACGCCATAAGGCAGTGCTCGCGCTTAAAGGCTCCTCAACTCTTGTGGGAAGCAATGAGTATGACGATGTTTATGTGAATTCAACAGGAAATGCGGGAATGGCAACGGGCGGCAGCGGCGATGTCCTGGCGGGAATTATTGCTTCCTTTGCCGCACAGGGTATAGAACCTTTCAAATGCGCGGTTGCGGCAGTATATATCCACGGCACAGCAGGGGATAAGGTAACTGAAAAATACTCCATGATGGGAAACACTCCGTCACTCATATTAAAAGAACTTCCCTCTGTTCTTAAAAAATACGAATAAAGGTAGATAATATTGAAAAAATTTCTTTGCGCTTTATTTTGCCTCCTGCTTTTGTGCGGGTGCGGAATAAATAAGACAAAGGATGTTGAAAAAGAGCCGCTGAATATCAGCGGCTTTAATACTGATGTTCATACAACGCTTAACGGCATAACGGTATCGGCAGAGGCAGATTACACGGCGTTCGATAGCCTTGTTCTGACCTTTACCCAGCCTCAAACCGTAAAAGGCGTTCAAGTTTCTTGCGCGGACGGCGAATATACCCTGAAAACAAACAGGCTGACATTTAGTATTTCAGAGGGCAAACTGCCGTATAATATGATTTTCTGTGCGCTGGAAAGCTGTATTAACAATGTGAACGGCGCAGCTCCCGAAAAAGGAGAAAACAGCGAAAGCCTTTCCTATTCATATGAGGCACAGGGGCATTTTTGCACACTGCTTGTCAATCCAGATACAAAAGAATTTGAAAAACTGATAATAGACGGTACCGATGCCGCCGTATTTGAGAATTTTACATATAAGACGAATTAAGAGAACCTATTCGGGACATCCCACCCTAAAATTGAATAAAATGTATTACTCCCCGATTTTTTTACCATCTGTGTTTAATCACGGTAATAAAAGGTAAAAATAAGTGTGTAAAGAGTTTTAAATGGAGAGTGATACAAACCATGAATGTTAAAAGAGGGGACATATACTATGCAGATTTAAGTCCCGTTGTGGGGAGCGAACAGGGCGGCGTAAGACCGGTACTTATAGTGCAGAATGACATAGGCAATAAGTACAGCCCAACGGTAATAGCCGCCGCTATCACCAGCCAGCAGGATAAATCAAAGCTTCCCACTCATATAAGCGTAAACGGTAAAAACTGCGGACTCAGCAAAGATTCCGTGGTGCTGCTGGAGCAGGTGAGGACTCTGGATAAGCAAAGGCTTAAAGAGAGAATGGGCAATCTGTCCGATACGGATATGAATAAAATCAACCAAGCCCTGTTTGTAAGCTTCGGACTTGTATAATAATTACTTTAAGGCGGGGAATTTCCCCGCCGTTTTTGATAAATTGTTAAAAAAGTATTAACTTTAAATAAAGTACTTGATTTTTTGGAAGAAAGTGGCTAAAATATATTTAGCACTCGAAAGGCGAGAGTGCTAAATATATATTCAATCTTTTAGGAGGTAACATAAAATGACTATTAAACCCCTTGCAGACAGAGTTGTCTTAAAGGCATGCGAAATGGAGGAAACCACAAAGAGCGGTATCGTTCTTGCCGCTTCCTCACAGGAAAAGCCTCAGGTTGCCGAGGTTGTTGCAGTAGGTCCCGGCGGAGTTGTGGATGGCCACGAGGTCACAATGTATGTAAAAGTCGGCGATAAGGTAATCACAGGCAAATATTCAGGTACTGAGGTCAAGGTGGATAAAGAGGAATACACCATCGTCCGTCAGTCAGAGATTTTAGCAGTAGTTGAATAATCGGAGGTAATTTATTATGGCAAAGCAGATTGTTTACGGTGAAGAGGCAAGAAAAGCTCTTCAAAACGGTATTGATAAATTGAGCGATACCGTAAAGATTACATTAGGCCCTAAGGGCAGAAATGTTGTTCTCGACAGAAAATACGGCGCACCCCTTATCACAAACGACGGCGTTACAATCGCAAAAGAGATTGAGCTTGAAGACGCTTTTGAAAATATGGGCGCACAGCTCGTAAAAGAGGTTGCAACAAAGACAAACGATGTTGCGGGCGACGGTACAACAACCGCTACACTTCTTGCTCAGGCTCTTGTCCGTGAGGGTATGAAGAATGTTGCCGCAGGCGCTAACCCCATGGTAGTAAAAAAAGGTATGCAGGCTGCTGTTGACGCAGTTGTAGCAGAAGTTCTTAAAAACGCAAAGCCCGTTTCTTCTTCCGATGATATTGCAAGAGTTGCAACTGTTTCCGCCGCTGATGAGTATATCGGAAAGCTTATAGCCGAGGCTATGGAAAAGGTTACTGCCGACGGCGTTATCACCATCGAGGAGTCAAAGACCAGCGAAACATATTCAGATGTTGTTGAGGGTATGCAGTTCGACCGCGGTTACATTTCACCTTATATGGTAACAGATACAGATAAGATGGAGGCTGTTATTGACGACGCTCTTATCCTTATCACCGATAAGAAGATTTCCAATATTCAGGAGATTCTTCCCCTTCTTGAACAGATTGTTCAGTCAGGCAAAAAGCTTGTGATCATCGCTGAGGATATTGAGGGCGAGGCTCTTTCCACACTTCTTGTCAATAAACTCCGCGGTACATTTACCTGCGTAGCAGTTAAGGCTCCCGGCTTCGGCGACAGAAGGAAGGAAATGCTTCAGGATATCGCAATCCTTACAGGCGGCGAGGTTATTACCGCTGATTTGGGACTTGAACTTAAAGATACACAGCTTAATCAGCTTGGCCGTGCAAAGCAGGTTAAGGTTTCAAAGGAAAATACAATTATCGTTGACGGCGCAGGCAACAGCGACGCTATCAAGGGCAGAGTTGCTCAGATCCGTTCACAAATTGAAACAACAACCTCTGACTTCGATAAGGAAAAGCTTCAGGAAAGACTTGCAAAGCTTGCAGGCGGTGTTGCTGTTATCCGCGTAGGTGCGGCAACCGAAACTGAAATGAAAGAGAAAAAGCTCCGCATTGAGGACGCTCTCGCGGCTACAAAGGCGGCTGTTGAGGAAGGCTCCGTTGCAGGCGGCGGCGTAGCATTACTCGGCGCTGTTAAGGCGGCAGAGGCTCTTCTCGATACAGACGACGCTGATTACAAAACAGGCGTTAAGATTGTTCTCAAAGCAATAGAGGAGCCGGTCCGTCAGATTGCAAAGAACGCAGGACTTGAAGGCTCTGTTATAGTAAACAATATTGTTAACGCCAATAAGCCCGGTTACGGCTTCAACTTCGCAACAAGCGAGTATGTTGATATGTTTGAAGCAGGTATTCTCGACCCAGCAAAGGTAACACGTTCAGCACTCCAGAATGCGGCTTCCGTTGCCGCAATGGTACTCACAACCGAGTCCCTTGTTGCCGATATTCCCGACCCGCAGGCTGATGCCGCAGCAGCAGCTGCAATGGCACAGGCAGGCGGCGGAATGTATTGATTTAATTTCGATTATAATAAAAAATGGGTGCCTCGGCACCCATTTTTTTCTTGTGATTTCTATTGTTATATGCTAAAATATCTGCAAATAATATATAAAAAATAAGGACTGATATATATGACCAACCTTGAAAAGGCAAGAGAATTTTTTGCAGGCGACCTTTATGCCACCGAAGCCACGGGAATTGTGATTGAAGAGGTGGGGGAGCATTATGCCAAATGCAGTTTAAAGCTTCAAAAAAAGCATCAGAACGCCGTGGGTAATGTTATGGGCGGCGTTATGTTTACTCTCGCTGATTTCGTATTTGCCGTTTCCACAAATTTTAACTGTGAGGATATAACGGTAACAACGGTAAGCCAGATTTGCTATCTCGGTATAGCAAAGGGCGATACGCTCTACGGCGAGAGCCGCCTTATTAAGGACGGCAGAACCACTTGCTTTTATGAAATTACAATCACCGATAATTTAGGTACAAAAATTGCGGTGATTACCACCACAGGCTCCCATATCAAAAAGAAATAAAAAATATAAACCGCTGACTTATCACCGTTCGATAAGTCAGCGGTAATCTATTCCGAAAGCAACATTCTGTCATTATCAAGCTCTTTGCCTACGGATTCTTTGAATTTTTGAAGAAGGTCGGAAACGTGAAGATTCTTTCTTTCTTCGCCCTTTACATCATAAACAATGTTGCCGTTGTTCATCATAAATGTTCTGTTACCTAAATCAAGGGCAGATTGCATATTGTGGGTAATCATAAGGCAGGTGAGCTTATTTTCATCAACAATTTTCTTTGTAAGGTCCAATACTTTTTCGGCAGTGCCGGGGTCAAGGGCGGCAGTATGCTCGTCAAGTAAAAGAAGCTTCGGCGGATTAAATGTAGCCATCATAAGTGTAAGCGCTTGTCTTTGACCGCCGGAAAGAAGTCCTACGGGTTGCTTCATTCTGTCTTCAAGTCCCATTCCGAGAAGTGCAAGACGCTCGCGGAAAAGCGTTTTGTCTTTTCGCGAAATTGAACTGAGCCAACTTCCGTGCCCCGCGGCAAGAGCCATGTTTTCTTCAATGCTCATTCCGGGAGCAGAGCCGCGCATAGGATCCTGAAAAAGTCTGCCTATTGATTTTGCGCGCTTGTGTTCGGGCATAAGCGTAATGTCTTTTCCGTCCAGAATAATATTACCGCTGTCGGTCATAAAAGAACCTGCAACAGCATTGAAAAGAGTCGATTTGCCTGCACCGTTAGCACCAATTATTGTAATAAAATCGCCCTTGTTTACATGCAGTGACAAATCGCTGAGGGCGGTTTTTGCATTTACCGTACCGGGATTGAAGGTCTTTGAAACATGTGATAATGTAAGCATTATTTTGCCTCCTTTCTGCGGGAAAGGAATATACGCCTTTTAATAACAGGAAACTGCGATTTAAGATAGGGGGCGGATATTGCAATAATAACAATAACAGAAGAAATAAGTTTAAGCATATAAGCGGGCATATCAAATCTGAGTGCAACGGCGTATATAAATCTGAAAATAATCGAGCCTAAAACAACGCCGATTGCTCTTAACGGAATTTTACCTTTTCCGAGGAATACACCGCCTATGAGAAGAGAAGCAAGAGCAACAGTCACCATACCTGTACCGATATCAATATTTACGGATTTCTGTGACTGAGCAAGCAAGCAGCCGGAAAGTGCCGTAAAGGAGTTTGCAATACAAAGTCCTACAATAGTTGTAAATACAGGGTTAATAGAGGAAGAACGAACCATATCGGGGTTGTTTCCCGTTGCACGGATTGCAAGCCCGAGCTTTGTTTTAAGGAATAGGGAAAGGAAAATAACAACAAGGGCAACTGCAATAAACGCAATAATCAATGTGTATTCTTTTTCAAATGCCGTGCCGCTAAGCTTGTCTTTTAAAAGCGTGAAAACAGTTGTTGTTCTGTTCATATTTAAAAGCGACGAATTACCCATAACGGCAATGTTCACGGAGTAAAGCCCCGTGTTGACGATGATACCCGCAAGAAGACTGTTGATACCCATTTTGGTTTGAAGAAAAGCAACAACAAATCCCGATATTACACCTGCCGCCATAGCCGCAAGAATCGATAAACCGGGATGACCTGCAATCGCCACAACCGCACCTACCGTTGCGCCGAGAGTAAAGCATCCGTCAGTTGAAAGGTCACAAACATTCAGCATTGAATAACTTAAAAACAATGCTAAAACCGTAAGTGAACTTATTAGTCCCAACTGTAATGCGTTTTCACCTAAGCTCAGAATAGAGTTTAAATCCATATCGTTCCGTCCTTATTTTTTTACAGATACAGAACAGATAACCCTTGCACGGATTATCTGTTCTGCCGAATTTATCAGAATTGATTATGCGCCGATTGTTGCGATAATAAGATTGAAAATTGCTTTTGTGTCGAGGAAATCGGATGTGCCCGTAATGTTTTTGCCGGGGTTTTCGTTTGAAGCAACGATTTGTGTGCCTACGGGGTCGGAAACTGCCGCGAAAACAACGGGAATTTGATTATCTTCCGTAGCGGACTGCATTGCCATTGCAACGGGAGTGGCAACGCCGACCATAAGGTCAACCTTGTCGGCATTGAATCCGGCAATAATTTGGTTTAATACATTTGAGTCTGCGTTGCAGTTATCATATTTAATGATGAAAGCAACATTCTTTTCTTTTCCGATTGTGTCAAGCTGAAGTTTAATGTTGCTTACTATCTGATTAAGTGAAGCGTCATCAACGAAATTGCAAATGCCTACGGCAAATGTCTGTGTGGGGTTGTCTGAACCGATTGTGCCTGATTTGAGAGCGGCTGCGGGAATGTTTTGTGTACCGTCTTCAAAAGCATTGCCTGTGGTGATTTCTTTTATTGCTTGGCAGTAAGGTTCATATTTTGCTTTCATATCGTCAAGATTATAGCCGAGTTTAGCGCAGATTTCAGTATTGATTGTTGCAGTACCGTTATCAAATGTTTTAACGGGAAGGGTTGCGGGGGCTTTGCCGTCAAGTAAAATTTCTGCAACCATATTCGCAGTTTCTTTACCAAGGTTAGCATAGTCAACACCGTAGCCGAGATATGCACCGTTAAGAGCAAATGAATCCGCGCCTGTGAAGTGGGGGATACCTGCATCGGCAAGCTTTTCGTAAATTGCAAGTTCGGCAGCCATAATTGTGTTATCAGTAGGAGTGAAAATTGCTGCAACCTTATCTGCAATAGCGGCGTCAACCGCAAGACTTACTTCGTCGGCCGTTGTTCCGGTGTATTCTTTGTATGCGATTCCTTTTTCATCGAGGTATGCTTTTGCTTCGGCAATAGCGGTTGTTGATGAATCCTGACCTGCGTCGTAAAGAAGTCCGATTACCTTTTTGCTTTCTGTGTCAGCCGCATTTTTTCCGCAAGCTGTAAAACAGGTGATGGTTAAAACTAAAACGAGTAAAATTGCAATATATTTTTTCATAGTGATTATTCCTTTCAAAATTAAAAAAATTTATGGTTAAGAATTGTTTTACACTTATACTTTTTTAATTTGAAAGCCGCCATCGCTTTGTAAAAAGTGCCATAGTATATATCTCCTTTTGAGAAAAATAAAAAGCCTGCCCCCAAAAATATGGGACAGGCTGAATTTCCTGCGGTACCACCCAAATTCGCATCTTTAATGCGCTCTCACCGTGTACAATCATACACTTGGCACTTTAACGGTTGCCCTCCGTCGCCCCTAATCCACAAATGTGTTTCGGTTTGCCCTCAAAAGTCCATTCACTGAAATTACCGTTACCGAACTCACACCAACGCCGGCTCTCTTTAAACGCTTAAATAACAGCTACTACTCTTTATCATAGGTTTGCTTGGCTTGTTTTTTAAAAGTGTATCACTAAAAAAAACAAATGTCAACAATTTTTTTTAATTATTCTTCAATATACACTTTTTCGATTTCACCAACATATACGCGGTGAAAATCCGCCGCCTTGTAATTGTTCATAATGCTTTCATCAATGAAACCTTTCGGATTTATATCCTGATACGCAAGCTTTTTCATTGTAACAACAACCTTTGCCTGCTCAATACCCACCGTTTCGCCCAAAATTACGGGTGTAAGCCCTGTTTCGGCGACTTTGTCAATATCTCTGCCTGATTTACTGCCGCAAAGCCCTAGCTCTTTTTTGAATTCACCGCCAAAGAACGAAAGAGAAAATCTGTCGTACTTTTCCATAAACTGATATGTGTATCTCTGGGGGCGTACGAATACAAAGCAAACATCTTTTCCCCAAAGCTCGCCTATTCCTCCCCAGCTTACGGTCATCGTATTGAAGCAGTCATTTTCTCCCGCCGTGAGCAGTGCCCAATCCTCGCTGATCATTTTTACGAAATTTCCCGAAAGTTCTTTTATGTTTATTTCTTTTTTCAAAAAAATCATTCCTTTATCAAATTCTTATTTATATTATATATCTGCCGATTGTAAAAAACAACCGAAAAAGCGCAACACAGTGACTTAATTAACATAAATTTGAAGTATAGTTAATATATATCTATGCACATATTGTTGAAAAGCTTTGTAAAACCTCACAAAAAATCACGTAAAACTTTGTATAGTTATTTTTATTCTACATCTTTCTAAAATCATTTTTTTATGATAGAATATCAGCACTTGTTTTAAAACGGCTAAAAACCGTCGATTTGAGGGTGTATTATGAATTTCAGTGAGAGGTTAAAATATTTAAGATGTGCAAAGATTCCCACCATAACGCAGAAGGACCTTGCCAATGCGTTGGGTATTACTCAGCGTAAGGTTTCGTTTATGGAAACGGGCACAACAGAGCCTTCTTTGCATGATATTGTTGCGCTTTGCAATTATTTCAATGTGTCGGCGGATTATCTTTTGGGGTTGCCGAAAAATATGAATTATCCGGAGTAAGCCATGACTAAAAAAGAACGGGCGGCTTTGCTTGTTGAAGCACTAAAAAATGAATATCCAAAGGCTGTTTGCTCTCTTACTGCAAACAATCCCTTTGAACTGCTTGTGGCAACAAGGCTGTCTGCACAGTGTACGGACGCAAGAGTGAATCTTGTAACTCCACAGCTTTTTTCAAAGTATAAAACGCTTGACGATTATTGCAATGCCGATGTGCTTGATGTGGAAAGTATTATTCATTCCTGCGGATTTTATCACGGCAAGGCGAGAGATATAATAGAAATGGCAAAGGGCGTTCGTGACCGTTTCGGCGGAAAAGTTCCCGATACGGTCGAGGAGCTTATAACCTTGCAGGGCGTAGGCAGAAAAACAGCTAATCTGATTGTAGGCGATGTTTACGGCAAACCTGCCGTGGTTGCGGATACTCATTTAATCCGCCTTACAAACAGAATGGGGCTTGTAAATACAAAGGACCCCAAAAAGGTAGAGCTGGAGCTTAGAAAAATACTCCCCCCTGAGGAAAGCAACGATTTTTGCCATCGCTGTGTGCTTCATGGCAGGGCGGTGTGCACCGCACGCAAGGCGAACTGCGAAGCCTGCGGAGCAATAGAATACTGCAAACAGGTTTTTTAAGACGGTTCAAGGAATTTGTTCCGTCTTGTATTTTACATATAAAATATGATATACTATTTGCAATAAATGGAAAGAGGTAAAATTTATGGAACCTATTAACGTTGATTTCGGCGGAAATAAGAAAAGAACGGCACAGGTGCACCCCGGCGGAAGCACGGTAAAAAAAATTATCGTCAGCCTTGTTATAACCCTTGTTGCCGCCGCTGCTCTTTATTATTTTATGCTGCCGGCACTTAATTTTAAAGCGATTGAGCTTTATCTCTATCTTGCCGTAGTTATCTTTGTGTTCATTGCGGCTTTCGGTATTGCATCAAGAGCGTATTTCAGACCTGAATATATGGAGTACGCAAAGAGTAAGGTGAAAATACCTGTAATTCTCCTGCTTGTATTGGCGGCAGTGGTTTTGGTGGGGTATCTCAGCGGTGCAGTTATTTTCAGAGCAAAATCCTATCATAACATCATTGATGTAAAAGAGGGAGATTTTGCCGCAGATGTTGCGGAGATTGATTTCTCAAGCGTTCCCCGTCTTGATAAAGATTCGTCCAGCAATATTGCAACGAGAGCCTTGGGCGACCTTTCCGACTATGTTTCACAGTTCGTTGTAAACGATTATTACTCAACACAAATTAACTATAAAGGAACTCCTGTCCGTGTTCAGTCACTTGATTACGGCGATATATTCAAGTGGATGAAAAATACCAAAAACGGAATTCCCGCATATATCATTGTGGATATGACCACCCAAAAGGCGGAAACCGTACGATTGGAAAATACTATGAAGTATTCTCCGGCAGAGCATTTCAACGAATATCTTTTGCGTCATGTAAGATTTAAGTATCCCACACTTATGCTTGATACACCGTCGTTTGAAATTGATGACAGCGGCAATCCTTATTGGATTGTTCCCGTTCTTGATAAAACCATAGGACTTTTCGGCGGTACTGATGTTATCGGTGCAGTTTTGGTTGATTCCGTCACAGGTGAAACAACACTTATTTCCACAAGCCTTGATGGCAAAACAAAGCTTAAGACCGACAAATTTGTAACCGATGACGAGTATCAGTGGATTGACCAAGTGTATTCTGCTAATATTCTCAATCAGCAGTATAATTTTTACGGAAAATACGGCAAGGGATTTATAAATTCAATTATAGGTCAGAGCGATGTTAAAATTACAAGCTCGGGCTATAACTACCTTGCATTAAATGATGATGTTTATATGTATACCGGTATTACCTCAATAAGCTCTGACCAGTCAATCATCGGCTTTGTTCTTATAAATCAGAGAACAAAAGAGGCAAAGTATTATCAGGTTTCGGGTGCTTTGGAGGAAACGGCAAGAACCTCTGCACAGGGTAAGGTTCAGCAGTATAATTACAAGGCAACCTTCCCGTTGCTTCTCAATGTCAGCGGCGAGCCTACCTATTTTATGGCGCTGAAAGATGCAAGTGAGCTTGTAAAAATGTACGCCATGGTTAATGTCAAGCAGTCAACGGTGGTTGGCGTAGGCTCAACTCTTACCGAGTGTATGAGCAAATATGCCGAAGAACTTGAAAAGAACGGCATAAGCGTCAATATTGATGTGGACTCAATGGGTAATGAGGAAGACAATACCACCGTTCAAAAGGAAACCGTTGATGTCAGCGGAACAGTAGCTGAAATCCGCAGCGTCATAACAGGCGGCGAAACTTATTTCTATATCAAACTCAACGAAGCAGAGCCGTATTATAAGGTTGCGGTAAGTCAGGCTGAAAAGGTCGTAATTCTTAATGCGGGCGATGCAATTACTTTCACGGTTTTGAAAGACGCTTCGGGCAGCATTATTCCCGTTGAAGCGGTTAAATAAACATCAATAATTAAAACGGCTGAACAGGCAAATTGCCTTGTTTAGCCGTTATTTTTATGCAATGCATATCATTTTGCATAAATTCCGTATAATTATTCACTAAATATGCAAAAAACTGAATAAAAATTCATAAAATTTGAAAAAAATATGCAAAATCCCTTGATTTGTGTAAAAAAGCGTGTATAATATAGCTTGTTAAATTTTTCAGCGGTAAATTCCAAAACCGCTTTTCGGAGGAATACATAATGAATAAGAAAGATATTAAAAAAGTTGTTCTGGCATATTCAGGCGGGCTTGATACTTCCATCATCATCCCGTGGCTGAAAGAGAATTACAACAACTGCGAGGTTATCGCCGTTTCGGGCGATGTGGGGCAGGGCACCGAGCTTGACGGATTGGAAGAAAAAGCCATTAAAACAGGCGCTTCCAAACTCTATGTGCTGGACCTGAAAAAAGAATATGTGGAGGAGTACATTTGGCCGTGCCTGAAAGCAGGCGCGGATTATGAAACCTACCTTTTGGGTACTTCCCACGCGCGTCCCTGCATTGCAAAAGGGCTTGCTGAAATCGCCAAGAAAGAGGGCGCAGACGCAATTTGCCACGGTTGCACAGGTAAGGGTAACGACCAGGTTCGTTTTGAACTTACATTAAAAGCCTTCGCTCCCGAAATGGAAATCATCGCCCCGTGGCGTGAGTGGGATATTAAATCCCGTGAAGAGGAAATCGAGTACGCCGAGGCGCACAATATTCCCTTGAAAATCAACCGTGAAACCAACTATTCCAAAGATAAAAATGTGTGGCATCTCTCCCACGAGGGCTTGGATTTGGAAGACCCCGCCAACGAGCCGCAATATGCAAAAGAAGGCTTCCTTGAATTGGGCGTTGCGCCCGAGCAGGCACCCGATAAGCCCACTTATGTTACAATTCACTTTGAAAAGGGCGTTCCCACCGCCATTGACGGCGCAGAGATGGACGGACTTACAATCGTGGAAAAACTCAACGAGCTGGGCGGCGCAAACGGCATCGGACTTTTAGACATCGTTGAAAACCGTCTTGTAGGTATGAAGTCCCGCGGCGTTTATGAAACCCCCGGCGGCACAATCCTTTATAAAGCTCACGAGCTTTTGGAAATGATTACACTTGACAAAGAAACGCAACACTACAAAAAACTTATTTCCCAGAAATTCGGCGAAATCGTATATAACGGTCAGTGGTTTACACCCCTTCGCGAGGCACTTTCCGCATTTGTTGATAAAACGCAGGAAACCGTTACAGGCGATGTAAAAGTAAAACTGTACAAAGGCAATGTCATGAACGCGGGCATTACTTCACCCTACACGCTGTATGATGAAAATGTGGCTTCCTTCGGTGAGGATGGCGGCGCTTACAACCAAGCAGACTCCGCAGGCTTTATCAATCTCTTCGGTCTGCCCATTAAGGTTAAGGCTTTGCTTGACCAACAGAGAGATACAAATCAGTAATCCGTTTACGCTCCCTCTTTGAGGGAACTGTCAAGCGCTTGTGCTTGACTGAGGGAGTTATTCATACGCATTTAAACTCGTAGGGGGCGCCGACTCATCGCCCCGCAAAATACATCTAAGACTTACGGGCGGCCGAGGTCGTCCGCCCCTACGCATAGGGGACACAAATTGTGTGAAACGGCAAAGGGATTTTTTCCCTTTGTCGTATTGTACTACTTACAGGAGAAAAACATATGCAACTTTGGCAGGGCAGATTTCAAAAAGCATTAGATCCCAAAACCAACGATTTTAATTCCTCCATTAAATTCGACAGCCGCATGTTCCGCGAGGATATTGACGGCAGTCTTGCCCATGCGGCAATGCTCCAAGCGCAAGGCATCATTTCCGCCGAGGATTTGGCGGCGATTACCGAGGGCTTGAAAGCCATCAAAGATGAAATCGAAAGCGGCGAATTGGGAATTGACCCCAACGCAGAGGATATTCATACCTTTGTGGAGGGTGAACTGACCGCGCGCATCGGTGCGGCGGGCAAACGCTTACATACCGCCCGCAGTCGAAATGACCAAGTGGCGCTCGATATTCGTTTGTATCTGCGCAAAGAATGCGACGCGCTGTATGCGCAACTGACAGAACTAGTCAATGTGCTTTGCAAAAAAGCGGAGCAATACAGTAGTGCTGTTATGCCGGGTTACACCCACTTACAGCGTGCCCAGCCCATCACTTTCGGGCATCATTTGCTCGCTTATGCAGAAATGCTCTTGCGGGATAAAGCAAGACTTGCCGACGCAAGAGAGAGAATGAATTATTCGCCACTCGGCGCTTGTGCGCTTGCGGGCACAACCTATAATACCGATCGTGAAATGACGGCAAAGGCGCTTGGATTTACAGGTGCTATGCAAAATTCTCTCGACAGCGTTTCCGACCGTGATTTTTGTATGGAGTTAGCCTCAGCGCTCTCCATTTTGATGGTGCACCTTTCCCGTTTCTCCGAGGAAATCGTCCTGTGGTGCTCTTGGGAATTCAAATTTGTGGAATTGGACGATGCCTTTTCCACAGGCTCGTCAATTATGCCCCAGAAAAAGAACCCTGATATTACGGAGCTTATAAGGGGTAAATCGGGCAGAGTATTCGGCGATTTGATGACCCTTTTAACCATGATGAAAGGTCTGCCCCTTGCTTACAACAAGGATATGCAGGAGGACAAAGAGGCGATTTTTGATGCCTTCGATACGGTAAAAATGTGCTTAACGGCGTTCATCCCCATGCTTGACACCATGACTGCACTCCCCGAAAATATGCGTAAAGCCGCGGCAGGCGGGTTTATCAACGCCACCGACTGCGCCGACTATCTTGTGTCAAAAGGCTTGCCCTTCCGTGACGCTTATAAGGCGACAGGGGAGTTGGTTGCCCTTTGCATCAAAAAAGGCGTAACATTGGAAACCTTGCCTATGGAAGATTACAAAGCAGTTTGCGATTTGTTCGACGACGGCGTGTACGAGGCGATTAACCTTGACAAATGCGTAAATGACCGCACTTCTCTCGGTGGCCCCGCACCGCAAAATGTGCTGGCACAGGTGGAACGGGTTAGAAGTTTAAATCAATAAAATTCACCTTTTTAAGGTAGGGCGGGGGCAAAAAAACAAAGGGAGAAATCACAATTTATGACCAAAGTATTTATTGACGGTTCGCAGGGGACAACAGGGTTAAAAATTTTTGACCGCCTGAAAACCCGCGACGATCTTGAACTTATTACCTTGCCCGAAGAAAAACGCAAGGACATAACTGCACGAAAAGAAGCGCTCAATTCGGCGGACATTGCATTTTTGTGTCTGCCCGATGCGGCGGCAGTTGAGGCTGTAAACTTAATTGAAAACGAAAAAACCATCGTGATTGACACCTCCACCGCACACCGCACAAACGAGAAATTTGCATACGGTTTTCCCGAACTTTCCAAAGAACTTTCGGAAAAACTGAAAAACTCCAACCGCATTGCCGTGCCCGGGTGCTACGCAAGCGGCTTTATTGCCCTTGTAAAGCCTTTGGTGGACGCAGGAATCGTTTCATCCGACCACGCCTTTTCCTGCCACGCCATGTCAGGATACAGCGGCGCAGGCAAAAAGGGGATTGCCCAGTATGAAGACGCCGAGCGCGACCCGCTGTTGGACGCGCCCCGTGCCTATGCGCTTACACAAGAGCATAAGCATTTAAAGGAAATGCGTATTATATCAGGGCTTTCCGTCACGCCGATTTTCTGTCCGTTCATCTGCGATTATTTCAGCGGTATGCTTGTCACCGTGCCGCTTTTTAAAAGCGATTTGCAAAACGGCAAAACGGCAGAGGATATCAAAGCCCTTTACAAAGAAAAATATAATACTCCGATTGTGCGTTTTAAAGACAGTATGGATGAAGCAGGGTTCCTTTCTGCCAACGCCAAATCGGAAACGGACAGTATGGATATTACGGTCTGCGGCAATGACGAGCGCATTTTGCTCCTCGCCCGTTACGATAACTTGGGCAAAGGTGCCAGCGGCGCGGCGCTAGAGTGTATGAACATTAAAATGGGGCTCTCGGCAGAATTTAATTTGGAGATTTAGTAAACAATGTAGGGCGGGGGCAAGCCCCCGCCCTACCGATATTGAAATAAACAGGAGAAACATATGGCATTTTCAATAAAAATCAACACAAACGGCGGGGTAACCTCGCCCAAAGGCTTTAAAGCAAACGGCATACACTGCGGCATTCGCAAAAATAAGGACAAAAAGGACTTGATGCTCATTTTGTCCGAAACCGAATGTGACGCGGCGGCGGTTTACACCAAAAATCTTGTTTACGGCGCGCCGATAACCGTTACCCGTAAGAATCTCGAAAACGGCAAGGCACGGGCGGTTATCTGCAACAGCGGTATTGCCAATACCTGCAACGCCGACGGCGTGGAAAAGGCGCAGGCAATGTGTGACCTCGCGGCAGAATATACAGGCGTTTCCCCAAGCGATGTGATTGTCGGCTCAACGGGCGTAATCGGTCAGCCCATTGATTTAGAGCCCATACAAAAGGGTATGAAGGAACTTGCGGACGGACTGTCCGAAAACGGCTCGGACGCGGCGGCAGAGGCAATTATGACCACCGATACCATTAAGAAACACATATCCGTGTCCTTTGATTTAGACGGTAAAACCTGCACCATCGGCGCAATCGCCAAGGGCAGCGGTATGATTCACCCCAATATGGCAACAATGCTTTCCTTTATCACAACGGACGCAAATATCACCGCCGCGTGCTTAAAAAGCGCGCTCCTTTGGTGTGTGGAAAGAACATATAATATGCTTTCGGTAGATGGGGACACTTCCACCAACGATACCGTTGCAATTATGGCGAGCGGACTTTGCGAAAACAGCCGTATTGAAAATACGGACAGCGAAAATTATCAAAAATTCTGCCGTGCGCTTTTCAAAATCTGCAACTATGTTGTCTGTATGCTTGCCAAAGACGGCGAGGGTGCAACAAAATTGGTGCTTTGTGAGGTAAATAATGCCAAAACCGAGGAAATCGCCAAAACCTGCGCAAAATCGGTTATCCGTTCCTCCCTTGTGAAAACTGCTATGTTCGGTTCGGACGCCAACTGGGGCAGGGTACTGTGTGCCCTCGGTTATGCGGGTGCGGATATTGATGTTGCGAAAATTGATGTGTCTTTTGTTTCTAAAAAAGGTGAAATTTTCGTCTGCCGCGACGGTGCGGGTATAGAGTTTTCGGAAGAAAAAGCAAAAGAAATTTTGTTAGAGGACGAAATCACCATTAAGGTGGATTTAAACGACGGCGAATTCTCCGCTACCGCTTACGGATGCGACTTGACTTATGAATATGTAAAGATAAATGGAGATTACCGCACCTGATTTCCAATTGCACGCACATTTTGCGCTTTCGGCACGGCAACTCGCGTATACCTGATACGCTTCGCCGTGCCAAAAGCGCAAACTGCACGCACACTTGAAAATCAGGCGAATGTCAAAAAATGCATATGTTATGCAATGTCGAATTGTTCTCGGTAGGGCGGGGGCAAGCCCCCGCCCTACCGAAGAAGAAAGAAATTTGGAGGAAACAACATGGACATTTCCAAACTTTCACATGCGGACCGCAGTGAGGTGTTGGTGCAGGCATTGCCCTACATTCAGCGCTACAACGGCAAAACGGTCGTGATAAAATACGGCGGCAACGCCATGATAAACGAAGAATTGCAGGATGCGGTTATGACCGACATTGTGCTGCTGCGTTCTGTGGGCGTCAATGTGGTATTGGTGCACGGCGGCGGTCCCGAAATCAACGATATGTTAAAGCGCATAGGCAAAGAAAGCCGCTTTGTGGGCGGACTTCGCTATACGGACGAAGAAACCGTTGAGATTGTGCAGATGGTGCTTGCGGGCAAGGTCAACAAGCATTTGGTGCAACTTTTAACCTGCCACGGCGGGCAGGCTGTGGGGCTTTGCGGCTTGGACGGCGATATGATTCAGGCGAAAAAGCATGACGCAGGCGAGGATATCGGCTTTGTGGGCGATATTGTGAAAGTCAACACGAAGGTTATTAACGATGCCATTGCAAGCGGATACATTCCCGTGATTTCCACCGTGGGCGGCGGCGAAAACGGCGAGGTTTACAATATCAACGCGGACACGGCAGCGGCTCAGATTGCATCTTGCCTGCATGCGGAAAAACTTCTTTTGATGACCGATATTTGCGGACTTTTGCGGGATAAAGATGACGAAAGCACTTTAATTCAAGAGGTCAAGGTGTCCGAAATTCCGTCTTTAAAAGCGCAGGGGATTATTTCGGGCGGTATGATTCCGAAAATCGATTGCTGTGTGGAGGCGGTACGCCGCGGCGTAACACGCACCAACATTATCGACGGCAGAATACCTCATTCCATTTTGATAGAATTGTTCACCGATGCCGGTATCGGCACCATGTTCTCAGCATAAAGAAGGATTACATACTATGAATTTTACCGAAATAAAAGAAACATCAGATACCTATTTAATGCCCACCTATGCACATTTCCCCGTTGCGCTTGAACGCGGCGAAAATGCAACCTATTTTGATTGCGAGGGCAAAGAATATATCGACTTTACCGCAGGCATCGGCGTGAATGCCTTGGGCACAAATGATGAGGCTTGGAAAGCAGCAGTAAAGGGACAGATTGACAAATTACAGCACACTTCAAACCTATATTATAACGAAACGGTTGCAAAGGCGGCAAAAGCGATTTGTGAAAAATCGGGCTTTCCGAAAGTGCTGTTCTGCAATTCGGGCGCTGAGGCAAACGAGTGCGCTATCAAGCTTGCCCGTAAATACAGCTTTGATAAATACGGCGAGGGGCGGTATAATATCGTCAGCTTGAAAAATTCTTTCCACGGCAGAACCATGGCGACCATTACCGCCACTGGGCAGGAACACTACCACGAGTTTTTCAACCCGTTTTTAGAGGGTTTCCGTTACGCCGAAGCAGGTGATTGCAAAGCACTTGAAAATATGCTGGACGGCACGGTTTGCGCCGTGATGTTAGAGGTCATTCAGGGCGAGGGCGGCGTTTTGGAAACACCGAAAGGTTTTATCGAATTTGTCCGCACGGTTTGCGATGAAAACGATGTGCTTTTAGTCTTTGATGAGGTGCAAACGGGTGTTGGGAGAACAGGTAAACTGTTCGCCTATGAAACCGTGGGTGTAAAGCCCGACATCTTGACAACCGCAAAGGGTATCGGTGGGGGACTCCCCATGGGCGCGTGCCTTTGCAGTGCAGAGCTGAGCAACACTTTAACAGCGGGTACACACGGAACGACTTTCGGCGGAAATCCCGTTGCCTGCGCAGGCTCATTAGCTGTATTGGAGCGTATGGACGATGAGTTTTTGGCAGAGGTTACCGCGAAAGGTGAGTATATCCGTGAAAAGGTGAAAGCCTTTACAGATGTGGAGAGCGTGCGCGGCCGCGGCTTAATGATAGGTATTGACTTAAAGACGAAAAAGGCAGGCGAAGTTGCCAAAAAATGCTGTGAAAACGGCTTGCTTATCTTAACGGCAAAATCCGCTTTGAGAATGTTGCCGCCTCTTACAATTACTGACGAAGAAATTGATAAAGGTCTTGCAATTTTAGCAAAAATGCTTTCAGAATAAGGAGAAAAATATGAAACATTTATTGAGCTTATTGAATACTTCTACGCAGGAAATTGAGGAACTTTTAAATCTTGCGGACCAACTGAAATACGAAACGAAAAACGGCATTCCTCACCATCGCCTTGAAGGGCAGACCTTGGGTATGATTTTCCAAAAATCTTCCACAAGAACGCGCGTATCCTTTGAAACGGGTATGTATCAGTTGGGCGGTCAGGCTTTGTTTTTATCAAACCGTGATTTGCAGATAGGCAGAGGCGAGCCTATTCAGGATACCGCCCGCGTATTGTCGCGCTATCTTGACGGTATTATGATAAGAACTTTCGAGCAGAGCGAGGTCGAAAACCTTGCAAAATACGGCTCGATCCCGATTATCAACGGCTTAACGGATTTTTGCCACCCCTGTCAGGTGCTTGCTGACCTGTTGACGGTTCGTGAGCATAAAGGCCATTTGGACGGCTTAAAGATGTGTTATATAGGCGACGGCAACAATATGGCGAACTCTCTTATCGTGGGCGGCTTGAAAACGGGAATGGCAGTTTCCGTTGCCTGCCCCGAGGGATATGACCCCGACAGCCGTGTGCTTGATTTTGCAAAGCCTTATCAGAACTTTGCTCTTTGCCGTAATCCTTTGGAAGCGGCGGCAGACGCCGATGTAATTTTCACCGATGTTTGGGCGTCAATGGGGCAGGAGGACGAAGCCGCCGAACGCCGTAAGGTGTTCGAGGGCGTGTATCAGGTAAATAAGCAACTGCTTTCCGTTGCAAACAGCGGCTGTATGGTACAGCATTGTCTGCCTGCACACCGCGGCGAGGAAATCACCGCTGATGTGTTTGAAGCCCACGCTGACGAAATTTTCGACGAGGCAGAAAACCGTCTCCACGCACAAAAAGCCGTTATGGTTACATTGATGGAAAAGAAATAGAGTAACCCCTCTGTCACTTCGTGACATCTCCCCTTTCAGGGGAGACAAGGATTGAAGGGTGCTTGTTGGGACGATTCACGAATCGCCCGAAAATTTGCAAAAACCATAATTTTCATATAAAAAATCACCCGTTTTTTATCCGATTTTTCGGTTAAAATAAAACGGGTGATTTTATGTTATCAGTATGGTCAGATAATTCGTCTTTACCGTCATTTCCCACCTTGAACGGTGATAAAAAAACCGATGTGCTCATAGTGGGCGGCGGAATAGCAGGTATTTTGTGCGCATATAAGCTTATAAAAAGCGGAGTAAACTGTATTTTGCTTGAAGCGGACAGAATATGCAGGGGAGTAACGCAGAATACCACCGCGAAAATAACCTCACAGCACGGATTTATTTATCAAAAACTAATCGACAAATTCGGCATTGAAAAAGCGCAAATGTATTTGCATGCCAATGAAAAGGCTTTGTCGGAATATCGAAAGCTTGCCGATAAAATCCCCTGCGATTTTGAAACTCGGGATAACGTGGTTTATTCGGTACAGAGCCGTGAAAAAGCCGAAAAAGAGATGCGCGCTTTAATAAAACTGGGCGTTAAGGCGGAATTTGACGATACAATTCCCGTTCCCGTTGAAATTGCAGGGGCAGTCAGATTTAAAAATCAGGCACAGTTTAATCCCTTGAAGCTACTGTCCGCACTATCCCAAAATCTACCAATATACGAGCATACAAAGGTGTTTGAAATACGGGATAATTGCGCATATACAGCAAGCGGCAAGGTAGAGGCGAAGCAATTTGTCATTGCAACCCATTTCCCCTTTATGAATAAACACGGCGGATATTTTTTAAAGCTTTTTCAGGAACGCTCGTATGTGCTGGCGCTCTCAAACGGACCGCAAATTGACGGAATGTATGTTGATGAAACACCGAAAGGTATGTCCTTTCGCAATTACGGCGATTATCTGCTCATAGGCGGCGGCGACCACCGCACAGGTAAGCAGGGTGGCGACTATGGGGTACTTCGTACTTTTGCCAAAACCAATTATCCCGATTGTCCCGAACAATACGCATGGGCAACGCAGGACTGTATGAGCCTTGACGGTGTGCCCTATATCGGCAGATATTCAAAAGCCTTGCCCAATATTTATGTGGCAACGGGCTTTAATAAATGGGGAATGACCTCATCAATGGCGGCGGCACAAATTCTTTGCGATATGATAACAGGCAGGCAAAACGACTGCGCCGAAGTATTTTCGCCGTCACGGAGCATTTTCACTCCACAGCTTGCAATCAACGGTGCAGAGGCTGTCGCAAATTTGCTCACAATATCAAAAAAGCGCTGCCCTCATATGGGCTGCGCTTTAAAATGGAACTCTTCGGAGCATACATGGGATTGTCCCTGCCACGGCTCACGCTTTACAGAGGATGGCAAGCTTATAGAAAATCCCGCAACAGATGATTTGAAGCATTAAGGTTCGGCATTGCCTAGGGTTACGGTAATAATCCGAACCCGTCAAAAATGCAGTATTAAAGCGATATTT
>JBJEPX010000055.1:0-1592 GCA_051881455.1 Candidatus Fimenecus sp. | reverse complement strand
TTTTCAATGCCGCCGCAACAGGGCACCTCCATACGCACAACCGTTACGCTTTTCAGATTGTTACTTGCAATAATCTGCGTAAGCTTCTCGGTATAGTCGCCCTCGTCCAGCTTTGGACAGCCGATAAGCGTAATGTGATTGCGGATAAAATCACGGTGGAAATTGCCGTATGCATATGCCGAACAGTCAGCGGCAACCAAAAGATTTGCGTTTTCAAAATAGGGCGCGTTTATGGGCACTAATTTAATTTGTACGGGCCATTGCAAAAGCTCGCTTTCAGCCGATACGGCGGATATATCAGGGCGATTTTGCTTTGAATGACGAATCGACTTTGAATGTGTGCCGGGGCAACCGCAGGGCAGAGGAGCCGCCGTACTTTTTGCTTTTTCAGCCTTAGCGGCAATAACTGCCGCTTCATTGTATGCGGGGGCTTCCCTTTCTTCAAATGAAATCGCATTTGCAGGGCAGGCGGGCAAACAGTCGCCCAATCCGTCGCAGTAATCTTCACGGACAAGCTTTGCCTTGCCGTTAATCATCTGAATTGCGCCCTCGTGGCAGGCTTCGGCGCAAGCACCGCAACCGTTGCACTTTTCTTCATCTATTTTTATGATTTTTCTAACCATTTTGAATTCCTCCTTGTTGATTTGTGTATATGGTACTATAATAAGGACACAATGTATGTTGAATTTTCAACAAAAGAGAGGATTTTATGCAGGAATATTATGGAGTTTTAGAAAAATGCCCCTTGTTTGACGGCGTATCAAAGAAAGACATATCCGAAATGCTTGTATGCTTAAAGGGAAAAACAGTAACATACCGCAAAAATGAAATAATCTTTGCAGAAGGCGAAAAAGCAGGATATATCGGTATTGTGCTTTCGGGAACGGTGCAGATTTCACGGACGGACTATTACGGTACACGCAGTATCGTGGCAACTGTTCAGCCGTCGGAGATGTTCGGAGAGGTTTTCGCGTGCGCTGATGTTTCTCATGTGCCGATTGATGCGTATGCACAGACGGACACAACCGTTTTGATGCTGAATTTCAAATCGTTTGTTGACTCAAACACTCCTGTCTGTGCATTTCAAAGCAAATTGATTACCAATATGATAAAAATAATTGCGTCAAAGAATTTGTTGCTTCATCAAAAAATGGAAATTATGTCAAAGCGTACCACCAAAGAAAAACTGATGGCGTATCTGCTTTTTCAGGCGAAAAAAGAGGGTAGCAACCGTTTTTCAATTCCCTTTGACAGGCAGGAACTTGCGGATTACCTGGGCGTTGACCGCAGCGGACTTTCAGCGGAAATCGGAAAACTGTGTCGAGCGGGAGCGCTTAAATGCAATAAAAATCAGTTTGAAATTGTTAAATAAATTCGCAAAATTACGGTTTATTTGTAGGGAAAATTCACGAATCGCCCGCAAAATCACAGAAAAACCAACACCAATCAGGTAGGGCGGGGGCTTGCCCCCGCCGCCAAATTACATATGATTTTACGGGCGGGTATGGAAACCCGCCCCTACAAGCCGATTCCTTTAGAAACTTGTCAAGAATTTCGGACAGATAGAAGAGTGAAAAATTGATTTGGTACTG
>JBJEPX010000054.1:0-7902 GCA_051881455.1 Candidatus Fimenecus sp. | reverse complement strand
CCTGCGTTTATTATGGGGATATCCGTGCTCATTGACGCAACCATAGGCGCACCCTCTTTGGGATGGCGCATTGCGATAATATCGGCATAGTAACCGACGGTACGGACTGTATCCGCCACGCTCTCGCCTTTCGCTGATGAAGAGCTTTGCGCCTCAGAAAATCCCAGCACATTACCGCCTAAATCATACATTGCGGCTTCAAAACTGAGTCTTGTGCGGGTTGAGGGCTCAAAAAACAAGGTTGCAAGCTTTTTACCTTTGCACTTTTGAGAGTATTTTCCGGGATTGTCGATAATATCGTTGGCTGTTTCTATAAGAGCGTCAATTTCTTCAATGGAAAGCTCTTGAATGTCTATAAGACTTCTCATATACTATCATCCTTATTATTTAGCACCGTTTACTTCAAGGTACTTTTTAATTCTTTCAACGTTCTCACGGTTTTTCTCGTCTTCTTCAAGGTATTCAATTATGTCATAAACATCAACAACGGAATACACAGGGAAGCCGAATTCTTCGCCGACTTCAGCCATAGCCGATTTCTCAGACTGACCCTTTTCTTTACGGTCAACCATAACAAAAGCCGCGGAAACTTTTGTACCATCAAGCCCTGAAAGAATTGACATACTTTCACGAATTGCCGTACCCGCTGTAATAACATCTTCTACAATTACAATTTCTTCGTCTTTTTGTGGCCTATAACCTACAAAAACACCGCCTTCGCCGTGGTCTTTTTCTTCTTTACGGTTAAAGAAGAAAGGTACATCAAGACCGTTTTTCGCAAGGGCGACCGCAACTGAAACTGCAATGGGTATGCCTTTATATGCAGGACCGTAAAGTACAGTCTTCTCATTTCCGATTTTTTCAAAGTAAGCCTTTGCATAGAATTCACCTAATTTGCAAATTTGCTCACCTGTTTTAATATCACCGGCATTGATGAAATATGGAATTTTTCTTCCGCTTTTTGCAGTAAAATCACCGAATTTAAGAACACCTGCACCCTCTAAAAACTGGATAAACTCTCTCTTATAACTTTCCATTTTAATTCTCCTTAATCATTCACAAAATTCAGCAACGCAACGCTTATATGCGGCAACAGGGTCATCTGCGGCAGTAATAGGTCTGCCTACAACAATATAGTCAGAACCGTTCTCTTTTGCTTTTTCAGGTGTCATAACACGAACCTGATCGCCAATATCACCATCGGCAAAACGGATTCCGGGCGTAACGGTTAAGAATTCTTCACCGCATTTTCCGTGAACTTTATCAGCCTCTCTTGGCGAACATACAACACCGTCAAGTCCTGCAAGCTTTGCGTTGTGAGCATAATGCATTACAACATCGTCGATGTTTTCCTTTATAAGTAAATCGCGTTCCATAACCTCTTGGCTTGTTGAGGTAAGCTGTGTTACGGCAATAAGCAGTGGTCTTGTACCGTCGGGGCGTGTTAAGCCCTCAAGAGCCGCTTCCATCATAGGAATCGCGCCGCCTGCGTGAAGGTTTGTCATATCTACATCGAGATTGGAAAGCACCGCCATTGATTTTTTCACAGTATTGGGAATATCGTGTAGCTTTAAATCAAGAAAGATTTTATGTCCTCTTTCTTTAATTTCTTTAACAATTGACGGTCCCTCTGCATAATAAAGCTCCATTCCTATTTTTACAAAGGGCTTTACATCGGTGAATTTGTCAAGGAATGACATTACATCAGCCTTGCTTGAAAAATCACACGCAATAATAACATCCTTACCCATCAGTGTGCTCCTCCTATTATTTCATTTATATCTTTAATATTTAATTTTTCCATTTCATTTGGCAGTGTTTCAATAATTTCTTTACAGGCAAAGGGGTTTACAAGATTTGCGGCGCCTACCTGTACGGCGGATGCACCTGCCATCATCATTTCAAGAACATCCTTTGCGCTTGAAATTCCGCCCATACCGATAATGGGAATATTTACAGCTTCATATACCTGATACACCATTCTTACTGCAACGGGGAAAATGGCTTCGCCTGAAAATCCGCCCATTTTATTAGCAATTACAGGTTTGCGGCGCTTTATGTCAATACGCATACCGAGCAAGGTATTTATAAGGCTCACTCCATCAGCACCTGATGCTTCACACGCCTTTGCGATTGACACAATATCGGTAACATTAGGTGAAAGCTTAATAATAACAGGCTTGGTTGTAACATTTTTTACAGCTTTTACAACCTTGCTGACAGCATCAGGAGATGTACCGAAGCTCATTCCGCCATTGTGGACATTAGGGCAGGAAACATTAACCTCTATCCACCCTATCTGCTCACATTCGTTCAATTTTTCACAGGTATAAGCGTATTCCTCAACGGAAAATCCGCTAACATTCGCTATTACAGGTTTAGAAAATACTTTTTTGAGTTTTGGAAGCTCTTCACTTATTACTTTTTCCACTCCCGGATTTTGAAGCCCAACGGAGTTTATCATTCCCGCAGTACATTCCGCAATACGGGGTGTGGGATTACCGAAACGCGGTTCTTTTGTTGTGCCCTTAAATGAAAAAGTACCGAGCATGTTTATATCATACAGCTCTGCAAATTCGTATCCAAATCCAAAAGTTCCGCTTGCTGGAATTACGGGATTGTCGATTTCAATACCGAGGAGATTTATTTTAGTATTTACCATATTATTTCCTCCCTTTCAAGCACGGGACCGTCTTTGCATATACGCTTGTTACCGTATTTCGTCTTACAGGAGCAACCCATACACGCGCCGAAGCCGCAACCCATTCTTTCCTCAAAGCTATACTGACCGCTTGTCTGTGCCGTATTTTCAATTGCTTTGAACATAGGCATTGGACCGCAGGTATAAAAATAGGTGTAGTTTGTTTCTTTTAAGGCGTCTGTTACATAACCCTTAATTCCGTATGAGCCGTCAACCGTTGTTGCCTTTACATCAGCGCCTAGAGCTTTGAATTCATCTTCATAGAATATTTCATCAGCCTTGTTAAAGCCGAGAATTACTGTTACTTTTTTACCCTCAGCTATAAGTTTTTTACAAAGGTTATACATGGGCGGTACGCCAACGCCGCCGCCGATAAGTACAGGATTATCTCCGCTTTTTGATGCATCGAATCCGTTACCCAATCCAGAAAGGATATCAAGCTTTTCGCCGCATTGCATTTCGCTCATAAGCTCTGTTCCTTCGCCTACGACTTTGTATATAATCGTAATTGAATTTTCATCGTAATCACATACTGAGATCGGTCTTCTTAAAAACAGACCGTCGATTTTGATGTTTATGAACTGCCCGGGTGAAGTAAGTGAAGATGTGTCGCCCAAAAGCACCATTTCATAAACACATTCGGTAAGCTTTTTATTAGATTTAATTTCGTAAATACCCTGATACATCAAGCTTCCTCCTGCCAAACAATTTTTCCGTTACAAACCGTCATTTTGCAAACACCGTAAACATTCATTCCCTCAAAGGGCGTGCTTTTTCCCATTGAAAGAAAAGCAGACGGATTTATGGTATATTCTTTCTCCAAATCATATACAGTTAAATTTGCAGGATTGCCCACAGCTATTTCACTACCTATATTAAATCTCTTGTTAGGATTTGCGCTCATTAACTCAACAAGCTTTTGGAGCGTGATAGCCCCTGTTTTTACAAGATGCGTATATTGCACGGAAAATGCGGTTTCAAGACCGACAACGCCCATATTACTACCTTTGAGACCTTTTGACTTTTCTTCGCGGCTGTGAGGAGCGTGGTCAGTTGCAATCATATCAATTGTTCCATCGCAAATACCCTCAATAAGAGCCAAACGGTCGCTTTCGTCACGCAAAGGCGGGTTCATTTTAAATCTGCCGTCCTCTTGCAGGTCCTTGTCTGAAAGCACGAGGTAATGCGGTCCTGTTTCACAGGAAATATCCACACCGTCACGTTTAGCTTTTCTGATTAAATCCACGCTTTCTTTTGCGGAAATATGACACACGTGGTATGAACAGCCTGTTTCTTTTGAAAGACGAATGTCTCTTTCAATCTGTTTCCATTCGCTTTCGGAACAGATACCCTTATGATTATGGAAAGCGGCATATTTTCCTTTATGGATATATCCACCATCAAGCAAATCATTTACTTCACAATGGGCAGCAATAATTTTTGAAAGGGACTTTGCCGTAGTCATTGCAGTGCGCATTAAATCTTCGCTCTGAACCCCCCTGCCGTCATCAGAAAAAGCGATGCACTTTTCGGCAAGAGATTTCATATCGGAAAGAACCTCGCCTTTTTCTCCGATGCTTATTGAGGCATAAGGATAAACATTTATTACGGCGTCTTTATCAATAATTTCCTGCTGTAATTTCAGGCTTTCAACGCAATCAGGAACAGGATTAAGGTTTGGCATTGAGCAAACGGCGGTATATCCGCCGTGAGCTGCCGCCAATGTTCCGCTTTTAATTGTTTCCTTATAAGAAAAACCCGGCTCACGAAGGTGCACATGCACATCCGTAAATCCGGGAAAGATATAACAATTATTAAAATTATAAACAGTATCAGCGCATCCGGGACTGATAAAATCAGAAATTTCGGCAATTATTCCGCTGTCAATCAAAATGTCTTTACGCAGAAAATTTGAACCGCAATAAACTTTTGCACCTTTTAACAACAGCTTCATTTTATCACCTTGAAATGAAAATTCAAACTACATATATAGTACCAAAATAAATGTTGTATGTCAATAAAATCAAAATACAATATATGTAAAAAAGCGGAGCAAAATTACTCCGCTTTTTGGCAATTTTAATAGTTATCAGCCTTGACCATGAAATATGCCTGAGGATGAGCGCAAACGGGGCAAACATCGGGAGCTTTTTTACCGATATGAACATGACCGCAGTTGGAGCAAATCCAAATGGTATCGTTGTCCTTTGAGAACACTATGCCGCCCTCAATATTTTCAAGGAGCTTTTTGTAGCGTTCCTCATGCTCTTTTTCGATTTTGCCTACCATTTCAAAGAGTGCGGCAATATTATCAAAGCCTTCTTCTTTTGCTTCTTTTGCGAACTGAGCGTACATTTCGGTCCATTCGTAGTTTTCGCCTGCTGCCGCATCTTTAAGATTTTCAACTGTTGATGGTACAGCACCGTCATGAAGAAGTTTAAACCATATTTTTGCGTGCTCTTTTTCGTTATTTGCGGTTTCTTCAAATATCTGTGCTATCTGGACATAACCGTCTTTTTTAGCCTTAGATGCATAATATGAATACTTGTTTCTTGCCTGTGATTCGCCTGCAAATGCAGTCATAAGATTTGCTTCTGTTTTTGAACCTTTAAGTTCCATAAATATCAACTCCTAACAAATTTGTATAAATATATTTTACCACAAAATGTTAAAAATTCAAACACAAATTTTAAATTTTCTTTTAAAATCAAATATGTTGTGTTAAAATCTTAATATTGAATACAGGAGATAGTTGTATGGATAAACATCAAAACATTTGTGTTATCGGACACATTTATAACGATTATAAGGAAAAATTCGGTATTCCACGGCAGAGCGGGCTTGCAAAAAGTGTAATATCAAAGATTGTATTTGAGAAGGAATACTCCTCGTCCGTTTTCTTTAAAGGGCTGGAACAGTTTTCACATATTTGGATTGTATGGCAGTTTTCCGAAACTCTCGGTGCTGAAATAACCCCCACGGTTCGGCCTCCGAAATTAGGCGGCAATACTAGGGTTGGCGTTTTTGCAACGCGCTCCCCTTTCAGACCAAATTCAATCGGCCTGTCCTCAGTAAAGCTTGAAAAAGTTGAAATTGATGAAAAACTCGGTACTGTTTTGTATGTAAGCGGAGCGGATTTAATGAACGGTACGCCTATTTTTGACATAAAACCGTATTTGCCATATTCCGACTGTCATACTAATGCCTCAGGCGGTTTTGCATTGGAAAATACAGATGGAACATTAAAAATCGTTTGTCCCGAAAGTATTTTAACAAAAATTCCGCAAGATATAAGAAATGGACTGTTTGAAACGCTTTCTCACGACCCGAGGCCTGCATATCAAAACGACCCTAATCGAATTTACGGTATGAGTTTCGGCGATAAACAAGTAAAATTCAAGGTTGACGGCAAGGAACTTTTAATAACCGAAATATTATGATAAAAAGTACGCAAAAGCCAAGGCTTCGGCGTACTTTTCATTTTTAAGGATTTATTTTTCTGTCTTTATAATAATAAGTCTTATCATGCTCGCCTATTGGTCGTAACACCTTGCACGGGTTACCCACAGCAACAACATTTGCAGGAATATCCTTTGTCACAACACTGCCTGCACCGATTACTGAGTTGTCGCCTATTGTGATACCGGGCAGGACTATTACTCCTGCGCCCAACCAACAGTTTTTACCTATATGAATAGGTAGATTGTATTGATAATATTTTTCACGAAGCTCGGGCAAAATAGGATGACCTGCTGTTGCAAGTGTTACATTTGGCCCTATCATTGTGCAGTCGCCAACATAAATATGGGTGTCATCTACAAAGGTCGCATTAAAGTTGATATATACATTTTTTCCTAAATGTACATGTTTACCGCCCCAATTTGCATGGAAAGGCGGCTCAATGTAGCAGCCTTCACCTATATCAGCAAACATTTTCTTTAAAAGTTCTTCCCGTTTTTCCATTTCGGAAGGTCGGGTACTGTTGTAATCATACATATATTCAAGATATGTAAGCTGTACCTTCACAAGGTCCTCATCACCTGAATTATACAGTTCTCCGCTGTGAATAATGTCGTAAGTTGTCATTTTGTCTCCTTTTGTTTTATAACGGCGTTATCGCAATCGATTACTTTTTTAAATTTTCTGCGCGATTTTGCTCGTAGAACCGTCTTAAAGTTCTCGAGAAAAATATTGTCTGCATGCCGTATGAAAACACCGTATGCATTTATGTTTCTAAATCTGTTGGATTCGGGATATTCCTTTTCCTGCTCGGGAACTTTAAAGCGATAATCATAATAGTCTTTTCCCTGTCTGTATTCGGCGTAAAAATCGGTTATAGTTACATTTTCAATCTTTTGACCGGGTATGCCCATAATCATAACGGGTATTTCCGTATTTTTTGCTTTAATATTTTTTATTGCCACATTTTCAATTTGCCCTCTTGCTTCAAACTCGGGCTTGTTATCTCTGTTGCGATTATTAAGTCTTATAAAAACAGGACACGCCATGGAATCAATTTCGATGTTTGAAATGGTTATGTTCTTAACCTTTGCTCCGTCACAGGACTCAACAGATATCCCGGATGCACCGCACGGAAAAATATCAGGCAAATAAAAGCTGCAATTTTCAACGGTAACATCGGAAATATCAAGTGATGATTCCGTACCGATTTTAAAGGAATTTGTGCAGGAAATAACCTCGCAATCGTGAATGTAAATGTTACTCATAGGCTTCCTTGAACCGATATCAAGACTGTTTTTTATAACAATTCCGTCATCGGCTGTTGAAATAAAGCAATCTTTTATGACAACATTCGATGAGCCTGAAATATCAATTCCGTCCGTATTTGCAATGTGCCTGTTATTGTTTATTACGGTATTCGTAACCTGAATGCTGTTTGAAGAGTTTAAATTAAGCGTCCAAAACGCAGAATTTTCAAGAATTAAATTATGGATTCTTACCTGACTGCATTTTCTTATATTAACAAGAAAACCGTATTTGCTTTTATGAGCAAATCTTATTCTTTTTCTGTATTCCTGCCGCAAATCCCAAACATCAAGCACTTTTGAGAAAGGCTCAGTTTTTGGAGGAAGCAATGGAGCAAGTGAAAAATGATTTCCTTCGCCGCAGATTTTACCGGGACCCGTAATTGCTATATTTTCGCAGTTTTCAGCAAAAATCAGGCTGTTGGGAATAAAATC
>JBJEPX010000053.1:0-8339 GCA_051881455.1 Candidatus Fimenecus sp. | reverse complement strand
CTCCCTCTGACGAGGGAGGTGGATTTTGCGTAGCAAAAGACGGAGGGAGAGATAACATTTACAGAAAACAAATAGTTTTTCTCTCCCCCAGTCGTGGCAAAGCCACGACAGCCCCCTCGTCAGAGGGGGCAATAAAAGGTTTCCGCCGTGCCCACACCGTCCCGTGAAATTAAATGTAAACCAAGGGCATGATTGTGGGGGGCGACGACTCGGCGCACCGAAAAGTAACCCCTCTGTCACTCCGTGACATCTCCCCTTTCAGGGGAGACAAGTAATGCAGTGATTTGTAGGGGCGATTCACGAATCGCCCGCATAATTATATAAACCAACGGCGGTATTGTAGGGGCGGGTCTCCGTGCCCGCCCGAAAAATTACTGTAATAAGACGGCGGGGGCAAGCCCCCGCCCTACCCGATTTGCAACATTGATTGTACGATAATTTTTTTCGGGACGATGAAGGCATCGTCCCCTACGGGTTACATATAATTATTCGTTTTCCATTGTCAATTCTTCATTTTTCATTCTTCATTTTTCATTAAAAAAACCCGGCGGGGGTGCCCGCCGGGAAGAATTATTTTTCTTTTTTTGTTTTCACTGTGTATCACAGAGTCAATCAGTGGATTAGTCCCACCAATCGCCGGGAGCTCCGCCGTCGGGGTCATTCCCGCCGATTGAAAGTGTGATAACATCTTCGATTTCGTAAACTGTTACGTCGAAATCGGGTGTTACGTATTCACGCATCATAGCTAAGTTAGCCCCTTTCAATAATAATTGTAAATTTTTAATAGTCATTATAGCAAATATCTCGTTCAGTGATTAGCCCGGGAAAGCGGTGCTATAATTACGTGTGTACAAATCATTGAAAGGAGTAGGCGCTGCTGAGGGATAGTAATGGAATGTGCCATCAGTACCCTTAATGTAAGCAAGAGCGTACACTCCGTCACCGTTATCCGCTGCGGGAATATCCGTAACTATGCAGGAGAAGCCGTAATTGCCTTCACCAACAAGGTCTGCCTTAGTAGTGATATAGTCAACAGTCAACTTAGTATAGCCTGCTGCTGCTGTACCGTTCTCGATAAGAGCCTTTGCAGTGTCAACATCGAATTTTGCAACTGTGCTGGTACGAGCAAATACGTAACCAACTTCTGCGATAGCAGCTTTCTGTGCCTCAGGTGTCGCGCCGAAGGTGTTCTCGAAGTCAGCCCCAGAAATAACTGCAAGCTGTCTTACAGCGAATTTGTTTGCATATGTGCCGTCATCATTCTTGTCAAATCTGATCTGAGATTTGCCCGGGTTAAGGATGCTTGTGGGAGCAGCAGAAGCAACAGTAAATGTGCATGTGCCATAAGTGAAGTTTGCAGCCACGCCAGGATAACTCGGATCATGTCCCCAAATACCATGATTAATTGCATCATCTGCATACGATGTGAAATTAATATAGGCACCAGCATTAAAACCTATTGTGTATGTTCCGGGTGCTGCGTCATCAGCAATCTTCATCTTTACACTGAAAAGATCTACCGGTGTAGTTGTAGCATCAAATTCGTCTCCCAGTGTTGCTACAGCATACATGATAGTTTCATCCCAACCGTATGCTGCCTGCGAATCGTCAATGTAGTCGCCATTTGCAACATTGTTCGCATTAAACGAAATTGTTGACATAGAGCTATCATAACCAGGTGCTATTGCTGAAAATCCATGGTCCTCAAGTGTAGTTGATGTTCCATGATACGGCTTAACAACAGCTGAGTCATATCCGATCGTATATTGACCACCTATTGTCATATTACCAACGGCCGCAATAACCTGTTCAGAAAGAGTGAGAACTATTTCATCGCCAGGTGCATATGTTGCCTTATCAACTGAAATAAGAAGATCAACCGCTGAATCAGGAGCAAGAGCAGAAGCCATTACAGAGAACACACCGACAAGCATAGAAAGTGCAAGAAGAATTCCAAGCACTTTTTTTGTCATTTTCATTGGACTCCGTCCTCCTATTTTAATAGTTTAAATTATTGATAGAATGTGTTATATTGATTATGTTTAGCAGCAATCAATGCAGGAGTAAACTTAGTACCGGAAACATAATTTTTAACTGCAGTAGCCTCGGCTATTGCAATATTATGCATAACAGTTGCATTGTTAACGATCTGAACATTAGCTGCCATTCTTTGTACACTGTTTGCAGGTAAAACTGAAGTATCACTTACTGCATTCTTAATAATTGTTGCATCACCAACAGCAATTGAACCGTCGCCGTTAACATCACCAAAAATGCAAACTACATAGACTTTACCAGTGGATGAACCATCTGAATTAAGAACCTCAATAGTAGAACCTGTGCCGTAATTACCTGTTGCAGTAGTTTGACCTGTCGATGATTTTATAGCAAGTGAACCACCGTTCGTAGCCTGAACATTCGTAGTAATATAAGTATTTCTCTTGAATGTTGCAGCTGCGGCCTGTGTGAAGCCATAAACTACACCGGCATACTGACCACCGAAGGTCTTGTGTGTATCAATAATTATGCCTGCTGTTGAACCTGCCTCTGTAAGAGCAAGGTCAGCAGGGAGTACTGCACTACCGATTGTAACGGTAGAGCTTGTTACGAGGCCTGTAGCCTCAATGTTTGTAGGTACTGCGTTAATTGTGTCGCTGTTAATAAATCCGACATAGAGAGTACCTGTGGGGTTTGTTGAAGTCTTGCGAGACGCATCAACAGTTTTAAATTCAACTGCTGTTCCGTCAGCTGCGCCGGGAAGGGCTGTAACTGTGAAAGAGAGAACCTGCTCATCAGCAAACACTCTTGTACTTGCTTTAGCTGCGGGAAGATATGTTACCATAACATATCCGTAGGTAGCAGAATCAAGTCCTGCGCTTGCAAATATTTTTGCAGCATTGGAAGCAGATTCAGAAGTTTCAGCTGTAAAGTAGCCTGTGTCAGGAACTGTAACGTTACTGATTGTAACGTTTGCCTTCTCATAGAAAAGCGGAACAGATAATGCGCCGACAGTAAAGTTTGTGTTAACTTTAACAGAAACTGTTGTTGAAGCGCCTGCTTCGATATTAGTATCAGCAGGAGTAACTGTAACGGTTGCTGCATAGTTGCCTGCGCCGGGGTCAGTAGGAGCGGCAAAAGCCATTGTGAAACTGCCCAACACCAAAACAACTGCCAGAACAAGACCAACAATTTTCTTAGATCTTGACATTATTTTTTCCTCCTATTTTATTTTAATAAGTAAACTTTGAGCCGAAAACGGCCCCATGCCCGGTAAGGCATACACAAATGGAAAACTTTGCGCCGGATTATACCCCCGCCGCGTAGGTACAAAGGCAAAAAGCCTTTCACAGCGGAAATATACGCAAACCTGCCACGGAACAAATAGGCATAAATTCCTTTTAATGTGAGTTACTTAACAAGTAAAGGAGCTTTTCATAATAGGGTAAGAGAAAAGACTTTACCTAAAAATCGGGTAGATTTTTCGTGTTCCGGATTGATTTTTGATACACCGCAGTGCGAAATCTGCGGCACGAATGAAACATTTATATTTACGCACAGAACGCTCACAATGCCTTAAAATGCGTCGGTCTGGTACCCCGAACGCACAGCAATAGCGCGCTTTATGCGAAAATATCAGAAATTCGCAAAGGTCATTATATCACCGCTGACAAAACTTGTCAATAGGTGAAAAATGGCGGTTTTTGCGTTATACCGCCTCCCTCCGAAGAGGGAGGGGCATAAATCCAAGTTTAATTATGACAACTCGCCTGTTGTCTGGTTGATTGTATTCATACCTATTGCTACGCCGCAAAGTGCAGAGTAGTCAGCAGATGTGATACCGTCAGCCTGGTTAACGTCAGCCGCTGTCTCGTAAACGCCGTTAAGAGCAACCATGCCTTCAGCTGCAAGGGAAGCCTCAATTGCGTCGTAGCCGTCAACTGCGCCATCACCTGTAACATCACCGTAGATGAGTACATAGTAAGTGGTGAGTGTGCCGATACCGTCAACGTTAACATCAACCTTAGCACCTGTACCGAAAGCGTTAGCCTTTGATGCAGTAGGTGCAAGAGTTGCAGAAGCGTCAGATGCCTTAACATGTGCGAGAAGAGCGTCCATATCAGCAATTGAACCGGGGTTAATACCGTTAATTATTCTGATGGACTGATCAACTGTTGTAGTTGTGTCGCCGTCTTTCTCAACAACCTTAATTGCGCACTCAAAGTTATCAATAGCAGCTTTAAGAGCATCTGCGCAAGCTTTGATTCTTGCAAGGTTGGATGTTGTTGTTTCACGGTCATACTTAAGGAACTCATAAGCAGAGCGACTGTAAAGGATGCTGCCGTCTTCCATCTTGTAGCCGAGAGCCTTAATAAGAGCCGCATATGCGTCTGCTTCTGTCATTCCAGCAACAGGTGCATAGTATTGCGGATTTGCAAAGATAATCTCTGCCTGATCTGCAAGGGCCTGAAGATCCTTAAGAGCACCTGATTCTTTAGCTGAGTTCTCTTTGAGGAGAAGCTCGTTTTCAGCCTTCATCAAAGCATATTTTGCATCAAATACTTCGGACTGAAGTGCATTTGCATCGCTATTGACTGTGTTTGCACCTTCAAGAGCACTTGTGTATGCTGCCCAAGAATCAGCGCTGTACTTACTACTATCGTAGTTCTGTGCGTTTGCATAAGCAATTTCTTTTGCAAGGAACTGCTTATTGGTTGTGTTCGCGATAACGAGGCCGCCATAGTAAGTTACCTTCATAGCAAGGTCTTCATTATCAAGGATGGTGTATGTGGGAGCCTTGTAATTCTTTACAGCTACTGCATAAGCTTCCCTATCTTCTTCAGTAGGCGCGATTACCGTAGCATTAAGAGCAAGTGCTTTCTTTGCATTGCCTTCTGCTGCGATAAGCTTTGCAATTTCAGCAGCGGAAAGTGCGCTGCCTTCAATTCTGTTTTCAGGAGCCTTGGGAGTATCATACTCTGCGATACGATTATAAGCATCGTTTCTTATATCGTGTAAATTGAAATACTCATAAAGCTTGTAATCCTGATAGTTGATACCCTTTTCGCCCTGTGCAGTTTCAACAGCTGTTTCGATGACTGCTGCTGTTGACGCGCTGGAAGGTTTCTTGGCAAGAGCCTTGATAGCGTTATCAAGACGGGTGTAAGCGGCATCAATGTTCTCCTGTGTATAAACAGAAGCGAATGTTGATGTAAGCTTCGGTGCCTTTACATAGGGAGAAGCCTGATCCATTGCCGCGAGGAGCTCTGCCCACTCTGCGTCAGCAGTCTCGTCGAAATATGCACGCTGGTAACCGTTATCAGCAACGGAGCTGAAGAGCGCCTCTAAATCCATTGTGTTTGCAAAATAGAGGTTACCAAGGCCGATATTGTACCAGTTCTTATTCAGAGCACCGTATTTACCTCTCCATTTAACTGTACCGAGTGCAATAACGGAACCTGAAGGAATGCCCGCATAATCCGCATCGGCTTTACTCCAAGCAGGATAAAGAGCAACTGTTGTTTTAGAGCCCTGGCCGCTGTAACTGGCATCGGTGTTCTTTGCAATATAATTTGCATCAAATCCCGTATAGTCGTAGCTATGACCGGCGTTACCAAATACTGATGTATTTTCAACATTGATGTAAATATTATCAATAATCTTAGCAATAGCGTCCGGATTGTTGGTGTAACGGTGTGAATCCCAGTAAGCTTTTGTGTAAGCCCAGTTTGTGCCGCCGTCACCCTGTGTATTGCTTGTGGGAATGTCAGTCTTCGAATTTGTTACATAAGTAAAGAAATAAGCGTACTGGTCGCCGCCGATAGCAGTGCCGTCCTTGAACTTAACTTGATACTTAACCTCAATTCTTGCAGCACCTTCTGTAGAGCTGGGGGTGTAAGTGAACGATGCACTCGCACCGGGTGCGATAACCTGGCCTGCTGTGAAAGCAACAGAACCATTAGTTGCAGTAATGTTTTCAATAATGATGTTGTAAGAACCGTCATAAGAGCTGTTCTTTCTGTGCTTCTCAAGCATACCGGAAGCGTTGTTCTTAACATTGATTGTCTGAGCCTCTCCTGTGTATGCATAGGTTGCATTGGAGGGGTTGTTAAGGCTGATAGTCGGCTTTACAAAGTACTGTGCATCCGTCTTCCAACCTACAAAGAAGTTAAGGAAAGGCATTACAGTATCGAAAAGACCGTTAGTATTTGCCTCATCAAGACAACCGAGGAGTGTTTCAACAACATTGCAGATGTTAGCCTGATTGAACACAGCGTCAAGAGTTTTGATGCTGGTGGGAATCAAAGTAACATTGCCGGCAATCTTATAAACAAGACCGTCAAGAAGGTCTCTGATAATGATTACAAGCTGGCTGAGAATGTTGTCGGTTCTGAGAACGGTTGTTGCCGGAAGGTTAAGAACGCCCATGTTAGAAGCGTCTTTACCGACAATCTTCTCAAACTGAAGGTCAACAAGAGCAAGTACAAAGTTATCTCTGAGAGTTGTCTCGAGCCAACTTGCATCACTTGTGTTAACATTCAAAATCTGGTCGATGGGAAGAAGGTCAGCAAAGATTTTGCCGAGTTTTACCCAAGGATCCTGAACGGTGCCAAGGTCGATTGTGAGACCTGTTACATCAACAAAGTTCTCCATCTTCCAAGTCCACTCGTAGTCATTTGAAAGTGCCCAGTCAACAATATAGTCAACCTTTGCTTCCCAAGCGTTTACAGCATCGCCGAGTTTAAGGTCAGCTTCAGCGTAAGTCTTGGTATCCGGATAATTCATACCGGTTGTCCATACTTCATTATCCTCGCCCATGTCAGCAAGGTTTCTCAGATAATGAATACCGATATCAGCACCCATTGTCAGAATAACATCAAGCCAATAGCTGTTGGTCTTACCTGCAACAAATGTCTTGGTGTTATAGTTTGAATAGATAAGTGCGTCATAATTGTAGTTGGGGATAAGCTGTGTAGCAAGCTCACGGATAACCGCTGCAAGGACTGCACCTACTTTAACGCCCGAACCTGTCAGCTTGTCGGCTGTGGGAAGAATCATCTGGGGCATTACCAAATCAACGATGGTGCAGGCAAGACCTACAAGAACTTCATCGTTGTTGTCGCTTACAAGAAGGTTGTAATACTTATCGGGAGAGTTATAGTTTGAGCCGAAGATTGAAGCAGGGCTAACCTTAATGATTGTCTGTGCGAGAGCCTTGATGTTGCTTACAAGGTTTGAGTTGTCGCCTCTTGTAAGAGTCAGTGTAGCACGGAAATCAGGTGCAAGAACTTCATCAGCGATGTCAACAAGGAAATTGTTGAGGCCGTGAATGATTCTTGTATAGCCTGCGGCTGATGTTGCGTCAGCAGTATCAGCTGTGGGCATATACTTTGTAAGCATACCTGATGTGATTTCATAATCCCAGTTAATTATATCGAAATAGGGATTGATGTTTGAAAGAACACTTACAAAAACCTGATTTTCAAAACGATAATAGTGAACGCCGTCGATTACTTTGTAATCAGACCAACCCCAGGGGCCCCAGCCTTTTTCCTGTGTGAAGAAAGTATCGTTGGGAACCTCACGGTCAAAGCCCTCTGCAGAACCAACTTCACCTATGTAGATGAAATATGCGCCGAACCACTCAGCGAGAACTCTCTTGAGAGAGCCGTTAGCAGGAACGATTGCAAGGTCATCAAGAAGATAGGGGATGAAGGTGTAAATAAGCTCAAGAGGACTGTTAGTTGTAAGGTCAACAGAAGCTGTACCTGCGTCAATATCAGCCTTCAAAGAACGAAGAGCAGGGGTGTTGTCCTGATAGTACACAAGAGTATCTTCGTTGCCGTATTCATCTGTCTTAACAAAAGCATATTTGCCTGTGCCGTTATCTTCGGCGTCAAGCAACTCGGTCTTAACATAGCGGCCGATTTCCTCATGTGCCTTTGTTGTTGTGTTGTACTCATAACGAATAAATTCGTCGCCCGAACGTACATAGTATGTACGGGTATCCGCCGTTGAAGGCAGCGTGTGGCTGCTTATGCAGTTACCGGTGCTGTCTTCCATGTAAGTGGCGATGCTCATGTTCTTTGTGAGCATACCCTGGATGAAGGTGTTCAAAACGCCTTCAAAGTTGCCGTCGCCCTTAGTCTTTGTAGCAAGCTCGTCGCAACGGGCAATGGTGTCATCCCATCTCTCAAAGAGCGGGAAAATCATGCCTTTGATAAGACCGGGGATGTCAGCAATCATGCTGAGGTCAAGACCTGCAAGAGCAGAGCTTGCAACACCGAGATCAACTTCACCTGTTCTTAAAATGTCGGTGATAAGCTTCTTGTTGTCGTTGA
>JBJEPX010000052.1:0-8922 GCA_051881455.1 Candidatus Fimenecus sp. | reverse complement strand
GAGCAATGAAGCAGAATCGGCGGAAATTCCGCTGTAAACAGCGAAGCTTCTATCAATGGCTTAAAGCGTTTTTGCGTTTCGGTTAAAGCCAAATAATAATACAATTTCTTTTCTTTTTCGGTCAGTAAAGAAATATCAAGACTTGTCTCATCAGGCAAGTCTTTTTTTGTGCGATTCAGGCATTCATTATACGCCGAATCAAAATCAGCATAGAGAAAATTCAAAATTCCTTCGCCCGGTGAAAAAAAGACAGAAGCGGTGTTCATCGGTGAGATATAAGCTCTGCTGTCGCCCATAGGAAGAAAGTCAAATACAGAATTTATTTTTTGCGTAACAGCTCGCAAACGAGCAAGCGTATCGGCAGTATCCTGCTTGATTTGAGTAAGTTCACCGTCCGATAAAGCAAATTCTTTTTTGCCGGTAACAGCCAAAGCAATCGTTTCTCGTCTATCGACCTCGATAGCGTTATACAACTCAAGAAGTTTTGAATAGTTGTATTCGTCGTTTACGGAAAGTACACAAGATTTTTCGTCGTTCGTTACGTGCCATCTGTTTGGAGCAAATCCAAAGGACACGGCACTGTATTTATCTTCTGTTTGGAGTATATTTTCGCTCATTGCTAAGACCTCCGTTTTAGAAAATGAGAATTTTTAAATAATTAGCAAATCCATATCACTACAAATAACATTATACAAAAGTATTGCCTTTGTGTCAATACAAAGCTATAATAAATTTGCAAATCAAAATTGAAATTAATTTGATTTTCTAAAACTGAATGACCGTCCGAATGGGATATGACTTTGCGATGATACGAGCAGGGCGACGCCGCTGAGATGGGGGCAGGGATAACAAAAACGACATTCGGGCAGAACGGCGAAAAGGCAACAGAAAGAGTCCTCCTTTCGACTGTTGCCTCTTACATAGCTGTACAGACTGTGCAGCTTTTTTCTCACAAAGGAGGTTAAGAAGATGAGAAAAACAGAATTGAAAGAGCTTTACAAGATGATGTTCCCGGACTATCCGGACATTGTTACAGTAGCTCAGCTTCAACAAATGCTCGGCGTAAGCCGACACTTGGCATACGACCTGATTAACAACGGATATATCTCCGGCGTTAAAATCGGAAACGCTTTTAAGATTCCGAAGGTCAATGTCATCAATTATGTTATGGAAGAAGGTGTGAAGAATGCAAGTTGAAAAGCTGAAAACAATTGATGCGGACACGCTGCTGTCAACGCCGATGAGAAAAACCTTATTTGTGGTTGACGGCTTGATACCGCAAGGACTAAGTGTGCTTTCGGGGTCAAGTAAAATCGGTAAGAGCTGGCTTATGCTTTGGCTCGGTATTCAAGTGGCGAGAGGACAGCCTGTGTGGGAATTTGAAACCCACAAGAGCGATGTGCTTTATCTTTGCTTGGAAGATACTTACGCAAGAATACAAAGCCGCCTGTATCAAATCACAGACGAAGCACCGCCCGAACTTCGAATTGCAACAATGAGTTTTCAAATCGGCAACGGTTTGGAACAGCAAATCGAACAGTATCTTTCCGACTTTCCGAAAACAAAGCTTGTCATTATCGACACCTTTCAAAAGGTGCGAGATTCAAAAAGCACCGGCGGAAAAAGCGGAATGTATGCAGGCGACTATGACGATGTTTCGGCGCTGAAAAATATTTCGGACAAGTACGGCATCGCTGTTATGGTTGTTCATCACGTTAGGAAGCTGAAAGATGTCAGCGACCCATTCAACGAGGTATCAGGCTCCACCGGTATCACAGGTGCGGCAGATACAAATTTTGTTTTGAAGCGCAGCCGTGCCAACGAAACCGGAACGCTGCTTGCCACCGGTCGAGATATTGCATATCAGGAGCTGACCTTGAAGTTTGACAACCGCAGTCACTTGTGGGAATTAGTCGAGCGAAAGGATATGGAGGATATTCATCGTGAAGAAATTCCAAAGTTTGTTTTCCGGCTGGTTGATTATATTTCGGAAGTAAAAGAATGGCGAGGCACGGCAACGCAACTTATAACGCAGATGAACGAAACCGAGGTTACACCGAATGTCGTGACCAAAATGCTTGCCCGATTTTCTTCGGAAGTTTTTCAGCCGCATGGCATCGAATACAAAACAAAACGCACCGGTAAGAACCGACTGATTTACTTAAAAAAGAATGACGGCAATGACGGCGATGACAATAAATCCGCTATATAGGAAAAAGCCGTCACAGCCGTCACTATCGTCATTTTTTGAGAAACTGGACATAAGGCTATACAGGTAATGCCAATCCGTAAGGATAGCGAGCATAGGTTTTGTGTTGCCTTTGAAATCCACAAAACCGGCGGCAAATTACCGAAAGGGACTTGCCGCCCCTGTAACCCCAATTATACAGAGAAAGGAATAAAATATATGAGACAAAGAACAACTGCAATCAATATCCGAGTGACTGAGGGAGAGAAAAGAAAAATGGAAACTGCCGCTAAAAAATGCGGGCTTTCGCTCTCTGCTTACCTTAGAAAACTCGGATTGGGCAAGGAAGTTCAGGCAACCTTGCCGCAGGAATTTTACGAAGCTTACCGAGGTTTGACCTCACTTCGTGACAATTGGAAGTCGCTTTCAGAAGCCAATGTAAATGCAAACTTCAACGATGTTGTGAGCAAATTTTTGAAGGCTTACCACTCAATCGGTGAGCCGGAAAGCGCAAGTGATTCGCCGTGGCAGTAACAAAAATATGGGCTATAACCGACAGCGTCAGCCGTGTTTTGAGCTATGCGGCGAACCCGGACAAGACGATTTACAGCGATATTTGCAAGGCACTTCACTACGCAATTGACGAGAGAAAAACCGTAATCGGTGAAGAAAAAGCAATGTATGTGACAGGCGTAAACTGCACCGCAGAAACAGCTTTTGCCGAGATGAATGCGGTACAAGAACGATTTGATAAGACGGTCGGCAATGTGGCTTATCACGCATATCAGAGTTTCAAAACAGGTGAAGTCACACCGCAACTTGCTCACAAACTCGGCGTAGAGCTTGCAAAAAGAATGTGGGGCGATCAGTACCAAGTGCTGGTCGCTACGCACTTTAACACCGGCACATATCACAATCATTTGGTCATCAATTCGGTGAATATGTGGAACGGTAAGAAGTTTAACTGCAACGAGGGTGCATACTGGAAACTGCGCAGTATTTCCGATGAACTTTGCAAAGAAAACGGCCTGACGGTTATTAAAAATCCCAAAGGAAAGACGCCACGCAAGATGTACTTTGCGGAAAAGAACGGCGAGCCGACTCGATACAATTTAATGCGTGAGGCGATAGATAAAGCTCTTACGATGAGTACAAATCCCAAAGCTTTTACCTATGTTATGAAACAGCTCGGATATGTAATCGACCTTAACCCATATCATAAGTACGCCACCATTCGCTCTGTCAACAGCAAAAAAGCGACTCGTTTGTACCGCTTGGGAGAAGCCTATGACCGAGATGCAATCTATGACCGAATGAGAGATACTCTGCGAAACAACCCGCAGGAAGCTTACCGCTTATACTATGAGTTTACCGAAAAAAAGAGCTTTGGTGTAACAATTCAAAAGGCGCATTTTGTTAAAGGCAACTTAAAAACCGCCAAAAAGATTACGGGTCTTAAAGCGTTGTATTTCAGATATTTATATCTGCTCGGCGCGCTTCCTAAGAATAAAAAGCACAAGCCGCTATCGCCCGAAATGCGTGAGGCTTGCCGTTGGCTTGACCGCCACACCGCACAGGTACAGCTCATTTATGAAAATCACCTAACCGATATTTCTTCTGTGGAAGCATTTATAAATAACGCTGATTCTGAAATAAAACTCATATCGGATTACCGCAAAATGCTCTACCGAGATATTGATTCTTGCCACAATCCCGATGAAAAAGCAAAGCTTGTTGCCAAGCGAGATGACTGCACAAAGGCTCTGGCTCAACTTCGAAAGGACAAGAAAACAGCATTAAGGATTATAGAGGATAACCCCAAAATCAAAGAAAATATTCTCATTGAGGAGAATATGCGAAGCCGATATTTCGGACTTAATAAATCAAGAAAGAGAGGATACGAACGATGACAAAACGAAAATCAGATTTTACTTTACCGACTTTGGACGACCTATTCACAACGCAAGCGGAGCGTGACGACGCAAAGCTTGAGCGTGTAAAGAATATACCGCTTGACGAGCTTCATCCTTTTAAGAATCACCCCTTTAAGATATTGAATAACGAAGAAATGAAGCGAATGATTGAAAGTATACGCAAGGTCGGAACGATAACTCCGGCACTTGCAAGACCACTGCCTGACGGCGGATACGAGCTTATTTCGGGGCATAGAAGGCTTGCGGCGTGTCAGATGCTGGGGATTGAAACCATGCCGGTTATCGTCCGTGAGATGTCCGACGACGAAGCGGTAATCGCAATGGTGGACGCCAATCTGCAAAGAGAAACAATACTGCCAAGCGAAAAAGCCTTTGCGTATAAGATGAAGCTGGAAGCGATAAAACATCAGGGTGTTACTTCTCGCCAAGTTGGCGAGAAGTTGTTGAGTGTAACACAAGTGAGCAAAGACAGCGATGATAGTGAGCGACAAATCCAACGCTATATCCGCTTAACTTACTTAATTCCCGAACTGCTTTCAATGGTAGATGATAATAAAATCGCTTTCAACCCTGCGGTAGAAATCTCCTACCTTGACCGAGAAGAACAGCTCACTTTGCTTGACGCAATCAATATGAACGACTGCACACCGTCACACGCACAGAGTATCAGGCTGAAGAAAATGTCGCAAGACGGCTTGCTTACTGCCGATGCGGTCTACGCTGTTTTATCGGAAGAAAAACCAAATCAAAGAGAACAAATCAAGCTGCCTCGTGATGAGCTTCGCAAATACTTTCCGCAAAATTACAGCGATGAGCAAATTAAACGAGATATTCTGAAAGGCTTGGAACTTTTGAAACGCCAACGAGAGCGCAACAGAGACGCTCGTTAATTCGAACTAAAGTGTACAGCGAGTGACTTTTGCAGAATGGAAAGAACTACGCCGGCAAGCTATAATAGGCTTGTCGGTGTAGGTCTTTCCTGTGATGTACAATGAAAGGAGTTAAAAACAATGGTATCAGGACACCTACAAGTTAAAAAAGGTTTTTATTATGTAGTGCTGAGTTACTATAACAACAACGGAAAACGCCGTGTGAAATACTTTTCCACGGGACTGTCCGAAAAGGGCAACAAACGAAAAGCCGAAGCAGAACTCGCACGAATCAGAAGTGAATTTGTACCGCCGCAAGAAGTCGGCGAACTTGCCTCTGATATGCCGTTTGCAGACTATCTGCTTGAATGGTTAGAAATCGTCAAGGTGCGTGTAAAGGCAACCACATTCAGCTCTTACGAGCAAATGGTGAAATCGGTGATTGAGCCGTATTTTCGTAAGAAGGCATTAACGCTTCAGGGATTAGAGGCAAGACACATTCAGCAATTCTATTCCGAAAAACTGAAAACAGTCAAGCCAAACTCGGTTATTCACTATCACGCTGTTATTCATCAGGCGCTGAAATACGCAATGAAAACCGACCTTGTTACGCAGAATGTGGCAATGAAAGTAGACCGCCCGAAAAAGAACGATTATCAGCCTGTATTCCTTGATGCGGAAGAACTGCAACACTTATTTGAAGTTGTCAAAGGGACAAAGTTGGAACTTCCAGTTTTGGTCGCCGCTTTCTACGGCTTGCGTCGTGGCGAGGTCTGCGGACTGAAATGGGACGCTATTGACTTTGAGCGTGGCACAATCACTATAAGGCACACGGTCACATCGCTGCAAGTGGACGGAAAAACAAAAATGTACGCACAGGACTCTGCAAAAACAAAATCCAGTATGCGTACGCTTCCGCTTGTCGGCAGCTTTGCGGAGTATTTCAAAGAAGTAAAAGCGGCACAAGAAGTCAACAAAAGGGTCTGCGGAAACTGCTACAACTACGAATATGACGGTTATGTCTTTGTAGACGAGCTGGGAGATTTAATGCGACCGGAATACTTGACAAGCTATTTCCCACAGTATATCCAAAAGCACGGCTGTAAAAGAATGCGTTTTCACGATTTAAGACACAGTTGCGCAAGTCTGCTTCTTGCGAACGGCGTACCGCTGAAACAAATTCAGGAGTGGCTTGGACACAGTGATTTTTCCACAACCGCTAACATTTATGCCCACCTTGACTACACTTCAAAACTGTCGTCGGCAAAGGCAATGGTCAGCGGAATGGCACTTCCCGAATCGGTGAATTTTAGTAGCAAATGGACCGAAATTTCAAACGATGGCGGAACGAACTGATTTTAACGGTTCGAATATGCCAAAATGCCCGAAATCGTCTTGTTCTTTCCAAAAAACAGGCTGTTCTTTCCATAGTTTTGAGCCGATTTTGAGCAAACGAGCAAAAAAGAAAAGTCCGGCAAACACGCTTGTTTACTGGACTTTTTGGCGGAGAGTTAGGGATTCGAACCCTAGGTTCCTTTTGGGAACACAGCATTTCGAGTGCTGCACCTTCGACCACTCGGACAACTCTCCGTGTATGTAATTCCGCATTATTTCCAAAAACTTTTGGAAAGAACTGACGGAAAGAACAATAAAATATTCAATTTTCGAACCGAAGAAAGCTCCTGATTTTACGGGCTTTTTAAGCGGAGCAAACAGCCAACTCTTCAAAAAATTTCGAGTCAGTCCCGTTATGACCACTTCGATACGTCTCCGGATTATTTGTCTCCAATTTTCAGTGAGAGGAGACGCTCCTTATTCTACTATACTTTGGGTCAAAATGCAAGAGCCGCCGCCCGTTAAAATACCCCGAAAAAATAAAAGATTTTGAAAAAAGCCAAAAAAAGAATTGACTATTTTCTCCCGATGTGATAGTATAATTAAGCTGTCAAAAGCAAATGCGCTGTTAGCTCAGCTGGATAGAGCGTCTGGCTACGGACCAGAAGGCCAGGGGTTCGAATCCCTTACAGCGCGCCATTCCGCCACAGGCTATCCACTGTGGCGGTTTTTTTGTTCCGAACCGGTCTGTGCCGGGGAAAAAGGGGGAAACGCTGTGGGCTGGTGGGTCTATATGCTGGAATGCCGGGACGGGACGCTGTATACCGGATGCACCGACGATATCCCCCGGCGGCTGGCGGCCCACAACAGCGGACGGGGCGCGAAATATACCCGCGGCCGCGGGCCTGTAATGCTCCGCTATTGCGAGGAGGCTATGGATAAACCGGCGGCACTGCGCCGGGAAACCGCCCTCAAGCGCCTTTCCCGCGCAGAAAAGCTGCGGCTGATTCGGGAAAGCCATGTGGACGCAAAAGGTCCCATAGGCGAAAAATGATACAAAAACAGACAGGAAAATTTATGTAATATTTTTGCTGAATTGGCAAGAAAAGCACTTTTCAAACAGGAAAACTCTTGATATAATAAACAGAACTAAAAATATGACCCCCGGGGGTCATCCTGTTTGCATGCAAACAGGATGGTCTTTGAGAGGCAAAACAAAAAGGAGAGGTAAAAACATGAAGAAATTATTAGCAATAGCGCTGGCGCTGCTGATGGTAGCCGTCCTGCTGCCCGTTACGGCGATGGCGGCGGAAGTGAATGTCAGCACATATGAAGAACTGAAAAACGCCTTGCAAAATGAAGGTGCATATGTGAAGTTGACTGGTAGTATTGATACGACTGCCACTTTAAACGCAGGTGCTGCAGATGTAGTAGACGCTGCCGATAATTGCACAATAGATTTGAATGGGATGACCTTCAAAGCCAATAACTTTGCGGTTATTTTCCAAGGGAAGAATCTCACCATTAAAAACGGTAAATTTGATGCTAACGGTGGTTCTTACGGGCTGTTTGTTGGAGATGAAGGCGTTACACAAAATGTTTTAATAGAGGACATTACTATCGCGGGAGGAATCAATGTTTATAACGCGTCGGATGTGCTTCTGCGCAATGTCAACATCACAGGCACGAACTACTATGCGGTATGGTGTGACGAAGCTGGCCAGGTGACTATCGAGAGCGGCAACTTCCAAAGTAATGGAAACGCGGTGCTGGGGCTTACAATGAATGATAGCAAGTTGGATGTTTCCGGGGGAAAATTTAATGCTAACAATAAGCCATTGGTATTAACTAATGGAAACAATTACGGCACGCCTACACTGACCGGCGGCAGCTACGATACCAATCCCTTGACCTATACTGAACCCGCTGCAGTGGTGATCACAGACAGCAATATGCAGTACCATATCGGGAAGGCCGCTAAAGAGGCCATGCAGCAGGGCGGCACCTTTACCGTTGTGCAGGGCAATACGCTCCAAAGTGTTCCCGAAGGTGTGGTCCTGAAAAATGAGACAGGGGAAGAAATCACCGTGAATGGGACCAAGGTGCCTGCAGGGGAAGAGATTACCGCTAAAAAAGCTTCCATTGTGGTTATCATCCCCGATGACACCACCGACACCACCACGACCACCGAAACAGCCGAGAACCCCGCCACCGGCGCGAATGATTTTGTCGGCGCAGCTGCTGCGCTGGCTGTTGTGTCCCTTCTCGGCATGGCGGCCATTACCCGCAAAAAATAAAACATCCCATTTTCAGCAAAAAAGCTCCCCCGCAGGGGAGTTTTTTTGCTGGCCCCGCATAATATGGTGCGGAGGTGTTTTTTCTATGCAGAACCATCAGCTGATCCCCGGCGGGCAGTTCCTCGTGATGCTGCGCAGCCGTCCGCAGGCCATCGCCGTGGTACAGGGCGGGGAGGAATTCCCGGAAATAAACGGCGAGCTGCGCTTTTTTCAGACGCCGCTCGGTGTGCTGGTCATGTCCTCGCTGCGGGGGCTGCCCACCGCACAGCCCCCCTGCCGCAAGCGGTTTTTTGGGCTAC
>JBJEPX010000051.1:0-9067 GCA_051881455.1 Candidatus Fimenecus sp. | reverse complement strand
TGTTCAATCTGTGGTAACTGTCCAACGCCTTGAAATATCGTGCAAATAAGGTGCTTATTAAAGACTTAAATCGAGCTATAAGCGGCTCAACAAACTTTGCCTTATAAGTTCTCGCCGACATCATTGCAGGCGGCTCAGGCAATTGATATTCAGGCTCATTCATTATGCTTTCATCAAGATTTTGTAACGCTCTTTCGCCGTTATCAAAGTTTTCAATGCGGTCAGCCATAACACGAAACTCATCTTTTTTCTCGGCAAGTTGGTTGTCCAATAAAGCGATTTCCTTTTCTCGCTCCTGCTTTTTGTAATCCAAAACAGACAAGTGTTGTTCGTGAGTACCTTTGTGTTCCCAGTCAATTCCGTGGCGTTCCATAACAAACGCCAGTGCGGATTTTTCTGCGCTTACCCATTGGTTCCACTCGGTATCTCCACGGGTTCCGCCCTTAAATCCTTGTGCGGCAAGCGCCTGCTTGAGTGATACTCTTGTTTCAAGTCCACGCTTGCTATCCGTGGTGAACGGAACAAAATCAATGTGCAAATGTGGTGTTGCTTCATCCATATGCAGATGAGCTGAGAACACTTTTAACTGAGGATTTCTTTCCTGAAACCCACAGTAATACTCATCTAAAATCTCTCTTGCAAGTGCTCCGTTTTCACTTTCCGCACTCATATTTTCTTTATCGCCTATCTGCAAAATGAGTTCGTGGAACGGCTTTTCTTGCTTTGAATTACAGATTTTTTCATAGTAGTTTTCTATTCTGCGGTCGGCTCTTGTCTGCTTGGAATTATATCTTTCAAGAGCTTCATCAAACAAATTGTGATAGACTTTTTTGATATTTTCATTGCAGTAGTCGATATTAAGATGCGTTCGGCTACCGTCTACATTTTCAGCTTTGAACTTGCGGCTGTTGTGATTAACCGAGCCTTTACCGACCATTGCACTTATCGTTCTTTTCATTAAATCTCACATCCTTTCCCTATCGGCGTTAGCCGGGGTTCTGTTACTCTTGTCAAGAGTAAATCAAAAGCACTTTTGACAGGCAAGCCTATCAAAAATGCAACCTGCAAGCAGGTTTTGCGCTCTCCGAGAGGCAGGAGCGGCTTTTTGAAAAAAGCCGCCTGCACCCTGCAAAAACTTTATCCGTGTCGGTCTGCATCGATGGTGACGATGTTTTCAGTATCGCCTAAAACACCGACACGACCGTCACGCATCGTCACGCTGTTCCAATGCAAGACTTACCCTGCGCCCATCGTGACAGCGTTTGTTCTGATAACGGATTCCATACTCATTGAACAAACGCCCTGCATTGATATTCAGCTTCATCGTCAAAGCGTTCGCTTTCATATCAACGCCGAGAAAGTCTACAAGCTCTGTGGGTGTGCCTTGCCATTTTGAATATTCTCTTGTGATTTTATCAGCAATATTTTCAAGCAACGGATCAGGCGGTTGTTTCCATAGCTCTGTTTCTGTTTTCTCAAGCTCCCATACAAGCGTTTCGGGATTGCGGTTCAGATAAATCTTTTGGTCGGGCTGGTCTCTGCCTGATACTTCAAGCGTGGCGGCATTGCTTGTACGCTTTTCTTTCCGAAGAATAAAACCTCCGTCAGCGGCGCCGAGCAATCCGTTAGTGCCTGAAATCATATCAAATTTATCGTCGGCATTCTGCTTGCGTGTGTGGTGAACAAGCAGCAGACATATTCCACTGCTGTCCGCAAACTTTTTGAGCCTTGTGATAATTTCATAATCGTTTGCATAGCTGTAATTATCTCCGCCGACCTCACGCACCTTTTGAAGCGTGTCGATGATAATTAGTTTTGTGTCGGGGTGTTCCACCATAAACCTTGTAAGCTGTTTGTCAAGACCGTTTCCAAGCTGACCTGCCGAAACAGAAAAATGCAAATTGTTTGTACTTTTCGTTTCGAACATTCGGTACATCCTTTCCTGCAATCTGTGATAATCATCTTCAAGAGCAAGGTACAGCACAGTTCCTTTTCGGACGGTATAATTCCAAAGCGGCATACCCGTGCTGATATGGTAAGCAAGCTGTGCCATAAGGAAACTCTTGCCCAGCTTCGGCGCTCCTGCAAAAATATATGTGCCGGGGTAGAGTAAGCCGTCAATCAGCGGCGGTTTGCTTTGGTACACGGTGTCGTATAGCTCGCTCATTGAAATTGTTTTGAGATATGACGGGTCTAAGCTTAACATCAACTCGCTTTGCATTTCTTCAAAACACTTGATATTTTCATAGTTATCAGTTATACTATTGTCAGTACATTTTTGAATTGACTGCTCCGTATCTGCGCCAACAGATACATTCGGAGCGGTCATTTCTTTTTTATATATCATTCTGATTCCTCCTTTAATCCGCCGAGAATATCGGCTATCATTTCAATTAAATCTAGCAACTCATCATTTACCTCACCGCCAGCCTCAATACGCTGTAACTCTTGTAACACGGCGGCAAGTTGATTTCGCAAGGCTTTGAACACTCTCGGATTACCCTGAACAATGACATCTCTGTTCATACATTTTCGGTAGCAGTATTCTTGTTTTGGTAACCCCGATAAGGCTACAGCCTTGTTCAGTAGTTCGTTTTCTTCGGGCGATACTCGAAAGCCTACGGTTATATTCCTCCAGCGGTTATGCTCATCCCTATTTTTAAGTGACATTTTACTCGCCCCTTTCCATATCTAACTTATCTGCCATTTCAGCTTGCTTTGACGGGAACAAATGCGCATAGTTGTAAGTTATATCAATACTTTCATGTCCCACACGGTCTGCAATAGCCGTTGTAGAGAATCCCATATCAATCAGCAAACTAACGTGACTGTGGCGAATGTCGTGAATACGGATTCTTTTTACCCCGGCTTGTTTTGCGCCTCTGTCCATTTCTCGATGCAAATAGCTCTTGGTAATCGGAAACATTCTGTCCTCAAAACCTACATCGTAGAGCATTTTCAGATAGTCCTGCATTTCATCACAAAGGAACTTCGGCAACTGAATTGTGCGGTTGCTTTTCTCTGTTTTCGGAGAAGTAATAATATCTCTGCCGTTTAAGTGCTGAAACGATTTATTGATTGTAACCGTTCGCTTTTCAAAATCGAAATCAGCAGGGGTAAGAGCTAACAGCTCTCCCTCACGGATACCCGTCCAATAGAGCATTTCAAACGCATAGTATGACATCGGCTTATCCATCATCGCATCGGCAAACTTCAAATATTCCTCTTTCGTCCAGAAAAGCATTTCGCGATTTTTCTTTTTACCCATACTGCCCGCCTTTTGACAAGGATTTTCTTTCAGGTTGTAGTACCTGACAGCGTGGTTAAATATCGCAGATAGCTGATTATGAATTGTTTTCAAATATACGGGAGAATACGGTTTGCCGTTATCGTCCTTATAATTGATAAGCTCATTTTGCCAAGTGATTATTTGTTGTGCGGTTATGTTGCACATCTTCAGCTTCCCGAAATAGGGCATTAGTTTTGTTTGGATGATATGTTCTTTAGTTGCCCAAGTGTTCTCTTTAATGCGAGTTTGCATATCCTCGGTATAATGCTTTACAAAGCTCTTAAAGTTCATATCTAAGTCACCGCACAGCTTGTTAAGCTGTTCTCGCTCCCAAGCCTGCGCTTCACGCTTTGTTTTGAACCCTCGTTTCTGCGACTGCTTGCGTTCACCGTTCCAATCGGTGTAACGGTAAAGCACTCGCCAAGTGTTTGTTTTTTCTTCTTTATATACTGCCATTGTTTAATCCCTCTCTTTCTTAGTTGCACCGTAGCAGGTGCGTTCCATAAAATATTGCTTATTTACTCGCCCTGAAATTGTCATAAACCCTTTTTCTTTCAGTTCGACATTTAGCTTTTGGACGATTTTGTAAGCGTAAGATTTTGAGATACCCAGTTCCTGAGCCACTTCATCCACTCGCATAAAGCTTGTACTTTCCATTTAATCACCCCCTTTACTCGATTTTTGATAATTCGATTATTTAGTGTCGGAGAACTTTCTGACCGCATTCCGATTTGCCCGAGCGAATATGCCATTACCGTGACATATGACGGTTATTCAGTTGTTAAGCAAATAACCTAACACTATTTGTTTAACTATTATACTAAACAAATTCCGTAAAGTCAAGTGGCTTTTGAGAAAATATTTACTCTTTTTGCTTTGGTTGCCTTGACATACGCTAAACATATATGATATACTTATCGCATATTACATAAACAAGGAGCGTAATTGCTATGGCAATCGGTGAAAGAATTCGTTTCTTCCGCAATCTGCGGGGAATGACACAAAAGTATCTGGGAACGGTAGTCGGCTTTCCCGAAAAGACCGCTGACATCCGTATGGCACAATATGAATCAGGCTCAAGAACACCGAAAGCTGATTTAACAGAAAGTCTTGCCGGCGTGCTTGGTGTGTCACCCCTGGCGCTGTCTGTACCTGACATTGACAGCTATCTTGGTTTAATGCACACACTGTTTACATTAGAGGATCGCTATGGATTGACAGTTGAAAAGACTGAGAGCGGCGTTTCTATGCATGTTGATCCCCGCAAGGGAAAAGATGCTGCCGAGCTTTCCGAAATGATAAATGCGTGGGCAGAACAGGCTGAAAAATACCGCAAAGGCGACACCAGCCGTGAGGACTATGACAAGTGGCGTTATAACTATCCGAAATATGATGAAAATTCCGGTTATGTGAAAGTGCCGTCGCCGGCATTCAACGAAGCAATGGTTAAAATAATTAAGGATCAGTTGAAAGATAATTGAATTCGGAGGTGAATTAAATGATTAAATTAAACCAAATCATGCCTATTGATTGCCCATCTAATTACAAAATGCATATTGCAAAGTATAATGGAAATACAAATCCACTGGATGATTTTATTGAGAATTTTGATTATTGGGTGGGATGGAACACTTGGCGAAGTGAAAAAACTAATCGCTTTACCAGAAGATATGTTATATCGTTTATTGATTTTTACCCTCAAAAAGGGACTTTCTTATTCGGCGGTATATTTGAAATATTAAATACATATCCTGATCATTATGACATCCGTCTCTGTGATGAATACAAAGATTTCATAGGCAGATTGAAAGTAAAAAACATCAATACACCCCGTGGCAGTGCATTTTTCCTTGAGAATTACTATGATATAATTGAAGTCGTAGAAGTTTTAGACAAATCATATTCAAGCCACATTTTCCCTGGTTATGAGCAAATTGACTTTCCATTTGCGACGATAAAAACAATCATCAACCGAAACCCTCAAGATTGGAAAAGCGCACTAGAGAGTATAAAAGGCATCTATATGCTTTCCGACACTGAAAACGGAAAGCGTTATATTGGTTCGGCCTATGGAGATTGTGGAATTTGGTCTCGTTGGAGCCAGTATTGTGCCAATGGGCATGGTGGTAACAAAGATCTTAGTGCTTTAGTAGAGCAAAAGGGGTACGACTATGTAGAAAAGAATTTCAAATTTACACTTTTGGAAATTCACCCTATGTTCACATCAGATGAGACAATAATCTTGCGAGAAAGTTATTGGAAAGAAGTAATGATGTCCCGCAACAAAAAATTTGGGTATAATTTAAACTAATCAAAAAGAGCTATCAGACTTTCAAAAAATCTGATAGCTCTTTACTTTTACAATAATTCAAATAATGTTGCCATTTTGTTGCCACAGAGGGCTTTCAAACGGCAAAAAGCCTTTATTTACGGGCTTTTTCACGGGTGTGAAATTATTCCCACTCCACCGTTCCGGGGGGTTTAGAGGTGATGTCATAGACCACGCGGTTGACGTGCTCCACCTCATTCGTAATGCGGTTTGACACCTTGGCGAGCATATCGTAGGGGATTTGCGCCCAATCCGCCGTCATAAAGTTGTCGGTAGTGACGGCGCGCAGGGCAATCAAATGGTCATAGGTTCTGTGGTCACCCATCACGCCCACGGTTTTCACATCGGGCAGTACGGCGAAGAATTGGCTTAAATGCTTTTCATAGCCGGTTTTTGCCATTTCGTCGCGGAAAATTGCGTCCGCTTCTTGCAAAATCTTGACCTTTTCGGCGGTGATTTCACCGATAATGCGTACGCCCAGTCCCGGGCCGGGGAACGGCTGACGCCATACGAGTTCTTTGGGAATACCCAATTTTTCGCCAACGGCGCGAACCTCGTCTTTAAACAAATCGCAAAGGGGCTCAATTACGCCTTCAAATTCAATATCTTCGGGCATTTTTACGCGGTTGTGATGCGTTTTAATCACATCGGCGTCGCCCTTGCCCGACTCAATACAGTCGGGATAAATCGTACCTTGTGCGAAGAAGCCTTTATCCGCTTCCTTGCGGATTTCGTTCCAAAAGACATTATAAAATTCCGTGCCGATGATTTTGCGCTTATCTTCGGGGTCGGTTACACCTTTCAGTTTGGAAAGAAATTCTTCCTGACAGTTGACGCGCACGAAACGCATATCAAAAAGCGAGGTAAAGGTCTTTTCGACGAAATCGCCCTCGTCCTTGCGCATCAACCCTTGGTCCACGAATACACAGGTTAATTGTTTGCCAACGGCACGGGAGAGGAGACCCGCCGCTACGGAGGAATCCACGCCACCCGAAAGACCCAAAATCACCTTTTTATCACCGATTTTTTCACGCAATGCGGCAACGGTGTTCTCAATAAAATCGTCCATCACCCAATCGCCCGAACAACGGCAAATTACATATAAAAAGTTGTGTAAAAGCTGTTTGCCGAATTCAGAGTGTGTCACCTCGGGGTGGAACTGCACAGCATAAATCTGTTCTGCACGGTTTTCCATTGCGGCACAGGGGCAATCGTCCGTTGTGCCGATAACCGAAAATCCCTCGGGGACTTTTGCGATATAGTCCGTGTGGCTCATCCAAACAATGCTTTTTTCGGGAATGCCCTTGAACAGCAGACTTTTTGTATCCGCCGTGACCTCGATCTTGCCGTATTCCGATACCGGCGCGGTTTTGACTTCACCGCCACGCATCCAAGAAATGAGTTGACAGCCGTAGCAAATACCGAGCACCGGCACACCCAAATCGAGAATTTCTTTAGCGTAGTGCGGAGAACTGTCGTCATAGACGGAGTTGGGACCGCCCGTAAAAATAATGCCCTTGTAGCCGCGGGAACGGATTTCCTCAATCGGCGTGGTGTAGGGGAGAATTTCGGCATACACATTGTTGTCACGCACTCTGCGCGCGATTAACTGATTGTATTGCCCGCCGAAATCAAGAACAAGAATTTTTTCCATGCTATGCGCCTTCTAATTTTTATCTGTAAATAATCGCTTCGCGCTCGGGGCCGTTGGAGACCATATCAATGCGGTGACCGAGTTCTTTTTCAATGAATTCCACATAATCACGGGCTTCTTTCGGAAGCTTGTCGAAATCACGAATACCCTTTATGTCGCAGTGCCAGCCTTTGAGGGTGGTCAAAACGGGTTTGCATTTTTTCAAGGTTGGGGTGGTGGGGAAATCCTTAATCACTTTGCCGTCAACCTCATAACCTGTGCAAACCTTGATTTCTTCCAAATATGAAAGGCAGTCAAGCGCGGTCATAACAACTTTTGTTGCGCCCTGACATTCAATGCCGTAGCGTGTTGCCACACAGTCAAACCAGCCTACACGGCGCGGTCTGCCCGTAGTTGCACCGAATTCGCCCTTGTCGCCGCCGTGAATACGAAGCTCCTGAGCCTCGTCCTCGTCGAGAATTTCCGAAACAAATTCGCCTGCGCCCACTGCGGAAGAATATGCCTTTGTCACGACAATAATATCCTCAATTTTGTGGGGCGGAATACCTGCGCCTACTGCGCCGTAGCCCGCAAGGGTAGAGGAGGAGGTAACCATCGGGTAAATGCCGAAATCGGGGTCTTTCAAGGTGCCGAGTTGTCCCTCTAACAGAATTTCCTTGCCCTCTGCCAACGCTTTTTGCAAATAGGCGTGGGTGTCGCAAACGTAGGGGGCAATCATTTCTCTGTATTTTACACAGGTGGCAAACAGCTCGTCCTTGTCAAGCAAGGGCTTGTCATACACATATTTGAGAGTCAGATTTTTGAGCGTACAAATGTTGTCGAGTTTCGCCTTCAAGGTCTCATCGTCAAACAGTTCATTGACCTGAATACCGATTTTTGCGTATTTGTCGCTGAAAAACGGTGCAATACCGCTTTTAGTGGAGCCGAACGCGTTTTTGCCCAAACGCTCTTCCTCGTAAGTATCAAACAAAATGTGGTACGGCATCAAAATCTGCGCACGGTCGGAAACCAATAATTTCGGATTTAACCCCGCCTTTTTCACATCTTCCAATTCTTTGCAGAATTTATTGATGTCCAGCGCAACGCCGTTGCCGATAATGCAGGTGGTGTGGTCATAGCAGACGCCGCTGGGCATTAAGTGAAACGCAAAACGCCCTTTTTCGTTGATGATGGTGTGGCCGGCGTTTGCACCGCCCTGATAACGAATGACAATGTCCGCCTTTTCTGCAAACATATCGGTGATTTTGCCTTTGCCCTCGTCGCCCCAGTTTGCGCCGACAATTGCTTTAACCATTTTGAAACTCCTTTCGCTTTCCCATACGGAAAACAGCGGTAATGTAAGCACTAATACCGCATATTAAAAATTACTTGAATATTATATAATAACAAAGGCTGTAAAGTCAATGCATACGGTATTTTCCGCAAATAAAAAAAGCCCGAATTTTTTCGGACTTTTTTGTGCAATATTTTTATTCGCAGCTCTTTTTCTTTCTCTGTACCGTAATTACGAATGCAGCAGTAAGAACTACAATAACTGCGCCTGCCGCAATTCCGATAGCAACCTTGCTTCCCGTGCCGGGAATACCGTCAACTGTTGAACCGCCGCCGACTGTCTCGCTTGTTGTTTCGGAAGAACTCGGCTCTTGGCTTTCCGATGAGGGCGGAGTTGCATAATCAGGTGCGGTTACGTCGGGAGTTAAGGGCGCCAGATTGTTAAGATTGGCTGTCAGTGCACCGTCAAAAGCGAGAGCAATGTTCTGATTTGCCGAATTTGTAGCCTCTGTTCCTGTAATTT